>NZ_JBSGBE010000063.1:0-1140 GCF_053601075.1 Lentzea sp. NPDC004789 | reverse complement strand
GCGGGGCTTTGCGGTCGCGTGATAGTAAGATGCAATGGCTCGCTTAGAAGAACCATGAGCGTAGTAGCTGAGCAGGATGCCAAAGGCTTTCTTGTCGATAAACATGACGGAATCTACGACCTGAGAAATCAACATTCCGTCATCGCCATTGCACATCGGCCTGCTTGGATTTTTGCTTGGCTCTACGCTTTCCATGAACTTGGCGATCATGTTGCTCATGCGTCGCTCGAGTCGGCCTGAGTAAACCCATGCGCCCCACAGCTCAAGCCAGCCATTAACCCACTGATGCTGCTCATCGTCCAACTCAAATTTACTGATGTTCACGATATGCCCTCCGTCTTAACCGTTCCGTGGCGGTCTTGTTTTGTGGTGAACAACGTATGCATGCCTCGCCGGTCGATTACCCTAACGACCATGTTTCCGCCGGGACGCTGAACCACTCCATGACATCTGCCGGTTAGCGCGCGGAGGAATCTCGCCTCTTCGATTGCTGCAGGTATGCTTGTGAACATCAGGCTGCCTCCTGGAGTTTTTTCATTTCCCGCAATTTCGCTCTGTAACGCGCTCTAATCGCGTCTAACTCTTCGCGGGTGTATCGGTGTGGGTTGTTGTCGCTTTCAAGCACCATGACTCGCTCAGCGCCGATTTTCGTGATGAGATTGATTCGGTATTGAGTGATTGCACCGGAGTGATGGACATTGCAGGATGCGCACTGCAGATGGCAGTTATCTTCGTTGAACCTGAGCTGACCGGCCGCCGCTGTCGTTCTGAAGTGACCAGCGTGATATTCCGTTGCCGTTGTACTGCCGCAGCTAATGCAGCCACTTCCCTCATCCCTGGCTCGGATGTAGTCGTTGAAGGCTCGTTGTGTCATAGCAATCCAATGACTCAATGGCTTCGCGTCAGCCTTGCGCTTGTTCCACTCACGGCGTGCAGATGCCTCAGATTGCTTTTGCTTGCGCTCTGATTGCTGCTTTGCGTGTTGGATTGCACAGGATGGACTACAGACGATTTGAAGGGTATTGCGAGGGGTGAACTTGGCTTTGCATTGTCGGCAGGTTTTTGGCTTCGTCGGCTTAGCGCCTTTTTTCATTTGCGCCTCCATCCATTCTATTTAGATATCTGTCATGCTCGATAAGC
>NZ_JBSGBE010000062.1:0-1143 GCF_053601075.1 Lentzea sp. NPDC004789 | reverse complement strand
ATCTGCGCGGCGATATCGGCACAAAAGCATCGTTGGCGATCCGAAACCTGTCAAAGGGTGACGCGAAAGGCTTTCGGGCGCTGCAGCAGGATATCCCTTCACCACGTATCCGACGGGAAGTTGTGGCCACATCGTTGCGCGATGCTTTCAGCCAAGGCAGCCGCAAGGAAAACGAGTTCCATCTGCCGGGTTTTGTTGACTGGTATCAGGGGATGAAATCTTCCGGAACGCTGCCGATGGTTGAGCGGGAGCTTGGAGCACGAACTGCCAAACAGCTACGGAATCTTTTCACCGTTTCACAGGCAGTGCGCCAGGCTCGCGAGAGCAGTATTCAAACTGGTAGGCTGAACGCGTTCATTAAGCAATTCGATGCAGAAGGCGGCACGCTTGACAAAATTTACCGTCATGGAAAAGGCGCATTAGCCACTACAGTGCTGGGCCACATTCCTGTTGTCGGCCCGACGCTTAGCTACGGCGCCGTAGCCGGTATGGCAGCCAAAGAGGCCGCCCGCCCGGCGCGTAGCGTTGCTGCCGATCGTCTGTTGGCATCGCCTGAATTCAGGTCGGTCGTTAAACAGGCGAAAGGGGGTAAATTGACCGAGAAGGGACAGCAGGTAATTAATCGAAGAATGGAAACGCGTATCGCCAATTCCACTGCGTGGAAATCGTTCTACAGAACATTGACCCGAGAGGAGAAGCAGGCGATCGCGAGAATGGGCATTATTGGATGGCTTTCGGGAGAGGCCGACGGCAGAGAATATTAACCACCGGCCAGGGATGGCCTACCGATAAATTTCGTTATCGATCTTTACTTGGTCTAATACTTTTCTCTGCTCTCTATCTGGCAGGCTGTATTTTTCAATTACGTCCATAACGTATTTTATGTCGCTAATTTTTAACTCTATGGACTCTACGCTGTTTTTCAACTGATCTGCGGCGTCGAATACAGATTCAGTATGCCGCCCTAAATTGCGGTTTACTTCGTCTAGACATGCTGCCACAGTTTTTGTCTCACTGATGCTTTTCTTCTGCAGGGTAATTATTTGCCCCAACTGGGCAATGAGCACCAAGAAAGCTATAAGCAGCGCGATAGCTACAATTTCCATAAAACCTCCTGTGTTTTCGCTAAGCATAGCATGGAGC
>NZ_JBSGBE010000061.1:0-1154 GCF_053601075.1 Lentzea sp. NPDC004789 | reverse complement strand
GATAAAAATAAATTACCTTAAAGTTCATTATGTTATGACATGATGGGCTTTTTTTACCCGAAATATGTACTTATGGTACTTTACATTAATGAACTTTCAGTACATTATAAATCCATCGAAGCGAAACACGCAGAGATCAGTCGAACGGCGCGACAGTAAACCATGCGTCGGGAGCGCGGCGGGTTCAGGATGAACGGCAATGCTGCTCACAAGCTAAGTTACTTTCGGGTGCTAGTTACCACGAAAGAAACTTACTGATAGATTAAAGTAGGTCTA
Source organism: Lentzea sp. NPDC004789 (assembly GCF_053601075.1). Lineage (NCBI taxonomy): Bacteria > Bacillati > Actinomycetota > Actinomycetes > Pseudonocardiales > Pseudonocardiaceae > Lentzea > Lentzea sp. NPDC004789. Next base: position 878 of record NZ_JBSGBE010000061.1, on the reverse strand, counting down.
ATCACAAGGAGAATTCTGGTGAAAAGTAATATGACGTATACAGCTATGAGGGTAAAGCAATTCGGATACACGCCCGCTGTTGAGGTTACATGCTATGACGAGCGCGCTAAGCAGAAAACAGAATGCCTACTCATTTTCCAATCATTGGATGAGGTAGTTTTTTATGGCACAGACAATTTCCATCCATTGATAAAGGCAGAAATGAAGCTAGCAGCCATTGAGGCCATATCGGCTGGAATGGGTAAGGCGCAAATAGAGGCAAAGCAGAAGGTTATTGAGCTTGAAAGCAGTAGAAAACGACAAGTCAGCAGAGCCAGGCAGTTTAGGTCGATGATTGAAAGTTGGTCTGGAGAGATATCTTCACTGAATGAAGATATTAGGCATGGATTAGATACTCCAACCATCAGAACAAGGTTGTCAACGATATCAAAAGGAATGATGGATTATAACCCTAGTAAGTAACTACTAAGCCCCGAAATTCGGGGTTTTTTATTACATAACTATATTGCACGCTGCCATTAAGACGGCATCGAACAAAGCCGCCTAGCGGCTTTTTTTTACGCCTAAAAGTCGAGGTCAGCATGAGCTTCAGAGGAAAGGTTTGGTTTTGGATGTTGGTTTCATGCGCCCTCTTCTGGTGTGGCGTGGTTATTGGATTGATGGAGAGAACGTGATGAGTGGATTTAAAGGAACTCACGGGCCGTGGGAATTGATGAAAGATGATAATGAATTGAAAGTAATTCAGGCCGGATCACTAGAGAAAGGGTTTGGGTGGAAATCATATTGCAATGTCTGTGTACATGAGCGAGGACCAGTGGAGTTCGACGTCCTGATCGAGATCCCCAAGGGCGTGCGCAACAAGTACGAGGTGGACCACA
>NZ_JBSGBE010000060.1:0-1212 GCF_053601075.1 Lentzea sp. NPDC004789 | reverse complement strand
GCGGGTATACCCATCATCGGTATCAGCCACGCGTTGCTCCATGACCTCTTGATGAGGTTTACGGTAGTCGGATAATTTTCTAACGACACCCATTCTTCTTCACCCCTGCCAGTGCAATCCGATATTCACCAATGAACCGAGCAGCAAAGCTCCGGTTATTGGCGGCTGCAACAACGATTCCTTCCGGTGAATCAGGATGCCGTCGTTCCTCTTCTGTCTTGTAAATTCGGCGATTTTTTGCCATAATTTCCTCCAGTGGTTATCTCCAAACATCACTATCACGCCTCGAAAGCTGCAACTTCCGGGGCGTTTTCTTTTGGTGACAGATATCCAGCCAGGCGCTTAGCCAACTCCGCCATTTCTTCGTCTGCTATCCCATAGTTCAGGACAGCAAGCGCCATGCTCATAGTCTCCAGCAAGCCTGATTTCCACCGGCTAACCTGTGACTCATTAACTCCCATAGCATCAGCAAACTTGCGCTGACCCATTGCTGCGATTTTGTTCAGAAGCGACGAGTGAATCTTCATCGCCGTCTTGCGTGTGCTTGCAGTTTCCATGCGTAATACTTCCTTTGTGGTTTAGATAGTTAATGCGTAAATAATTGTTTTATCGTGCACCATTGACAGTCATCCATTGACCACGCCGGGCACCCGACCATATACCGGGCCGTTCGGTACTAAAAGTACATTTTATTTACATGACTAATTGCTGCTTACCGATACGGCGAATCTGTGCTGCTGAATACTTGCCGCCTGATGCTTTGGCGATCTTATCCGCGTACTCGGTTTCTCCTGTAAACTCGGTACGCGGCAGAGAACCACGCTCTATCCATTTATAAATGGCCTTGGGCGTAAGTCCGCAAACCTCAGCCACAACAGATACACGAACGGATTTAATGACGTGTCCAAACGTGATTTCGTTCATTTGCATCTCCAGTGGTGAACTTATAGTTCATATTATGACGGAACTGATAGTACAGTCAAGCACAGATATAGTTGAACTTATGGTTCAACTAAATGAGCGCGAAAAATTCTCGCAAAGGCTTGCGCTAGCCTGTGATAAGGCGGGATTACCACAACATGGCAGGCAGGCTGATCTCGCTGCCAGAATGAAGCTTACGCCCAAGGCTGTGAGCAAGTGGTTTAATGGTGAGTCGCTTCCACGAAATGATAATATGGAGTTGCTAGCTTCAGTAAATGGAACTACTGCTGC
>NZ_JBSGBE010000059.1:0-1310 GCF_053601075.1 Lentzea sp. NPDC004789 | reverse complement strand
GTGGGCCTGACCCGTTTTGACGGACATCTGAGATCAGGGGTTTGCCCCTGGAAGGATGTCCTTATGAAGACCACGGGCTCGGACAAGCCCCGGCGTCCTCGTCGTGCGTTCACCCCGGAGTTCAAGGCGGAGATCGTCGAGCAGTGCCAGCGTGGCGACCGCTCGATCGGTCAGGTCGCGAAGGACTTCGACCTGACCGAGACCGCCGTGCGCGAGTGGGTTCGGCAGGCCGAACGTGACGCCGGGACCCGTGATGACGGCGGGCTGAGCAGCGACGAGAAGGCCGAGCTGGCCGCGCTGCGGCGGGAGAACCGGCGGCTGCGCGAGGACGTGGAGATCCTCAAGCGGGCCACGGCTTTCTTCGCGAAGGAGACCCGGTGAACGTCTACCCGTTCATCGAGGCGGAGAACGCCGGCAGCGGCAACGTCAAGCGTGCGTGCGAACTGCTCCAGGTCTCCCGTGCCGCCTACTACAACCGCCGCAGCGCGGGCCCGTCCGCACGTGAGCAGGCCGACGCCACGCTGACCGAGAAGATCATCGAGGTGCACGACGAGTCCAACGGCACCTACGGGACACCGCGGATCCACGCCGAACTCGCCGACCAGGGCCACCGGCACTCCCGCAAGCGCATCGCCCGGCTCCTGCGCGACGCCGGCCGAGCCGGACGGGCGCCGAAACGCTGGCGCACCACCACGATCCCGGACCCGGCCGCGACCACACCCGCCGACCTGATCGAGCGAGAGTTCTCCTGCAGCGCAAGGGACATCAACACTCGATGGTGCGGGGACATCACCTACATCAACACCTGGGAAGGCTGGCTCTACCTCGCGACAGTGATCGACCTCGGATCCCGGCGCGTCGTCGGCTGGGCCACCGCCGACCACCTGCGCACCGACCTGGCCGAGCAGGCCCTGCGCAACGCCGTCACCCAGCGCCGACCCAAGCCAGGAGTGATCTTCCACTCCGACAGAGGCTGCCAGTACACCTCTGGCCAGTACGCCCGCGCGGCCGCCGACACCGGGGTGCGGCTGTCCGTCGGCCGCAAGGGCCAGTGCTGGGACAACGCGGTCGCAGAGTCGTTCTTCGCCACCATCAAGACCGAGCTGCTCGACCGGCAGTCCTGGCCCACGAAAGCCAAGGCACACAAGGCAATCTTCGAATATGTCGAAGGCTGGTACAACACCCGCCGCCGGCATTCCAGCCTCGGCTACCTCAGCCCCGCCACCTACGAAGCCACCCGATACCAACCAGTCGATCAGGTAGCGTGACAACACCTCATCGACCTTGTCCGTCAAAACGGGGCAACCCCA
>NZ_JBSGBE010000058.1:0-1355 GCF_053601075.1 Lentzea sp. NPDC004789 | reverse complement strand
GGCCTGCCGGACGGCAGCTACACGGTGTGCTTCGACGTCAAGAACCTGCCGGCGGCGGTGAAGGACTACGTGCCGACGACGCCGAACGCCGGTGGTGACGACGCGAAGGACTCCGACGCCGACGTGGCCTCGGGCTGCACGCCGCCGACCAAGCTCGACGTGGACAAGCCGGAGGACCCGACGCTGGACCTGGGTCTGATCGCACCGGTCAACCGGCTCGGTGACTACGTGTGGATCGACGTCAACAAGGACGGTCTGCAGGACGCCACCGACATCCCCGTCGAAGGCGTCACGGTCAAGCTCAGCACGGGCGCGACCACGAAGACCGACGCGCAGGGCAAGTACCTGTTCGACAACCTGCCCGACGGCACCTACACGGTGTGCTTCGACATCGCCAACCTGCCCGCGGCGGTGAGCGACTACAAGGTCACGCTGCAGAACGCCGGTGGCGATGACGGCAAGGACTCCGACGCCGACCCGGCCACGGGCTGCACCCCGGCCACGACGCTGGGCGTGGGCAAGCGCGTCGACCTGACCCTGGACATGGGCCTGGTCTCGCCGCCGAACAAGCTCGGTGACCTGGTCTGGCGCGACGACAACAAGAACGGCATCCAGGACGCGGGCGAACCCGGTGTCCCGGACGTGCCGGTGAAGCTGTCCACCGGTCAGACCACGAAGACCGACGCGTCCGGCAAGTACGTGTTCGACAACCTGCCCGACGGCACCTACAAGGTGTGCTTCGGGCCGATGCCGGACGCGGTGAAGGACTTCCAGTTCACCACGCCCAACGCCGGCGGCGATGACGGCAAGGACTCCGACGCCGACCCGGCGACCGGCTGCACCCCCGAGGTGACGCTGGGCCCCGGTAAGCGGGAGAACCTGACCGTGGACGCCGGTATCCACGCACCGGTCAACCGCCTGGGTGACTACGTGTGGATCGACGTCAACAAGGACGGCCTGCAGGACGCCACCGACATCCCGGTCGAGGGCGTCACGGTCAAGCTGTCGACCGGTGCGACGACGAAGACCGACGCGCAGGGCAAGTACCTGTTCAGCGATCTCCCGGACGGCGAGTACTCGGTGTGCTTCGACATCGCGAACCTGCCGGCCGCGGTGAAGGACTACACCCTCACCAAGGCCAACGCGGGCGACGATGGCAAGGACTCCGACGCCGACCCCGCCACGGGGTGCACGCCGGCCACGAAGCTGGGTGTCGGCCGGCGGGAGGACCTGACGCTGGACGCGGGCCTGATCGCACCACCGAACCGTCTCGGTGACTTCGTGTGGTCCGACACCAACCGCAACGGCGTGCAGGATCCGGGCGAGCCCGGTGTGCCCGGTGTGCCGGTCAAGCT
>NZ_JBSGBE010000057.1:0-1355 GCF_053601075.1 Lentzea sp. NPDC004789 | reverse complement strand
GGCCTGCCGGACGGCAGCTACACGGTGTGCTTCGACGTCAAGAACCTGCCGGCGGCGGTGAAGGACTACGTGCCGACGACGCCGAACGCCGGTGGCGATGACGCGAAGGACTCCGACGCCGACGTGGCGACCGGGTGCACGCCGCCGACCAAGCTCGACGTGGACAAGCCGGAGGACCCGACGCTGGACCTGGGTCTGATCGCACCGGTCAACCGTCTCGGTGACTACGTGTGGATCGACGTGAACAAGGACGGTCTGCAGGACGCCACCGATGTTCCGGTGCAGGGCGTGAAGGTCACGCTGTCCACCGGCGCGACCACGACCACGGACGCGCAGGGCAAGTACCTGTTCGACAACCTGCCCGACGGCACCTACAAGGTGTGCTTCGACATCGCCAACCTGCCGGCCGCGGTGAAGGACTACCTGGTCACCAAGCCGAACGCCGGCGCCGACGACGCGAAGGACTCCGACGCCGACCCGGCCACCGGGTGCACGCCGGACACGACGCTGGGCGTGGGCAAGCGGGTGGACCTGACCCTGGACATGGGTCTCGTATCACCGCCGAACAAGCTCGGCGACACGGTGTGGCGTGACGACAACAAGAACGGCATCCAGGACAACGGCGAACCCGGTGTCCCGGACGTGCCGGTGAAGCTGTCCACCGGTCAGACCACGAAGACCGACGCGAACGGCAAGTACCTGTTCACCGACCTGCCGGATGGCAAGTACACGGTGTGCTTCGGCCCGATGCCGGACGCGGTGAAGGACTTCCAGTTCACCACGCCCAACGCCGGTGGCGATGACGCGAAGGACTCCGACGCCGATCCGGCGAGCGGCTGCACCCCCGAGGTGGAGCTGGGCCTGGGTAAGCGGGAGAACCTGACCGTGGACGCCGGTATCCACGCACCGGTCAACCGCCTGGGTGACTACGTGTGGATCGACGTGAACAAGGACGGTCTGCAGGACGCCACCGACATCCCCGTCGAAGGCGTCACGGTCAAGCTCAGCACGGGTGCGACGACGAAGACCGACGCGCAGGGCAAGTACCTGTTCAGCGATCTCCCGGACGGTGAGTACTCGGTGTGCTTCGACATCGCGAACCTGCCGGCCGCGGTGAAGGACTACACCCTCACCAAGGCCAACGCCGGCGACGATGGCAAGGACTCCGACGCCGATCCCGCGACCGGCTGCACGCCGACGACGAAGCTGGGTGTCGGCCGGCGTGAGGACCTGACGCTGGACGCGGGTCTGGTCGCACCGCCGAACCGTCTCGGTGACTTCGTGTGGTCCGACACCAACCGCAACGGCGTGCAGGATCCGGGCGAGCCCGGTGTGCCCGGTGTGCCGGTCAAGCT
>NZ_JBSGBE010000056.1:0-1420 GCF_053601075.1 Lentzea sp. NPDC004789 | reverse complement strand
CTAGTACTACAGCCGCATGGCGTGATCTTGGTCGATGACCTGCCGGGGATGTGAGACGGCCACCGTGATCAACTTCGAGGTGTGTTGGGACTCGAAGCGAAACGGTGGCCGCGTTGCCGATCTTAGACCTGGACGCGTGGCGGGCCGGGTTCGACGACCTGTTCGCCCGGTTCGCGGGCCGGTTCGTGCAGGTCCAGACCCGCAGACGGGCGCGTGCCTATCTGCTGGGCCTGCTGTCGCGGACCGAACGCAAGAACGGGTGGACCCTGGCCGAGCAGGCCGGCGAGGCCACCCCGGACGGTATGCAACGCCTGCTCGGCCACGCGGCGTGGGACGTGGACCAGGTGCGCGACGACCTGCGCGGCTATGTGGCAGACCATCTCGGGCATGAGCAGGCGGTGCTGGTCGCCGACGAGACAGGGTTTCTGAAGAAGGGCGTCAAGTCCGCCGGGGTGCAGCGGCAGTATTCCGGTACCGCCGGGCGGATCGAGAACTGCCAGCTCGGCGTGTTCCTGGCCTACGCCTCCCCGCACGGACGGGCGCTGATCGACCGCGAGCTCTACCTGCCCAAGACCAGCTGGTGCGACGACCGGGACCGGTGCCGTGAGGCCGGGATCGACGACGAGGTCGAGTTCGCGACCAAACCGGAACTGGCCCGCCTCATGCTCGAACGGGCCGTGGACGCGGGCGTGCCGTTCTCGTGGTTCACCGCCGACGAGGCCTACGGCCAGAACCCCGGCCTGCGGTCCTGGCTGGAACAACGGGGTATCGCCTACGTCATGGCGATCCCGTGCAAGCAGGAACTCCCCACCGCCACGGGGAAACGACGTGCCGACACCCTGGCCAGGCTCGTGCCGAAATCGGCCTGGCAGCGCCGTTCCTGCGGGGACGGCGCCAAGGGGCCACGGCTGTATGACTGGGCACTGGTCGACGTCGGTGAACACCACAGTCTGCTGATCCGCCGCTCGCTCACCCCCAACGCCAAGGGCGTCCGCGAGCTGGCGTACTTCCTCTGCTACACACCAAATCCGGCGCCGCTGGACGTGTTGGTGCGGGTGGCCGGGAGCCGGTGGGCGGTCGAGGAGTGCTTCCAGGCGGCCAAGAACGAGGTCGGCCTGGACCACTACCAGGTCCGTAAGTACGGCGCCTGGTACCGGCACATCACTCTCGCGATGCTCGCCCACGCCTTCCTCGCCGTCACGGCGAAGACGGAAAAGGGGGCTCTACGGACCGTGATGACGGCCTGATCCCGTTGAGCGTCAACGAGATCAGGCGCCTGCACGCCGTCCTGACCTTCACCCCGCACCCGCTTTCGCACGCCGAGGCATGGTCGCGCTGGCGACGACGCCACCAACACCGAGCCCGACAATGCCATTACCAGCGACGACTCACAGGTCACGCCATGCGGCTGTAGTACTAG
>NZ_JBSGBE010000055.1:0-1526 GCF_053601075.1 Lentzea sp. NPDC004789 | reverse complement strand
GGCGGATAAGATTGCTACCGTGATGAGGATTAGCATTTTTCGGCATCCTTCATCATGAGGAAGACAATCATGGCGGCGCGGAGTGGGTTATTGCTTGATGAATGGATTGGCGGCTCCTCGTCGGAGTGCCATCCAACACAATTGCTGGTCGCCATTACGGATGATGGGTTATCAAAAATCAAAGATATGTTGTTTTCAGTGATAATCGGCCATGCGTCTGCCGGGTTGTTGCAGTAATCAGCACATAGGATAGAAACTATTTCTCCATCACCAATGTCGCAGAATACTGTAACCGCCGGCCGACTTGGCACGTCGCGCTGCACAATCAATGAAGGCTTGTCTTTGTACAGTTGCTCAGCAACTGCTTTATTAATCTCAAAATCACTCATCTTGCTGTAATCAGTCATGGCTTTCTCCGTGCGCGACGACGCAGCCACATGCTATCGGCTAAGGTCGCGGTGCAATTGAATGTTGGGGTTAACTCGGGTTTGGTGCGGGGCTTTCTGGTCTTGCGGTGGTCAGTCTTGAATATCAGGTTATCCATTATGATTTGCGTTGGACTTCGCTGTGTCATGCGGCTTTGTCTCCATATCGATTAGCCCACTCGATAGTGAGCCGGGATTCATCGCTGAACTTGACGCCATGCTCAGCACCAAACGCGTTTATAAGCTCGATTAAGTCGCGCATCTCGCCGACAGTCATCTTGCTTGTTGATTGCCCCAGAACGACAAAGCCGCCGTCTATGCCAGGAACCGTTTCTTGCTTCTTCAGCGCAGCGGTGAAAACACACTTCCAGCTCTCAGAGCTCATCTTTCTTCCATACCAAACGACCTGCTCGCTGATGTCGCGCAGGGTTGCCCAGAGCTTTGCGTTCTGGTCTAGGCTTCTGGTTGGCTCTTGGATGGTTACTGCGAGGGGTTTGTCTGGATTTAGCGGGAGGCTGTCGATGAAGTTTTTCAGGTTCTGGCGTATCTGTGGGCTTCTTAGGTAGAAGACCTGTTTAGCCATTATCTCCCCCGATTCTCTTTGTAGAGCGAGTCGCAAATCAACTTGTACTCGCGATCGAAGAAATTAAAGCTCTGATTGTACTTGCTGCCTAATGCGCTAATTTTTGTCGTCGCCATCGCGGTTGCGGCATTTACCAATGCAACCTGAAGTTCTACGGGAAGTTCAGGAAATTTTGGTTCGTTACTCATCATCACTCCCCTTTGATTGATAGGCCGATATCACGCAGCGCGTCGCAGGAATCAGCCGCAAACTGGCGGTGGTTGAAAATCTCGTTGCCACTTGTGCCATTCCAATAATTGTCAGTGTCTGGAAGCTCAACCAAGATGCCTGCTCGGCTGGCCCGCCATGCCTTCCACATCAAACTAACTGCGATCTCATTGGATGCGCTGATGTGCAATACCATTTGTTTGTTGAACCACTCTTCAAACATGTCCGCCAGCGTGCCAGACTCCCGGACGTGCGCGTTTATCTGGCAGCAGACCACGCGGGCTTCGAGCTGAAGTCCCACCTGATCACGG
>NZ_JBSGBE010000054.1:0-1639 GCF_053601075.1 Lentzea sp. NPDC004789 | reverse complement strand
GCCAAGTCGGCTAATAAAAGTTTAGCTACTTCAGCTAATGGGCATTCGCCAACTCAGCTAAACACAAAAGAAACTATTCAAAAGAAAGAAAGAAACACTACCCAAACCCACGCAGTGGGGTTGTCTTTGGAAGAAAAATTAACCCCACGGCAGAAGGGCACCAATCCGCGAGCCAAAGGAACAAATCCTCGCTCTGCAATGCCAGCTTTCGATCGTGAAAGACTGCGCGACACCTGGAACTCCAAAGCCGATAAGCATGGGCTCCCAAAAATTCGCAATGTATCGACCACAGTCGAGAGTGGATTGAAGCGCCTCTGGCAGTCCTACCTGAAGCAGTGCAAGGAGATTGGCAGCCAGCCAACAGAGATCAACACGTTCCTGAATGGCTATCTCGCCCATGGCTACACGCCAACGAAGTGGGCTTGTGGCGACAATCCAGAAGGCAAGCGATACGGCATTGAGACCGCACTTCGCAAAGAGAAGATTGACGAAATTCTTTCCCGGGAGGACTGATGGAAAGCTACGAGTTTGAAGAGCAGTTGGTCGGCTCAATGATGATCAAGGGCGACCATATCGACTGCCGGGAAGTCGCCGGGAAGTTACCTGCAGAAGCCTTTGAAAATTTTCACCTACGCCAGATGTATCAAGTAATCGTCACCCTCCTGAATCAGGCCGAACCAATCGACCAGTTCACCGTTCAAGATAGCCTTTCCGATTCAAGCAAGGACTTAGTATTGAGCGTGGCGGCGCGATGCAAGTCTGCAGCTAACATCCGGGCCTGGGCAAAACGTGTCCGTCAATGCTGGATGATACGCAAAGGAATTAGCGACCTGCAGCAAGCAATCTCAATCCTGCAAAGCGTAGGTGCTCATGATATCAACGAGCGAACTGCAGAAGTGGCTAGCGTTCTGTCAAAGGTGCAATTCGAGACCAACGACAAGCTTCCTCGCCGCATCGGTGATTTGCTGCCTGACTACATGGACGTTCTTGAGAAGCGAATGCAGGGCGCTGATTCCGGGATGTACCTGAAAACGGGAATCGACCCGCTGGATGATGAGTATGGCGGATTCGACCGCACAGACTTAATCATCATCGCTGGCCGCCCTGGCATGGGCAAGACGGAGCTGGCAATCAACATTGCTAACTCGATTGGTCGGCAGAAGGGTAAAGGTTTGTTGGTGTCGATGGAGATGTCTGACATGCAGGTGGTAGAGCGTCATGTCGCGGATCGCGCAGGATTATCTATCAGCACGCTACGCAACCCGTTGAACATGATTCAAGAGCAATACACGAAGCTCACCGGCGCTACCGGCACGCTAATGGACGAAAACAACTACGTCATCGATGGAGCATTCACTGTTGATGCGGCAATCGCGCATGCAGAGCGGATGAACATGGACGGCGGATTAAGCTTCCTAGCCATCGACTACCTCGGACTTATCACAAAGCCAAAAGCAGAGCGCAACGACATCGCCATCGGCGAAATGACGCGCAAGCTGAAGCAGTTCTGTCTGCGTAGTAAGGTTCCCGTAATTCTCTTGGCGCAGCTTAACCGCGGCCCGGAAAACCGTGCAGACAAACGGCCAAGCATGGCAGACCTGAAGGACTCAAGCTCAATTGAGCAGGATGCAGACGTGAT
>NZ_JBSGBE010000052.1:0-1777 GCF_053601075.1 Lentzea sp. NPDC004789 | reverse complement strand
GTTCACCAACACCTACTGGCTGCAGCAGCAGAGCAAGCAGGTTCTGTATAACGGCTCTGCACCTATCAGCTTCACTGCAACCGTTCTGGCCGACGCGAACTCTACCGCCGGCGGCGCGGTGACTGTTACTCTGTCAGGTGTGCCGATTTACGACACCACCAACCCACAATACAATGCAGTTAACCGTCAGGTTGCAGCGGGTGATGCGGTGACTGTAATCGGTACTGCAAGCCAAACCATGAAGCCTAACCTGTTCTACAACAAGTTCTTCTGCGGCCTGGGTACTATTCCTCTGCCAAAACTGAACAGCATCGACTCTGCAGTCGCAACTTACGAAGGCTTCTCTATCCGCGTACACAAATACTCGGACGGCGACGCTAACGTGCAGAAAATGCGTTTCGACCTGCTGCCAGCCTACGTGTGCTTCAACCCACACATGGGCGGCCAGTTCTTCGGCAATCCGTAATCGCGAGGGGCTTCGGCCCCTTTATTTTTTGGAGGCGAAATGGATCGCATGAGCATCTTTATGGCTGCCGATAACGACGCTGGCCATGTTCAGGCTGTAATCGCAGAGAAAGACTTCCCAATTTACGAAAAGCTCGGCTTTGTGGCTTCCGTTGACGACATCAAGCCGGTTGTTAAGCGTGGGCGCAAGGCGGCTGACAATGGCAACGACTCTGACAAAGGGTGAGATCGTCTTATTCGCTCTCAGAAAACCCGCAGTAGCTTCAAATGCAACTCTAACTGATGTAGAGCCTCAATCAGTCGAGGATGCCATTCATGACCTCGAAGACATGATGGCTGAATGGATGATTAATCCTGGTAACGTCGGTTATTTGTTCGCGGCGGATGGCGAGGAGCCGTTACCAGACGATGACTCTGGACTGCCGCGCAAATACAAACATGCAGTTGGCTATCAGCTAATACTCCGCATGCTGTCTGATTATGGCGTAGAGCCATCACCTCAAGTCCTGACTAATGCTCATCGCTCATATGACGCGCTGCTGACTGACACGCTCGTTGTTCCGTCGATGCGCCGTCGCGGAGATTTCCCGCTTGGGCAGGGCAACAAATACGACGTGTTTACCATCGACCGATATTATCCAGGCGATCTGCCCCCGATTGACGGCGACATCCCAAATCAGTAGGTGACTCATGCCAATCCAAAAGCTGCCATTAGCCAAAGGCCTTGGCAAAGACTACCGCAATGCTGATTACGTCGATTTGCTTCCTGTTAACATGCTGGCGACGCCGAAAGAAGTTTTGAATGCATCTGGGTATCTTCGCTCTTTCCCTGGCGTAGCGAAGCGCTCAGACGTTTCTGGAGTGTCTCGCGGCGTGGAGTACAACACGGTAGAGAACATTCCATATCGTGTAGCCGGAGAGAAGATTTACAAAGGGAACTCAGAGCGCGGGAGTGTTTCTGGAAGTCAGCGCGTAAGCATGGCACACAGCGCTACTAGTCAGGCGGCGGCAGCCAACGGCGTCATGACGCTTTATCGATACGACGGCACGAATAAAACCCTGCAGAACTGGCCACCCAACGTAGGTGGAACTGAATATGCTCAATACGACATTGGCAGTGTTAAAGATATCTGCCGGGCGCGTGGGCGCTATGTCTGGGTTAAGGATGGCACTCAGACCTTCGGCGTAACAGACCTGGAGGACGAATCACACCCTGACCGATTCCGTCCATTCTATACGGCAGAGAGCCAGCCAGATGGCATTATTGGGTGTGGCGTGTGGCGTGATTTCGTTGTGATGTTTGGTAGCAGCA
>NZ_JBSGBE010000051.1:0-1864 GCF_053601075.1 Lentzea sp. NPDC004789 | reverse complement strand
CACCTGCGCTCGCCGGACGGATCGCGGCCGGTGGTGGCTGATGTCCAGCGCTACGCTCAGATTCAACCGGTCTACGACCTCACCATCGACGGCGTCCACACCTATCACGTTGTGATTGCTGGCACGCCCGTCCTCGTCCACAACTGCGGTCGTCAAGGCGATGTGCACCTGGATCTGTACTACAAGGAAGGTTGGGACTCGGATCAGATCATCGCCGCAGACGGCAAGGTCAGAGCCCTCGACGACATCGCTGCGACAGGTGACCTCAGCAAGACGACAGCCGAGCGGCTGGTGAAGGAGTCCGCAGCACAGCGGCTGCGAGACTCGGGTGTGACAGTTCCCGATGGGCATCACGGCGACCACCTGCGGGATCTTCAGCTCGGTGGTACGGATACCCTTGACAACCTTGTTCCGTTGGATGGCAGCGTGAACTCGAGTCTTGGTTCGCAGATCGCGGCTAGGCTCAGAAACCATCCCGTTGGTACTTCGATCTGCGGTGTTTCGATTCAGGGGAGATGTTGATGTTCGAACGCTTCGTCGCGGCGTACCCGTCAGACGGAGGTGATGCGTTGCCGCCCGTCAACATCGAGCCGCTCAGGCAGGTGCCAGGACTCGCTGAACTGGCCACCCTGGCCGCAGGGTGTTCGTTCGGAGGCGGCGTTCTCCGCGTGTTCACAGAGGATCAAGCGCGTCGTGCCCAGGTTCTCGTTAATGCGATGTTTCCGGACTGGGCAGTGAGGATCAGACCATTCGCGCAAGACTGGCTGGGCCGCCAGTATGTGCTGGATCTGCGCAGGGGGGGCATGCTGCTCCTGTTGGAGCCTGGGTCGGGCAAGGTCTACGAGCTCGACGAGAAAATCCCGGAGCTGTTCGACCAGTGCATGGTTGACGAACCGGATCTCTTCCTCGCCCTGGACTTGTTCAACGCGTGGCGCGATGTCCATCCAAATGAGGTTCCTGTCGGCAAGTGCGTGGGCTTCAAGAGGCCGCTGTTCCTTGGCGGTCACAGTGAGGTAGACAACCTCGAGGTCATTGACGAGGACGTTTACTGGTCGATTCACGGGCAACTGTGGGCCCAGACCAAGGATCTGCCACCGGGCACCTCGATCGGCGGTGTCCAGATCAGCTGAAGGTGGTTGGCCTGCAGAGGGCGACGGCTCCTGGAGTCGTCGCCCTCTGACATCTCGGGCGCTATGACCAGCCTGTGTATCCGCATTGCAAGGCATGCTCCCGACAACAGGGCGACGTCGTGTGAAAGCTCGTCAAGGAGTATTATCACTTCCCGGTGCTGAGTACAGGGCAGTAGGAGAATTAGATGATGCTCTTCGCCTCATGTACAACCAGGTTCGCGCACGGCCTTGTTGTAGCCGCCGCGCCTGAAAGTGTCGATGCGCATGAAGACTGGGATTCGGTGGCTGATATCGTTCACGGCGGCCCGGACTCGTTGTACATTTCTGTCCGGCAAGCCGCGAGTGGCCCTGTCACAATTCAATGCGTTCAGGGGCCGTATCAGCCAGACGGGAAGGTTGTCGTCTACTCGGGGCGTTTGACTCTTCCCAAGGCATCACTTGAGATTTCGGATCCGAATGAGTCGGTACGGCTGCTCATTCCTGTACCGAATGTGGAGAACCGGGTCGAAGTGTACGGGGATGGCACCGATGAGCCTGACGAGGTGGTAATCGTGTTGACGGGCGACGAGTCCTGGTAATTCGGAGTATCAACAGGCGGAGATGTCGTAGGCACCGGGAGGACGGAACTCGCAGGCTGGTGCGCACGATCGCGGATCGGGAAACAACGACCGCGAACGTGATCGCTGACCGCAACTACAGCTATGACGCGTCCGGCAACATCAACCGCGTCGCTG
>NZ_JBSGBE010000050.1:0-3116 GCF_053601075.1 Lentzea sp. NPDC004789 | reverse complement strand
GTCGCGGGTCACTTGCGGAGCTTGGGCGTGGGGCCCGAGGTTCTGGTCGGTTTGTGCGTGGAACGTGGCGTGGAGATGGTGGTGGGGCTGCTCGGAGTCCTGAAGGCCGGAGGTGCGTATGTGCCCCTGGATCCGGAGTACCCGGCGGACCGACTGGGATTCGTGCTGGCGGACACCGGCGTTTCGGTGGTGTTGACGCAGCAGCGTCTGGCGGGACGTTTGGGCGCTGAAGCGGGCCGGGAGGTGGTGTGCCTGGATCGTGACTGGCCGGTGATCGAAGCTTCCGCTCCGGTGGCGGCGGGCGAGTCAGGAGTCGATTCGGAGAACGTGGCGTACGTGATTTACACGTCGGGTTCGACCGGCCGGCCGAAAGGCGTGATGATCCAGCACGGCGGGCTCGCCAACAGACTTCTGTGGGCACAGTCGGAATACCTGCTCGACGACTCCGATGTCGTCCTGCAGAAGACGCCGTACTCGTTCGACGTTTCCGCGTGGGAGCTGTTCTGGCCGCTGATCGTGGGCAGCCGGCTGGTGATGATGCGGCCGGGCGAGCACCGGCTGCCGGACCGGGTCGCGGCGGCGATCGATCACTTCGGCGTGACCACCCTGCACTTCGTGCCGTCGATGCTGGACGAGTTCGTGCAGGCCGTGCGGGGCGGGTGCGAGTCGCTGAGGCGCGTCCTGGTGAGCGGCGAAGCGCTCACGGGCCGCACCGTCCAACGGTTCCACGAGACGTTCGACGTCGAGTTGCACAACCTCTACGGCCCAACAGAGGCGTCGATCGACGTGACGTCGTGGCGCTGCGAACCGGGCGCCGACCGGGCTGTGCCGATTCCCATCGGCCGGCCGGTTGCGAACATGCGGGTGTACGTCTTGGACGGTTGGTTGCAACCGATTCCGGCCGGGGTGCCGGGTGAGGTGTTCTTGGGCGGAGTCGGCGTCGGCCGGGGGTATCTGGGTCGGCCGGGCTTGACGGGTGCGCGTTTCGTGCCGGATCCCTTCGGCGAGGCGGGTGGCCGGTTGTACCGGACCGGAGATGTGGGCCGGTTCCGCGCCGATGGCGTGCTCGAATTCTTGGGCCGCGCCGACGAACAGGTGAAGATTCGCGGCCACCGGATCGAACCCGGCGAGATCGAGTCGGTGCTGACCGGTCTGGCCGAAGTGGGAGAAGCGGTGGTGGTCGCCCGCGACGATGCGATGGCCGGGCGGCGACTCGTGGCGTACCTGGTCGCCTCAGGAGTAGGAGCGGCGCCGAACACCTCACAACTGCGGACGGCCTTGCTGCAGGTCCTGCCGGAATACATGGTGCCGTCGGCATTCGTGTGGTTGCCGGCCTTGCCGTTGACGGCGAACGGGAAGCTGGACCGACGCGGATTGCCTGCGCCGGTGGAACGTCCCGAGCTAGAGGTCGGGTTTGAACCCCCGGTTTCCGCTACAGAGCAGCTGCTGGCGGGCCTCTGGGGCGAGCTGCTGGAGGTCGACCGAGTCGGCGTGCACGACAACTTCTTCGAACTCGGCGGGCACTCACTGCTGGTGATGCAGCTGCTGTGGCGGCTGCAGGAGCACTACCAGGTCGACCTTCCCGTCCGGACCGTGTTCGACGCACCCACGGTCGCTCAGCTCGCGGCCATCGTCGACGGCGGTGAGGCGAGGGCCATCGCCGCCATCGCGCCGGCGCCCCGTGGCGGCGACCTGCCGCTTTCGTACGCGCAGCAGCGGCTGTGGTTCCTGCACCAGCTCCAGCCGGACGACACCTCGTACGTCATGCAGTGGGTGGCCAGGCTGCGCGGCGGTCTGGACGTCGCCGCCCTGGAACGCGCAGTCGGCGCTCTGGTGCTTCGCCACGAGGTGCTGCGCACCAGACTGGTCGTGCGAGCGGGACGGCCGAGCCAGGTGATCGACGCGCCCGCGCCGGCCGACGTGCACCTGACCGATCTGAGCGCGATGCCCGCGGACGTGCGCGCCGCGGTGGCGTCCCGGGAACTCGCCGAAGAGTCCGGTCGCGGCTTCGACCTGGAGGCGGGCCCGGTCTACCGGGTGCGGGTGATCCGGCTCGCCGGCGACGAGCACCTGCTGATGTGGACCATGCACCACGTCGTCGGTGACGGCCGGTCGATGAACCGGCTGACCAAGGACCTGGCGGCGCTGTACCGGGCCGAGGTGACCGGCGAGCCCGCCGATCTGCCGGCATTGCCGATCCAGTACGCGGACTTCGCCATCTGGCAGCGGGAGTGGCTGCGGGGACCGGCGACGGACGACGCGATGGCGTACTGGAGCGCGCAGCTGGCGGGTGCGGAGCAGTTGGAGCTTCCGACCGACCGGCCCCGAGCGCCCCGCCAGACCGGCGGCGCCGTGCACACCTTCGAGTTGGAGGCCGACCTCGTCGACGCGCTTCGGGCGTTGGGCGTCGAGCACGGCGCCACGCTGTTCATGACGCTGCTCGCCGGCTACGCCGCTCTCCTGCACCGGTACAGCGGGCAGGACGACTTCACCATCGGCTGCCCGATCTCCGATCGGCAGCGGGCCGAGACCGCCAACCTGATCGGACTCTTCCTCAACGTGCTGGTGATGCGGATCGACTGCTCCGGCGATCCGACCTTCGCGACGTTGCTGGGCCGGGTCCGTGACACCGCGCTCGCGGCCTACGGCAACCAGGACATGCCGTTCGAGATGCTGGTGGAGGAACTGAGCCCGGATCGGGACCTCGCACGCAATCCCCTCTACCAGGCCGACTTCCAGCTTCATCCCCGATTCACCAACGCCGAGTCGTTGGAGTTTCCGGGCCTGACTGCGACCGACGAGCGCGACGCGTCGACAGACGGAGCCGTCGTCGACCTGTCGCTCTACCTCGCCGAGTGGGACGGCCGGGTGCGGGGATACCTCCGTTACAAGACCGATCTGTTCGACGCGGTGACGGTGGAGCGGTTGGCGGGGCATTTTGTGGGTTTGCTGCGGGGGGTGGTGGGCGATCCGGATGCGGTGTTGTCGGGGTTGAGTCTGGTTTCGGCGGAGGAGCGGCGGCTTTTAGCGGAGTGGAATTCGACGGAGGTTGTGATGCCGTCGGGTTGTGTGCACGAGTTGTTCGAGGGGGTGGTGGCGCGGTCTCCGGACGCGGT
>NZ_JBSGBE010000049.1:0-12035 GCF_053601075.1 Lentzea sp. NPDC004789 | reverse complement strand
ATGGTCGCGCTGGCGACGACGCCACCAACACCGAGCCCGACAATGCCATTACCAGCGACGACTCACAGGTCACGCCATGCGGCTGTAGTACTAGTCCGCTTCCGCACGCCAGTTGTGACCAGCCAGATCGACAGCGACGGCGCAGATCTCAGCTCGTGCCAGTTCTGGAGTCCCTTGTACGAAAGTAGCGATCAGCGGTCCGTGAGCGGCGCTTAGGTGATCATTCATCGGTGTTGCCCCCTGTTGACCTGTTCAGCACGCTACTGGAGAGGACCGACAAGATCACCCGTCCAAGTGGGTCGGCCCACGACACGAACTGCCCGATGGGATTTTGTTGCTACAGCGTCGATGGCGGCAGATCTGAGCCAGCTGGTGATCGAGGTGGGCAAGACGCTCTGGTTCCTCGGGATCACCGGTGGTGTCAGTCGTCTCGCCGAGTAGAGCAGCGTGCGTCTGATGGCCGAGTCCGAGAGGATCAGGAATAGGTCGTGCTGAACGCTGATGACGCTGGCGGGCGTCATCAAGGACAAGCTGGACGGCCAGACCGGCGACTTCACCTCGAGGGTCGTTGCAAACCCCGCACCACCGGCGCCGGATTCCTGCCGCGGACGGCTGCGGCGCTGGCAACCGCTCAACCCGCGCTGAGGGCTCCGAGTGTCGCCAGAACGGCCGATCATGCGGTTCGACTCCGCAGCATCGCCAGGCGTTGCGACAGCGTCACGCAGTGGGGAACCGAGGGCTTGGGCTCGTAGTAGTGGCGCCACTCTTCCAAGCGGTCCATGCCGTTGAACCGCTTCTTTCCTGTCTTCCAGACGCTCCTGCCGTCCAGCAGACGTGCCGTACGGTAGTCGAGATCCCGCCGACTGTGAATAATCGTCGTCGCTTGGGCTGGCGTGGAGCCGCGTGTGTTGTTCCAGACCGACTCCTCGCGCAGCTCGACCTCGACTAACTGGCCTGAGCGCAGCAGCCACACCTCCCGTCGGCTGGTCAAGTGCCGGGAAGTCCGGATGGTTCCGGTGACTTCCCGAAGGAGATCGTCCGTCAGGTCCTCGGCGAAGACGCGCCAGCCGCCGATGTCGACCAGTTGTTCCGGTACGGAGACGGTCTCCGTCTTGGTTCTTCGGAACAGTCGTCCGGGTGTGGTCACCACCTTGGAGTAAGCCTTCTGCGCGACATACGTGTCGTGAGGAACGCGGGCATGTGCGCACTCGGTCGCGACCTTGCGCGCGAACACCTCGAGGCGCCGGAACGCTTCCACCGCATCAAGCTTGTCGATCATGGTAACCCCCGAAGTCGTGCTCAGGTGGGTCGGATACGAACGTGAATTCGTTACAGCTGAACGATTCCGTAACGCTCACCAGCATCTTGGCGATCTAGCACGCCGTACAGCGTGATTCCGCAGACCGCTGACGTCGACAGGAGAACGCAGATGCCGTTCACCCCTCCGCCGGAGCCACCAGCGATCGTCAAGAACTTCCAGGACGTCCTGAAGCGGAGACGGAGTCAAAGGCCCAGTGGGACGAGCGCACGGACGACATCGAGCAGAGCACGGATGCAAGCAACCGACCCACGACAAGTGACCTAATGCCCGATCGACAGGCGTACAACGCATCCACGATCGACTGGTCCCGCCTCCGCGCCTACGCACAGCGCGTTGCCCGGGAAACCCGTGTACCTGCCGAGAGCGGTATCTCGTACACCACCACGGAGTACCAGACCGTCACGAAGGAGGTTGAGGTGAAGCATGGCTTCTTCAACCTCTTTACCAGGATGGAGCCCAAAAGTGAGACGGTCGCGGTCAGCAAACGGATAGACGTAGTCGGACGTCACTGGGTACTGGAGCGGCGACACCACCACATTGAAACCAACAGGAAGGAGCGGACCTACTCGAACCAGGAGACCATCCATGAGCAGCACTACGTCGTGCTGCTCTCGGACGGCAGCTTGAAGAAAGCCGTCCTGACGGAAACGGAGAACACGACCACGGCTGACGGCCGCACCAGGTTCTTCGCCACGCACGAGCACAGCCTGTCGGACCTGAGTACCCGCGATGTCGAAGCAATGGACTTCGAGAAACGCTACTGCGAGTACGGTACTCACGGCAAAGGCACCAAGACCTGGGGTGATCGCGATCCGGGAAAGCGTTTGCTCACCCAGGCGAAGGGCATCGGCCTGAGCAAGGCCTTGAATCGTCTGCTTCCCAGGTGAGACCGAGGAGGCCCACCTCGCTGAGCGGCGTAACGATTGACGTTGCCCAGGCGACGTGTCGAGCACGACGCTAGGAGGCGACATGGTTCAGGGACTGGTGGGCACAATCCTTGTCGGGATGCTGGGTGCCTTGTGCGCCGAACTGATCCGGGTTGTCGGCGTTCTCCGATCTGAGAAGTCACCGACTGCGAAGGAGTTTGCCGCGTCAGCCATACTAGTGCTGCTCGGCGCTGGAGCGGCCTTGTTCGGCTGGGACGACCCGCAGACCGCACTGAAGGTGGCAGTCCTGGGCGCCGCGTTTCCACTGTTGTTCTCCGCTGCCGTCAACAGCCTGACCGACGGCAAGAAGTCAGGACGTCGCAGCGCATCACCCAACTCTGGGCGACAGGTTCATGACTACGTCGCCGGCCGGTTCTGACGATCGGCGCACGATGAACGAAACCGAGGCTGTCGAACACTTGCGGCGGGCTGAGGAGCTGGTCGAGGCAAGAGACCATGACGGGGCTCGCGCGATCCTGGCGGAAGCGGTTGAACATCCCCAGTTCTCCGCGCTACCAGCGTCCGTGCGGGCGCGCTTTCGTTTAGAGCTCGGTTGGCTCGATGGTGCGAGCATGCGGCTCGCTCCGGCGGCGGAGCACCTGAAGGCGGCCATCTCGGACGCCGAGGGCGCGGACGATGTACTCGTGGAAGCGTGCATCGAAGCGGCGACCATCGCGCGGTACGCGACTCGATTCGACGACGCGCACCGTTTGGCCGAGCGGGCGCTGACGGTGTCGCTGCAGGCAGGGTTCCTGCGTGCCGCCGCGAACGCCCTCTTCATCAGGGCAACTACCGCGACATTGCAATTGGACTTCTTGTCCGCGGCAGACTTTCTGGGTCAAGCGCTGCAGCAGTTGAACCTCTGCGATGCGGCGGTCAGCACGGACCGCGTGCTCGCCGATGTTCATCGTGAACTCGGAGTCGTCGCGCGGCAGACCGGTGAACTGCACCAGGCTCGCGCGCATCTAGCCGAGGCGGCTGCGTTGTACGAGCGCAGACAACTCTTCACTGGAGCCGCGAACGTCCAACGCGAGCTCGGCGCGGTCGCGGAGAACATCGGCGACGTCGAAGCGGCACGTCACCACTACGCCGAGGCTTACGCCAGGTATCAGCAGGCACAGCGGCCGTTGGGAATGGCGGCGATTCACCGTCGCCGCGCTCGCTTACTGATCAGTTCAGCGCAAGGAGATGGTGATACCAAGCAGGCGGTCTACGCGGAAGCCGACCAGATGCTGGTGGAAGCGCTCGGGCTCTACGGCGGCGCGGAAGGGGACGCCACGGGCGTGGCACTGACCGTGTTGAGGCGGGGCTGGCTCGCGCGACTTGACGGACGGTACGAGGACTGCGATCGCCTGCTAGAGGAGGCAAACCGGCTCTATACCGCTCTTGAGCGCCGGTCCGGGCTCTCGGAAGTGGCTCTGGAGCGCGGTCACCTCGCGCGAGACCAAGGCTGCCTCGATGAAGCCGAGCGCCAGTTCACGATGGCGGTGGAGTTGCTGGACGGGCTCGATCTGCCTGATGCGGAGGCCATCGCGCGGTTCAACCTCGCTAAGATCCTGGTGGCAGTGGGACGTCCGGCTGAGGCCCTACCGCACGCGTTGCGAGACTTCAAGATTCGTGATCGCCTGGGCAGGAGACTGCCCGATCCACAGAGCCGGGCGAGCCACTATGAGAACAACCGTCACAGCTACGCGCAGGCGATGCACGTGGCCGCACTGTGCGCGGATGGCCGAGCGGCGTTAGAGGTTGCCGTCGCTGCACGCGCTGAAGCGATCGCCGACTACATCCGGCACGGCAGGGACCGTTTGTCTCCGTCGTTGCGCGACCACGTCTCCGCCGCACACAGTCTGCAGGCGGCGCTCGCTCGCGCGCCCGTGGCAGAAGGAGATCTGCCTGAGGTTGCGAGGGAACGGCTGGCGATGGTTCAAGGGGAGCTCGAACGGCAAGCGTCGACTGTGTTGCGAGCAGCCGTCCTGGCCGAGCCGTTCGGAGATGTAGCCGAGCTGCAAAGCTGCCTTCCCTCAAACGGGCACGCGCTGCTCGTCGACATTGATCCCGACGAGCCGCGTGTCTGCTGGGCCGTGTGGCTTCCGGCCTCGGGGAACCCTGTCGTGCAGGAGATGTTACTGCCCGAGCGGGTTCGCGATCTGCTGATGGACCACCGGAACGCGGCATCCGATGTGGCGTACTCCTGGCGTCCGCGGCTGATGGCAGCCTTGTCCAAATGCATCATTCCGCGAGGCCTAGCAGCGGTGCTGGAGCGGGCTTCGGATCCGCCGTCGGTCGTGATCGTCACCGGCTCAGCTCTCGCACCATTCCCCTTCGGTGCGTTGCCGGTACGGCGCAAACCGTTGGCACAACGTGCCGTCCTGACGGCTGTACCGTCACTTCGGCTGTGGCCATCCCTGCGTGCCAGGGCGCCGCGCAGCAGCACAGGCGCTTTGGTGTTCCGAGATCCCGATTTGCCTGGCACCACGAAAGAGATTGCCGCGCTTCGGGCATCGTGGGATCCGGTAGACGTCACCGATGCCTCCGAACTCCGCGCGGCGCTGTCCGGCGCCAGCCGGTATGCCCTCGTGGTGATCGGGGCACACGGAACCGACCCGCATCTGGAGACCGATTCGCCAGCGGACGGATCGGGGCTCGGCCAAGCCCTGCAGATCGATCCGGTACGACCGTTGACAGCAGCGGAATTGCTGACCGCGGACTTGCCGGAACTGGTAGTCATGGCGGCCTGCTGGTCTGGCCGGCTCCGGTTCGTTCCGGGAGTCGAACCGCTAGGCCTGCCGACGAGCGCCCTTCTCGGCGGAGCGCGCTGCGTGATCGGCGGTGTTGTCGACGTCGACGACCGCGCCACCGGATGGATATTGGCGCGCTTCTACCGGTACGCAAGCGAAGGAGCACCACCAGCCAAGGCACTCAGGTCCGCACAGCTGCGCTATCGCCGTTGGCATCCGTTTGCACCTGCGGGCAAATGGGCGGGCTTGATCTGCATCGGAGACGGGTATCAGCCGATGAATGGCGTGGCCGGAGCGTAGTCACTGCGCAGGAAAATTAGGACAAATAACTCTGAGGGTGGCCGGGTCCACGAGAGTGGAAGCCAGCGCGTCGATGCGGTTCGATAGGCCCATGCCCCAGGTCTTGACATGGGATGTTCTCTTCCGCTCCACTGCCCATGACTCGATTCTGTCACGCCCCCTCCGGAAGCGATTGTAGCGTGGCCTGGTGACCGGAAAGTCCAGGTAACCGATTTCCTCAGCCGTAGCCACACCGAGCTTCGGCTCTCCTTTAGCCCCGATGTCATCGGGAGACCGATGCCGTAAGCAGACATTCAGGCAGTAGGTCCCAAAAAGCAAAAATCCATCCACACTAAGGTAGTGGTTTTCATAGGTGCTCTCGATACGACGGTAGACGTCACCCCGCTCGAGGCGATGAGTTGGTTTGTCAACCTCCTCCTCCCACGTCTGCAGCTCGTGAAGGCTCCAGCCCCAGAACGTAGGCAAGACGGTCCGTGGACGGCCATCACCATTCATCAGCTGGGGAACGACGCCACATCGGAGGAACGTCTGCGCAACATAGGCTGCACGCCTTCGCAATTCCGGCTCAAGCTGCTCAATGACGCTGGAAGATGAGTTGTACAACCGTTCTCCTAAAGTGGGCACAGCACAGCCATCGCAAGGAACCGCGTAGCAACTCAAGGCCCTCACCTAAAACGAAGCGCTTAAGGAATGCCACTTGAGTCAGCACCGCCGTCACTATCAAATTGAACGCAAGTGGACTCTAGAAAGTTAGCTCGGCCGTCGTCAGGCGCGCAACCCAGCCGATTACCTTAGTCTCCTCACCAGAAACAGCAACTTGCAGGCTTTGACTTACTGCATCAGCGGAAACCTCGACAAGCCAACTTGCAGAATTGACATCCGCCCAACTCTGAACCAGCAGATCCCCCACTATCCGGACGTCGCCGCGATCCTTTGGACGCAGAATCATCCCTTTGACTTTCCAACCTGCAGCCTCATCGCTGTCGTGGTTATGCGCGGCAATAAGCAACTCAAACATAGCTGCCGCGCCAGGCATCATCGTGTAGACGTTGACTCGGGTTCCAGAGCAACTAACGACACGGGTATCCACGGTCATTATTTGACGGTGGCCATCGACAGACTTTGCGGCTAGTGTCATTATGGATGTTTGAGCATCTCCAGCTTCGGCAAGAGCGACGCCGCTCTGCGAATGCTGCGCTAAGCGTGTTGCCGCCGCATTACTTCCTTGCGCGTGAGAGTAATCAGCTATAGCTCTCGTATTGCACCCTTCAGCGTGAGATGCAAAGCCGGACGCACTTGTTGCCTCACCTTCAGCATGTGAAGATTGGCCAATCGCCTCGGTCTGACGACCTTCAGCATGCGAATCTAGGCCAGCGGCGAAGACCAACGACCCTTCAGCATGAGAATTGCCGCCCGTAGCCTTGGTTAGATAGCCTTCCGCATGGCACGAGCCACCCGACGCGACAGTCTGAAACCCTTCAGCATGTGATGCAGATCCGCTAGCGGTCGTTCTACAACCTTCCGCGTGAGCGTATGTTTCCGACGCTGTAGTTCCTTGCCCTTCCGCGTGAGAGAAGTCGCCAGAGGCAGTGCTGTCCGTGCCTTCTGCATGGGAAGTCATTCCTGATGCAACACACTTGGCACCCTGAGCATGAGAAAGAATTCCTATTGCCCTGGTTCTAAAACCCTCGGAGTGTGCACCATCACCCACCGCTTGCGTCTCGTTCCCTTCAGCGTGTGAATCGTTCCCAGAAGCAGTGGTTCCATTACCCTCGGAATGCGCGCATTATCCAGAAGCGATGACATTATGTCCTTCGGTATGCGAAAATGGCCCTGAGGTAGTCACGAAGTAAATCCTCCTTGCAGCTATTTAGCTATAAACAAGCATCGCCTTTGCTCCCGAAATCGGCGGATGCATTGGGAGCTATTGCCCGGTAGTGCAGTCATATTGAGAGCCGATGGAGCCACAGGCCTCAAGGTTGAATAACCTCGGCGCACAAGCCCTCCTTGGTCGATCTGCAGCAGCGACGAACGCGCAGTCCGCATTGAGTACGTCCTTAGTCGGGGAACTGGAAGCTGCTGTTACCCATGTAGCTCGATCGGGCCAACTGGAGACACCTGTCGACCAACATGCGGTGCCAGCGGCTCGGCGTGGACAACGCCCCTTGTACACAGGTCTCCGAACGCAGATCACGACGACCATGGCCCGAGCGGAGGAGCGACTGTCAGCACCCGCCGCTCACGGTCACCGGTGAATGACGCAATGATCATCTCGCCGCAGCGACACGCCTCATCGATCGGCGCCCGGCCGACGCGACCGATCTTGGCCCATCGGTGCCGGCGGAGCGCGTTCAACCAGGCCCGGACACCGGCCACATGCCGGCGCTGTTCTAGCTGCCCGCTGAACGCTCAGAGTCCCTTCGCAAGGCTTGAGCCCTTCCCGAGGAGGTCGACATCCGGCTGCCGCTCCCGCAAGTGTTCGTTGTGTCCTGTCCTAAGCTAACCAGTCACGAGCGTGAGAACCTGTTCCTGCGCAACGCTTTCCCATTGATGACGTTCGCCTGCGGCACCGCGGCCGGCGGCTAAGGTCCGCGCGAGCTGTGAGAGGTACTCGACTGGGCGCAGGCCGCCGGACGGCCTATCGTGACGACCTGTTCAGCCCGCTGGGGGTGCTGGACACGTTCGACGGCTACGTCGAAGGCCTGTTGGTCACCGCAGACGACACCGGTGTTCCGGCAATAACCTTACCCAGCGTATGGTGATCTACCACCCGTTCGGCCTCCACTGGCCCGCGTCGCGATCCCCACTTCCCGTGCCCAAGCCGAATGGGTGGAGCCAGGTCAGCAACGTTATCGCCGGGACCGCACTCAGCTGCTGGCACCAGCCGTCGGTGCTGCCATCCAGGCACGACGACATCCGTGCCGACTTCATGGGCCGAATCAACGAAGGAACCGACCGATCCAGTCGGTGTACACGTGCTCGACATCGACGCCAACTCACGCCGCACGGCATGGAGGAGTCGAGTAATCACTGCGAATCCAGCGACTGCATCTGTGCCTTGGGCACTGGCGCCACCAGCACCCAATGCGGCATCGCCTAGGCCACGCAGGTCTACGTCCCACGGACCCGCTCCACTGGCCGCACGTGACCGTATCGCGTGTCTTGCCGGTTACCGCATGCATCGTGACGGTGGAGCCTTGCGTCGAGATTGATGTCACGTCCGAATCCGATGCTGCGTTTTCTAGAACGCGAGCTAGCTAGGCTCGTCGGAATCTTCCAAGGGAATATCTCTGTGCTCGTGACGCTCTCGCACTGCAACGTGCATATCGACGGGTGTCCGCGAAAGCACTCCTTCGACCAGGGTCTTCAGAAAAGCATTGGCGCCCAGGTCATCCGGGATAACGTCGTGCAATATCGAGACTCCCTGAGAGCCAGGGGTACCCCATTCTGCCATGAGTAGGCAGGTTGCATCGTACACATCGTGCTCTGCTTTGAGTTTGCGCAGCATGTCAACTGCACGTTCGACTGTGCCAGGTTCCTCTTGTGCCGTTGATCGCAGAACGAATAGGAAACCCATCGCAGCCATGGGATAACGGCCCCTTAGGTTCTTTGCGTCGCCGTATGATTCCTCAAAGCGATTTGCCAGATTCTTCCGAAAGGAAGATGCCATACTCTTGGTCGACACGAGAAGTTCGGGCCCGCGGGACCACTGGGCGATAAGTACGTCGACTTGTTTCACGTAGGCTCGACCAAGGACGCGCGCATCCGAAGGTGCAACCTTGGTGTTGCGCAGTAGTTGCGCTTGCACTGCAGGCTTTAGTGATCGCGGCAAAGAGTCGACGAACATCGCAACTTCGCGCGGCACCACTCGCGGAGAAGTGAGCCGCGGCCAGACTTCGTCATCCCCGAACCCAGCACGCCGGAGTTCCTGAGCAACCCAGGCATCGATAGCTTTAGCGAGGCGCCCGGACTGGCTCCCAGTACCCTCCGTCACGGGCACTGTCAACATCCGCTGGAGCAAGCCGAAGTCGGCCTGGTAGCGGACTGATCCGTCTTCTTGACGCTCCCACGGATTGACGTAGACCTGGGACCGGATCAGCGGCTCAAGCAGTTCAAAGACGTCTTGCGGTGACTCCTGCGGCATCACACCATCTTCCTCAAGCCGCCGTGTTCGTCAGCTTCATAAAAGTCGAAGTTCCGCTCGATCAGCACCGACACAAGATCGTCAAACACTGATGCGAGCGGGACGGTCTCCGACGGGTTGTCCACCCGGTAGCACTCGATCGACGAGTGAAATTTGTTGGCATCGACCAGAAGGAGATACAGCCGCTCGAACTGCTCGTCGCGGCCCGCTGGATCGCTCCTGCCAGTGAAGAGACGCAGCCGGGGAAACGCATTGGCAAGCGTACTGCGACGTTTGTCCGTGGAGTCGCTGGCTGCGGCTTTATCGAGGACCAAAAGACCTGCAAGAACCGCATATGGGAATCGTCGATGCAGTGTCACTGCCTCGACGAGAAGGTCACCGCGACGATTGATGAGGTTTTTCTGGAAGTTCTGACTAGTTACGTCGCGGAAGTTGATGGTCTTGATACTCACGCCGAGCAAGAGGCCGGACTCTTCTGTCGCCCAGGTGACGTCGACCTTCTTGGCCCCGATCCCACCCGATATGCGCCGCTCCGCACCGGACTTACCGAGCTCGCCGGGCCCCCCAGGTCGAGCGCTAGACATACCGCGATGGCGCAACTCCTCCGCTACGGCTGCCGCGAGCGCCGCTGACATCTGCTGGGAGTAGCTGCGCTTTGCGCCCTGAGTGGCGTCGTCTCCAGGTTTAGGAGGGAGTGTCTTGAGGGCCGACAGGACCAGATCCTCGAGCCGCTTCGACACGCTTACCGGTTCCTCTCGCCACCCGACGGCCGTGTAGCTCGATGTGAGCCTCACGAAGAGACTTTACATGGCTCCGGTCCAACTCGGTGTGGTTGACGAGGAGTATGTCGTCGACGAGCTTCACTGCTTCGAGGAGCTTTCCGACCCGCAGATGCTTGGTCACCTGGGGTCGAATGGCCTTCAGTTCATCCCTGGCCGCGGCGATGAGAATCTTGGACGGCATGGGCAGTCGATCGGCTTCCTTTGGCTCGATCTTCAACATCCCTCCCCCATATGCGCGCCCCACGGTTTCCGCTCCGAGCAACGTCATGGAGTTGAGAGAGGCGAGCGACAAGAGTTCCCTACCGATCTGCTGCATTCCGCTATGAAGATAGATTCCGTGAACAGAGTTGAGATTTTGAACTTTGGCCTGATTTGTACACAAACGCGGCGTATCAGCATTCATGTAGGTCAGAAACAAATCTGGCGCAGGAACGAGTGGCACTCGCCACCATGGCTTGCGAACCTTGCATTTATACGCGCTGTCTACTTTGTCTTCCTCGCCCTGAGCGATGAACTTCAGTGCGGCTGGTGAAGGTTCGCCAGACGGCCGGAAGAGGAACGTAGATCGCCCATCTTGTCCGAGCTCCCGCCAGGCCGCCTCGGTGAACGACAGACCTCGCAAATGGCTTGAACCAGGCGGCGAGAGGCGCAGAAGCTCACGATCCGACAACCCGAGCTCTGCTGCCTTCTGAGGTGACATGGTGAAGTAACGGTTGTTGCCCGTGACCATGCCGAGTGTGGTCTCACCCCATGCATGCAGCGTGCCGAACTGATCACTGCCCATGAGTGTTTCGTAGGACTCCAACGCCTCAGCCGACAACAGTGACGGCGTCCACTTGCCTTCTGGGCTGGAAGGCTCCCAGCGACGTCCAACTGCCTGCTGCAGGTCGGCCGTGTTACGAGACTGGTACAGCTCACAGTGCTTGGTTGGGCCCTGATCGAATCCGTCTGCGAGTAGGAGGACGACCTCCTCCTGCACGCCGGGAAAGACTAGTTCCGTGAACATGACCAAGCGCACGGTCTTGAAGCGCTGCATCAGAAACCGTCGAACTTCTGCGGCGTAGTTGACGGTCAGTAGTTCTGCAGGCAGGACAAGCCCGAGCCGGCCGCCGGGCCGCAGGAACAAGGCGGCGTGAACAGTGAAGGCAGCCCAGGACGATGCCAAGCCGGTCAGCGGGACACCGGCACGAAGAGCCGCCTCGCGCGACCGTGTACGTGCTTCACCACTGAAGTCCTGGTAGCGAACGTATGGAGGATTACCCACTACCGCGTCGTAGAGAGGGCGCGGGGTGAAGGTGAAGAAGTCACCGACGTCCACACTGGCGTCATGCCCGGCATGACGTAGCAGGCTCTCAGCCCTCCGCGCGCTGTCCTCATGGAGCTCCACGCCATGCAACTCCGCAGGCGCATCGCCGCCCGGAGCCCGGAGGGCCTGGAGACGCTGCCCAGCGGCCATCAGGAACGCCGCTTCGCCACAGGACGGCTCCAAGACCCGATCAGCGGGGTCTCTCACCGCCCAGTCGACTATGTATTTGCAGAGCACCGGTGGCGTGAAGAACGCTCCTCGTGCCTTGCGGAGCGCAGGGCTATCTACGGCCGTTCCAGTGGTGCTCACCAGTACATCCTGTCGCACATACGTTCGGGGGTGTGGAGGCGCGCCGGTCTGGGCCCACCACAGATGTCTAGCATGCCCGACGAAGCCGAATCCCGGGACCCATCAAGATCACACCTAGTACTACAGCCGCATGGCGTGACCTGTGAGTCGTCGCTGGTAATGGCATTGTCGGGCTCGGTGTTGGTGGCGTCGTCGCCAGCGCGACCATG
>NZ_JBSGBE010000048.1:0-12823 GCF_053601075.1 Lentzea sp. NPDC004789 | reverse complement strand
CTTGATGACGGCGACGCCGCCGGCGAGCTTGGCGAGGCGCTCCTGGAGCTTCTCGCGGTCGTAGTCGGAGTCCGACTTCTCGATCTCGGCGCGGATCTGGTTGACGCGACCCTGGATCTGGTCGGCGTCGCCCGAGCCCTCGACGATGGTCGTCTCGTCCTTGGTGACGACGACCTTGCGGGCCTTGCCCAGCAGCGAGATGTCGGCGTTCTCCAGCTTCAGGCCGACGTCCTCGGTGATGACCTGGCCACCGGTGAGGGTGGCGATGTCCTGGAGGATGGCCTTGCGGCGGTCACCGAAGCCCGGGGCCTTGACGGCGACGGACTTGAAGGTGCCGCGGATCTTGTTGACGACCAGCGTGGCCAGGGCCTCGCCCTCGACGTCCTCGGAGATGATCAGCAGCGGCTTGCCGGACTGCATGACCTTCTCCAGCAGCGGGAGCAGGTCCTTGACCGTGGAGATCTTGGAGCCGAACAGCAGGATGTACGGGTCCTCGAGGACCGCTTCCTGACGCTCGGGGTCGGTCACGAAGTAACCGGAGATGTAGCCCTTGTCGAAGCGCATGCCTTCGGTGAGCTCGAGCTCGAGACCGAGGGTGTTGCTCTCCTCGACGGTGATGACGCCTTCCTTGCCGACCTTGTCCATCGCCTCGGCGATGAGCTCGCCGATGGTGGGGTCAGCGGCGGAGATGGACGCGGTAGCAGCGATCTGCTCCTTCGTCTCGATCTCCTTGGCGGCCTTCAGGAGCTGCTCGGCGACGGCCTCGACGGCCTGCTCGATGCCGCGCTTGAGGCCCAGCGGGTTGGCGCCGGCGGCCACGTTGCGCAGACCTTCGCGCACCAGAGCCTGGGCGAGGACGGTCGCGGTGGTGGTGCCGTCACCGGCAACGTCGTCGGTCTTCTTCGCGACTTCCTTGACGAGCTCGGCCCCGATCTTCTCCCACGGGTCCTCGAGCTCGATCTCCTTCGCGATGGACACGCCGTCGTTCGTGATCGTCGGCGCACCCCACTTCTTCTCGAGCACGACGTTGCGGCCCTTCGGGCCGAGCGTCACCTTGACGGCGTCAGCGAGGGTGTTCATACCCCGCTCGAGACCGCGGCGGGCGTCCTCGTCGAACGCAATCATCTTGGCCATTGCGGTGTGTTCCTCCGCCTTTGTGGATTCTGGGCCACTGCGGGCCGGCAAAGCCCACAGCGGAACACGGTGCAGTGGCCAGGTTCGGTGCCCGCGACGGACGACTCCCCGTCGAGCGACGGGGTGCCTCACCTTCCCAGCCTCACTGCTTTGGCACTCAGGTGAGCCGAGTGCTAAGTCGTGTTTAGCACTCGGGCACGGCGAGTGCAAGCGAACCTCAGCGCGAGGTGCGCACCGGCACAGAGGTGGGCAGCGGCTTCTTCGAGGTCGACTGGTCGTCGAGCTGCAGCGTGGGCGAGGAGTTCGTCTTGGGCTGACGCGCGGGTTCGTCGCCGGGCGACAGGATGATGACCACGATGATGATCACCACGATCGCCACCGCGGCCGCGATGACCGGCGCGAACCAGGCCGGGCGCTCCTTCTTCGACGACGTGAAGGCGCTCACGCCCACCTGGTTCGGCGGGCGCAGCCGGACCGGGTCGGACAGCGGCTGCTGGTAGCCGCCCTGGTACGGCCCCTGCTGCACGGGCATCGGACCGGACACCGGCGACTGCACCGGGATCGAGCCGGACGCAGGTCCGGCCTGAGCGGGCACCGAGCCCTGCGCGGCCCCGGCGAGGGCGACGCGCGCGGCGGCGATCAGGTCGGCGCAGCTCGCGAACCGCTGCGACGGGTCCTTCGAGGTGCCCTTGCGGATGACCTCGTCGATCGCCGGCGGCAGGCCGACGAGCTGCGACAGCGAGGGCACCGGCTGGCCGAGGTGACCGGCGATGACCTCCTGCACGCCGCCCTGGAACGGCGGCCGGCCGGACAGGCACGCGAAGAGCATGCAGGCGAGCGCGTACTGGTCGGTGCGGCCGTCGACGGGCTCACCGCGCAGGTGTTCCGGCGCGGCGTAGGTCGGCGAGCCGAGGAAATCACCCGTTCGGGTGCGGTGCCCGGTGGCGCCGCGCCGGGTGAGGCCGAAGTCGGCGACGTAGACGTGCTCGCGCACGCCCTCCTTGGTGGTCACGAGGACGTTGGCCGGCTTCACGTCGAGGTGCACGAGGCCCTTGCCGTGCAGCATGTCGAGCGCCTCGGCGACCTGGGCGAGCAGCGTCAGCGTGCGCGCCGGGGTGAGCGGCCCTGACTTGATGTGGCCGGCGAGGTCCTGGCCGTCCACCAGCCGCATCGCGATGTAGAGCAGGCCGTCGACCTCGTCGAAGTCGTACAGCGGCACGATGTTCGCGTGGTCGATGGCGGAGGTGTTGCGCGCCTCGTCGACGAACCGCTCGCGGAACTCGGCGTCGGGCGCCAGGTGCTCACCGATGACCTTGAGCGCGACTTTCCGGCCGAGTCTCACGTCGGTGGCCTTGTACGTCACGCTCATGCCGCCGCGGCCGAGCACGCCGTCGATCCGGTAGTGCGCGATCCGCCGCCCGCTCAGGTCCTCAGACACGCGAGGCAGCCTAACGCCCGTGCAGATCACCCTGCCGGGGGTTGGTCAAAGAGTGACTAAGCCTTCCTCACATCCGACGCCTGGCTCCGCCCATCCCGTCCGGCCTGCACCTCGAACTCCACCCGGTCGCCCTCGGAGAGGGTCCGGAAGCCTTCCATCTGGATCGCCGAGTAGTGCACGAACACGTCGGGCCCGCCGTCGGTTGCGATGAAGCCGTATCCCTTTTCGGAGTTGAACCACTTGACGGTACCGAGAGCCAAGGCGTCCTCCTTCAGATCACGCAAGCAGAACGCAACGCTAAAAGAAGAAAAGTCACTCGGATACCTCCTTACGGAGTCATGAACTCCAGCTGACTCCGTTGGCGCGCAACCAGGTGGTGAGTCGCCGGGGTCCGCGCGTCTGGGTCAGCACGGCACCGGGACCGGCGAAGTCGAACACCAGGCCCTCGCCGCTCTGAATGGATTGCCCGGCATCGGGCGCCGACGGCCGGAGACGGCATTGCACGGTGTCCGCGAACGCCATCACGTGGTCGCTGCCGATGGTCACCGCCTCGCCGGCCTCCAGCGTCACGAGGTCGAGCGCGCCGAAGCAGGCGAGCACGACGCCGCCTTGGCCGTGCGCGTAGTTCAGGAAGCCGCCGAGGCCGCCGAAGAGCGCTTTCAGCACCGGCGCCTCGGGGTTCATCGCCACGGTGCTGCTCGACGCGATCCAGCCGAGCCGCGCGAAGCACCAGCCGTGCGCGCCGTCGAGCTCGACGAGGTGCAGGTCGCCGGGCAGCACGGGGGCCGCGTCGACCCAGCCGCCCTCCGCACCCGCCGTGCACAGCGCGACGGCCTTGGTGCCGGAGCCCTTGACCTCCACGGAGAGGCCGAAGCTCGTGGCCACCAGGGTCAGCGGGTCGACCAGCACCATCTCGCCGGGCGCGAGCACGAGTCTCGCCACGCCGAACGTCGGTGTGTGCCGAGTCCTGACCTGCACGAACAACACCTCCGAAGACGAACGGGCCCAAGCGGTCGTCACGATCGCACTTCTCGGCACCGCCTCTTGGCAGTATGCAGTCGTGTCCCCCACCACAGTCGCCGAACACCGCCAGCGCGTCGCGGAGCTCGTCGGGTTGATGCCCGTGCTGCAGCTCCCGCTCGACGAGTGCCTCGGGCTCGTGCTCGCCGCCGACGTCATCGCTCCCGTTTCCCTGCCGCCGTTCGACAACTCCGCGATGGACGGGTACGCCGTGCGTGCCGCGGACCTCGCGAGCACCCCCGTCCGCCTGCCCGTGGCCGACGACATCCCGGCCGGCCGCACCGAACTCTCACCGCTGGCACCGGGGACGGTGCAGCGGATCATGACCGGCGCCCCGGTCCCGCCGGGTGCGGACGCGGTGATCCAGGTCGAGCTGACCGACGCCGGCACCGAGACCGTGACGATCAACGCGTCCGTCGAGGCGGGCACGAACATCCGCGTCGCGGGCGACGACGTGCAGAAGGGCGATCCGGTGCTGCTCGCGGGCACCTTGCTGCGCCCGGCCCAGCTCGGGCTGGCGTCCGCGCTCGGCCTGCCGGAGCTGCCGGTGCGCAGGCGGCCGCGGGTGCTGATCCTCTCCACGGGGTCCGAACTGGTCGAACCGGGCAAGCCGCTGCGGCAGGGCCAGATCTACGAGTCGAACGGCATGATGCTCGCGGCCTCCGTGCGGGAGGCGGGCGGCATCGCCGTGCAACTGCGGTTCGTGCCGGACGACGTGGACGCCTTCCACCGCGCGCTGGCGCCGTACCTGGGCTCGGTGGACGTGATCGTGACGTCCGGCGGGGTCAGCGCGGGCGCGTACGAGGTGGTCAAGGACGCCCTGGCGAGCCACGACGTGCGGTTCACCAAGGTCGCGATGCAACCGGGAGGACCGCAGGGCGCCGGTGTCTACGAGGGCCTGCCGGTGCTGACGCTGCCGGGCAACCCGGTGAGCGCGCAGGTGTCGTTCGAGGTCTTCGTCCGGCCCGCGCTGCTCGCGTCGATGGGCCGCTCGGACGTCGAACGGCCGACCGCGCGGGCAACCGTGTCGAGCGCGCTGTCGTCTCCTGCGGGTAGGACGCAGTTCCGGCGCGGCCTGTACGACCCGTCGTCCGGCCAGGTCGTGACGCCGGTCGGAGGTCCGGGGTCGCACCTGCTGTCGGCGCTGGCGCTGTCGAACTGCCTGATCGAGGTGCCTGCCGACGTCACCGAGCTGGCGGCGGGGGCCGAGGTCACGGTCAGATACCTGCAGTAGAAGGGCGGGCTGGGGGGATGCGGGCGGTACTCGCGCTGGTGATGCTCGCGGGCTTCTTCGTGCTCGCGGTGGCGCTGGCGGGTGGCCTGACGGCGATCGCGGTCTGGCGGTTCTCGATCGGCGACGTCGAGGGCGGGGCCTGGATGCTCGTCCTCGCGGTGGTGTTCGGCGGACCGGCGCTGTGGGCGACGCTGCGGGCGGTCTTCGCGCGGCCTGAGCCCGGCGGTGTCCGGATGACCCGCGACGCGCATCCCGAGCTGTGGCGGCACGTCGACGAGCTGGCCGGTCTCGCGGGCACGCGCGGACCGGACGACATCCGGCTCGTCGACGGCGCGAACGCGAGCGTGTGGGAACGCCGCGGCGTGCGCTACCTCGAACTCGGGCTGCCGCTCGCGGCCGGGCTGAGCGTCGGTGAGCTGAGGTCGGTGCTGGCGCACGAGCTCGGCCACTACGGCGGCGGCCACACCCAGCTCGCGGCGGTGACCTACCGGGCGAAGCTGGCGCTCGAACTGGCCGTCCGCACGGATCGGGCGTTCGGGCTGCTCAGCGCGTGGGCCGCGCTCTACGCGCTGGTCGCCGCGTCCGAGAGCCGCGACCACGAGCGGTTCGCCGACGAGGTGGCGGTGGCCGCGGCCGGGCGGGACGCGGCGCGCAGGGCGTTGCTGCGCAGCGGACCGGTGGGCGAGGCGTGGCACGACTACGTCACGTCCTACGTGTCGCTGGCGGTCGAGGCGGGGCGCACGCCGCCGTTGCTCGAAGGCTTCCGCTCCTACCTCGCCCATCCGCGGCGCGTGCACGACCTGCGCGACCTGGAGCGCGAGATGGCCGAGCGGGAGCCGACGTCGGTGTTCGACAGCCACCCGCCGATCCGCGAGCGGGTGGCCGCGATGGCCTTGCTGAGCAGTGGCGACGTCCCGATCGACGAGCGGCCGGGCTGGACGTTGCTCTCCGGTGTCTCCCCCGAGGCCGCGTCGGTGCTGCTCGGCGTGAGGGGACCGTTCGCGACGTGGGACGAGCTGGTGTCGCTGAGCGGCCCGGCCC
Organism: Lentzea sp. NPDC004789; assembly: GCF_053601075.1. Classification (NCBI taxonomy): domain Bacteria; kingdom Bacillati; phylum Actinomycetota; class Actinomycetes; order Pseudonocardiales; family Pseudonocardiaceae; genus Lentzea; species Lentzea sp. NPDC004789. Next base: position 6,956 of record NZ_JBSGBE010000048.1, on the reverse strand, counting down.
ACGTGCGGCGCTACGCCGACGCACTGCGGCACGCGGGCCGGGTGAGCAAGGTCGGCGAGCGGCTGCCGGACGTGCTGGCGGCGCTGGAACGCGGTGAGCTGCACCGGCTGACCGGGGCACCGGTGGACGCGTCGCTCACTCCGGAGCAGGTCCACGAGGCGGCTGTCGAGACCGTGACGGAACTGCTGGCGTGCGCGGTGGCCGACCAGCTCGTCACCGCTAACCGGGCGAAGCTCGAGATCAACTGGGGCGGCCTGTTCGTGCTGCGCCTGCCCGACGGAGCTGCGCTCTACCCGGATGACCTGGTCGCACCTGCCGTCCGCGAGGCTAATCGCGTCCCTGAAGTGCGGCTTCGCCTGCAGGCCGTCGGCGTCGACGGACTGTGACGGAACGCTCACCCACCGGCGTTGTTGACGCCATGTGACGGGGATTACACTGAATGCAGGTGCCGGTCGGCGCGTGCATTCGTCGGGGGATGCACGAACCGACCGGCCACTTTGTTCGCGGCAGTCCTGCCGGGCGGTTTGGTGTGTTGGCGTAGCGTGATGCCGCCCGACAACTCACGGAAGCTACGGAACCCCCAGACACGATGAGCAGCGAGAAGCCCGTCTCCCACTTCCTCGAACTCGCGCGCGGCATGGTGCCGCCGATGCACCCGGCGGGACGCCCGTTCGTCGCCGGCGCGGCGATCGCGACCCTCCTCGTCCGGCTGCGCTTCAAGCGCCTGGGCGTCGTCCTCGGCCTGGTCACGGCGTGGGTGGCGTGGTTCTTCCGCGAGCCGAAGCGCGTGACGCCGACCCGCCCGAACATCGCGGTCGCCCCGGCCGACGGCACCGTGTCGCACGTGGTCGACGCCGTTCCGCCCGCGGAGCTCGGCCTCGGCTCCCAGCCGATGACGCGCGTCAGCGTGTTCCTCTCGGTCTTCGACGTGCACGTGCAGCGCGTGCCCGCGGACGGCGAGGTCGTCCAGGTCTCGTACCACCCCGGCAAGTTCCTCTCGGCCGACCTCGACAAGGCGTCCGAGGAGAACGAGCGCAACACCGTGTGGCTGCGGACGCTGAGCGGCCACGACCTGGTCGTCGTGCAGATCGCCGGCCTGGTCGCGCGCCGCATCGTGTGCGAGGTCGCCGAGGGCGAGAAGGTGGCCGCCGGCCAGACCTACGGCCTGATCCGCTTCGGCTCGCGCGTGGACCTCTACGTGCCGCGCGGCAGCCGCGTCCTGGTCGAGGCCGGCCAGCGCACCATCGGCGGGGAGACCGTCCTCGCTGAGCTTCCGGAGGCCTGATGGCTCCCAGCGGGCCCGGCGTTCGCCTCCTGCCGAACGCCATCACGGTCCTCGCGATGTCCGCGGGCCTCTCGGCCGTGCACTTCGCGAACACCGGGATGTGGGGCGCGGCGATCGCCTCGATCGCCGCCGCCGCCGTCCTCGACGGCCTGGACGGCCGCATCGCGCGCCTGCTGGACGCGACGTCGAAGATGGGCGCGGAGCTCGACTCCCTGGCCGACGCCATCTCGTTCGGCGTGGCCCCCGCCCTCGCGATCTACCTGTGGAAGTTCGAGGGCAGCCGCGCGGGCTGGGTCATCGCGCTGATCTTCGCGGTCTGCATGGTGGTCCGCCTCGCCCGCTTCAACACGTTGCTGGAGAAGGAACAACCGCCGTTCGCGAAGGAGTTCTTCGTCGGCGTCCCGGCTCCGGCAGGCGGCCTCCTGCTGCTGCTCCCGTTGATCATCGAGGAGCAGGTGCGCACCGACGGCTGGTGGAACAACCCGATCGTCGTGGGCATCTGGACGGTCGTGGTCGCGATGCTGCTGGTGTCGCGCATCCCGACGCTGTCGGTGAAGACCGTGAAGGTGCCCCCGCGCGCGGTGGCCCCCCTGCTGGTCCTGATCGGCCTGCTGGCCGCCGCGATCATCACGTTCCCGCTGGTGGCGCTGATCGTCGCGATGGTCGTGTACCTGGCGCACCTGCCCTACTCGGTGCGCCGGTACATGTGGCTGTCCAAGCACCCCGAGGCGTGGACGGTGACCGGCGTCGAGCGCCGCGCGATCAAACGCGCGCATGGCGTGGCCGCCCGTCGCCTGGGCCTGCGCCAGCCGCTGCACGGCCGCGTAGCCGGTGCCGCCATGCGTGCCGTGCGACGCCCTCGCCGTGATGCCGCAGCCGCTTCTGCCGCGGAGAACGCGGTGGCCGGTGCCGGTCGACGCCGTTCGTGGCGCCAGATCGGGCTTCGCCGCCACCACAAGCCGTAACCGCGCGATCTCGTCGGTGACCAGGGTGGACGTGTCCAACACGTCCACCCTTTCGGTTTCGCCCACTATCCTGCGGCCGTGACCGCAGACGATCTCGACGCGGCTGTCTCCTGCCTGGCCGACACCCTCGGCCCCGCGACCGGCCGGGACTGGCTGACCTCGTCCGGCACGGGAGAGTGGCACGCCTGGCACACGGCCGAACACGTCGGCGACTGCCTGCTGTCCTACGCGGCGCAGCTCGTCGCCCGGCCCGATGCCCGCTACGTGCGCTTCCTCGCGGTCGCCGACAAGGAGGCGAGCCCCGCCGAAGTGCTGGAGTTCGCGGTGGCCGGCGGCCGGATCCTCGCCTCGGTGGTGCGGACCGCGGAGCCGTCGACCCGCGCCTACCACCCCACCGGCATGGCCGATCCCGCGCACTTCGCCGGCATGGGCTGCGTCGAAGCACTGGTGCACGGCGAGGACATCGCTCGCGGCCTCGGTTTGAGCCTCGACCCGCCCCGCGACGTTTGTGCGCGCGTGCTGGCGAGGATGTTCCCTCACGACGATCTCGACGTGGACCCGTGGCGCGGCCTGCTCTGGGCCACCAACCGGCTCAACCTGCCCGGCCGTGCACCGCAGACCGGCTGGCGCTGGCAGAGCGCACCGCTCTGAGCCCGAAACCGTCAGACCGGCTGAGTACGTTGAAACGCAGGGGTCCCCGGCTCGGGGGGACCCCTGGACGAGCCTGCCCGGCCCCGGAAGCCGGAACGCTCGCCGAACAGACGGGACGCGGCCACAAGCACACAGGCTGCGACGCCGCGTGCGTGCAACCCCAAGGACTCCCACCTCCGGATACTCCTGCGCGAGCGTGACCGGCCCGGTGCGCGGCGCGCCGGGCTAGAGTCGTCGGGGTGATCACGCTGACGGCTCGCCTGTCCCCGTCCGCACTGGACACCCGGCGCGGCGTAGTGCGCCTCCACCCGGAGGTGCTCGACGCCTTGGGGCTGCGCGCCTGGGACGCCGTGAAGCTGACCGGTGCCCGCGTGAGCGCCGCCCTGGCCGCGGCCGGCGAACAGCCGCCGGGTGTCGTCCTCGTGGACGACGTCACGCTGACGAACCTCGGCGTGGTCGAGGGTGCCGAGATCGTCGTGGCCCCGGTCCAGGTGGCGGGTGCCCGCTCGATCACGGTCGCGGGTTCCCGGCTGGCCAGCACGGCCCTGACGCCTGACCACGTCCGGATGGCGTTGACCGGCAAGGTGTTGACCGTGGGCGACAACGTCTCGTTGCTTCCCCAGGACCTCGCACCACCGCCCGGTGCCGACGTTTCCGAGACGCGCCGCAAGCTCTCCAACGCCATCGGCATGACGTGGACGAACGAGCTGATCACCATCACCTCGACCGACCCGGCGGGCCCGGTGGCCGTGCAGCCGTCCAGCGTCGTGGGCTGGCGCTCGGCCTCTGCCCCGGCCGCCGAGGTCACCCCGGTCGTGGTGCAGGAGAAGCACGAGGCCCTGCCGCTCACCGACCTCGTCGGCCAGAAGGACCAGGCCCGCCGCCTCACCGAGTGGCTGGAACTCATGTTCCGCCAACCGGAACTCCTCACCCGCCTGGGCGCGTCTGCCCGCCTGGCCGCCCTGGTGAGCGGCCCCGAAGGCGTCGGCAAGGCCACCTTGGTCCGGGCCGTGGCCCGTTCCGTCGACGCCGCGGTCGTCGAGCTGGCCGCGCCGAGCATCTCGGTGCTCGAACCGGGCTCCATGGCCAAGCAACTCGGCGACGCGATCGCAGGTGTCCCCGAGCAGCCGACCGTCCTGCTGATCACCGACATCGACGCCCTGCTGCCGAGCTCGCCACCCCCGGTGGCCACCGTCGTCCTGGACATGCTCCGCACCGCCGTGTCGCGCCCCAACCTGGCCCTGGTGGTCACCTCGGCCCGCGCCGAGTCCATCGACCCGCGCCTGCGCACCCCGGACCTGGTCGACCGCGAACTGACGCTTCCCCTGCCCGACGGCGTCACCCGTACCGAACTGCTGCGCGTCCTGCTGCGCGACGTCCCACTGGAGTCCGATGTGGACTTGGGCGCCGTGGCCGACCGCACTCCGGGTTTCGTGGCGGCCGACCTCTGCGCACTACGCCGCGAGGCAGCCGTGCGCGCCGCTCTCCGCCAACGCGACGTGGCAGAACCCCGGGTGGGACAAGAAGATCTGCTGACGGCCCTGGGCACCGTCCGCCCGATCTCGATGTCGGCCTCCGACACCATCCAGACCGGCGGCCTGACCCTCGCCGACGTCGGCGACATGACCGAGGTCAAGCAGGCCCTGACCGAAGCGGCCCTGTGGCCGCTGCGCTACCCGGACTCCTTCGCCCGCCTGGGCGTGGAACCGCCGCGCGGCGTCCTGCTCTACGGCCCACCGGGATGCGGCAAGACGTTCCTGGTGCGCGCGCTGGCGGGTTCCGGCCAGCTCAACGTCCTGACGGTCAAGGGCGCCGAACTGATGGACAAGTTCGTAGGCGAATCCGAACGAGCCGTGCGAGAACTCTTCCGCCGCGCCGCGGACGCCGCCCCCGCCCTGATCTTCCTGGACGAGGTCGACGCCCTGGCCCCACGCCGAGGCCAGTCCTCCGACGCCGGCGTGGCCGACCGCGTGGTAGCCGCCCTCCTGACCGAACTGGACGGCGTAGAACCGCTCCGCGACGTCGTGGTGATCGGCGCGACGAACCGCCCAGAACTCCTCGACCCGGCCCTGCTGCGCCCAGGACGCCTGGAACGCCTCGTCTACGTGCCACCACCGGACGCCGACGCCCGCACGGAAATCCTGAAGGCCGCATCACGCAACACGCCCCTGGCCACCGACGTCGACCTCTCGACCCTCGCGTCCGAACTGGACGGTTACTCCGCAGCGGACTGCGCCGCCCTGGTCCGCGAAGCGGCCCTCACGGCAATGCGGGAATCCTTGGAAGCAGCGGAAGTAACGCAGGCCCACCTGGCGAAGGCCCGCACGGTGGTACGCCCATCCCTGGACCCAGCACAGCTCGCCTCGCTCGCGGCCTACGCGTCCTCACGCCAATAACCCGCGGGGTCCGGGGCGGAGCCCCCGCCCACCAACGAACGAACCACTCACTTGTTCTTGGAAACACCCTGATAGTCGTTGGTGACGATCAAAATGATCCCAGGCGCAGCATGCTGTATCCCGTCGAACCGAGGCTCGACCCGAGCCCGCAACACCGCACCCAGCTCCCGAGCCGAAGCCTCTTCATCCGTCCCAGGCCGGAAGTACACGGTGGTGGTGGGAATCGTGCCCTGCGAGTAGTTCCCGGTCTCCGCGACCGTCCACCCGTTGGCCCGAACCTCGTCCGAAGCCTTGCTCGCCAACCCGGTGATCGTGGAGTTGTTGTAAACCCGAACCGGCGCCTTGGCGGCCACCGGCTGCGTAACGGGAGGCGGCGGCACCACAGTGGTGGTCGCCGCAGGCGGATTAGTGGTGGTGGCAGCCGGAGCCGACGAACTCTCCGCAGGCGCGGCGGCGGAGGAGGAAGAGGACTCCGAAGAAGGAGTCTGCACCGGAGGCGCGGTGGAACTGCCGCCGGCGACAGGCGGCGAGTCGGACCCACCGCTGAACAGACTCACAACACCGATCACCAACGCCACAGCAGCCACACCCAGGAGGGCGAAGCCGGCGGCCTTGGCCGGGCGGGACGGGCTAGCGGACTCGGGGGAGGTCATCAGTCCTCGGTGCTCCTGGCGCGTGCGCGAACCCTCTGACGGCCTGTCCGCACGCCGCGCAACCGCTTGACCAGCATCGGTTCGGCCGCGAACGCGGCTTCCTTCTCAACGAGGGCGTTGAGCAGCTGGTAGTAACGAGTCGCCGACATGTCGAACAGTTCCCTGATGGCCTGTTCCTTGGACCCCGAGTACTTCCACCACTGCTTCTCGAACGCGAGCATCGTGCGTTCGCGGCTGGTCAGCCCGTCATCAGTGGTCAGCGTCTCGGCGTGATCCATCTGGCTCCCCACGGTCGCCACACCATCTCAGGTGCGGGCAATTCAATCACGTGATCGTTCCAACCTACCGCGCGACACCGACAGTTTTGGACCGCTTAAAGTCTGACCATGGCCGTGCACCGCATCTGCATCGTTGGCGACCCCGTGCTGCACAACCCCACGCGCGAGGTCACCGAGTTCGACACCGAGCTGAAGACGCTCGTCGACGACATGTTCGAGACGATGGCAGCGGCGCGCGGAGTTGGGCTCGCGGCCAACCAGATCGGCATTGACCTGCGGCTTTTCGTGTACGACTGCCCGGACGACGACGGTGTGCAGCACCGCGGCGTGATCTGCAACCCCGTGCTGGAGACCTCCGAGGTGCCGGAGACCATGCCGGACCCGGACGACGACTTCGAGGGCTGCCTGAGCGTGCCCGGTGAGGCGTACCCGACCGGACGCGCCCGTTGGGCGAAGGTGACCGGGGTGGACGCCGACGGGCAGCCCGTCGAGGTCGAGGGCACCGGCTTCTTCGCGCGGTGTCTCCAGCACGAGACAGATCACCTGAACGGGTATCTCTACCTGGATCGTCTCGTCGGCCGGCACAAGAAGGAGGCCAAGCGGATGCTCCGCGACAACGAGTGGGGTGGGGGGGGGCGCGCGGGGGGGCCCCCCCGCCCCCCCCACCAAGAGGGCGGGGAAAAAAACCCCCCCACCCCGCACACCAACCCCAACAAAAAGGGAAGAGC
>NZ_JBSGBE010000047.1:0-19508 GCF_053601075.1 Lentzea sp. NPDC004789 | reverse complement strand
ATCTCCTCACGCACCATGCCCGCGAACGCGTCCTCGTCATTCACCGCGGGCACACCACCCACGGTGATCGCCGGCATGGGAACGTTGCGTGTGCCCGACGGAAGCTTGTCGCCGTGCATACCGCGGAAGTAACGCCGCTCCGTCAGCGTCTGCTCGCCGGGGTCACCCAGCTTGGTCCGCACCGCGCTGTAGCCGCGCCACACCGACCACGTCTTGTCCTCCGCCTTGACGAACCCGTCGTCATCGGCGTAATGCCACGCCGGATCACCCACATACTCGTACTGCGTGAGCACGCGGACGTTGCCACCGGTCAGATCCGACTCGGTCATGCTCGCCACGACGTACTTGTGGAAGTAGTCCCAGATCGGCGTCGTGTTGCCCTCCGGCGTCCACCGCACCGGATAACACCGCAGCTTGTTGTCCTGCAACGCGTTCGGGTCCGGCATCCGCGACCCCGCCACGCAGTCCGGGTCGGCGTAGTTGACGTCGATCTGCCCACCACTGTCGGTGAAGATCGTCTTGAGCCGCCACCACTTCATCGCCGCCAGCTGATCCGAATGCGTGTCCACCCGGTTGCTCAGCTGAATGCCCTGGAACCGCACATCCGGCACCGGAGTCTGCTGCCCCACCAAACCCACACGCGAGATCTTGTCCAGCCACAACCCCGCACGCGTGCCATCACCGGGATCCGGGAACGAGTGCGTGAAGGTCCACTTCTCCACCGCGTTCCCACCGACCTTCGCCGTCACCGACGCAAGACGCTTCGTCACCCAGAACGTCGGCGAACTGAAGTTGCACGTACTCCCCGCACACTCCTGATCCCACGGCACATCCGGCCAATGCGCCGCGTCCTTCGTGCCACAGTCCGACAAGCAGCGGTCCGCGGACTCGAACACCACCTGCATCGGCGCGGTCTCAGTACGGTCGTTACGCGTGCCGTAATCGATCTGCTTCAACACCGAGGCACGGTCGTACTCGACCAGATCAGTCCGGGAGTTGTTACGCCCGTACTTGTTCTTCTCCTTGTCATAGGAGTACGTCATCGTGTTGCCGTGCGTGTCCACGACATACTCGAGATTCCACCGATACGGCTGTGAACAGAACGAGTCCTTGAACAACGCCGCCGCACACGGCTCACCCGCGTGGTTGCCCGCCACCGGCACGTTCAGCACGGATTGACCGGTACGCCCGAACCAGTACTGCGTGCCATCCGGCGTGGTCACGACCCAGTGCTCGCCGTTACGCGCGCCGTTGTCGGCACCGGTGCGGAACTCGACACGGGTGCCGTCGTCCTGACGCAGATGCCACCGGTTCGACGGCGCCGCCTCCTTGATCAGCTCACCGCCGTGCCCCGTCATGGAAAGCGTCGCGTTCTCGTTGCGCCAGCACAGATCACCAGTCGCCACCGTGTTACGCGCACCATCGGCCATATCGCCCGCACAGCCCACATAGCGGCGCTCGATGAAGTTCACCCCGAGGTCGAAACCCTCACCGGCCCACGACGGCTGGTTGTTCGACGCCGCCATCCGCCCATCGACACTCTGCGACGAATACCCCAGCGTCAGCGACGGCGCCGGACCACCCAGCGACGGCGGCACCCGCAACGGATAGTTCCAGCTGAAACCACCGGTGTTCGACCCCGCCGACCACGTCGCCGACGGAGACAACGACGTCGCCTTGTACGTCCCCGAACCACTCGACGTCCCCGACGACAACGCCATCAACGTCACACCCGACGGACTCGCCTGCGTCGCGGTGACCTTGCTCTTCGCCGTGTCATTGCGCGAAGGCACCGGTTTCGCCGCGCACTCCGGCTTGTCCGGCGTCGACAACGCGCACTCCGGCAGCTCGACCAGACGCAGCCGGGAAGCCCAGTCACCGCCATACGCCCCGCGGAACGAGGAGTAGTCGACCTCGACCTTCGACGGGCCACCGGAGACCTTGAACAGCAGGCCGTCCACACCGGCCTTGCGGGTCCTGTCCCGGTCGAACGTCTCGATCCTGATCTTCGGCTTGGCCTTCGCCACCTCCACATCCGCGGCAGCTACGGAAAGCGGTGTTCCCGCGGCCTTGACCGGCTCGGCCGTAGCGGCATCGACCTCGGTCACACCGGCACCAGGCCACACCGGCGCACTGCCGGTGAAGGCCTTACCGGTCCGCACGTCCTCGACCTTGCGGAGACCGTTCTTCTTGCCCGCGACCACGCGCTCCTTGTTCGGCACGGGCGGCTTGTACGGCGCCGCCACCACCGACGGCGGCGTCGCGGTCAGCACAGCGGACACCAGCGACGCCGCGACGGCGATGACCAGTCCGCGTCTGGGCAGGGCTGTGGGCATGACACAACTCCAGTTCTGGTGGAAGGCCGGCTCAGCCGAAGAACACTCTGGTGGGATCGGCCCATCCAAAACCGATCTGCCTGGCCTCGGCATACGGGAAGGAGCTCAGGCCGTTGTAGTTCGTCCAGGACACGACCGCGCTGTCAGCTCGGACCATCACGATCTCGGCCTTGCCGTCGCCGGTGATGTCGGCGAAGAAGGTCCGATCAGGTGTCCAGCCCAAGCCGATCTCCTGTGAGGTGTCGTAACTGCCATAACCGAGGCCGCTGAGGTTGCGGTAGGCGGACACGGACATGTCGGCGTTCACCGTGATGAACTCCGCCTTCCCGTCGCCGTCGATGTCGGCGAACCGGACGGCCTCCGGGGCCGCGGTCGTGACCTTGACGATCACCGGAGTGGTCGAGAACGCCGTCGACTGGCCGCGGTCGTTCAGGCCGAACAGGTTGCGGTAGACGCGAACCCTGCCGTCGGCGTCGAGCGAGATCCGGTCCGCACGACCGTCACCGTCGATGTCCGCGAACTTGATCCGCTTGGTCTCGCCCGGTGCGGAGCCGATGACGGTCGCGCCGGCGAACGGTGATCCGTTCATGCCGTTGACGTTGCGGTACGCCTTGATCGTGGCGTCCGGGTCGACGCCGATGATCTCGGACTTGCCGTCACCGTCGATGTCGGCGAACCATGTCCGGTCCGGCGTCCAGCCGGAGGCGATGTCCTGTGAGCTGTTCGGGTAGTCACCGTTGACGTTGAGGTAGGCCCGGACCACCCCAGTGGGCTCCACCATGATGATCTCGCTGCGCGCGTCACCAGAGATCGATGAGCCGGTGCGTGGTGTCGCCGGGAGCGGGGCCGAAGCGAGCACGCCCTGCAGCACCTTGAGTTCGTCGATGTTGCCGCTGAAGAACTCCCCCGCGCTGCTGCGGCCCACCGACAGCACGCCGGTGGAGTTCCAGCCGACCACACCGGTGACGCTGCTCTTCAGCGTGTCCGGACTGTCCTGGTAGCCGACCGTCAGTTTGAGCGTGCGTGCGCCGGCGTCGTACACCGCCACCAGGTGCGTCCACTTGTTCACCACCGCGTCAGCCTTGGCACGCCACCACGTCGACGGACTCGACGACGCGTTCGGCATCTCAGCGCTCCACTGGGCACCGTCGTACTTCAGCGTAAACGGGTCCACCCCGGACGGACCGTGCTGAACGACAACAGAGCGGGCTGTTCCCGCACTACTGAGCTTGGCCCACACGTCCACAGAGAACGACTGATCGGTGTTCAGCACAGCTTCACTGGTGCTCGCGGAGCCGTTGGCGCCGTTGAGCTCCAGGCCATAGGTGTTCACTCCCGCACCCCACTTGGCTCCGCCAGAGAGATTGAGAGTGAGGTTGTGCCCGTAGGGCGAGGTGTCACGAGCGATCGATCCACTGCCCTCGTCGAACATCCACCTTCCCACGCTGCTGGCCTGCGTGGCGTCTGCCATGGCCAAGGCCTCCTGCGGCGTGACCGTGCGGTTCCACGCCCCCACATCGGCCAGGTCTCCGTGCCACGCTTCAGCGGCCGCGGAGTTACGCAGCGCCTTGCCGATCCACAACTGGCCGGCGGCGTTGAACCCGTTGTCCACCACGGCGACCATCCGCTGCAAGGCGCCGTCCACGTACAGTCGGGCCTCATGGTCAAGACTGTCGTAGGTACCGGTTAGATGCGTCCAGACGCCGGCAACTGCTGGACCGTCTGAGGTGGCGGTCTTCTGCACGGCGTTCGCGGTGTCGTTCTCCGCGAGGGAGAAGGTCCACTTGTGCGAGGCGGCGTCGTAGCCGAGACGGAATGCCGAGACCGCAGAACCTTGCTGGCTCACGACGGTGCGGTTCACGGTGTCCTCAGTGAGCCGAACCCAGGCGGAGACCGAGAAACCGTTGCTCGTGTCGAGCACCTTGGCGGTCGTCGCGCCGTTCGCTGCCGTGCCATTGAACCCAACGGACTGCTGACCGCCGACCGTGCGGCCGGCACGAGCGGGATCGAGCCCGGTCAGCGCGAGGTCGTGGCCTTTACCGGTGGCATCGACTGCCGGATCGTCACCGACGAACCACTGCGCGTCGTTTTGCTTCGGTCCGGCGACCTTGAACTGGAACGTCTTACGGGTCGAGAGACCCGCGCGGTCGACGGCCTCGACGAACAGTGTCCGCGGTCCGGCTGATGGTGGCGTCCAGCGGATCGGCGTGCCCGCGGCGACGGTCATCGAGGGTGGGTCCGTGAAGCCCCAGCGGTATTTGACGACGTCGGTCGACGTGCTGGCGAACGTGAAGGTGTCCGCGATACCCAGCGAACCACAGCCGTCCACCGGGCAACCCGCGGTCTTGTAAACCGACGAGCTGAACGTCGGCGGGTCGGGTGCGGTGACGTCCACAGTGAACTCGCACCAGCCCGAGGCCGGTCCCCACACCTGGTTGTCGGAGGCCGTCATGCGGTAGGCATAGTTACCGGTGGTCAGGCCACGCCCCGCGATGGCCCACTGCGCACCGCCGGCACCGGTACCCACCACGCCGGGATAGAGGAACCAGTCGTCCGACGACGGCAGTTTCGCGACGATGTCGTTCGCGCCGTCGGCGTTGAAGTCGGCGATGGTGCGCGCCGTGGCACCCGACCAGCCGCCTGTGCCGATGTCGAACCGGTCCGGCGAGCCGCTGTACCTCTCCCGCTTGCCGCTACCCAGGTACAGCCACATCGTGCCGCCGTTCTCAGCGAACACATCGGGCGCACCGTCACCGGTGCGGTCCATGACACCGAAGAAGGTGTAGTCCTGCCAGCCGTTGCCCAGCCACACCCGCTGCTGGCTCAACGCCGTGCGCGCACCATCACCGGGATAGACGTACAGTGCGCCGTCGATGTCGCGGGTGATCACGTCCTGCTTGCCGTCGCGGTCGTAGTCGGCCACACCGGCGAAGGTGTGCACACCCCAGTTCGCGCCGAGCTGGACGCGAGGCTGAGTCGAGATCGCCCGCTTGCCCTCGCCGGGATACAGCCACAGCACGCCCGTCTCGTCCTCACGGGCGATGATGTCCTTCTTGCCGTCGTTGTCCCAGTCGGCGACACCCGCGATCGTGTACCTGCCCCAGCCGGTGCCGATCAGCACCCGATCACCGGACCTCCTGCCCGACGCAGTGTCCACAGTGGGCAGCAGATACAAAAAGCCGTCCGCGTCGCGGATCACCAGATCGGGCTTGCCGTCGTTGTCCCAGTCACCGGTACCGACCAGGCTGTCCCCCGGCTCCACCACACCCGTCGGCAACGTCGACGGTTTCGGCAGCGTGTACTCCGCGGTGGTGCCGTTGCCCCACGGCGACCGCTCGACCTGCGAGACCGGTCCCTGAGAACCGTCGGGACGGATGCGCCGCCACTCGAACCGCGCCTTCAACGTGTCCGAACCATCCGGGTCACTGACCCGCCCCCGGAGCGTCGGCGTCACCGTCGGCACCACCGGCCGGGCATCCCCCGTCGCACACGCCTTGCCGTCGACGGTGAGCGGGTCCGGCGTGTTCGGCAGCGAGTTGTAGTCGATGGCCAGCACCGCCGAGCCCGCGTTGAACCGCTTCCAGTTGTTCACGCTGGCCTCGTCGACCTCCAGCGCCACGGTGACGTCGTTCCAGTTGTTCGCCGCAGCCTGGGAGACCACGCTGGTGAACGGGAACTCCACATCACCAGGACCGTCACAGCTGTGCGTCGCACCGACCTTGCGGTTGGCCGGTGCCGACGACGCCCAGTTGTTGTCCCACCGCGCCGGCTGGTTGTTCCACGTCGTGGCTCCGCTGATCGGACCCGTGACCCGCACCGTCGCCCACGAACCACCGTTGCTACAGGTGAAAGACCAGCGCTGCTCCATCCGGAACGACGCACCGGTGATGATCTTTCCCTTCACCGCGGACACATCCATCCGGAAGAACGAACGCACCTTGTACGTCGAGCTCAGGCACTTGCCATCCGACGAGACGCTGTCACAGATCAGACCCGTCCCCGCGGCACCGGCGTTGTCCGCATCGCTGAGGTAGTAGTTGCCCTGACCGTTGCGGCCCTGCCAAAAACCCCAACCCTCGTGCCCGGACTTGCTCGACACCAGCGTCCACGCGTTGTCCTGCACCCGGCCCGTCCACGACGGATCGATCATCACCGGATACCGCGTCGCCGTATCGTTGAGCATCGTGGCGTCCGGAACAACGGTGATCTGCCCGTTCTCCACCGCGACCGGCATCGGCGCCGACCGCTGGCCCGACGGCTCCGCCGACGCCGGCTCCGCGTCCGCAGACTTCGCGGGTGCCGACTTCGCCGCGACCCCGGCCGCACCCGTGCCGCCCGAGTCCCACATCAGCGGCGTCGGCGACATGAACACCACACGCCCTGAGGTGTCCTTCGCCTCCAGCCCGCCACCGGCGGCAGAGGTGGTGATGCCCTTCGTCGCGAACCCGAACGCCACCTTGGCCACCTTCGGGTTCTTCGCCGCCTCTCGGCTCTTCACCACCAGCGTCTGCGAAAACCCCCGCGCCGACGCCGTGAGCTTCAAATCCACACCCGGCAGCACCTCCGCGTAGGTCGCCACCGCACCCGACAACACCGGCCTGGGCAACGCACCGAACGGCCACGTGATCGACAACTCCCGATCACCATCACGCAACCGCGCCGCGAAACCCGTACCACCATTGGAAAACTCGACCGGCAACACCGCCGCACCAGGTGTGACAGACGCGCCCGTGACACGCACAGTCGTGTCGACCCGAGCCCACGACCCATCAGCCTTACGCGCCCACCGCGGCTCCACCGACTGCTCCGTCGTGAAACCACCACCAGGCTTGGCGAACGTCTGCGCGTTCTCCGCACGCAGCTCGACAATCTCAACCCGGCGCCCACACCGCGACGCCATCGCCGCAGCCGCCACCGCGGTCGGCTGCTCGTCAACACAGGCAGGCTCAGCCGCACGAGCCGATGGAACGACGAATGTGGACACAACTGCGAACGTCACGAACGCGCGCAAGGCAAAGCCCTGCGCCACCCCGGCGCGTGTCAAGTAAAGCCCCCCGCTATCCGCGCATGCCCCCCGACAACACGCGAACCCCCTTGCGGCAGCCGAGTCTGCCGGGCGAGATAGAGATTGGCAATGAGGCCGAACGGGTGACGCTCAGCGCATGCTCTTCTACTAGCAGTAACACCCCCTCAGTGCTCAGCCGAACATCCCCAGCGAGGTCGAGCTCGGACCTGCCGAAGCGCGAGCAGACAGACCCTCTCGGGAAGAGAACGCGGCGAGCCGACCGTGGGGCGAGGTCCTGACGTAGGCACCAGCGTCATGGTCAACTGTGAGTGGTCAGGCACCGATCGGCTTGCGAACCTCAGCGGCCTTCGCCGGCCCGTACTTGGCAAGCAGTACTTCATCGATCATCTGGGCATGGCTCAGGTTCTTCCGCTTGGCAGCCGCGCCCAACCTGGCGTCGGTGAAGTCGAACATCGACGGCAGCTCGAACTTCCACGCGCCATCCTCACGCAGGAAGCTGAGGAACACTGTCGTCTGCGCGGGGGGCACAGCGACCTTTCCCAACGCCTTGCCGTCGTGGATCGTCAGATCGCCCAGCGTGATGCCATTGACACTGTCCCCGCTGACCAAGCCCTCGTCGATGACAGCCTTCACCAGGTCCCGCGGAGACGCACTACGCAACACCACGGGATCCATGTCGCCCCGCATCGTGTACGCGAGGATCCGGCCACTCGGGACCAGCACAGCGACCTGCTGCTCAGCACCGGTGAGCGCGACCTTTCTGATCTTGTCGTACTCGCTGAACGTGCTGCTCGACAGCACCGATGCGGCGGCCGCGCCATCCTTGGCCACTACGGCCTTCCTGAAAGCCTCGAAGGCGACACCAATGGACTGGGAGTCGTCGACGACCTGCGACGTGGACGGTGCGCTGGAAGCTGTAGTCGGTGCCGAGGTACCGCACGCCGCGCCGAACAGGCACACAACTACCACAAGAAGTCGCTTCATCAGCGGAGCGTAGCCAGTCAACAGGCACCGAGAACGAAAAACAGACACCGAGATTCCGCGAAATACCAGCATCGATTACCGGGCCGACTTGTGCTCAAGAAGCCCGAGGCGCACAACTGAGGCCTCTCACTCCAGCTACACCCCGGAGGTCGTCATGGCCTGGTCAGAACAGATCGGCATGCAGTCCTGGCGAGTCCGCTACCGCACCGGCGACGGACACACCGCCTCGATCTCCGGCTTCACCACCCAGCGCGCCGCCGACAACTACGCCGCCGACATCGAGTGCGATCAACGCCGCAACACCTGGCTCGACCCCACCCGCGACCACACCACCGTCGCCGAATAGGTCACGACCTGGTTCGCCGCACTCGACCTCGACCCGCGCACCATCGACAACTACCGCAGCGTCCTGCGCTGCCACATCCTGCGCCGCTGGGGAGCCACACCGCTGGGCGCCATCACCGCGCTCGGCGTGAACAAATGGATCAACGACCTACGCCAGCTCGGCTACGCCAACACCACCGTCGCCACCATCATCAAGGTCTTGTCGATGATCCTCACCGACGCCGCCGACGAACGTCTCATCTCCTGCAACCCCATCCGCCGCTACCGACGGCGAGGACGACGCAGCCACCGCATCGAACGCGAACGCGTCTGGGCGTCACCCACCGAAGTCCTCCGCATCGCCGAACAAGCCGCCGCACTCGGAGGCGACACCGCCAGCCTCCTGATCATCACCGCGGGCTGGACCGGATGCCGCTGGGGCGAACTCACCGGACTGCGCCGCGACAACGTTGATCTCGACCAGGGTGTTCTGATCATCGACCCGCGCACCGGGGCGCTGCACGAGAGTGCGCACACGCGGTGGCTCGGCTCACCCAAGACTCCCTCCTCGGCCCGCACGATCACCTTGCCACCGTTTCTCATCAGCTTGCTGCGCAAGCATCTTGAGCGGCACGACAACGAGTTCGTGTTCACCGCCGAAGGCGGAACATGGTTGTGGCGCAGCACATTCATCCGACGCGTGCTCAAACCCGCGGTCAACGGCAACGAAGGACGACCGCACTCAGGCATTCACACAGTGCCGATCCGGCCCGGCCTGACCTTCCACGGATTGCGGCACAGCCACAAGACGTGGCTCATCGCCGGCGGCGCGCCCGAGATCGCCCAAGCACGACGCCTCGGACACCACCTGCCCAACCGCGTCACCGAGGTCTACTCCCACGTCGCACCCGAAGTCGAAATCCGACTCCTCAACGACCTCCAACGCCGCTGGCACGAAGCAGACCTGAATGTCCGAGTACACCCGACCGCACCGGAACCGTCACAACGCCATGTCTCCGGACCGCTTGCGGCGTAAGCAACCCCGCTGCCCCTCACACCGTTAGTGGGAGGGGCGCGACGATCACCCAGTCCAGCGACCAGCACAACGATCAAGCCGGAGAATCCTGCTCCAGAACTGCTCCATAGGGTCACCGCAACACGATCAACAAGCGATCACTCAAGATCCACCCAGAACAGCAAGAAACCCGCCTGACCAGCGGAAACCGCTCGACCAGACGGGCTCTCAATTCAAGTGGAGCTGAGGGGACTCGAACCCCTGACCCTCACACTGCCAGAATGGTCCACAATAGATCCTTACCAGCGCAAACCGAAGCACCCCAGGTCATCCAGTGTCGTTGACTGCCGTTCATCGCCGTTGCGCGCCGTTCGGTGATGTTCAACACCTTGCCGTGCTCCAGTTTTACTCCACGACGTTCAGTGTGAGATCCAGCCGAAGTGCCACGAAGTGGCTGCAACACAAGGGCTACAGAGCTTCGACACCAAGGTGGACACTTCACCCTCTAAGGTTACTCCGCCGCCATCAAGGCGCTACTGCATCAGCACCCTTTCTCTCCCACCAGGCAGACTGTGCCGATCACCACGGCCCACCGCCGACGCGGAGTGCGTCTCGCTGCCTGTGAACGGATTCCACAGTGAGCTGTCCTCATAGTTCACTTTGCTCGTTAAGCTTCGTCCGTAGCCTTAGGACGGCGCGGGTGTGCAGCTGGCAGACCCTGTTTTCGGTCACGCCGAGGACTTGCCGATCTCGGCGAGAGTCAGGTTCTCGAAGTAGTACAGGATTACGACCACGCGGTCACGTTCGGCCAGCTGAGCAATGGCGTCGACGAGCTGGCGGCGGCTGTCCTGGGCGACGAGCGAAGCCACCGGGTCTTGCCCCAACCGAATTGACTCCTGTCCGCATGGCGATCAAACCGGTCCGCCGCCCCACGCATATAGGCAACGAGGCTGCTCGCCGGGTGGAGCGCCGGATCAGCCGAGTCATCGTCGAACAGCCGGACGTCCCCTTGACGGACGGAATGTTCTGTGCCAGGTTGGATTTGGCTTCAACAGGCCAATAAGGGCGGCACGAAGCACGAGTCGGCAGTTGGGGAACTGACGGGCGTGCCGCTGCTCGGGGGAGTCCACGGGGGGATTCTGTTTGCGGTAGGCGCATCTTGTCCTCTTGTTTTCACCTGGCCCTGTAGCAGGCCCTTCTGCGGTTCCACGCGCCACAGTGCTGTGGTGGACCGACGCGGCCGCCACGGCTCCAGCGCCTTGTTGTCGCCTCCTGTGGTTTGAATCGCGGGTTCACGTCCGGTTCGGATGTGTTCTTTTATTTCAACCTGAGGGGAAACGTGTCTAAGAAGGACAGGAAGAATAAGGTCATGGCCGCTCTCCTGGGGCCTGTCATGATGTTCGGGCTTGTCGTCACGCCATCCGCCGCCGCACTGCCCAACCAGCAGGCGACACCGGTGGCGGGCAGGGAGGCGGGTGCGGCCGCATCGCAAGAGCCGCCGTCGGTACCGCCGGCAGAGCTCAGCGGAGTCGCATCCCCGCAACGTGATGGTTGCTCGCCCGCCAAGTTGCGTGCGGCCGCTGACAAGGCGGCCGAAGTGCAAGCCGGGCGCTACAAGGGTGCGAAGCTGGTGTCGTGTGCGACGACCATGCAGCCGGATGCGGCAACTAGAGGCGGTCGTGACGCCGCACTGTCCAAGGCGCGTGCCGCCGCCGGTGCGCAGAAGGGCGATGTTGGTACGCAGGCCTACATCCAGCCGCCGCAGTTTTGTTTCGACCATGCCTTCGACGGGAAGTGGTGGGGCACGCGCAACGACATGTGCAACATCAGCGACTGGCGGGTCACCTTGTGGCTGTACCAGAACGGTGTGCCGGTCCGGATCGTCGGCACAGCCGACTGGCTGGAGATCAACTACGCGTACACCAGCTCAAGTCTGGACACCTGGGCGCACCAGATTCGAACGGTGAAGTACACCGGTGAGGGCGAAGGGAACGGCCCAGCGTCGATCTCCGGGTTCTCCACGTGTGGCGGTGACTGCAAGCAGGACACCGACACCGGCCTGCGGCCCGGCGACTTCGCCACGGACGTCAACAACGACGGCGAGGCGTACAACACCTCCACGCGCAGCGAGCCCGGCGGCATCGGCTACGGGTACGGGCACTGGGAGTACTGGATCACCTATGTGGGCTTCACTCCCACCGAGCCGATCCCGGTTGATCTGCCGACTGTGCGCTGTGACAACGCCATCGGCGACAACGACAACAACTCCGGTGATCCGTTCAGCGCTGCCACCGTTGCCGCCGCGGGCGCCGGTTGCGTGTTCCTCGGGATCTTGCCGGTGATGGTGTACTCCAAGACCGGTCCCTACAAGACTCTCGCCGAACACATCGAGGCGGCGCAGCTGAGCGGGCTGCCTGGCGCCTACCCCAACGGCGTGGCGCTCAACCGCATCACCAATGCGACGGACAAAGGCAGGAACGGCAACACGGCGTGCCCGCCGTCCAGCGTGTGGAAGCGCCCGACGGGCCGGTCGTGCGACGAGTATCCGTTCCGCTCGACCAGGCAGGGCGCCTACACAGGCGGGGGCAGTGCCCGCACCTTCGCCCCGCCGACGACCCCCTGGTGCGAGATGGATCCCAACTGGGGCGTCCCGACCAATGTCACCGGGCCGACAGGCTGGTCATCCTGCATGATCAACGCTGACGACAACCGCAGCGGGGGTGCCGCCCTGGGCGCCTTCTACTCGTCCAAACGCGTGCTCGACGGCGACGCGTTCAAGGTGTTGATCACCCCGTAGCACTCGCCCGCACAAGCGGGGTGGCTGCTCCCTCCGTCAGGACGGGGCAGCCGCCACCGTGGGAAGATCCAGGACATGCGACTGCCCGTTCCCGTCGTTCGTGCCGATGCCGTCGAGCACTACGCCGAGCTGCTCGCCAGCGAGGCGTTGCCGTCAGAGGCACTGTGCCTGACCGCGGTTCGCGGGTTGACTGTCGTCGAAGCGCTGGCTCGCTTCGACGCCGCACCGCGGACGCGTACAACCACGCTCGCCGATGCCGGCCAGGCATCCGTCAACGCCTTCCCCGACGAACTACCTCTCGTCGTCGCCGGCGAGCGTGACGGATGGGTGTTTCTGGCCGAGCACAACGGCTATCACGGCTCACTGCCCGAGGTCCTCGCCGTGCTGTCCAACGGCACCGTGGCCGCAGCGGTCTACTGGAACGTCGACTTCGACAGCACGATCAACCTCGCCCGAGACGGCCAGATTCTCGCCGAAATGGACTTCATCGGCCATGAGGCACCGGCAGCAGACCTCGCGTCCTACCTGGAAGGCCTGGACTTCGAGGACGCCGAGCGCATGTGCGCCGCGGCGATCGCGTTCCTCGAGCGAGTAACCGGAGTACGGCTCGACGCCAACTGGGCAACAAGCCCGCACCTGGCGTCCGTGATCACGCAGCCGAAGAGGTTCAAGTCTTCCGATCCCGCGGGCTGGCTCGCAACCAACGCGCCAGAGATTGCCGACATCGCACCCACGGCCGACGCGTCGGCGTTGCGCGAGATCGCCACCACCGCGGCCAGCTGGGCCTGCACGGCCGCGGGCATCCACGATGCGGACATCGCGCGTGACCTGTCGACAGACGTCGACAGCGTGCCGGCCGCTGTCCTGGCGCAGCGGCGCGAGCAGCTCACGGACCGCACCCGCGAGGCACACTTTCGAGCTTTGAACCTGCGATGGGACCGGTGCACGCCGCCTGACCAGGACGCCGACCGCGTGACTCGGCTACAGGCCGATGTCGCTCGCCGACACGCGGACACCACCACCGAACATGGGCTGATCGCCCGCGCTCACGCGCTGGCAGCGGTACGCGCACGTCTGATCAAGGATCCGATCACCTCAGCCGCACAGGCGCTGATCAACGCTTGCCACGCCGATCGAGCCCAGTGGCCCCAGCTTCGGGACCAGGCCGCGATACGTCTGTCCAAGGCACACTGATCCGTGCCGTTGCGCGACGTGATGAAACTGGACTTCATCCGGTGGAGCCCAGAGAACGGCCGGGCGAAGACCGACCTTGCGCGCGCATCCTGTTGAGGCATTCGGGCCGGTTGTGATCGCGAGGGCTTGTCAACGCTTCTTGAACCCTGGTTCTGGCACGGTTTCCGTGATGACCCCGGTGTGCGGCGTGCCGACTGAGCGGTTGATCATGATCGACGTGTGTTGATCTTGACTTGGCTCGGGTGCTCTGGCCGCATCTGGCCCGTGTGCGTGTCGAAGCGGTGGCGGCGGCTGGCCGCGTAGTGCGGGTTGAGGCCAGGACCGGTGCTGCTCCGGCGGCGTGTCCAGGTTGCGGCACGATGCCGGGCCGGGTGCACAGTCGCTACCGCCGCCAGCTGTCCGACACGGCGGCTGCGGGCCGGAAGTCGTGGTTCGGCTGCAGGTCCGGAGGTTGTTCTGCGACAACACCGACTGTGCCAGTAAGACGTTCGCCGAGCAGGTACCCGGATTGGCCGATCGGTACGCCCGCCGGACTCCGCTGCTGCAGCGGGTGTTGTGCGCGGTGGCGCTGGCGATGGGTGAACCTCAGACGTGCTGGTGCGCGGCTGACCCAGCAGTTGGCTGCGTCGGTCAGCCGGATGACACTGCTGCGCATCGTGCGCGCGGCCTGCCCGATCCCGAATCGTGCATGCCACGGTGCGACGTAGTCATGCGGCTCGCACCTAAAGACATATTTCGCAACAGCTCAGGGGTGTCTGCTCGATGAGCAGGCACCCCTGATGCCGTCCTGCATAGCCAACCGTCACTCGACGATCCGGAACCACCCCGGCTCCGGTTCGGCCAGGATTCCCTTCCGTATGAGGTCGAGGCACTCCCGCACGAGCTCGTCCCTGGTGGGAACGGGGCTCACGCCAGCACTTCGCGCGAACTCCTCCAGCCGCCACACGTCGAACGCCTCAGACCCGTCCAGGAGCAAATCCAGTTCGACCACAGCTCCATCAGGGCCGGTCATCCGCAGCCCGCGCCCGTGGACCGCGTACGAGAAGCCGCCCTTCGACTCGCCTTCCCAGTCCAGCTCTCTCGCGCGAACGGCTTGCAACACGGGCTCCACCGTGTCGAGTTGCGGATAGTCGGCGACCAACGCAGTTCTGAACAGCTCGCGATGCCGCAGGAAAGAGCTGACGCAGGCAGCAACCTCGTCCGGCACGGTCACCTCCTCCGCCTCTTCGTTTCAGGGAAGTCGCCGCGCACCTCGACGCACGCCCAGACCACATCGTCGGCGGAGTTGTAGCATCGGGGCCTTGACCTCGGCCAGCGGTCCGCACAATGAAGCGTCTGGTCGCCGCGCAAGCCCTCTCGAGCGCTGCCTGGAGTCAAGGTGAACGCACACGGTGTCGTCCACCCTGACTCGCATTCGCGGCTGACCTCCAGCGCCCGGAGAGGGCGCGGGGCTGGTGCCATCTGTGTGCTCTCCAACCTCCCCGCGCCCCTACGGCGATTCGCTATCGGCGATTGCGTCAGGACTGGAAGTGGGCCTGCTGCCCCAATTGCGCTGTCGCTCCAGCGTGCAACCGGGTCCGCCGAAGACGATTGCAGGGTGACTGGGGTGAGTTACAGACGATCAAGCTCCTTGCCGTCACTGTCAAGGACTACGTAGTCCCCAGGATATGGCAGCCACACACCGATGCCGTTTGCCCACACGACGACTTCGATTTTCGGCAAAGCTTCCAACGGCACCCTAAGGAAGATCGACTGACCTTCGGTCAGCCTGAACGTTGTGCCCACCGGTTCGAAGCAGATCTCCACTGGGCTGTCGCCAGCAGCAAGGTACTTAAGGTCCACAGTTTCCATGTCAGTCCCCCATGGCCCGTAGCCGGGCCGCTCGGCAGTGGTGAGAATGGGGTGGTCGCCCGGCGACGTCGTATGAGCTTGGTGCCGGGTGCCCGTATGTCAGTCGGACGCGGGAGCCTGCGGTACCCGGTATTGCTGCTACGAGCGCGTGATTCAGATTCGTTGTCGACAGGCTCCTCCGGGCGACGCCACTGCAGCCGGTGGAGGGGAAGGAGCCGGACCGATGGACGTGGTGATCGAGCGCTGCGCTGGGATCGACATCGGTAAGAGGACGATGGCGGTGACGATCCGTACGCCAGGCAAGGGCCGGGCGCGGCGCAAGGAAACCCGGACGTTTCGCACGGTGACCGGGGCGGTGCTGGAGCTGCGTGACTGGCCGGTCGCCGAGCGGATGCAGACCGCGGCGATGGAGGCCACCAGTGATTACTGGAAGCCGGTGTTCTACCTGCTGGAAGACGCGATCGAGTGCCGGTTGCTCAACGCTCATCACCTCAAGGCGGTGCCCGGCCGCAAGACCGATGTGAAGGATTCCGAGTGGATCGCGCAACTGGTCGAACACGGGCTGGTGCGGCCCTCGTTCGTGCCGCCGCCCCCGATCCGCGAGCCGTCACCGGTGCCGGTCTGCCATTGCCAGCGTTGTTCGAACTCCCGCTGGGAGTAGCCGGATCCCTCCCGGGCCGCACAGGCCGTTGGGCGAGTAGCCGCACCCGACGGACGCCGGGGACTTCTCGTAGTGGGTTTCCTGGTAGTTGTAGAGGTCGCAGGAGTCGCAGTACAGGCCGGTCGATTCGCTTGGTTGAGCCATCCGCCATCAACACCGTCGTTGCCTTCGCAGCCGGGCCGAATAGCCTTGGCGGCCCTCCCCAGCCAGCCTGCCTCCTCGGACGCGAGCGCTGCGCCGCGCAATGCCGATCCGCCCACTTCTCCCGCAGCGAGCCCGACCGCGCCGACGACGGTGAACACGAGGTCCCAGCCGTTGGCCGGCCGGTTGCCCACCGTGTAGGACCACTCGCAGAAACCAGCGCCTGGGTTGCTGCTGAAGCAGAGGTAGGTGGCCCAGTGAGTGACGGCCTGCGCGTAGGACTCTCCTTCCTTCATCATGACCGGTGCGCCGAAGATGGGGCCTCGCTTCATCTCCTCGGCCGTGGGTAGTCGATGGCCGTAGATGATCGGCTGGTTGGAGCCGTCACCGGTGCCGGTCTGCCACTGCCAGCGCCGTTCGAACTCCCGCTGGGAATACCTGGATCAAGTCAGGTCAAGGAAGTGACCTAACCCCACGACGAAGTCGCACTCGCAGGAATCACGTATGAAGTTGATAGCGCCTGATCGAAGATCACAAGCAAGGCATCTGGCTGATATTTCAAACCCTCCATCATCAACCTCGCCGAGCGCAATGACCACACTCCAGAAGCGTCGGATTCAAGCCGAAACGACCAAGGCATCTCCGAACACCCCTCGTTATGGACATGCCAGGCGGGAACTACACTAACGAACGAACTTCCGATGAATTTCCGCCATTCCGCGTGGCGACTGACGATAAATCGACGACCCCGGACTCAGGCGCCGGGTCGCGACCTACCTCGCCGACCAACAGGCCATCACCATCCGCTACCACCAGGCCCGCACCCTCGACGACAAAAACGCTGCCCTGCAAGACCTGCTCGACCACGCCGACACCCACAGCCCACTCATCGACGAAGTGATCAAATACCAAGCCGACCACGGCAACTTCGCCAAACCACCCGCCATCGCAGCCGCCGCCAGCGACGACGAACCGCCAGCCGCGCCCACCAAACGGCGCAGCAGCCGCACCCGCGAACCCAAGCAGTAGCCACCAGCCGGGGCCACCAGCCGGGGCCAGGTTGTTCAAACTGCTCTACAGGATCAAGACGGCCCCTGCCGAAGCCGGGGCCGCGCGCACGCGCTACAGGCCTACGGCCCCGCGCGCACGCCCAGCAACGCCGACCGTCAGCCGACGGCTACCAATCCATGGTCTTGGATGTCCGTCACTCCATGACGGCAACCGTGACGACAACGCGGGCGATCTCAGGCGACCAGCGACACACTCCCGTCACGCACCGTCAGGATGCCATGTCAGCGCATCGATCGAACAAGATCGCTGGCAGTCCCCGCCGGATCAGCGATGTCAAGTACGTCAAGCGCGGCTCCGTAGCAGCTCGCATCGGTAAGCCCTTCCCGGATAATTAGCCAAAGCGATTCTCGGACTCGGGCGATGCACCGCTCGAGAAGGGCGCCATTTCCGCGTTCGACCTCATTAGCAACTGGAGCACCGGACAGGATTAGGAACATCAATTCAAGCACCGTAATTCGGACCCAGCGCGGCCTGGGGCCGGCCAGCGCGGCCGCCAAGACGCTAACCGCGGGCTCAGCCACGCTGTAGAGATTGGCTTGGGGAACAATCCTGTTTTCTAAAGAGTCCTCGGTGGCATCAATCATGTCAGGATCCGAGCTAAGAAGTGACGTCAGAATTTGGCCGATGTCTGCCGCCGAAACACCATCGAGCTGCCGGTAGCTCCCCCAATCAATTGCTTCGATCAGCCGTTCAGCAAGACCGACGAAGCCATCACCTACCTCAGTCACCCCACACACCTCCAGATTCGCCACGCGTACCAGGAGGGAACAGGGAAGGAGGGTATTTTCCTTGACACCTCGGGCACACAGTATGCGGTCTCCATTCCAGCTCACCCGTGGTCTTATTCCGTCGCCAAGCGTAAGTCTGAGTCATTTGCGCGCCGGGCATACGCTCCTGGATGATGTCCCCGGCATGAATTTCGCTACCACGAGGACCATTGCCTGTGCCCATCACGTTGCCCTCCGCGTCGTAGCCCCCGACATAGACGGGCGACTGACGGTTCGGCGTGCCGTCAGGCTTCAGGCCAGCCTGATCGCGGGCTCGCTCAGCAGCAGCCAGCCCGCTTTCACCTTCTGTGCCGCAGTTGTGAACCAGCACCGGCGTTGTGCCGGCGAGCACATAGTACGAGCCGAGCACACCAGGGCCGGGGTGTCCAGGTCGTACGTCCAGTTGGGCGCTCCACCTGGACACCCCGGCCCTGCCGCACTCCCCCAAGGGCGGGACGACGGCGACGGGATGGCACCCAAGAAGTCACGGCCGACGGGTGCCGATACAACCTCACAAAAGAGTGACGGCAACCGTGACGGCAACGGGTACGCACAACGGGGTCCACCGACGCACCCCGTGGCCACTGATACATGGCCGAAGCCAAGTGATCATACCGAGCAGAACGACACCGTAGGACCATAGTCATTCTCTTCATCGGCAAGCGAGACGACAAATTCCCTGCCGGGGAACGCGGTGGCAAGCGCCGCCTTCCACATTGCAGCCACTCGCGCCGAGAGGCTAGACAATACCCGATACTCCGCATCCGACTTTGGCGCCAGGATATCCCACAGATGAATGTGATTTACAATTGCCTCAACGCGGGAGACATCGCCATCCAACTGACCAAACCAGTCGTCGATCGCCTTCCTATCGAAGAGGAACCCCAGGAAGACGCCCCCTCGATATTCGGTGAATTCAGGCCATAAGAGCAGGGAGAGAGCGGCAGCTTCACCCACCGTGACACTGGACAGAAGAAATGTCCGCGGATCGAACGACTCCCCATCGTTGACCCAGCCCTCTAGCTGCGGCAACCCTCCAAGGTCCACGGCCACCAGCCTCTCGTCCGCTTCCACCAAAGGTCTTCAATAGCAGTTCGATAGTGGATCAGCATGCCGCCCGAGGCAAGTCTCCCGGTCCGGCCGGAATCGCAATCTTACTCTGCTGCGGGAAGATGCGCCCGTCTGGGGCGACGTTGCGGGCGAACTCCTGTACGTGTGGCGTTTCGACGCCGCCATGAGCCGCCCAACTAGTACTACAGCCGCATGGCGTGACCTGTGAGTCGTCGCTGGTAATGGCATTGTCGGGCTCGGTGTTGGTGGCGTCGTCGCCAGCGCGACCAT
>NZ_JBSGBE010000046.1:0-24720 GCF_053601075.1 Lentzea sp. NPDC004789 | reverse complement strand
GACTTCCTCTGGCCGCTCGTCGTGCTCAACGCCGACAACCCCACCATCCAGGTCGCACTGGAGAAGCTGCAGAGCGGTTATTACGTCGACTACTCGCTCGTCCTCGCCGGAACCACGCTCGCGACGGTTCCGGTTCTCATCGTGTTCCTCGTGCTCGGGCGGCAGATCGTCGCCGGGGTGATGCAGGGCGCCGTCAAGGGGTGAAAATGGAGAACATTGTTTTCCCGCAGGGTTTTCTGTGGGGAGCCGCGACTGCGGCGTTCCAGGTGGAAGGTGCGACCGACGTGGACGGCCGCACCGACTCCATTTGGGACGCGTTCTGCCGGTTGCCCGGCAAGGTCGTCGGCGGCGACTGCGGCGAACCCGCTGCCGACCACTACCGGCGGTTCGAGCAGGACGTGCGGATGATGGCCGAGCTCGGGCTCAAGGCCTACCGGTTCTCGATCGCCTGGCCGCGGGTGCGCCCCGACGGCGGCGAGGTCAACCAGGCCGGGCTCGACTTCTACCAGCGACTCGTGGACACGTTGCTGGCGCACGACATCGTGCCGTGGCCGACGCTCTACCACTGGGACCTGCCCCAGACGCTCGAGGAGTCGGGTGGCTGGGCGACGCGCGACACCGCGTTCCGGTTCGCCGACTACGCGGCCAGCGTCGTCGGTGCGCTCGGTGACCGCGTCGGCACCTGGACGACGCTGAACGAGCCGTGGTGCTCGGCGTTCCTCGGCTACGCGGCCGGGGTGCACGCACCGGGACGGACCGAGCCGGCCGCCGCCGCCGCCGCGGTCCACCACCTGCTGCTCGCGCACGGGCTCGCCGCCGACACCATCCGCGCCGCCGCGCCGGAGGCCAAGGTCGGCATCACGCTCAACATGTACCCGATCATCCCGGTCGACCCCGCCGACCCGGCGGACCTCGACGTCGCGCGCCGGCTCGACGGGCTGCAGCAGCGGATCTTCCTGGACCCGTTGCTGCGCGGCGAATACCCCGCGGACATCCTCGCGGACCTGGAGCCGTTCGGGTTCGCCGAGCACGTGCGGGACGGCGACCTCGGCGTGATCTCCGCGCCGATGGACATGCTGGGTGTCAACTACTACACCGAGCACTACGTCAGTTCGTCGCCCAACGGCAGCGAACCGGGTCCCTCGCCGTGGATCGGCGTGCAGCACGCGTCGTTCCCCCGCCGTGACGCTCCCCGGACCGACATGGACTGGGAGGTCCGGCCGGACGGGCTCACCGCCGTGCTGCTGCGGCTGCACCACGACTACCCGCGGCTGCCGCTCTACATCACCGAGAACGGTGCCGCGTTCCGCGACGACTTCTCCGGTTCCGGCGCGATCGACGACGTCGACCGGACCGGCTACATCGCCTCGCACCTGCGCGCCGCGCACACGGCGATCAAGGCGGGCGTCGACCTGCGCGGTTACTTCTGCTGGTCGCTGCTGGACAACTTCGAGTGGGCCGAGGGGTACGCGAAGCGGTTCGGCATCGTCCACGTGGACTACACCACGCAGATCCGGACGCCGAAGATGAGTGCGAGGTGGTACAGCAGGGTGGCCCGCGACAACGCGCTGGTCGCCGTCTCATGACGGAAGGCAGGAGTCGCCGCCCCGGCCCGCGCATCGAGGAGGTCGCGCGCGTGGCCGGGGTGTCGAAGTCCACCGTCTCCAGGGTGATCAACGGCGAGAAGTACGTCAGCGAACGTTCACGGCAGGCGGTGCACCGCGCGATCGCGTTGCTCGGGTACAGCCCGAACCACGCGGCGCGCACGCTCGCGGGCAGCAAGGCGAACGCGATCGCGCTGGTGATCTCCGAACAGGGCAGCCGCGTGCTCGCCGACCCGTTCTTCGCCGGCGTGCTGCGAGGGGTGCACGCCGAGCTGACCGGGCGGCACGTCCAGCTGCTGCTGATGATGAACCAGCCGCTGGACGGCCAGGACCAGGTCGCATACCTCACCGGCGGGCACGTCGACGGCGCGCTCGTGGTGAGCCTGCACGGCGAGGACCCGTTGCCCCGGACGTTGCACGAGGCGGGGCTGCCCATCGTGGTGGGCGGCCGTCCGCTCGCGGGCGGCACCGTCCCGTTCGTCGACTCGGACAACTTCAACGGCGCGCTGGGAGCGGTGCGCCACCTCGTCTCGCTCGGCCGGGAGAAGATCGCCACCATCGCCGGTCCGCGCGACATGGCGGTGGGCATGGACCGGCTCAGCGGCTGGCGGTGCGGGCTGGCCGAGCACGGCCGCTCCGTGGAGCTGGTGGTGCACAGCGACTTCACGCCCGAGAGCGGCGCGCTCGCGATGGAGGAGCTGCTGCGCAGGGCACCCGATCTCGACGCGGTCTTCGTGGCCGCGGACATCATGGCGCTGGGCGCGTTGCGGGTGCTGCAGGCGCGCGGCTACCGGATTCCCGACGACGTGGCGGTGGTGGGGTTCGACGACTCGGTCCTCGCCTCCACCGCCGTGCCGCCGCTCACCACCGTGCGCCAGGACGTGGAGCAGTTCGGCCGCACGATGACGTGGCGGCTGCTCGCCGAGCTCGCCGGCGAGGAGAAGCTGCCGTTGTCGATGCTGCTGCCCACCTCGCTCGTGCGCCGCGCGAGCGCGTGAACTGCGCGGATCGAATCGACCCGAACCCCATTCGACGCGAAAGTATTTGCCCGCGGGCCTGAACCAGAGCCAGGAGCAGGCCGTACTACGAGAGGCGTGGGTGAAGAACGGGGGTTCGGATGCAAGCAGGCAGATTCTTCGACAACGCGGCGGACGACGTTCCGGCGCTACCGGAAACGGCGGTGCTGCGCGTGTTGTGGATGACCGCGCAGGGCATGGTGTGGCCGTGGCTGCTGCAGAGCATGTGCCGTCCGGACGCGATCCAGCAGGCCCTGGCCGCGGACCTGATCTGGGCACCCGTCGGTGACCACCTCGGCTACCACATCACCGACGCGGGCAGGCGGCGGATCGTGAACTGGTACCGGGAGAACCGTCCCGGCACCGGCCCGCAGGACAACGCCGAGCTCTGGCGTGCCGTCACGATGCGCTGAGCTCACCCGGCCACGAAGATCCGCACGTCCCGCTCGGCCAGCCCGACCGGTCCGCCGGCGGGGATCTCGCTGCCGTCCAGCAGATCGGTGAGCGCGGTGGGCGCCGCGATCTCGACGGGGTCGCCGCTCCAGTTGTGGACCACGTGCACGCGGCGCCCGTCCGGCGAGGTCCCGGTCGTCGCGGTGACCGTCTCCGGCAGGTCCTGCCAGCCCGATTTCGGTGTCGGCGCAAGCCATTTCGCCAGTGCCGCGGCAAGACCGCGACCGGGCATCGTGCCGACGCACGTGACGCGACCGGCGCCGTGCCCTCGTGTGGTGACGGCGGGCCAACGTCCGAAGTGGTGGTGGTCGTACTCCACGAGCACGTCGGCGTCGATGACCGTGTACCCCTCCACCCACCGGGTGGCGACGGCGTCCGCCGGCAGGTCGAAGCCGGCCGCGGCCAGCACGCGCAGGTCGTCCGAGAGGTTGCTGAACTCGTCGTAGTAGACGCCCGCGGCCTCGACGAGCCGGCCGGGCGCGTGTTCGTGGCGTGCCCTGCCTTCGTGGTCGGCGTAGGCGGTGCGGGGTCCGATGACCAGGTGACCGCCCGCGTGCGCGTACGCGGAGAGCAGGTCGACGGTCTCGTCGTCGGCCAGGTACAGCGCGGGCACCACCAGCACCGGGTGCGCGGCCAGGTCCAGGCCGGCCAGCTGCCGGGCGTGGATCATCCGCACCTGGCGGCCCGCCTCGAAGGCACCGCGGTAGAACGCGTCGAAGATCCGCTGGTACGCGGCACCGTCCGGGCCGCCGTCCGAAGTGGACAGGGGCGGGTACTTCTGCATGTACCACTTGCTGGGCGCCGAGTACACGATCGCGAGGTCGGCGTCCGGCTCGATGCCCGCGACCGCCGCGCCCGCGGTCTCGAACTCGGCGCCCAGCCGGGCCAGTTCGGCGTACACCCGGCCGGGGCTGCCGCTGTGCGGCAGCACGCCGCCCCAGTAGGTCTCGGCACCGAAGTGCAGCGTGTGCCAGTGCCAGTACTCGATCATCCGCGCGCCGCGGCCGACGAGCGCCCACGCGGCCTGACGCCACTGGCCGTCGTAGGCGGGGCGGTTGTCCCACGGCGAGCTGATGTTGCCCGCGTTGGTCTCGGTGACGAGGAACGGTTCCTGGCGTGAGGAGAAGATCCAGTCGGCGCCGCGGTAGAACGCCCACACGCCGTTGGTCTTCCAGCTCTGCTCGCACTCGTCGGGGTCGGGCAGGGTGAGCGCGTCCTGCATGTCGTAGTACGGGTTTCCCGCGGTGACGTCGACGTGCTCGGTCAGTTCGGCGTCGTCGAGCGCGACGTGCGGGTAGTGCAGGCAGGTGGTGACGAACTGGTCCGGCCGCGCGTACTCGCGCACGACGTCCGCCTGCCACGCCACGAACTCGGTGGTCTGCCTGGCCTGGAACGCCCGCCACGCCACGTCGTACTGCGGCTGGGCGTTGCCCTCCGGCGTCCACAGATCGGCCCATGTGGACAGTCGGTGCGACCAGTACACCAGTCCCCACGCGCGGTTGAGGTTCTCGACGTCGCCGTAGGTGGTGCGCAGGTGGTCGACGAACCGCTGGAAGACGCCGTGGTTGTGCAGCAGCCGGATGCCCGGCTCGTTGTCCACCTGGAAGCCGATGACCGCGGGGTGGTCCGCGTACCGGCCGGCGATCTTGCGCGCGATCCGTTCGGCGTGGAACCGGAAGGCGGGATGGGTGAAGTCGACCTCCTGCCGCGCACCCCACCCGACCCGGCGGCCGTCGGCCTGCTCCCCCGCGATCTCCGGGTACTGCCGGGCCAGCCACGGCGGCACCGCGTACGTCGGGGTGCCGAGGACGACCGAGATGCCGCGCTCGTGGGCGCCGTCGAGCACCGGCCGCAGCCACTCCAGGTCGAACCGGCCGTTCTCCGGCTCCCACGTCGACCACACCGACTCGCCGACCCGGATGACGGTGAAACCCGCTTCCACCATCAGGTCCAGGTCGGTCTTGAGCCGGTCGTACGGCTGGTACTCGTGGTAGTAGGCGGCACCGAACAACACCCGCGCGGGCAGCACCGCCATCGGGAACCTCCATGAGTCGGCGAGGTTCGCATGCTAACCGACATCATCGGCTGCTCGCGTTGTGCCGCAAGCGGTTCCAGGCCACCGTTCGAGTCGAATCGAAGGTCGAACGCCTAGGCGGCCCCGGCCCGCGCACCCGCGAGCACCTCGGCGAAGTGCGCGAGCCGCCGGCCCTGGAAGCGCGCGCACTCCAGCACCTTCTCGTCGGGCATGGTCGACGGGAACCCCGCGGGCCACGAGGTGCCGTACGGGTTGCCGCCCGCCGCGTAGACGACGTCGTCGGTGTACCCGAGCGGGACGATCACGCAGCCCCAGTGGTAGAAGACGTTGTTGAGCGACAGGATCGTGGCCTCCTGGCCGCCGTGCAGCTCCGCGGACGAGACGAACGTGGTGACCGGCTTGTCGGCGAGCTTGCCCTCGTGCCACAGGCTGCTCGCGGTGTCGATGAACTGCTTGAGCTGCGCGGCGGGCGCGCCGTAGCGGGTGGGCGTGCCGAACGCGTAGCCGTCGGCCCACTCCAGGTCGTCCAGGGTGACGACGGGAATCCCCTCGGTCTCGTCGCGGTGCCGCACCCAGTCGGCGTTCGAGGCGATGGCCTCCTCCGGGGCCAGCTCGGCGACGCGGCGCAGGCGGACCTCGGCGCCCGCGTCCTCGGCTCCTGCCGTGACGGCTTCGGCGAGCCGGTGCACGGAGCCGGTCGCGCTGTAGTACGTGACGAGTACGCGGGCAGGCATTCGGTGTTCCCTTTCCATTGGTGTCCCAAGTGGTGTCACAGGACGATCGTGATGGTCTTGAGCTCGGTGTTCGCTT
This sequence comes from Lentzea sp. NPDC004789, assembly GCF_053601075.1. Taxonomy (NCBI): domain Bacteria; kingdom Bacillati; phylum Actinomycetota; class Actinomycetes; order Pseudonocardiales; family Pseudonocardiaceae; genus Lentzea; species Lentzea sp. NPDC004789. The sequence continues at coordinate 18,802 of NZ_JBSGBE010000046.1, read as the reverse complement.
CGAGTCCGGCGAGACCGAGTTCACGGCCGTGTCCGCTGAGCTTCCAGCCGCCCCACGGCAGCCGCGGGTCGAGCGGCGACCAGCCGTTCACCGCGACGGCACCGGCGTCGACCCGGCGGGCCAGGGTGTGCGCCCGGTTCAGGTCCGTGGTCCACAACGTGGCGGCGAGCGCGTAGCTGCTGTCGTTGGCGATGGCGACCGCCTGCTCGTCGTCGTCGAACGGGATGATCGTCCCAACAGGACCGAAGATCTCCTCGCGGGCGATGGTCATCGTGTTCGACGCGTCGGCGAACAGCGTGGGTTCGACGAAGAACCCGGCGCGGTCGGGCCTGCCGCCTCCGGTGACCACGCGGGCGCCTTCTTCACGGCCGCGCTCGACGTATTGCGCGACGCGGTCGCGTTGCCTCGTGTTGATCAGCGCGCCCATCGTGGTGCCCTCGTCGAACGGGTCGCCGAGGACCACCTTCGCGGCGCGTTCGGCGACACGGCCGACGAAGTCGTCGTAGACGTCCCGCGCGACCAGGATCCGGCTGCCCGCCGCGCAGACCTCGCCCTGGTTGGCGAAGACGCCGGCGGCCACCCCGTTCGCCGCCGCGTCCAGGTCGGCGTCGGCGAACACGATCTGCGGGCTCTTTCCGCCCAGTTCGAGCGTGGTGGGCCGGAACCCCTTCGCCGCGGCCGTCGCGACGATCTGCCCGGTCTCCGGGCTGCCGGTGAACGAGATCTTGTCGACGCCGGGGTGGTTGATCAGCAGGTTGCCGGTCGTGACACCGCGTCCGGGCAGGACGTTGAGCACGCCGGCGGGAAAACCGGCCTGCTCGGCCAGTTCCGCGAGCATCAGCGACGTCAGCGGCGCGTCCTCCGGCGGCTTCAGCACGACCGCGCACCCGGCCGCGAGCGCCGGCGCGATCTTCCACGCGCCGATCATCGTGGGCGAGTTCCACGGCGTGATCGCGGCGACGACCCCGATGGGCTGCCGCACCGTGTAGCTCAGCGTCGACCGTCCCATGTAGCCGGACGTGGGAATCGTCTGCCCGGTCAGCTTGTCGGCCCAGCCCGCGTAGTGCCGGAACGTGGCGACCGCCTGCGGGAGGTCGATCATCCTGGGCTCGAACCCCGGCTTGCCGACGTCGAGCGACTCGACGTTCGCGAAGTCCTCCGCGCGCTCGTCGAGCAGCCGCGCGAAGGCGTGGAGCAACTCCCCGCGGGTGGCGCCGTCCATGCGCCCCCACTCACCGTCGAGGGCATCGTGGCCGGACGCGACGGCACGGTCCACCATCGCTCCGTCGGCCTCCACCACCGCGGTGAGGGTCTGCTCCGTCACCGGGTCGACGACGTCGAACGGCTGAGCGGAGGAGTGAGACTGCCAATGCCCTGCGACGAACGGCATGGCGGGGAGCTTCCGAGCGAGCTCCTCGGCGACTGATCGCTGCGACATGTCCGATTACCGTCCCTAGTGGTCGATAGTCGTACACTAGGCGAGAGGTCGGCGACCGGTCAATCACCGGCGGGCCGCTGTGCTAAACAGAGCTACTGACCGACCAGTCAAGAAGGACGAGCGCGCGATGAGTTCTGCAGGCGGGGAGATCTCCCAGACGCTCGACCGCGGGCTCAAGGTGCTGTCGTTGCTGGCAGAACACAGCGACGGCCTGACCGCGGGCGAACTGGCCGAACACCTCGCCACCGCCCGCGCGGTGGTCTACCGGCTGCTGCGCACCCTCGAAGCCCACCGCCTGGTCGGCCGCATCGGCACCCGGTACGTGCTGGGCATCGGCGTGTCGGAACTGGCGAGCCGGCTGCGCCCGCGCCTGCAGGCGGTGGTCCTGCCGATCCTGCGCCGGCTGAGCACGCAGACGAACAGCACGTCACTGCTAAGCGTGGCCGACGGCGACGAGGCGCTGATCCTGCTCACCGAGGAGCCACCGCAGAGCACGTTCCACCTGGCGTTGCGCCAAGGCGCGCGGCACGGTTTGGAGCTGGGCGCGGACGGGGTGGCCATTCTCGCCGGACGCCCGGCTTCGGACGACGACTCCGCGATCGTGCGGCTGGCGCGCTCGCAGGGGTACGCGCTGAGCGTCGGGGTGCTGCAGCCGGGGGCGCTCGGAGTGGCGGCGCCGATCAGCACGTCCGAGTGGGCCAGCGCGAGCATCGGGATCGTGCAGCTCGGGACCGAGGTCTCCGACCCCGGCGTCCCCGGTCTCGTGATGTCCGCGGCCGCGGAGGCCGCGCGCCGGCTTTCCAGCGACTTCAGCGCGGAAACGCCCGCGTAGCAACACTTTCCCGTCACACCCGGTCTGCGTCGTCAGGCCGGGTGTTTTCGCGTGTCCGCGAACCGCTCCGAACTGCGGGCTTCCCCGTCACGGCAGCAGCGTCTACGCTCTGGTCGATAAGCGAACACTCTGTACGATTATCGCACTCCCTCTGGAGACAGCCGTGGCTGAAGACGTCCTCACCGGCGCCGAGTCGCTCGTGCTCGCCGCAGCGCAGTCGGGCGTGCGCGTTTGCTTCGCCAACCCCGGCACGACCGAGATGCCGCTGGTGGCCGCGCTGGATCGGGTGCCGGGTGTCCGGGCCGTGCTCGGCCTGCACGAGAACGTGTGCACTGGCGCGGCGGACGGGTACGCGCGCATCACCGGGCACGCCGCGATGACGTTGTTGCACCTGGGTCCGGGGCTGGCCAACGGCCTGGCGAACCTGCACAACGCGCGCCGGGCGAACACTCCGCTGGTCAACGTCGTCGGTGACCACACCAGCTGGCACCTGCCGTTCGACGCGCCGCTGACGTCGGACATCGCGGCTCTCGCGGCGACGGTGGGCACGGTTCACCACGTCACCGACCGCGCGGGCGTCGCGGCCGCCACCACCGGTGCGATCGCCGAGGCTCACCAGCGGCACGGTGTCTCGACGCTGATCGTGCCCGCCGACCACCAGCAGGCCACCGCGCCGCGCTCCCAGGCCGACCTCGCACCGCGCGCACGACGCCCGGCCGTCGCGGTCGACCACCTCAAGAAGGCCGCACAACGGCTCCGCGACGCGCGGCGGCCGCTGTTCCTGTTGGGCGGCAACGCCTTGACCCGAATCGGACAGCGAGCCGCCGGGATGATCGCGGCGGCCACCGGTGCCGCGCTCTACTGCGAGACGTTCCCCGCGCGCGTCGACCGGGGTGGCGGGCTGCCGGCCATCGACCGGTTGCCGTACTTCCCCGAGACCGCCGCCGCGGTGCTGCGCGAAGCGGACGTGGTGATCGTCGCGGGCGCCGAGGACCCGGTCGCGTACTTCGGTTACGAAGGCGTGCCGAGCGTGCTCACCGCTCCGGGCACGCTGGTGAAGCTCGCGCATCCGATCGAGGACGCCGAACAGGCACTCGTGGAACTGGCCGACCTGATCGGTGCCACCACGCCGATCGCCACCATCGCAACGGAAACCGCGCCGCCGGACGACGCCGAGACGCTGACCGGGCGGGTCATCGGGCGGGTGGTCGCGGCGTGCCTGCCGGACGACGCCATCGTGTCGATCGAGGGCGGCACGAGCGGCTACCCGTTCTACACCGAGTCGGCGTCCGCGGTGACGCACACGGTGATGACGAACACCGGCGGCGCCATCGGGCAGGGGCTGCCGTGTGCGCTCGGGGCGGCCATCGCCGCACCGGACCGGCCGGTGATCGCGTTGCAGTCGGACGGCAGCGGCCTCTACACCGCGCAGGCGTTGTGGTCGATGAGCCGCGAGCGCGCCAACGTGATCGTCCTGATCGCCGCCAACCACACCTACAACGTGCTGCGCACCGAGCTCGGGCGGCACGGCAACGCCGAGTTCGGGTCGCAGGCGGAGGCGCTGACCAGCCTGGCGGACCCGTGCGTGGACTGGGTGGCGCTGGCGGCCGCGTTCGGCGTGCCCGCCGTCCGCGCCGTCACCGTGGCGGACCTGCGCAAGGCGCTGACCGACGCGGCCGCGGCCGGCGGCCCCCACCTCGTCGAGATGGCCCTGTGACCACCGGCCTTCCCACCCGCACCCAGGAGCACCTCGTGACCGACACGACCTTCCTGCCGGCGCCGGCACCTTTCGGCGTCACCTCGTTCCTGGCCCGCGAGCACGGCCTGTACATCAACGGCCGATGGGGCCCCAGCGAGTCCGGCCGGACCATGCCCTCCATCAACCCCGCCACCGGCCGCCAGCTGTCCACAGTGGCCAGTGGCACGGCCGCGGACGTCGACGAGGCCGTCGCCGCGGCACGGGCGGCGCTCGCCAACCCGGCGTGGCGCGACATCAACCCCTTGCAGCGCGGCGAGCTGCTGCACCGGCTCGCGGAGCTCGTCGAGGCCAACGCCGAGGACCTCGCGTTCATCGAGTCGCTGGACAACGGCAAGCCGGTCGCGGTCGCCAGGGCCGTGGACGTCGGCACGACCGCGAAGCTGTTCCGCTACTTCTCGGGCTGGCCCAGCAAGTTCGAGGGCTCGACCATCCCGCTGTCGCCGCGCAACGGGCTCAAGGTCCTCAACTACACCGTGCACGAACCGATCGGTGTCGTGGGCGCGATCGTGCCGTGGAACTTCCCGATGTCGATGGCCGCGTGGAAGCTCGCGCCCGCGCTGGCGATGGGCAACACCGTGGTGCTCAAGCCGGCCGAGGAGACCTGCCTGTCCACGTTGCGGCTCGTGGAGCTGGTCGAGGAGGCCGGGTTCCCGCCCGGCGTGCTCAACGTCGTCACCGGGACCGGAGGTGTCGTCGGCGCGGCCATCGCCGCGCATCCCGGCGTGGACAAGGTCGCGTTCACCGGCTCGACCGAGACCGGGCGCGCGGTCACCAGGGCCGCGCTCGGCAACATGAAGAAGGTCTCCCTCGAACTCGGCGGCAAGTCGCCGCACATCGTGTTCCCGGACGCGGACCCGGTCGCGGTCGCCGCCGCGGCCTCGGACGGCATCTTCTTCAACCAGGGTCAGACGTGCACGGCCGGGTCGCGGCTGTACGTGCACTCCGACCTCTACGACGACGTGATGTCCGCGCTCGTCGACCACGCGCGCCGCATCGTCGTCGGGCCGGGTCAGGCGCCGGCCACGCAGATGGGGCCGCTGGTGTCGGCCAGGCAGCTCGCCACCGTGAAGTCCTATGTGGAGTCCGGGCTGGACCAGGGCGCCTTCCTCGCCACCGGTGGCTCGCGGCCGCACGGCCTGGGCGAGGAGCACGCGGACGGCTTCTTCCTCGAACCGACGATCCTCGCGGACACCACGCACGACATGAAGGTGGTGCAGGAGGAGATCTTCGGGCCGGTGCTCGTCGCCATGCGGTGGACCGAGGTCGACGACCTGGTCGACAAGGCCAACGACTCCCCCTACGGGCTGGCCGCGGGGCTGTGGACCAACGACCTGACGCAGGCGCACCGCGTGGCCGGTGCGATCAAGGCGGGCACGGTCTGGATCAACTGCTTCAACATGACCGATCCCGCGTCGCCGTTCGGCGGCTACAAGCAGTCGGGCTGGGGCCGCGAGATGGGCCGCGGCGTCCTCGAGCAGTACACCGAGACCAAGAGCGTGTGGGTGAACCTGACATGACAGAACAGGATCTCAGCGGCCAGGTCGCGATCGTGACCGGTGGCGGGCTGGGCATCGGCAAGGCCGTCACGCGCGCGCTCGTGCGGCGTGGCGCGGCGGTCGTCATCGCGGCACGCCGGATGTCCGTGCTGGACCTGGCCGCCAAGGAGATCACCGACGAGCTCGGCGGCCGGGTCGTGCCCGTCTCCGCCGACACCACCGACATGGACTCCGTGCTGAACCTCGCCGAGACGGCGAACGAGGTCGGCCGGGTGAGCATCCTCGTCAACGGCGCCGCCGCCCCGGCCGGGCTGGTGCGCAACGACATCGGCAGCGCCGACCCGGACGCGCTGCTCGCCGACCTGAACACCAAGGTGGTCGGGTACTTCCGGTGCGTCAAGGCGGTCGCGCCGATCATGCGGGCGCACCGCTACGGCCGCGTCGTGAACATCGGCGGGCTCACCGGCCGGTCCAGCCACGCGCTGTCCGGCATGCGCAACCTCGCGATCGTGCACATGACCAAGGCGTTGTCCGACCAGCTCGGCCCGGACGGCATCACGATCAACACGCTGCACCCCGGCGTCGTCGAGACCGAGCACATCCACGAGCTGTACGCCAAGAACGCCGCCGCCGAGGGCATCACGCCGCAGCAGGTCGAGCAGAACTTCATCGACCGCACGCCGATCCGGCGCGTGCTGACCGCCGACGAGGTCGCCGACGCCGTCTGCTTCCTCGCCTCGCCCGGCTCCGGCGGCATCACCGGCGAGTCGATCGGCATCGACGGCGGCCTGACCCGCGGCATCTTCCTCTGAGCTCGAAGGAGAAATCCCGATGCAAGGAACCATTCTGGTCGGCACGGCGGGACAGGGAGTGCTGCGCAGCAACGACGACGGCGCGACCTGGCACCGCATCCCGCTCGACCAGGCCCTGGAGTTCGACTCCGTGGTCCGCGCGCTCGCGGTGCACCCCGCCAGGCCGGAGGTGATCTTCGCGGGCGCCGACGCCGGGCTCGGCCGCAGCGACGACGGCGGCACCCGCTGGACCCGCGTGGACTCGCCGTTCAACGACCAGCAGGTGTGGTCCATCGCGATCGACCCCAACGACCCGGACAGCATGCTGATCGGTACCGGCGCCCCCGCCCGTGCGGCGATGTACCGCACCACCGACGGCGGCGTCACGTGGGACCGCCTCTCCCCCGTGCTGCCGGAACGCTGCGCCGGCGTGAGCAAGCCGCGCATCCTGACCGCCGCCTACGACCACGTGGACGGCAAGTCCGCCTGGTTCGGCGTCGAGGAGGGCGGGCTGTGGCTCACCCGCGACCGCGGTGACACGTGGGAGCGCGTCGACGGGCCGGAGGGCGTCAACCCCTCGGACATCCACTGCGTGCTGGTGCTCGACGGACCGCCCAAGACGGTCGTCTGCCTGGTGGTCAACGCCATCTTCGTCAGCCAGGACGACGGGGTGACGTGGACGCGCACCGGCACGAAATCGACCTGGGGCATCTACTACACGCGGCTCGTCGCCCGCATCCCCGGCACGAACTCCCTGCTGCTCGGCATCGGCGACGGCACACCGGGCACGCGGACCATGATCTTCCGCTCCGACGACCTCGCGCGGACCTGGACCGAGTCCACTGTGGACGTACCGCCGAACTCGACGGTCTGGGCGTTCGGCACGCACTCCGCCGACCCGGACCTCGTGTTCGCCGGCACGAAGTACGGCCATTTGCTGCGCTCGACCGACGGCGGTCGCACCTTCGCCAAGGAGTGGCGGGAGTTCCCCGAGATCACCGACGTGGCGTGGACCCCGGCCGTGGCCGCCGCCGCGCCCGTCGCCCAGCACTGAACAAGGAGAACGCTCATGGTCACACCCTCGATCGTCCGCACCCACCTGTCGCTGTTCGTGCGCGACCCGGAAGCCTCCGCCGCCTGGTTCGCGGACGTGCTGAACATGAAGATCACCGCGCGCGGACCGCAGTGGGTGTTCCTCTCCTTCGGCCGCAAGCACCACGACCTCGCGCTGATCCGCGCGGAGGAGGGCGCGCAGCAGGGCGGGCTCGGTCTGCAGCACTACGGCCTGGAGGTCGAGGGCGACCTCGACGACCTGCGGCGGCTCTACGGCATGTTGCTGTCCAAGGGCGTCAAGGTCGTCAAGACCACCGACCACAAGGTGGGGTTCGGCCTCTACTTCGAGGACCCCGACGGCAACCGGTTCGAGTTCTTCGTCGAGACCGTCACCGACGACGAGGAAGGACAGCGCGTGCTGGGCGAGCACAACGCGCCCAGCGAGCCGGTGGTGCTCGACCCGCTCTACACCTGACCCGCCAGAGGAGACGGAAGAACCCATGCCAGAAGCGAACTTCGGGCCCTACCACGTCCGCAAGTGGTTCACCCACGTCGAGGACGTGCTGGCCACCGAGACCGGGCAGCTCGCCGACGGGGCCTCGGTCCGCAGGATCGTCATCGCCGCCGCGGTGCACAACCCGTACGCGGGCCGGTTCGGCGCGGACCTGAGCGACATCGTGGCCAAGTCGGACCAGCTCGGCCACGAGGTCGGCCGGCGGGCGGTCGAGGCGGCGGGCGGCGAGCCGATCCAGAGCTACGGCAAGGCGTGCGTCGTCGGCGTCAACGGCGAGTACGAGCACGGCAACGCGTTCCTCACGCAGCTGTTCGCCGATCCGGTGCGCGACGCCGTCGGTGGCGGCAAGTCGTGGGTGCCCTCCAGCGGCAAGGTCGCCGCGGCCGGCACGACCATCGACATCCCGTTGGCGCACAAGGACGCGCTCTACGTGCGGTCGAACTACGACACGATCTCGATCAGCTTCGGGGACGCACCCAGGCCGGACGAGGTCGTCATCGCCTTCGCCTTCGCCTCCCGCGGCAGGCTGCACGCCCGGCTGGGCGGCCTCACCGCGGACGAGGTGCAGGGCGTGGACGGCCTGCGATGAAACCGGCCAGCCACCTGGTGCCGCTCAACGGCCTGGTCCAGCACTACCTGGCGTGGGGTGAGGAAAGAGCACCGGCCGTGCTCCTGCTGCACGGCCTGCGCAGCTACGCCCAGACGTGGGAACCGGTCGCGGAGGCGCTGAGCCGCACGCACCGCGTCATCGCGCTCGACTTCCGCGGCCGCGGCGACAGCGCGTGGGACCCGCAACGGCAGTACTTCGCCGACGCCTACCTCCGCGATGTCGAAGGCCTGGTCGCCCACCTCGGGCTCACCCGGTTCGGCATCGTCGGGCACTCCATGGGCGGCACGGTCGGTTATGCCTACGCGGCAAGGCATCCCGGCCAGGTCGACGCGCTGGTCGTCGAGGACATCGGGCCGGGGTCGTCGACCGAGACCGCGGGCGCCGACCGGATCCTGCGGGAGCTCGCCGCCACACCGGACGGGTTCTCCTCGCTCGACGAGGTCCGCGCCTACTGGCGCCGGATCCGCCCTGGCATCACCGAGGACGCGCTCGCCTCCCGCATCGAGCACACCGTGCGGTCCCGTGCCGGCGGCGGGTGGGCGTGGAAGTCCGACATGGCCGGGATCGCCGAGGCCAGGCGCAGCGGTGATCCCGGCCGGTCGGTCGACCTGTGGGCGTGCGTCGAGGCGTTGCGGTGCCCGACCCTGGTCCTGCGCGGCGCCCGTTCGGACTTCCTCCCGGTGGACACGTGCGTGCGCATGGCGCAGCGGCAGCCGTTGCTGCGGTGGGCCGAGATCGACGACGCGGGCCACTACGCCCACGACGACAACCCCGCGGAGTTCATCGAGCACGTCACCGACTTCCTCACCGGAACCACGCGATGAGCGGCGTGCCGCCGGCCTCGGTGCCGGTCGTGATCGTCGGCGCGGGACCGGTCGGGGTCACCGCGGCGAACCTGCTCGGCGGCTACGGCGTGCCGACGTTGATCATCGACCGGGAGACCGAGATCGTCGACTACCCGCGGGCCGCGGGCGTGGACGACGAGAGCCTGCGCACGTTCCAGACGGCCGGGCTGGTGGACGAGATCCTCTGCGGCACCATCCAGAACGTGCCGTTGAAGCTCTTCGACGGCACGGGCCGCTGCCTCGCGGACATCCGCCCCACCGCGCAGGAGTTCGGCTGGTACAAGCGGAACATCTTCATGCAGCCGCTGGCGGAGGCCGTGCTGCGCCGCGGTCTCGCCCGCTTCCCGCACGTGCAGGTGTTGCTGGGCACCGAGATGCGGACACTGCGCCAGGACGCGGACGGCGTCACGCTCGACCTGGTCACCGCCGACGGCGAACAGCACGAGGTCCGCGCCGGGTACGTGATCGCGGCCGACGGCGGCCGCAGCCCGATCCGCACCCAGCTCGGCATCGCGCTGGAGGGCAGGACGCACGAGCGCAAGTGGGTCGTGATCGACTGCGCCAACGACCCGCTCGACGCGCCGTACACCGCGTTGCACTGCGACCCGCGCCGACCGTACGTGTGCGCGCATCTGCCCGACGATCACCGCCGCTGGGAGTTCATGCTCTTCCCCGGCGAGGACGCGGACGAGATGCTCGCCCCCGACCACGTCGACGACCTGCTGCGCCACCACGTGCGCGATCCCGGTGTGGTGGAGGTGATCCGGGCGCGGGTGTACACGCACCACTCCCGCATCGCCGAGCGGTTCGTCGAAGGTCGCGTCGCACTGGCGGGCGACGCCGCGCACCTGATGCCGCCGTGGGCCGGGCAGGGCATGAACACCGGCATCCGCGACGTCACGAACCTGTGCTGGAAGCTCGCCGCCATCGTGCAGGACAAGGCCGACGAGTCGTTGCTGGACACCTACGACGTGGAACGCCGCCCGCACGCCCAGGCCATGATCGACCTGTCGACGACGCTCGGCCGGATCATCAGCCCCACCCGCCGCTCGGTCGCCCGCGCACGGGATCTGTTCCTGCGCACGGCTGCGGTCGCCGGGCCGGTCAAGCGGTGGACGCTGGAGATGCGGTTCAAGCCGGTTCCCCACTACCGCAACGGTTTCGTCGTACCGGAGCGGCCCGCGGCCGAACTCCCCGGCGTCGGGCGCATGATGGCCCAGCCCGTGGTGGAGACCGCGGACGGCACCTGCCACCGGCTCGACGACGTGCTCGGCCCGTGGTTCGCGGTGATCGGGTTCGAGTGCGACCCGCTGGCCGGCCTGACCGCCGCGGAACGATCGGTGGTGGACCGGTTCCGGCCGCGGGTGGTCAAGGTCGTGGAGTCGCGGGCGGGCCGCCGGCACCACGAGAAACCTTGCGTCTCAAGCGAAACCGACGTCGTCGAGGACGTCCACAACGAACTGCGTGCCTGGTTCGAGGCACGCGGCCGCGAGGTCGTGCTGGTCCGGCCCGACCGCTACGTGGCGGCGATGACGACCGCCGCCGAGTTCGGGCCGGCCCTCGTGCTGCTCGCCGGCCAGCTCATCGGAAGCAGGGTGCCGTGATCGTCGAACAACGCGACTACGTGCTCGTCCCGGGCGGGGTGCCGCGGTACCTGGACGAGTGGCACCGCACCGGACGGGAGCCGCAGGTCCGTCACCTCGGTGAGCCGCTCGGTGTCTACACCGTCGACGTCGGCGGCCTGAACACCCTCGTCTACCTCTGGCAGTACGACGACTTCTCCGACCGGGCGGCACGCCGTCAGGGCCTCGCCGCCGATCCGGGCTTCGCCGTCTTCCGCGGCCAGGTGCGGAGTCTGCTGGTGAGCCAGGCCAGCCGCGTTCTCCTGCCCGCCGCACGAGCAGAAAGTCCTCCACCATGAGCGAAGCGCAACGCTATCTCGACGACATGGTCGCCCGGCGTGGTTATGTGCTCGACTACCACAAGGTGATGGCCGCGAACGACCTGCCGGTGCTGAAAGCCGCCGACGATCTCGTCGGCGCGGCCTATCTGGAACAGCGCACGCTGGGCCGTGACGTCAAAGAGCTTCTTTTCATCCTCAGCCTGACCGTGCTGCGTGCGGACAAGGCGCACATCAAAAGTCACATACGGGTCGCACTTGACGTCGGTGTTTCACCGAAGGAAATCCTGGAAGCCATTGAGATCGCGCTGCCGGAAGCCGGTGTCGTGGCGTTCCAGCACGGGTTCGACGCCTGGCGCGAGGTGGTCGGCGCGCCCCACCTGGAACCGTCCGTGACCGCCTGAGCGATTTCTGTCCCGAGTGGATTCGCACATTGCGGCCCGTCGCGAAAAGTGTTGACATCACGCAATTCCGCGACCAGGATCTGTCCATTAAACGTACGCCATGTTCGGATATCGTACAGCCGGAGGAAGTGGTCCGGCGCCCTCTCCACACCCCGCGGGAGCCGAGATGAGCGATGATCCCAGTGCTTCACCAGGACACGCCAAGATCACCATGTCCGGTGTGCTGGCCCAGTCCGTCGGATTCATGGGCCCGGTGTTCTCCGTGGCCACGTTGCTGCCACTGGTCGTCGGCCTGTCGGCCACCGGCCGCGGCGCCGGCGTCGCCACGCCGATCGCCCTCGTCATCGCCGGCGTCGGGATCTTCGGTGCCGGCTGGGTGATCGCCCAGTACGCCAAGCGAATCCACCTGTGCGGCTCGCTGTACGAGTACATCTGCGACGCCTTCGGCCCGCGCGTCGGCATCGTCGCCGGGTGGCTGTACTACGGCGCGATGGCGGTGCTGGCGGCGGCTACGTTCCTGGCGCTCGGCGGGCAGACCGAGGAGTTCCTGCGCAGCGCGTTCGGTGTGGACGTCGCTTGGTGGGTGCTCGCACTCGTGTTCGTCGCGCTCGTCATGGCCGCCGTCGTCATCGGGGTGCATGTGTCGGTGAAGGCACAGCTGGCCCTCGTGCTGATCTCCGCGGCGATCGTGGCGGTCTTCGCGGTGTGGGTGATCGCGAAGGGCGGCCAGGGCGGCACCAGCCTGTCGGCGAAGCCGTTCAACCCGTTCGCGATCGACGGGCTCGGGCTGCTCTACGGCGTGCTCTACAGCTTCAACATGTACATCGGGTTCGAGTCCGCCGCGAACCTCGCCGAGGAGACCGACGACCCGAAGCGGCACGTCCCCCGTGCGGTGCTGTGGTCGCTCACGATCTGCGGCGCCTACTTCATCCTCACCTCGTACTCCCAGGCCGTCGGTTTCGGTCTCGACGCGGAGGCCTGGAAGGCGAGCGTGTTCCCGTTGCAGGCACTCGCCTCCGGCCCCGAGTTCGGCTCGACGTGGTTCGGCGACCTCGTGTTCGTGATCATCATCCTGGACGTCGCCGCGGTGGCGATCGGCGTCTGCGTGGCGGCGTCCCGCGGGCTGCTCGCCATGGCCAGAGCGGGACGGCTGCCCGCGTCCCTCGCGAAGACGCATCCCCGCTACCGCACCCCGGTCGTCGCGGCGGGACTGCTCGCGGTCGTGTCCGTGGCCGCGATCGCACTGGTGGCGCTCACCGACGGCCTGTTCTCCCGCGCCACCGGGCAACCGGACGTGCTGCAGCCCCAGTGGGCGCCGATGTTCGGGTGGATGGCCGGGTTCGCCGGCGCCGGGCTGGCCCTGATGTACCTCGCCATGTGCGTCGCGGGTGCACGCGGCCTGTGGCACGAGGTGAACCGCACCAAGCTCGTCGTGGCGGCCACCGCCGGTGTGCTGGTCGCCGCGGGCGCCGTGTTCGGCGCGGTCTACGAGGCCGCCAGCCCGCTCGACACCGTGCCGTGGGCGCTCGGCGCCTGGATCGCCGCCGGCGTGGTCTGGGCCGGAGTGGTCACGTCCCGCCGTCCGGTGCTGGCGCCCGAGGACGAACCGCGCCCAGCCTGAACCAGCACACCCTCTCCCGTTCACCGCCCAGAGGACGATCATGAGCCCACAACCGCCGCTCAGGCACCCCTACGACCCGCTCACCCCGGACGAGATCACCGCCGCCGTCGCCGCCGTGCGCGAACATCGCAGTGAGCTGACCGAAGCGCGGTTCCCGGTCGTGCGCACGGATCTGCCGGACAAGCAGGTCGTGCGGGACTGGACACCGGGCGCACCGGTCGCGCGCTCCGCGTTCCTCGTCGTCTACGACCGCGCGGACGCCGCCACCTACGAGGCCACCGTCGACCTGGCCACCGGTGAGATCACCAGCTGGCGGCACGTTCCGGACGTCCAGCCGGGCATCATGATCGAGGAGATCCTGGAGCTCGAGGACATCGTCCGCAAGGACCCGGCGGCCGTCGCGGCACTCGCCCGGCACGGCGTGCACGACCTGGACCTGCTGCAGATCGACCCGTGGTCGACCGGCACGCTGCCGGTCGACGGGGTGTCGGCGAAGCGGCGGATCATGCGAGCCAGCGCCTACGTCCGCGAGTTCCCGGAGGACAACGGCTACGCACGACCGGTGGGCAACCTGGTGTTCGTCATCGACTGCAACGAGAAGTCGGTCGCCGCGATCCAGGACGGCGAGCCGATCCCGCTGCCGCCGGAGAGCGGCAACTACGACGTCGGCAGCGTCGGGCCGCTGCGCACCGACCTGCGCCCGTTGGAGATCACCCAGCCGGAAGGACCGTCGTTCACGGTCAGCGGCAACGTCATCGAGTGGCAGCGCTGGCGCCTGCACGTGCACGTCGACGCGGTCGAGGGTCTCGTCCTCAGCGATGTGTCCTATCTGGATGGTGGACGGCGGCGTTCGGTGCTGCACCGCGCGGCGATCAGCGAGATGGTCGTGCCCTACGGCGACACCAGCGACGACTTCTACTTCCGCAACGTGTTCGACGCGGGCGAGTACAACCTCGGCAAGACCGTCGGGTCGCTGTCGCTCGGCTGCGACTGCCTCGGGGAGATCCGCTACCTCGACGCCGTGCTCTCCGACGAGTCCGGCACGCCGCAGACGATCACCAACGCGATCTGCATGCACGAGGAGGACTACGGAATCCTCTGGAAGCACTGGAACTTCCGCTACGCGGGCGCGCCGGAGGTCCGCCGGTCCCGCCGGTTCGTCGTCTCCGCCATCCACACCATCGGCAACTACGAGTACGGCTTCTTCTGGTACCTCTACCTCGACGGCACGATCCAGTTCGAGAGCAAGCTGACCGGCATCGTGCAGACCCGCGCCATCGCCCCCGGCACGACCCCGGAGTTCGGCACGCTCGTCGCACCGCAGCTCGACGCGCCCAACCACCAGCACCTGTTCAACATGCGCCTGGACCTGGAGATCGACGGTCCGGACAACACGGTGCTGGAGGTCGACGCCGTCGGCCTGCCCATGGGCCCCGGCAACGAGCACGGCAACGCGATCGTCGCCCGCAAGACCCCGATCACCAACGAACGCGACGCCCGCCGCGCGTGCTCGCCGCAGACCGCCAGAACGTGGAAGGTGGTCAACCCCAACGTGGTCAACCGGTTCGGCGAACCGGTCGGCTACAAGCTGGTGCCGTTCGTGGGCCCGACCCTGCTCGCCGCACCGGAGAGCGACCTGGCCCGGCGCGCCGAGTTCGCCCGCCACCACCTGTGGGTCACCCGCTACGACCCGAAGGAGCTGCACGCGGCGGGCGACTACCCGAACCAGCACCCCGGTGACGGCATCGGCTCCTGGGTCCGGCAGGAACGCGACCTCGTCAACACCGACGTCGTGCTCTGGCACACGTTCGGCACCTCGCACCTGCCGCGGCCGGAGGACTGGCCGATCATGCCGTGCGAGTACGTCGGGTTCTCGTTGAAGCCGGCCGGGTTCTTCGACCGGAACCCCTCGCTGGACGTGCCACCGCCCGGTCACGGCACGGCTTCACACTGCCATTCCTGAACGTACGGCCAGGGCTGCCGTCGGGTACTCCGCGGCGCAGTGGGTGCCGCGCGCGGGCGTGACGAGGTCGATCAGGTACCGGTCGACGTTGGCCCGCGCGCAGCTGCTCAGCGTGTACTGGCCGTGGCCGACACCGTCGTAGGTCAGCAGCACGGAGTTGCCGATCTGCTGCGACACGGCGACGTTCCACGCATGCGGTGCCGCGACGTCGGCGGAGGACGTCATGACCAGGATCTTCGGCGCGTTCGAGATCGACAGGCGGTGCTGCGGGTTGCTCACCTCGGCAGGCCAGCCGAGGCAGGTGGCGATGTCGTTCCAGAACGGGCTGAGCTTCGTGTGCGGGGCGAGCGCGGCGGTCTGGTCGCGCAACGCCCGCAGCTCGCGGTACCCGTCGACCCGCCACTTCCAGTCCTCGCACCAGATCGCCTGGTAGGAGTTGCCGGCCAGGTCCTCGGCCGCGGCGGTCCTCGTGGTGGCGGCAGGTCCGGTCCTCGCGGTCGTCGAGGCCGTCCCGGTCACCGCCGCCGCCCCGCTCGTCGCAGCAGCGTCGGTCACCGCGGCCACCCCGCTCGCCGCAGCAACTCCGGTCTTCGTGCCCGCGGCGAGCGAGCGCAGCCGGGCCGCGAAGCCGTACCAGCTGTTCGACGGCGTGAACATCGCCCCCAGCAGCTCACCGCGCAGCCCTTCCGCGGAAAGCGCTTCCCCGCTGTCCGGGTCGATGAGCGCACCCGCCTCCGCCTTGGCGTGCAACGCGTCCCAGCGGGCCCGCACGTCCTCACCGTGCAGCGGGCAGTTCGCCGTCCGAGCGCACCAGTCCGCGAAGGCGTTGAACGAACGCTCCAGGTCCGCGGTGGCCGTCGCGAGGTAGTGACCGGCCGAGGTGATGCCGTGGTCCAGGTTGGACCCGATCGTCACGGCCCGCAGCCTGGCCGGGAACAGCTCGGCGTACTGCTGCGCCACCTGCGAGCCGTACGAGGACCCGAAGAGGCTGATCTTCTCCTCACCGAGCGCGGCGCGGACCGCGTCCAGGTCGCGCACCACGCTCTTGGTGTCCAGGTGGTCGAACAACGGCCCGGTGTGCTTGCGACAGTCCGCGCCGAGCTCGGCGTTGTAGGCCACCAGGTTCCGGTACTCCTGCTCGCTCGCCGGGTAGTCGCCCGGCCGCCGCCCGAGGAGCTCGGCGCTGCACCTGACCTCGCTGCTGCGACCGACACCGCGCTGGTCCCAGGTGACGATGTCGAACCGCTTGCGCAGCTCGCCGGTGGTGAGCTTGTTGTTGCCCAGCACGAACAAGTCGATCCCGGAGCCGCCGGGACCGCCGGGAGCGACGAACAGCACGCCGATCCGGCGCTCGGGTTCGGTGGCCTTCAACCGTCCGATCGCGACGCCGACCTTCTCGCCGCCCGGGTTGTTCCAGTCGACGGGCACCTGCACGGTGGCGCACTCGCCCGGTTCGCCTTCCCGGCAAGGGGACCAGGCCGGAGCAGCCGAGGCCTCCGCGGTGCCGGTGAGCGCGACCATCCACACCAGTGCGGAAACGAACGAACGCCTGAACACGGATCCTCCGCCACGAGAAAGCCATTGGGACCGAACGGCCTTTGACGCCAGGAAGCTACTGGCGCGCGAAGATCGCCGAGAAGATCACACGGCCGCTTTTCCGAAGATCCCGGAATCCACCTTCCGGTCCTTGACGACACGACCGCGGTCCGTCCGCTACTCCGAACGCCGTCTTGACCGCAGTTGGTCGAATCAGGACTCTGGGAGCGCTCCCAGAAGGGCGGTCTGGGGACAACCGGCTCGGCACAACGGCATGAGCGTGCTCAAAGGAGAGCGCATGAAACGGCGGAACGAACTTCTGGGCGCCCTGATCGCGGCCGCGGTGGCCGTGAGCACAACGGTCGCCCTCAGCACGGCAAGCCAGGCCACGCAGGAGGTGGCGGCGGAGGGCGGCACCGGCACCGGATACCTGCACACCAGCGGGAGCAAGATCCTCGACAGCACCGGTGCGACGGTCCGGCTGACCGGCCTCAACTGGTTCGGCATGGAGACCGACAACAAGACCTTCCACGGCCTGTGGGCCAGTCGGACGTGGCGGCAGCAGCTCGACCAAATGGCGCAGCTGGGTTACAACACCCTGCGCGTCCCGTTCTCCAACGACGCGTTGAAGCCCGACGCCAAGGCCACCGGCATCAACGACTACACCAATCCCGACCTGGTGGGCCTGTCCCCGTTGCAGATCCTCGACAAGGTGATCGGCTACGCGGGCCAGAAGGGCATGCGGATCATCCTCGACCGGCACCGGCCGACCAGCGCCGGGCAGACCGCCCTCTGGTACACGGCGAGCGTGCCGGAGACCACCTGGATCAACGACTGGAAGATGCTCGCCCAGCGCTACGCGGGCAACACCACGGTGATCGGCGCCGACCTGCACAACGAGCCGCACGCGGAGGGCACCAACCCGGCCGCGACCGGTTCGTGCTGGGGCTGCGGCGACACCGCCCGCGACTGGCGGCTCGCGGCCGAACGCGCGGGCAACGCGATCCTGTCCGTGCAGCCGAACTGGCTGATCTTCGTGGAGGGTGTCAGCTGCCCGAGCGGCGGGCTGTCGAACATCTGGGACGGCGACCCGTCCAACGACGAGGACTGCGGCTGGTGGGGCGGGAACCTGTCGAAGGCGGGCCAGTTCCCGGTGCGCCTGTCCGTGCCCGGCCGGCTAGTGTACTCGCCGCACGAGTACGCCACCTCGGTCTACAACCAGCCGTGGTTCAGCGCGCCGGACTACCCGGCGAACCTGCCGGGGATCTGGGACAAGTACTGGGGTTACCTCTACAAGCAGAACACCGCGCCGCTCATGATGGGCGAGTTCGGCACCACGCTGGCCAACCCGGTCGACAAGGTGTGGCTGGAGAAGCTGATGGCCTACACCGGGACCGGCGTCAACGGCATCTCGTTCACGTACTGGTCGTGGAACCCGAACTCCGGTGACACCGGCGGCATCCTCAACGACGACTGGACCACGGTCAACCAGGCGAAGCAGAGCATCCTGCAGCCGTACCTCATCCCGCCGGCCGGTGGTCCCGGCCCGACCACGACCACCACGACCACCACGACCGGTGGCGGCGGCACGGGTGCGTGCAAGTCGGCCTGGAAGCTCGACAACTCCTGGCAGGGCGGTTTCCAGGGCTCGCTGACCGTCACCAACACCGGGACGAACGCCGCCAGCCCGTGGACGGTCGCGTTCACGCTGCCCGCCGGGGTCACCATCAACAACGGCTGGAACGGCACGTTCACCCAGTCCGGCACCACGGTCACCGTGGCCGCGCCGTCGCACGCCACCTCGCTGGCTCCCGGCGCGTCGGTGTCGCTCGGCTTCACCGCCAACGGCACGACGAGCGCGCCTTCAGCCGTCACGCTCAACCAGGCGGCCTGCGCCTGACGGCACGCGGGGGGGGGGGGTGTGGTGGGCTGGGGGGGGGTGGCCCTCGACTCGATCTACGACATGCGCACGTTGTTCGACGGCATCCCGCTGGACAAGATGTCCGTGTCGATGACGATGAACGGCGCGGTGCTGCCGAT
>NZ_JBSGBE010000045.1:0-25653 GCF_053601075.1 Lentzea sp. NPDC004789 | reverse complement strand
CGCCACCTACGAAGCCACCCGATACCAACCAGTCGATCAGGTAGCGTGACAACACCTCATCGACCTTGTCCGTCAAAACGGGGCAACCCCAGTGGATCTCGGGCATGCTCGGCAGCGGTGTGTGCTGGCTGCGCTGGCGGTGGACGCCGGTCGGCTGGTGCCGGCGGATCGGCTGGTCGAGCGGGTGTGGGGTGCGGACACACCCCGGCGGGCGCGCGCACCGCTGCACAGTTACATCTCCCGACTGCGCAAGGCTTTCGCCGGTGCCCTGGTCGTCGTGCACCGCTCCGACGGCGACTTGCTGGTGGTGGATCAGGTGGATCAGGTGGTGGATCTACTGCGGTTTCGTGCTCTCTGCGCCCGCGCCCGCCGGGCGGAGGACGACACGACCCGGGTGGCGCAGCTGACCGAGGCGTTGGCGTTGTGGCGCGGGGAATCGCTGACGGGTGTGCGCGGGGAGTGGGTGGACGGCGAACGCGACCGGTGGCGGCAGGAGCGGTGGACTGCTGAGCAGGACCTGACCGATGTGCTGCTGCGTGAGGGCCGGGGTGAGGAGCTGGTGGCGCAGCTGTCGGCCCGGACCACGCAACATCCGCTGGACGAACGGGTGGCCGCCCAGTTCATAGTGGCGCTGCACCGTGCGGGGCGCACCGCGGACGCCCTGGCTCACTATCGGCACGTGCGGGACCGCTTGATCGAGGAGCTGGGCACGGACCCCGGTATCGCATTGCAGAACCTGCACCAGCGCATCCTCGACGCCGACCCCGTCCTCACCGTCAGCGGCGAGACCGTGGCGACGGCGGGGGCACCAGCGCCTCGGCAGTTGCCCGCGCCGCCACGGTGGTTCACCGGCCGCAGCACCGAACTGGCCCGCCTGGACCAGGCGCTGACCGCCGAGCCGGAGAAGGGAGCGTTGTCGTCCTGGACCGGATCGGAGACGCGAACCGCCGCCACCGTGGTGATCTCCGCGATTGGCGGTGCGGGCGGGATCGGCAAGACCTGGCTGGCGTTGGCCTGGGCGCACCAGCACGCCGAGCGGTTCCCCGACGGGCAGCTGTTCACCGACCTGCGCGGATTCAGCCCCACCGAACAGCCCGTCACGTCCGAGGCCGCACTGTTCGAGTTCCTCACCGCATTGGGCATCACCCCCGACCGCATGCCCATCGACTTGGACACCAAAGCCGCGCTGTACCGCAGCCTGCTCGCCGGGAAACGGATGCTCGTGGTGCTGGACAACGCCGCCACGGCCGAGCAGGTCGTCCCGCTGCTACCGGGCAGCCCGGCCTGCACCGTACTGGTCACCAGCCGTACCACGCTCGCCTCCTTGATCGACCGGCACAGCGCTCACCACCTGCAAGTCGACGTGCTGACGCCCGGCGAGGCCAATGCCCTGCTGGTCGCACGCCTCGGCGCCGGCCGCGTCGCCGCCGAGCCCGGCGCCGTGGACGAGCTGGTCGCGTTGTGCGGGGGCTACCCGGGAACAAGGCCGCGACGACGACGCCGAGCGGGTGCGGCGGCAACTCGACGCCCACCACGGTGGCGACGAACCGGCCCCGTCCGCCGAAACCACGAAGTGATGTCGCCGGGTCATCGCGGCGCGGATGTGCACCCGGTAGGTCTGGCTGGCCCCCAGGTTCTCGGGCCTCATGCGACCAGGGGTGCTCGCGGGCCTGACCGGGTGCCGGTCGAGCCGGCGCACCATCAGCACGACCGCTACCCAGATCAGACAGGTTTCGGAGTGCTGGACGAGGCGTTCGTCGTCACGGCAGTCGCACCCGTGCCGCGGCAGCCACGACAAGGCCGGTGAACGTACTGGGCCAGCCCGATAGTTCACCACTTCCCCTGTTCGGGTCGTCAGCCCTTCGGCTTCTCGCTTGGAGGTTTTCCAAGCGGTACCAAGGAAACCGCACAGTGTGCGCGGTGCGCGCCAAGGCGAGAGGATCCCGTGTCCGGACAGCTCGACCACCCACCCGTGCTCCACCGCGACGACCGAACGTCCAGCGTCGATCTCAGCGAAGCCGAGGCGCGGTTCCGGCAGTGGATGCACGACAACCTCCGCCACGCCGCGGACCACTTCGGTCTCACCATTGCCGGCAAGGCCCGGCTCGGCCGGCTGGACAGGTCGATCAGCGCCCCCGTACACGCAGCCGGCCGGCGGCTCTGGCTTCGGGTGGTGTCCGAGGACGAGCAGTGGACCGATGGCGACTTCTGGACCGGCGACCTCGATGCCAACGTGTTCACCACCCTGTCCAAGCCGCAGGTCCTCGACGTCTACGAGTGGGAGGAATGGCGGCGGCAACGAGCCGAGCTGACGACCCTGGCCCCAGGCTCACCGTGCTCCCCCACCGACGCCTTGCGCCACGCGATCGACCTTCCCGACCGCTGGTGGACGGACCTGCGCAGCACGATGGAGGTGGTCGCGGCGACGCCGACCGACCGGGTCAACGCCGACCAGGGTCTGATCACCGGGAGGATCCAGCAACACTTCGGCAACTCGGTGAACCCTGTGGTCCGCCAGTGGGAAACCGTGCACGGCGACCTGCACTGGGCGAACCTGATGGCACCGGACTTCGTCCTGCTGGACTGGGAACTGTGGGGACGCGGCCCGGCCGGGACCGACGCGGCCACACTGCTGTGCCACAGCCTGCTTGCACCGGACACCGCAGAACGCGTCCGCGACACCTTCGCCGACGTGCTCAACAGCGACGCCGGACGGCTCGCCCAGCTCTACGCCGCGGCCCGGCTGCTGCACCGCATCGACAAGGGCGACCACCCCGACCTCGCCACACCACTGAGGAAGTTCGTCGAGACCTTCTAGGCTGACGTCAGACGGTTTCTTCGAGTGGCCACGGCGTCTCCCCGAGGCCTCCTCCAGAATCCGGTCCCGGCATCTGCGCCGCTGGTCAGCTGGAAGGACGCGCCTGCACGTCAGATCGCCGGTGTTTCACCCCGCGGGGCGACCTCAACCACCCTGGCGTCGTCGGTGATGAAGCCGCGCAGGAGGAAGAGACCCAAGACCCAGATCGTCAAGCGGATCATCGCCAGGGCTGGCACCGCCGCGAGTGCTTCAGCGGGTACAGCGGACGTCCCGAACTCCGATCCGCCTTGCCAGTTCCAGAGCCTGCCAGGCGTTTCGGCGGTCTGCCGCTCCCATGTGGATGGTTTGCCGGGGGCGATCAGTGTTCACCCGGTCGGTCTGTCGTAGTGCCGCGACTACTGCGGTCCAGCTGTTCCGGTGCCGCGCGGAGCGTTCTCGATCTGGCCGCAATGGCCGCCAGGCGCACCTCCGCGGCATCTCGATTGGCCCCTTGGGCAGTGCCCGAGCACTCGCCACACTTGGTCCGCACGGGCCGCCACAGCCACCCGGCCGCTGAGGCGTTGACACGATCGCGACCGCCTCGTCTGCTGCCCGCAACAGGTGAGCTCCTTTCCCGCCGTCGGCACGCCGGCCGTGCGCGGCAGTGGTCCGCATGCGACCGGGAACCGTGTTGCACGAGAGACGAAGGTCGACCGCGACGCGGTGTGCCCGGATTCGTGCGGCGCGCCGCGATCACGAACAGCATCAACTCGGCGAAGTCGAAGTCGAAGTTCACAAGGTGGGACGCGCAACGCCGAAACCCCGTCGAGCGTTTCGGAGTCAGCCAGGTCTCCCGCGACTCCTTCGCCCATGCATCTGCCGTCGTCCAGTGGTGCAAATCGCCCGATCAGCAGCCGTCACACCGAAAGCCGTGGCGGCTCGAACGCATTCCGTCGGGCCATGGCCTTGCTGTCCGAATAGTGGACACAACGATGAGACATCGTCACCGTCGAGGCCGGACGGCGGCACCGGCACACGCGGCCCGCGAAAGCCAGTTCACACGTGATCTTCGAATACATCGAGAATCGGTACAACAGCCCCAAGGTGATCCTGACCAGCTCTTTCTTGCCGCACAGCGCAAGGCGGGATTGAGGCGGAATCGATTCTGGTACTGCGCAGCAATCGACAGACGCTTCGGTTGTGCCTGGAACAAATGTTGCACACAAGGCATCGTGGCCCCTCCCTCACCGCGCAGCCGCTTGTAACGTGACAGTTATCCCCGAAAGGAAATTCGAAGTCGGCTGTCAACGCGCCCGCCGGTCGCCCGGCCAATTCCTGGCGAACCGCTTGAAGGAGGCACGAGATGTTGGTGAACCGCGGAACCCTCGACGACGCCGGCGCGCCGGGCATCGAGCAGGCCCTCACCGAGATACTGGCCGACGTCCTGCGCGTCGAACAGGTCACGGCGGACAGCCACTTCTTCGACGACCTCGGCGCCGACTCGATGGTGATGGCCCAATTCTGCGCAAGGGTGAGGAAGCGACCGAATCTGCCGTCAATTTCCATCAAGGATACATATCAGCACCCGACGATCACGAGCCTCACCGGCGCACTCGCGCCGCGGGGCCGCACCTGCGTCGACCAGGTCGCGGCGCCCGTCCAGACGGCTCCGCCGGTCGGCACGACCCAGTACGTCGTCTGCGGAATCCTGCAGGTCCTGATCCTCCTCGGATACGCGAGCCTCGCCGCGTTCGCCGTCGAGCTGGGCATCGAGTGGGTGGTCGCCGGGGCGACCCCGCTCGACGTCTACCTGCACACGGTGCTGGCCGGCGGCGCGGGACTGCTCGGCGTGTTCGCCCTCCCGGTACTGGCGAAGTGGCTGCTGATCGGGCGGTGGCGGCCGCAGCGGATCCGGATCTGGAGCCTCTCCTACGTGCGCTTCTGGATGGTCAAGACGCTCGTCACGCTGAGCCCACTGGTTCTGTTCGCCGGTTCGCCGCTCTACGTGCTCTACCTGAGGGCACTCGGGGCGAAGATCGGGCGCGGCGTCGTGGTCTTCTCCCGGCACGCACCTGTGTGCACCGATCTGCTCACCATCGGCGACGGCACGGTCGTCCGCAAGGACGCGTTTCTCACCTGCTACCGAGCCCGCGCCGGTTGGATCGAGACCGGCACGGTCACCCTCGGGCGGGACGCGTTCGTCGGCGAGAAGTCCGTGCTCGACATCGAGACCTCGCTCGGCGACGGTGCCCAGCTCGGCCACACCTCGTCGCTGCACGCGGGTCAGGCCGTGCCCGACCACGAGCGCTGGCACGGGTCCCCTGCCCAGCCGGGCGCGGCGGACTACCTGGGCATCGGACCGGCCCGCTGCGGCACCGGCAGAAGGGCCGTCTACACCGTCCTGCACCTGGCGAGTCTGCTGCTGGTCTACATTCCTCTGGCCTACGGCGGCGCCGACGTGTTGCTCGCCGAGCTCGCACCGGTCACCGCGTTGGCCGGACCCGAGACCGCGGCCTTCACGAGCTGGTCCTTCTACGGCACCGCACTGGTGACCTCACTCGGCCTGTTCTTCGGCTCCGCGCTGGTCGGGTTGATCGTCGTGATGACCGTCCCGCGGGTGCTCAGCCGTCTCGTCGAGCCGGACGAGGTCCATCCCCTGTACGGGATCCAGTACGCCGCTCAACGGGCGATCACGCGCCTGACCAACAGGACGTTCTTCGTCGGGCTGCTCGGTGACAGCTCCTACGTCGTGGGATATCTGCGCGGCCTGGGGTATCGGCTGGCTCCGGTCGTGCAGACCGGCGCGAACTTCGGCAAGAAGGTGAAGCACGACACCCCGTACCTCGTCTCCGTCGGCAGCGGAACGGTGATCGCCGATGGACTGTCGATCGCCAACGCCGACTTCTCCAGCACTTCTTTCCGGGTGACGCGGACGTCGATCGGGCCGCGGAACTTTCTCGGCAACGACATCGTCTACCCCTCTCAGGGCAGGACCGGCGACAACTGCCTGCTCGCGACGAAGGTCCTCGTCCCGATCGACGGGAAGGTCCGGCAGGGCGTCGGGCTGCTGGGCTCACCCAGCTTCGAGATCCCGCGCACGGTCGAGCGGGACAGCAGGTTCCACCACATGGCGACAGGCGACGAGCATCCGGCCCGGCTGGCTGCCAAGAACAAGCACAACGCCCGCACCATCGGATGGTTCCTGCTGTCACGGTGGTGCTACGCGTTCGGGCTCACCATGCTCGGTTTCTGGGCGACGGATCTGCACGCCTCGTGGGGAGCGATGGCGATCGCGTTGTTCTCCGTCTCGTCTCTGCTGTTCGGTGTCGTCCACTTCGCCCTGGTCGAACGTGCTGCCACGGCATTCCGGGGCACCCGGCCGACCTCCTGCTCGCTCTACGAGCCCGACTGCTGGCGGCGCGAGCGCTTCCTCAAGCTCACCGGGCACATGCACAACGTCCTCAACGGCACCCCGCTCAAGGGTGTGGCCTGGCGGCTCCTGGGTGTCCGGCTCGGCCGGAGGCTCTTCGACGACGGCTGCACCCTGGCGGAGAAGGACATGGTGACGATCGGCGACGACTGCACCCTCAACGCGGGAAGCTCGATCCAGTGCCATTCGCTGGAGGACTTCGCCCTCAAGGCCGACCGGATCACGATCGGATCCGGCTGCACCGTCGGAGTCGGGGCCCTCGTCCACTACGGCGTGACGATGGGCGACGGCGCGGTGCTGGCACCCGACTCCTTCCTGATGAAGGGCGAGGAAATGCCGCCGCGCGCACAGTGGGGCGGCAACCCGGCCAGGGAGATGCAGGACGGCGGCGCCGGAGCGGTTGTGGTCAGGTCCGCCGCTCGATGATCGGCACGTCGCGGACCAGCGGGCGAAACGGGGAGGAGAGCTCTGTGGGAACACCAGCGCACGCGAGCCGGGACTTCTGGCGGGAGAAGCTCATCGGCGGCGGGTTCACCGAGATTCCGCGGTGGACTCTCGACCGGGTGGCGACGGTCGCCGAGCACGAGGTGCTGATCCGCGGTGACGACCTCGCGACAGTGCGGCGGCTGGCGGGCGAGCTGAAGGTGACGTTCAGCTCCGTACTGCTGGCGGCGCACGCCAAAGTGCTGGCCGCGCTGACCGGCGAGCGCGAAGTCGTGACCGGCTACGTGGCCGTGGCGGGCGGGCTGCCGTTGCCGTGCCGGTTGACCACCGAACCTGATTCGTGGCGGCACCTGATCTCACACGCCCACCGCGCCGAGTCGGAACTGCTGGCGCACAAGGACTTCCCGGTCGACGACCTGCGGCGCGAGCTGGGCCTGGCCGAACCGCTGTTCGAGACCGCCGCCGATCTGACGGGTACCGGCGGCGACCCGGTGCTGACCGAGAACACCGTGCTGTCGCTGGGAATCTCCTGGCGCGGTGACCAACTCGTGCTGCGGCTGCGGTTTCGCACCTGCGCGATCGACGCGCGCCACGCCGGCCGGATCGGCGGCTACCACCGCACCGCGATCACGCTGATCGCGGCCGACCCGGATGCCGAGCACGGCAAGCTGAGCCTGCTGCCGGGCGAGGAACTTCGCTTCCAGCTCGACCAGCTCGCCGGCGCTCGCCGGGAGCTGCCGGAACACCGGATGCACGAACTCTTCGAACAGCGGGTGGAGACACATCCGGACGCGGTCGCGGCCGTGCACCGCGGCCGGGAATGGACCTACCGGGAGCTCAACGCGCGCGCCAACCGGTTGGGACGAGCTCTCCTGGCACGCGGCCTGCGCCATGAAGGCGTTGTCGCGGTGGTGATGGAACGCAACCTGGACTGGATGGCCGCCGTCCTCGCGATCTTCAAGGCCGGTGGCGCGTACCTGCCGCTGGAGCCGCACTTCCCGGCCAGTCGCATCGCGACCGCTCTGGCACGCGCCGAATGCACGCTCGTGCTGACCGAAAGCGGCAGTGCCACCACGCTCGATCAGGCCCTCGACGCGCGGCCCGCGGTCCGGAAGCTCTTCGTGGACGCGGCCTACGCCGAAGACCACGCCGACGGGAACCTCGGCGTCCACGTCGCTCCGGACCAGCTCGCCTACGTTCTGTTCACCTCCGGCTCCACCGGTGAACCCAAGGGTGTGATGTGCGAGCACGCGGGCATGCTCAACCACATCCTGGCCAAGATCGCCGACCTGGAGATCCGCGAGGGCGAGGTGATCCCCCAGACCGGACCCCAGTGCTTCGACATCTCGGTGTGGCAGCTGGTCGCCGCGCTGCTGGTCGGCGGGCGGACCCTGCTGGTCGAGCAGGAGGTGATCCTGGACGTCGAGCGGCTCGTCGACACCGTCGTCGACAACCGTTGCGGCGTGCTCCAGCTCGTACCGTCCTATCTCGACGCTCTGCTGTCCTATTTGGAGCGCAACCCTCGCGATCTACCACACCTGCACACCGTGTCACCCACCGGCGACCTGCTGAAGAAGGAGATCGTGCAGCGCTGGTTCGCGGCCCAGCCCGCGATCAAACTGGTCAACACGTACGGGCTCACCGAGACGTCCGACGACGCCGTGCACGAGATCATGAGCCGGCCCCCGGACGGCGACCGGGTCCCGCTCGGGCGCCCCATCGACAACGTGACCGTCTACGTTCTCGACGAGAACCTGTCGCCGGTGCCGCTGGGCGCCCCCGGCGTGATCGCCTTCTCCGGGATCTGCGTCGGCCGCGGGTACATCAACGACCCCGAACGCACTCGTCTGGTCTTCACAGACGATCCGCACCGCCCAGGCCAACGGCTCTGCCGGACCGGGGACTACGGCCGCTGGCGGCCGGACGGCAGGCTGGAGTTCCTCGGCCGCCGGGACGACCAGGTCAAGATCAGGGGCTTCCGGGTCGAGATCGGTGAGATCGAGAACGCCCTGCTGCGGGTGCCCGGTCTCCGGGACGGAGCCGTCGTGGTCACCGGCGACGCCGACCGGAGCAGGCGCCTCGTGGCCTTCTACTCGGGTGTGCGGCCGGTCGATGCCGCCGTTCTGCGGGACCGGCTGAGCGAGTCACTGCCCGAGTACATGGTCCCGTCAGCGTTCCGCTGGCTGGAAAGCTTACCGTTGACCGCCAACGGCAAGATCGACAGGACGAAGCTGACAGCGCTCGCCGCGGAACTCGGTTTCGTCGAGGACGGCTTCCAGCCACCGAGCACGCCGGCCGAGCGGCGGCTGGCAGCCGCGTGGGCAGGCGTCCTCGGCATTCCCGGGGACCAGATCGACCGGTGGGACCACTTCTTCGACCGGGGCGGCACGTCGCTGTCGGCCGTGACGCTGGCCATCACCCTGGAACGCGCGGTGTCCGTCACCGACGTCACCCGTCACCCGGTCCTCGCCGACCTGGCTCGGCTGCTCGACCGCGCGTCCGGGCAGGACGCCGCCGAGTCACCGGCTCGCACTTCCAGCGGCAACTGAAAGGACACCGAGATGTCACCCCCGTTCCCGGCATCGCTGCCCGACGTGGAGTTGTGGCCCGGCAAACCGCCGACGCTCACGATCGAGGCCACCGGCGACGCGCCGGGCTGGGCGGCCGAGCACTCCGAGGCGCTGCGAGCCGTCGTCGCCCAGCACGGTGCGGTCCTGGTCCGCGGGCTCGGGCTGCGCAACGCCGACGAAGTCCGTGCGGTGTTCGAGCGGCTGGCCACCTGGCTGATGGTCGAGAAGGAGGCCTTCGCGTCCCGGCGGACCTACACCGGCGGTGTGTACTCGACGTCGAAGTGGCCCGCCACCCAGCAGATGTGCCTGCACCACGAACTGAGTTACCGGCTCGAGTTCCCCGGCCTGATGCTGTTCGCGTGCCTCCAGGCGCCCACGAGGGGCGGCGCGACCGTGCTCGCCGATTCACCTGCCGTCCTCGACGCGCTGCCGGCGGAGTTGACCGAGCGGTTCGAGCGGGAGGGCTGGCTGCTCACCCGCAACTACAACGACGAGATCGGGGCGTCCCTGGCGGAAGCGTTCGGTACCGAGAACCGCCGTGCCGTCGAGCACTACTGCCGCGCCAGCGCGATCGAGTTCGAATGGCGCCCCGGCCGCCGGCTGCGCACCACGCAACGCCGCAGCGCCGTGCTCCGCCACCCGGACAGCGGCCGGCGCTGCTGGTTCAACCAGATCGCGTTCCTCAACGAATGGACGTTGGCACCCGAGGTGCGCGAGTACCTGCTGGAGCTCTACGGCCCCGACGCACTGCCGTTCAACACCGCCTTCGGCAACGGCGACCCCATCGGCGAGGACGTCGTCCAGCTGATCAACCGGGTCTACGAGGACAACACCGCACGCGAGCCGTGGCAGGCCGGAGACCTGATGCTCGTCGACAACATCCGCACCGCGCACGGCAGAGACCCCTTCGACGGGCCGCGTGAAGTGCTCGTCGCACTGGCCGACACCGTCTCCGCGTTCGACTGCGCACCGACGATCCAGGTGGTCGTCGGGTGAACACGATCCGTTCCGCCGCAACGAGGTCCGCCATGCCTGAACTGAGTCCCACGTCATCGACAACCGTGCCGTCGTTCGCGGTGATCTCCGGTGCGCAGGTGCAGCGCGCACTGCGCGGGCGCGAGAACCGGATCGTGGAGGTGGTCGAGGCCGCGTATCGCCGGCACTGCGCAGGCGATTCGGTCAACCCGCCGTCCTGCTTCCTGCGTTTCCCGGATCGCCCGTCGGCCCGGATCATCGCGCTGCCCGCCGCGATCGGCGGGCAGGTGCGGGTGGCCGGTCTGAAGTGGATCTCCAGCTTTCCGGAGAACGTGGCGGCCGGCCTTCCGAGGGCTTCTGCCGTGCTGATCCTCAACGACCCCGGCACCGGTTACCCGTTCGCCTGCTTGGAAAGCTCGATCATCAGCGCCACGAGGACGGCCGCGCTGGCAGCGTCGGCGGCCGACTGGCTGTCCAGAGGCCGGCCGCGACCGATGCGTGTCGGGTTCTTCGGAGCAGGCCTCATCGCCCGCTACATCCACACGTTCCTGGCGAGCACCGGCTGGTCGTTCGACGAAATCGGGGTCCACGACCTGAGTGCCGACAGCGCCTCCGGTTTCCGCGACTACCTGGAGCGCTCAGGCCTCACCGGTTCGATCACCGTGCACGCCGGCCCCGAGCAGCTGATCCGCTCCAGCGACCTCGTCGTCTTCGCCACCGTCGCCGGGCAACCGCATATCGGGGACGTGTCGTGGTTCGCGCACAATCCGTTGGTGCTGCACGTGTCTCTGCGTGATCTCACGCCGGAGATCGTGCTCGCCTCGACCAACGTCGTCGACGACGTCGAGCACTGTCTGAAGGCCGACACCTCACCGCATCTGGCCGAACAGCTCACCGGCGGCCGCGACTTCGTGCACGGCACGCTGGCCGACGTGATGGCCGGACGACTGAGCGTGCCGGCCGGCCGGCCGGTGGTGTTCTCACCGTTCGGCCTGGGAGTGCTCGACCTCGCAGTGGGCACGTACGTCTACGACGAGGTGGTCCGCTCCGGCGAGCTCGACGTCGTCGACGGCTTCTTCCACGAGCTGCGCCGGTACGGGTAAGTGGCCGAGTCACTGCCGCACAACAGAAAGGGGGCAGTGGTGCCTGTCATCTCCGTTCCACAGGACTTCAACGCCGAAGATCTCTACGTCGACCTCTGGCCGATCTTCGGGCGGTCGCTCTACCTGAAGTGCGAGGGCTTCAACTTCGCCGGCTCGATCAAGCTGAAGGCCGCGGCGGAAATGGTGGCGGCCGCGGAACAGAACGGTGTCCTGCGGCCGGGGTCGATCATGGTCGAGTCGTCGTCCGGGAACCTGGGTGTGGCACTCAGCATGATCGCGGCGAGCAAGGGCTACCGCCTCATCTGCGTCACCGACTCCCGCTGCAACCTGTCGACCAGACGACAGATGGAGGCCTTCGGGAGCCAGGTGCACATCATCGTCGAGCCGCACGCCCAAGACGGTTTCCTCGGCGCGCGGATCGCCTACGTCCGCGCGCTGTGCGCTTCCGACGACCGGTACGTGTGGCTGAACCAGTACGCCAACCCGAGCAACTGGAAGGCGCACTACCACCGGACGGCGCCGGCGATCGCGGCCTCGTTCCCGCGACTGGACGTGCTGTTCGTCGGGGCGGGAACCACCGGAACCCTGATGGGCTGCGCACGCTACTTCTGGCACTGGCACCGCCGGGTGCGGGTGGTCGCGGTCGACAGCGTCGGCTCGGTGACCTTCGGTGGTGTGCCCGCTCCCCGGATGATTCCCGGTCTGGGCACGAGCGTCCGCCCGCCGCTGCTGGACGAGTCCTATGTGGACGAGGTGGTGCACGTCGCCGAGGCGGACACCGTCCGCGCCTGCCACCGGCTGGCCAGGAGCGGATTCCTGTTCGGCGGATCGACCGGCACGGTGGTCAGTGGCGCGATGGGCTGGCTGGCCGAGCACGACGCGCGCGACCTCACGGCGGTCGCGATCGCTCCAGACCTCGGCGAGCGCTATCTCGACACCATTTACCAGATCAACTGGTTGCAGGGCGTCTACGGCGAAGACGTGCTCAGCTCCGGCGAGCTGACCGCGGGCTCCCGGTCAGCCTGAGTCAGGGGAGACAGACGTGGGCAGCGTGACAGGGTCGGTCGACCTCGCCGGCTGTGAGCGGCTGCAGTACGACTACGGACCTGATCGGATGCAGGAGGGCCGGCCGGTTCCGTTCACCATGTGGCGTTACCGGGAGTTGCTGCCGATCCCCGACGGCCCGGTGCGGTACCCGGCCCCGATCGGCGGCACGCCGCTGCTGCACGTGCCCGCGCTGAGGCGTGCGCTGGGAACGCCGCGCCTGTGGGTGAAGGACGAGACCCGCAACCCGACTGCGTCCAACAAGGACCGCGCAACCGCGCTCGTGATCGAAGGCGGGCTGCGGCGCGGGCTGAGGACGATCACGACCGCGTCCACCGGCAATGCGGCCGTGTCCACCGCCTTCGGCGCCGCGGCGGCCGGGATGCGGGCCGTCATCTTCGTGTCCGCCGACTGCTCGCCGGAGAAGCTCGCGCTCATGACGCAGGCGGGGGCCTGGGTCTTCCAGGTGCGCGAGGGCTACGCGGCCGCCGTCGACCTCTCCCGGGCCGCCGCTCGCACGTTCGGCTGGCTCGACCGCAACACCGGCGTCAATCCGGTCACCATCGAGGCGAAGAAGACCGTGGCGTTCGAGGTGTGGGAACAACTCGGCCGACGGCTCCCGGACGTGGTGATCGTCCCGGTCGGCGACGGTCCGACGCTCGTCGCGCTCGAGAAGGGTTTCGCCGAACTCGTCAGCTGTGGTCTCACCACCGGGCAACCACGCCTGGTCGGTGTGCAGGCCGAGCGCTGCCAGCCGCTGGTCCGGGCCTGGCTCGGCGAGGACCCCGGGCCGGCGGAGCTGGATCCCGCCGCCACCGTCGCCGACGGAATCGCGGTGGCGCGCCCGGCCATCGGCGACGCCGTGCTGGACGTGGTGCGCCGGACCGGCGGTGGAATGGTCGCGGTCACCGACGACGCGCTGCTGAGCGCGGTCGCCACCCTGGCGGAGCGGGCCGGCGTGGGCGCCGAGCCCGCCGGCGCGGCAGCCCTGGCCGGGCTGGAAGCCGCGGTCGAGCTGGGACTGGCGGATCGGTCGGAGACCTTCGCTCTCCTGGTCACCGGCCGGGAAGTGAAAGCAGGAGACGCCACATTCGCCTCAAGCCGGGTGACCGTCGCCGAGTCGCTCAAGGATGTCGAGCGCGCACTGTCGCACCAACGGCGGACGACTTCGGAGTCTGCATCCGAGAGCCGCTGATCGCCGCTGCGCGAACGCGCGGGGTACCAGAACTGCGATCACCAGAATTCCGCGGGTGATTAATCTTTCGACCAAGACCAGCTTCTTCGTGCTGCAACAGGCCGGGCTGGCCCCGGCCTCCCCGACCACCGCGGCGCTGCTGATCGGCGACCCCGCCACCGCGGCGGCCTATCCGGGACAGCCGGTCGCCGCCCTCCCGCTCTCCGCCGGCACGTCGACCGCCGTGCAGCCCGCACTCGCCACCCCCCACACCGCAAGGCCTTCCGACCGCCGTACCGGAAGCCCTGGACACCGGCGGACTGGGCGCCAAGGCACCGTGCGTGCACCTCACCTTCGGCTCGCCGCAGGGACCGGCGGTCAGAATCGTGCTCGCCGACACCAACCGGCTGCCGGAAGGGACCGGTGACGTGGTCAGCGTGGCACCGGGCAACGGCCTGCTCGCCGCGGGCCTGGCCGCGCCGGGAGTGCCCACCGGCACCCTGTTCCTCATCACCGACCTGGGCGCGAAGTCCCCGCTGCCGTCGTCCCCGGTGGCCGACCAGCTCGGCTACGCGGGAGTGCAACCGACGCCCGTGCTGGACCTGCTGCCCTCGGGCAACGCGCTCGATCCGGCGACAGCGGCCACACCTCATCCGCCGGGGAAAGCCGATGCGAGCCCCACCAGCACAGCCAAACTCCAGTAGTCCCTGGACGCGTCGGCCTGGCGCGGTCAGGATCTGCGATGATCGCCGGGCAGCTCGTGCCGGAGCTCCATCGCCTGTGTGGTCAGCTCGTGCTGACCCGTGAGCTGACGCAGCTCGGCCGCGATCCCCATGTGCTGACCGGTTTCAGCCGCGCCTGCGATGTGCGGCTCACCCGGCCCGGACCGCAGGGAAGCCCACGGAGCCGAACGAACTTCGTACGCGCCCGATCGGGGTGAGGTATTTGAGACGTACATTGAGACGTATACGTGCCCGTGTACGCGAACAGTCGATCATCCAGTGCTCATGAGGGAATTCGGCCCGAACCCCGGTCGCGTGTACGAACTTGCCGAGCTGGCAAGGGAACTGGACCTGCTGCGGGCACGCGCCGCCGCCGGAACGCGCAAGCCCAAGGTCAGCCTGGAGGACCTGACACGGCTCGTCCGGGTGCCGCGCTCGACGTTGCACCGGTACGTCACGGGACAGACGCTCGCCCCCTCGGAGGTGCTCGACCGGATGGTCATCGCCCTCGGTGCCAGCCCGGCGGAGCAACGCAACTGGAACGAGGCCTGGTACCGGGTGCGGGCCGGTGAACGATCACCCGCCACCGCCTCGATCCCGAACGCCCTGCCCGCCACCATCCGCGGTTTCGCCGGGCGCACCGCCGAACTGGCCGAGCTGGACCGCCTGCTCGCCACCGCGCCGCTCGGCGAGACCGGCTCCGGGCTGCCGATCCTCGCGGTGTCCGGCCCGCCGGGAGTGGGCAAGACCGCGCTGGCGGTCCGGTGGGCCCACCGGGTGCGCGAGCAGTTCCCGGACGGCTGCCTGTACGTGGATCTGCGCGGCTACGCCCCGGACCGGCCGCTGGAGGCGGCGGAGGCGCTCGGCACGCTGCTCGGCTGCCTGGGCGACGACGTCCCGTCCGATCCCGCGGTCAGGGCCGCCCGCTACCGGTCGCGGCTCGCCGGGCGGCGGCTGCTCGTCGTGCTGGACAACGCCCTGTGCGCCGAACAGGTCAGGCCGTTGCTGCCGGGCACCGGTTCGTGCGTGGTCCTCGTGACCAGTCGCGACGACCTGGCCGGCCTCGTGGCGAGGGACGGCGCGCACCGGATCTGCCTCGGCCTGCTGCCGATGCCCGATGCGCTCGTGCTGCTGGAGATCCTGCTCGGCACGGAACGCGTGACAGCGGACCCACCGGCGGCCGCGGCGCTGGTGGACCGCTGCGGGCGTCTGCCGCTGGCACTGCGGGTCGCCGCGGAGGCGGCACACCCGGACGCCTCGCTGGCCGAGATCACCGAAGGACAGGCCACCGGCCTGGACTGGCTGGAGGCCGGTGGCGATCCCAGAACCGGTGTGCGGGCGGTGTTCTCCTGGTCCTACCGGCGTCTTGCCCTCGGCGATCCCGAGGCGGCGGCCATGTTCCGGTTGCTGGGCAGGCATTCCGGCGGCGACCTGGCCGGTCTCGCGAAGCTGGCGGGCACGGCGGCCGAGAGGGTGAGCCGGCTGGTGAACACGCTCGTGCGAGCCCACCTGGTCGAGACCTCGTTGGGCCACTACCGGATGCATCGCCTGCTGCGGGCCTACGCGACCGAGCTCACCGACTGACTCGAACGGGGTGGGACGCGGATCCGCGTCCCACCCCGGGTGGTTCGTCAGTACTTCGTGAGGCGCAACTGCAGGCCGCAGCCGCCGGGGCGGTGGTCAGTGTCGATGTTGAGGGTCAACCGCCCACCGGGCGGCACCGACTGCCAGTCGTTGCTCCCGGTGTTGACGCACTGGCCGGTGTCGTTCTCGGCCGTGAACAGCACTCCGAGCACGACGTCGTTGCGGCCGGACGAGGCGAAGGTGAGCTCACACCAGCCGGGCCGGTTGTCGGTGTCCACCCGGACGTCCGGGCCGAAGGAGAAGGACGGGCCGATCGGGATGTGGTTCACGCCCCAGTTGGTCCCGCACTGGCCGGCCTGGCTGTCGTAGCTGGGCAGCAGCTGGTAGGTGATGTCGAGTCCCGCCAGGCTTCCGTCGATGTCACCGATGCCGAACGAGAGCAGGCAGCCGCCCGGCCGGTTGTCGGTGTCCAGCCGGACCGGGTTGGTCGGGCCCGGGTTGACGGCCCACATGCCGTTGGGCGCGTTGGTGCACTGCCCGTTGCCGCCCTCGTCGAGCGTCTTCACCCCGAAGAACGTCGGCAGGCCCTGGACCCCGACAGGTGAGGCGCTCGCCGCCCCGGCACCCGACACGGCCATCGTGCCCGCCGCCAGCAGCGCGCACGCCAGCGCCGTCAGCTTTCTCCTGCTCATGAACCACTCCCATGGTTGCCGCCTGGGTCAGCGGCCCGGTCGGCCGCGACGGGACCGAGTGCATCAGCGCGGCACCCCCGATTCCGCCTCAGTGGGACATTCCCGGACATTCCAGGACGGCATCGCGCGGCTCGTGTCAGTGGCGGTGATCGGCGGTGTCGGACTGATTCGCGCACACGGCGGGCCCGCGCATCCTGGAGGTTGCGCGGGCCCGCCGACCAAGGTTGTTCAGGCACAGTGTTCTGGGTCGATGTAAATGGGCGGAAGCATGCCGGACAACGGGCTGGGCGGGCCGTACCCGGGCGGCCACGCGACCATGCCGCTGGCACCGACCGACCAGTCGCCGGAGGTGCACACGTCGATCGCGTAGGCGACCACCTGGTTGGTGCCGCCGACCTGAACCGGCAGGCCGGTCACGGGCACGCCGTCCCAGTCGACTATCGCGACCAGGCTGAGCTGAGCGACCGCCGCGGTGCACGTTATCCACGCTGCGCCGCCGACCGAGGTGTAGAAGATGTTGTTGTACGGGCCGAACTTCTGTCCAGGCGAGATGATCAGCGGGAACGTGGCGTACAGGGTGCACGAGATCGTCGCCGGGCCGGCGGCCGCGTTGACGTCCGCCTGGCGATGGGCGGTGACCGTCTTCTCGACGGTCAGGTACTGGAGCGGGTTCTCCCCCGCCGCCCGCGCAGCGGGTGCGGCAGCCGCCGCCGGCGCCCACAGCGCGGCCGCCACCAGCGCCAGGGTGCTCAGCACTGCTTTCAGTCCAGTTTTCATCACATCTGTCTCCTCCGGGATCCGGCCTGGGCAGGTGAGACGGAAGTTGCAGGTGCCTATCGCTCGTAGCAACGGGAATCGACGACCTGGTACGGCTGGCAACGCCTTCGCGGCCCTCGCGGTGACCGGACCCGGTCCGTCAACTCCGCCTTCTGGTGCCGAGCCAGGCTCACCCGCACGACTGGACGAAGATTGAACGCGGACTGGATTCCCCTGCACGCCAACGAATTCCGGCCGTTGCCGCGGTCGAACGGACCGTGCCAGCATGGTCCTGACATGGAGGTGGGGTTGCGCGTCCAGGTTCTCGGTCCGGTTCGGGCCTGGCGTGACGGCCAGGAACTCGATCTCGGTCCGGCGGGCAGGCGGGCGGTGCTCGGACTGCTCGCTCTGTCCGGTGGCCGGGTGGTGCCGCGGACGGACCTGGTCGACGCGCTGTGGGGCGAACGGCCGCCGCCCAGTGCCACCAACGTGATCCAGACCCACGTCAAGCATCTGCGGCGGTTGTTCGACCCCGAGCGGCACCGCTACGCGCGCAGCACCAGCATTCCCATCGTCGGCGACGGCTACGCGTTGCGCATCCCGGCCGACGGGGTGGACGCGGACCGGTTCCGCGACCTGGTGTCGGCCGCGCGGAAGACGGATGTCACCGAGGAGATCGCCAGGCTGCTGGGCGAGGCACTCGGGCTGTGGCACGGGCGGCCGTTCGCCGACCAACCAGGTCTCACCGGCCACGCCAAAGTCGTTGCCCTGCTTGGCGAACGGCGCAACGCGCTGCTCGCCTACGCCGAGACCATGATCGGGCTGGGCCGGGCGGCCGAACTGCTGCCGCCGCTTGTCGAGCACACCGCCGACCACCCGTTGGACGAGGCCGCGCAGGCGCTTCTCGTCCGCGCCTACGCGGCGGCCGGGCGGCGGGCCGACGCGTTCGCCGTGTACGACAGTGCTCGGCGGGCGCTGCGGGACGAACTGGCGATCGGGCCGGGAGCCGAACTGATCGACGCGCACGCGGCGTTGCTCGTCGAACAACCGGCGAGCGACAAGTCCCACCGCGCCGGCCCGGTGCCGGCTCAACTGCCCGCGAACGCGCCCGGTTTCGTCGGCCGCACAACGGAACTGGCCGTTCTCGACGGGCTGCTCGCCGAGCGCGAGCCGACGGCGACGGCCGTCATCGCGGTGTGCGGCACGGCCGGCGTCGGAAAGACCGCCCTGGCCGTGCGTTGGGGACACCGGCTGCGTGCCGTGTTTCCCGACGGGCAGTTGTACGTGAACCTGCGCGGCTGCGAAGCCGGCCAGCCCGTGTCCACCGCCGACGTGCTGAGCAGGTTCCTGGAGTCGCTGGGTGTCGTCGGCTCCGACGTCCCGGTCGACGTGGACGCCCGAGCCGCCCGGTACCGGACCGAGGTCGCCGATCGGCAGCTGCTCATCGTGCTGGACAACGCATCGGCGGTCGAGCAGGTGCGCCTGCTGCTGCCCGGCACGCCGTCGTGCGTCGTCGTGGTGACCAGCCGGGACAGCCTCGCGAGCCTGGTCGCGGTGCACGGCGCGCGGCGGCTGGACCTCAAGCCCCTGCCGCCGGAGGACGCCGTCGCGTTGCTGCACGCGTTGATCGGCGCACGGGTGCACGCCGAGTCGGCCGCGGTTGCCGAGCTCGCCGAACAGTGCGCGTTTCTGCCACTTCCGCTGCGGGTCGCCGCGGAACTCGTCGCCGCCCGGCCGGGGGTCGCGCTGGCCGAACTGGTGCGGGAACTCGGCGACCGGCAACGGCGGCTGCGGCTGCTCGACGGCGGCGGTGATGATCGGGCGGCCGTGCGTGAGGTGCTTTCCTGGTCCTACAAGCACCTTCCCGCTGAGGCCGCACGGCTGTTCCGCCGTCTGAGCGGGCACCCCGGCCGGGACTTCGACGCGGCGTGCGCCGTCGCGCTCGGTGACCTCGACCCGGACACCGCGGGCCGGCTGCTCGACGTCCTCGTCCGGGCACACCTGGTCGATCGCAGCCGGACCGGGCGCTACAGCATGCACGACCTGCTCCGCGCCTACGCCGCCGAACTGGCCGAGCGGGACCGGCCGGACGAGCGGTCCGCCGCGCTCGACCGGCTGCTGGGCCACTACCTGACGTCCACCTCCGCGGCGATGGACGTCGTCTACCCCGGCGGGCGATCAGCCACCGGCGTGCCGCCACCGGACGCCGACCCGGCCGGGATGCGCGCCTGGCTCGATGCCGAACGGTCCAACCTGACCGACCTCTGCGCGTTCGCCGCCGGGAACGGGCGGCCGGAACACGCGATGCGCCTGGCCGAGACGCTGTACCGCTACCTCGAAGCCGGTTACCACGCGGAAGCGCTCGTCGTGCACACCAACGGTTTGCGCGCGGCCCGGCAGCTCGGCGACCGGGACGGCGAGGCACGGGCGTTGACCAACCTCGGCGCGGCGCACCGGTTGCTCGGCCGCTACGGTCCGGCGGCGGCTCGGCTGCGTCACGCGCTGCGTCTGCACCGCGGCGGAGCCGACCGGCACGGCGAGGCACGCGCGCTGTCGCACCTGGGGATCGTCGAGGACCGGCTCGGGGACACCGACGCCGCCATCGGACACCTGCGAGAGGCCCTCTCGCGGTACCGCGAACTGGACGACCGGCACGGCACGGCCGCCGTGCTGACCAATCTCGCCAACGTGCAGAGCCAGACGGGCGACTACACCGCGGCCGCCGAGGCGCTGACCTCGGGGCAGGTCCTGTTCCGCGAGCTCGGTGACCGCGCCGGTGAGGCGAGCGCGTTGTGCAACCTGGGCGAGACGGACATGCACCTGGGCCGGCACGCCGCCGCCACGGCGCACCTGCACGAGGCACTCGCCCACTTCAAAGACCTGGGCCACCGCTACGGGCAGGCCGCGACCCTGTCCAACCTCGGTCAGGTCTACGTCCGCACGCACCGCCTCGATGAAGCCGTCAGGGTGCTTGAGGAGGCGCTGGCGATCTTCCGGGTGATCGGCCATCGCTACGGCGAGGCCAACACGCTCAACGGGCTCGCCGACGCCCTGCACGCCGCCGGCCGCCCCGGCGCACCCGCCGCCTATCGAGAGGCGCTGGCGATCGCCGGCGAAACCGGCGACCAGGACGAGCAATCTCGTGCCACCGCCGGCATCGCACGATGCGGTGACCAGGACACCACATCGATTGGCTTCCGGGACTGACACCTGCCCGGCCGCCACATCCGCTGCCGCACCGACATGGATCAAGCAGCGGGTGCGGTGACGGTTTGTGGCGCAGGTGGCGCCTCAACGAATCGGCTACCGGAAATCGGCCCCCACGACGAGCTGGCGCATGCCCCCAGTACCGGCACCGCACGGAAGCGATTTCTGGAAGGTGTACAGCGCCGCTGCTTCCGTGATCTCCGTCGAACAAAGTTCAACAGCGAGGCTACCCATGGCAACAACCGAGTGTCAACCGGGCTATAACGCGCTGCAACCACCCGCCGCGCAGTGTAATACCGACGTCCCACGCCACCGAGCAACGTTGGAAACTTCTGAGATTCGCCCAGGGCAGCACCCTGAAATCGCCCAGTCCTGGCGCACCTCCAGCGGTAGTTCTCGCAGGTAGACGATGCGTCGCCGGGCGTCAGCACCGGTGTCCCGCCACACCGAACTTGTCGAACGAATTCGACCTGGCGCATTCGACGCCCGAGCCGTGATTACGGGTTGACAGGTTCGGACGAACGGCCGTACGGTCGAGAAAGTGAAGCGCTTCGACAAGCCCGGCTTCGTCGAAGCTCAATTCCGCCTGTCATTAACGTGAAACCGTTGCGTCTGCATACTCGTGTCCACCGAGGGGGCCCGACCGGGATTGCATGCGCCGCCATTCGGCCACTGATTGTTTCGCTGAATGCTTTTGTTTGGATCGGTTGGAACTGGGGGTTCTATGCCGGAGCACAGCACTGTCGACGTCAACGCCCTGATCGCAGAAGAAGCTTTGGACTTCCCGGATGCTCGAACGGCGTCCGTCACGAATCTCGAGGAGTGGCGAGCCGCGCCCCGCGTCGCGGTGCCGGTCGACGCTCTCCGCGTCGCCGACTCACCGCGGCTGAACGGAGTGGACCCCGACCACGCACGCGCTCTCGCTGAGGTCGGCGCCGGCCTCCCGCCCATCCTGGTCCACCGCCAGACGATGTCCGTGATCGACGGCATGCACCGCCTGACCGCGGCCAGGATCAACGGGCGCGAGTGGATCGACGTGCAGTACTTCCACGGCAGCGAGGAGGACAGCTTCGCCCTCGCCGTCGAAGCCAACGTGACGCACGGACTGCCGTTGAGCCTGGCCGACCGGCAGGCGGCGGCCGGGCGGATCGTTCGCTCACATCCCCACTTGTCGGACCGGGCGATCGCCGCCACCTCCGGTCTCGCCGCGAAGACGGTTGCCGCCATCCGCGCACGGGTGGCGGTGCAGGAGTCGCCCGTGCGCATCGGCCGGGACGGTCGGGTCAGGCCGCTGAGCGCTGCCGCGGGACGACAGCTGGCCAGCCAGGTGATCGCCGCGCGGCCGGAATCGTCGCTGCGCGAGATCGCCAGGGAGGCCGGCATCTCGGTGGGTACCGCTCGGGACGTGCGCGACCGCGTCCGGGCCGGGCAGGACCCGGTGCCGCAGCGGCTGCGCAACGGCCAGCGGGAGCTCCGGCAAACGTCCGCCCCGGCCACGCCGGCTGCCGAACCGGTGGACGTCCGTGCCGTGCTGGCGGGGCTCGGCCGTGACCCGTCGCTGCGGTATTCGGAGTCCGGCCGGGCACTCCTGCGATGGCTCGGCTCACGGATTGTCACTGCCGGTGAGGGCAGTCAGGCGATCGACGGCGTCTCACCACACAGCGCGATCCTGGTCGTGAAGATCGCCCGGCACTGCGCACAGGTCTGGGCCGAGGTGGCGGACGAGATCGACCGGAGGACCGCGGACTGCGGCTGAGCGGCAGGCCGTTCTGCGGCGCCCGGAGCACGAGATCCTGCGACTTCCCCAGGAGAATTCGATGACATCCGCACAGCACCGGCCGTCCGAGGCGACCGCGGGATCGGACGGTGCCCGGTCGTTCAGCGATCCCGCCGGGCGGTCATCCGCCGACTGCCTGGTGGGACCGCTGGCCGCCGCGCTGGCCGGCAACGGCCACCCGGTCGTGTCCGGCGGCGCGCAGGTTCGGACAGCAGACCTGGCGGAACGGGCGAGCCGGCTGGCGACGCTGATCGGCCTGCACGGCGTCGGTCCGAACGACCTGGCCGGCATCTGTGTGAACCGCTCCGCCGAGATGATCGCGAGCATCCTGGGTGTCTGGCGGGCCGGCGGCGCGTACGTGCCGTTGGACCCGGGATTCCCGCCGGAGCGCCTGCGCATGATGGTGGCCGACTCGGGTGTGCGGGTGATCGTGACCGAGCCGGCGCTGCTGCCCCTGGTCACCGGGATCGCCGGCGCCGACGTGGCGATCGTCTGCCTGGATCTGGCCGATCCGGCCGAGGCGGTGCCCCAGCTTCGGCCGGTGGCCGTGCACCCCGACGATCTCGCCTACGTCATCTTCACCTCCGGATCCACGGGCCGTCCCAAGGGTGTGCAGGTCACACACCGGTCACTGGCCAACCTGATCCGGTCCTTCCGCGACACGGCGGGCCTGGGCCGGGACGACACGCTCGTCGCGGTCACGACGCTGTCGTTCGACATCGCGATCCTCGAGCTCCTGCTGCCGTTGTTCTGCGGCGCACGACTCGTCATCGCCGACCGGGCGCAGGCCGCCGACCCCTGGGAACTGCGGCAGCTCCTCGTGGAGACCGGGGCCACGGCGATGCAGGCGACTCCGGCGACGTGGCGAATGCTCGTCGGCGCCGGTGGAGTGCCGCCGGGCCTGCGGTTGCGCCTCTGCGGTGGCGAGGCGCTGCCGCCGGATCTGGCCGACGAGCTGCTCTCCCCCGGCGCGACGTTGTGGAACCTGTACGGGCCGACCGAGACCACCGTGTGGTCCGCGGCCGGCGTCGTCCAGCCCAGGCCGGCCCCGGTCCGGATCGGACCGCCGATCGCCCACACGCAGATCTACGTGCTCGACGACGAGCTTCGGCCGGTGCCGGTCGACGAGGTGGGAGAGCTGTACATCGGCGGCCTCGGGGTGGCGCGGGGTTACCACGATCGCCCAGGGCTGACGGCCGCCCGGTTCCTGCCCGACCCGTTCGCCGACGGCGAGGGCCTCCGGATGTATCGCACCGGAGACCTCGCCCGCCGGCTCTCCGATGGGCTGCTGGACTTCTTGGGGCGCAGCGACAACCAGGTGAAGGTGCGCGGTTTCCGGATCGAGATCGGCGAGATCGAGGAGGCGTTGGGACGGCACCCGGCGGTGCGCCACGCGGTCGTGGCGCCGGACGTGGTCAGCGGGGAGACCCGCTTGCTCGCCTACGTCGTGCCGACCGCCGGGGCCGCGGCCGACCTGTGGCCGCAGCTGCGCGCACACCTGCGGCAGTCGCTGCCCGACTACATGGTGCCGGCGGCGATGGTGCCGCTCGACGCGCTGCCGTTGACCCCGAACGGGAAGATCGACCGCCAGGCGCTGCCGAAGCCCGCACCCGCCGTCCTCGATCACGCCGGCTACGTCGCGCCCCGGACCGAGACCGAGCGGATCCTCGCCGACATCTGGCGCGACCTCCTGGGCGTGCGGAACGTCGGCGTGCATGACGGTTTCGTCGAGCTGGGCGGGCACTCCCTGCTGGCCATGCAGGTGCTCTGGCGGCTGCAGGACGAGCTCGGCGTGGATCTGCCGCTGCGGACGGTGTTCGACGCGGCGACGTTGGCGGACCTGGCTGCGGTCGCGGACGCCGCGGCGGCGACCTCCTCCGTGCCGGGCGAACCGCCGCTACCGGAGCCCCGCCGAGGTCAGCCACCGCTGTCACACGCGCAGCAGCGGCTCTGGTTCCTGCACCAGCTGGTGCCGGACAACCCGTTCTACACCGTGTCGTTCGAGCTGTGGCTCCACGGGAACCTGCGGGTCGACGCCCTGGGCCGGGCGCTGACCGAAATCGTGCGCCGGCACGAGGTGCTGCGGACCAGCTTCGGCTCTCAACAGGGTGTCCCGACCCAGCGCATCGATCCGCCGTACGCGATGGACCTGACCGTTGCGGACCTGACGGAACTGCCCGCACCGCACCGGTGGGCGCGGGTCCGCCAGGAAGCGGCCGAGCTGGCCGCCGCGCCGTTCGACCTCAGCGCGGACCGGCTCGTGCGGGCACGGCTGGTGGCACTCAGCGCGCGCGAGCACGTTCTCCTGCTGACGATGCACCACATCGTCGCGGACGGCTGGTCGCTGCGGGTGCTCGTCCGCGAGCTCTGCGCCCTGTACCGGGCCTACGCCGACGGGGTGCCGTCGCCGCTGCCGGATCTGCCGATCCAGTACGCCGACTTCGCGATCACCCAGCAGGAGCGCCTGTCCGGTCCGGAACTGGAGGAACAGCTCGGGTACTGGCGGCAGCACCTCTCCGATCTGCCGCACGCCCTGGACCTGCCGGCCGACCGGCCGCGACCGGCGCTACCGACGTACCGGGGTGCGGTCCACTCGTTCGTCATACCGCCCGACCTCACCGGCAAGCTCCGCGCGCTGGGCAACCAGCACTCCGCGACGCAGTTCATGACCCTGCTGACGGCCTTCGTGGCCCTGCTGTCGCGCTACAGCGGCCAGGACGACATCGCGGTCGGTTCTCCGGTTGCCGGCCGGAACACGGCGCAGACCGACGACCTGATCGGACTGTTCGTCAACACGCTGGTCCTTCGCGTCGACGCCACCGGGGATCTGAGCTTCGCCGACCTCCTGCGGCGGGTCCGTGCGGCCACGCTGGACGCGTACGACCATCAGGACGTGCCGTTCGAACGGCTGGTGGACGAGTTCGGGCCGGCCCGTGACCTGAGCCGCAATCCGCTGGTCCAGACGCTGTTCTGGCTGCTGCCCGGAAACCTCGGCGATCCGGCGCTGGACTGGGGCGACCTGACCGCGCGGAGCACCGGACCCGGCGGGCTGGCCGCCTTCGACTCGACCGGCGGCACCGGAACCGTCCACTGCGACCTCGAGCTGCTGCTGCGGGAGGACGGCGATCGGCTCGTCGGCGCGCTCCGGTACAGCACGGATCTGTTCGACGCGGTGACGGTGGAGCGGTTGACCCGGCATTTCGTGGGTTTGCTGCGGGAGGTGGTGGGTGATGCGGACGCGGTTTTGTCGGGACTGAGTCTGGTTTCGGCGGAGGAGCGGCGTCTTTTAGCGGAGTGGAATTCGACGGAGGTTGTGATGCCGTCGGGTTGTGTGCACGAGTTGTTCGAGGGGGTGGTGGCGCGGTCTCCGGACGCGGT
>NZ_JBSGBE010000044.1:0-29974 GCF_053601075.1 Lentzea sp. NPDC004789 | reverse complement strand
CGTTCGGCGCGGTGCTTGCCCT
This sequence comes from Lentzea sp. NPDC004789, assembly GCF_053601075.1. Taxonomy (NCBI): domain Bacteria; kingdom Bacillati; phylum Actinomycetota; class Actinomycetes; order Pseudonocardiales; family Pseudonocardiaceae; genus Lentzea; species Lentzea sp. NPDC004789. Next base: position 29,952 of record NZ_JBSGBE010000044.1, on the reverse strand, counting down.
CGATCCGCACCACCGCGCGCACCGGCCCGTCCTGCTCGACGGTCACCCGGTGCACCTCGCCGGTGTAGCGCTCCTCGGCCCCGCCGCGCTCGTCGGAGGCGTTCTGCCGCAGGCACACCAGCTCACCCCTGCGCGCGATGGTCCTGCCACCGCGGGAGACCTCGTCGACCAGCACCCGGCCGCTCCGGTTGAGCACGCACCGCAGCACGCCGGTGTCCACCACGATCCGGCCGGCCTGCCGCGACACCACGACCCTCTTCTCCCCCGCCGCGGCCGGACCGGGCTCCAGGAGGTACCTCGCGGCGGCCGGCGCGTCCGCGGGCATCGCGTGGGCCGTCCACTTCAGCGAACCGTCCGGCCAGTAGCCGGTCGGCCACGTCTGCACCGGCACCGCCACGCCGTCGGAGGTGCGCAGGCCGAACGACTGGTCCGCCCGCACCCGCCCTCTCGGCCACGGCACTCCCCACGTGACTCCGGTCAGCGCGGCGGGAACACCGCCTTCGAGCCAGTGCAGCTCGGTCGGTTCGCCCGGCTCCGCGGCCGCCGCGGTGCCGCCCAGAGGTGCGGACATCGCGACCGGCAGCGCCGCACCGCCGGCCAGCAGGGTCCGGCGAGTGAGTGGAGACATGCTTCAACGCCCTTTCGGAGTACGGGATCGCGCCTCGGAAAGCGCTTTCCGGAACGGCACGCAAGGGTTACCCTCGAATCACGGATCGCTTTCTGTTCGTCTACATCAGACAACCTCGCCCGTCTGGAGACACCGCGGTGGGCACCCGCGGTTTCCTCACCGAGACGTTCGACGCGGCCAGGGCCGCCGGGGTGACCGTCATCGACCTGCACAAGCTGAGCTACACGCTCTACAACACGCTCAGGTTCTGCCCCAACGACGACGACTTCACCAAGGGCCCGGTCGGCGCGTTCTTCTGCAACGACCACACGCACTTCGAGGCGGCCGGAGCCAGGCAGATCGCCGGTGTGGTGGCCAGGGCCCTGCGCGACCAACGGATTCCCCTTTCCAGCTACCTCAAGTGAGTTGCCGCGGGTGGTCCGGCACCGGGACCACCCGCCCGCCCTGTTACCGAAAATCATTCGATCGCTTTCCGTGTTCGAATTCGATTCGAAGTCCAACCATTCCTTTGCCGTGGGGAACACTAGCGATAACGTACGTTCCGAGAAAGACCATTTCGATTCCGTCCCACATTCCCCGGGGGGAGATTTCGCATGCTCGCGACCAGTTTGCGAACGGGCGCGGCCGTGGCCGCTGCCGTGCTGCTCGGCGGTCTGCCACCCGCCTCGGCCAAGCCGCGGACCACGGCGTGCGGCGACGGGACGTTCACCGCGCAGGCCGTGCTGAGCGGCGGCGCGTGGACCGCCCGCAACGGCAGCCGGACCGTCTACACCGGCGGCGACCTGCGCTCCGCCGTGCAGGCCGCGGTGAACAGCCTGACCTCAGGCCGCACCTCCAAGCAGTGGGTCCTGGTGCGCGGCAGCGGCTCGGTGAGCGCGGGCTCGCGGATCACGTTGCCCAGCCACACCGGCATCGACGTGTGCGGCACGATCGACGTGACCGGCTCCGGTTCCGGCGACCAGTCCCCGATCTACTCGAGGGGCACCCGCGACATCGAGGTGCGCCATCTCAGCCTCACGGGCCGTCCGGTGTACGGCATCTTCATGCGCAACGTCGACGACCTCGTGCTGGGCCAGATCGACATGCGGCTGTCCGGCGGAGGCATCGGCGTGCGAGTCGACAACCGCGGCAACACCAGCGTGCGCAGCAGGAACATCAGGATCGACAACGTCTTCGTGTCCGGCGCGGGCAGTCACGCCGTCGAGACCTACGGCGTCGACGGCATCACGATCGGCACGGTGACGGCCCGCAACGTCGGCGAGTCCGGCCTGCTGCTCAACGAGACCACCAACGCCACCGTCGGCACGGTGGACGCGGAGAACGCGGGCGCGGGCACCGGCTACGCCGCGTTCCGCACGGCCAACCGCAACGGCCGCATCGGCGACGGCTACCCGACCAACATCCGGGTCGGCACCGTGCGGGCCCGCGGCGGCGGCCGCGGTGTCTTCTGCGTGTCGGAGAGCGGCGGGCTGAGCATCGATCGGATCGACATCGCGAACACCGGCAACAACTCGGTCCTGATCGAGAACTGCTACAACGTGACCCTGGCAACGCGGAGTGGCAGCGTGACGGGCGGCGGCGAGGTCCGCTTGGCGGCCCGTTCGACGTTCGAGAACAACCGCGACATCACCGTCGAGAACCTCACGGTGACCAACTCCTCGGTGCGCGAAAGCCCGTGTGGCACCAACACGACGTTCCGCAACATCACGCTGAAGAACAGCACATCCAGTGTCTGTCCATGAGCGAATCCGCGGCGCAGAAGGTGTTGCCGCACCAGCGCGACGCGGTTCAAGCACCTCCACCACTCCCTCGTGCTGCCCAAGGGGGCGTGCCGGGCTGGTGGTGCCAGGCTGCTGCACCGCTCCATCAGCCGTGACCATCGGCGCGGACCGGAAGCTCGAATGCCATTCGATCAACCATTTTCGAATGATGCCGGACAAAGCGTTCATCGGAGGGTGTGGTCCACGCGAGAAACCGATCAGGTGACCGACCTGGTCAGTTCGCCCGTCGTCATCTCCCCGTGCGGATATGGCCGAGGAACTGACCGTCGTGGTCTCTCAGGCGGACCACCCGGACCGCGCCGGGCGGCAGCTCCAGCTGACCGTCCACGCTCGCACCGGTGAGCAGCTCGGCGCCGGCGGCGGGGATCAGCTCGGTCCCGCCGTTGTGGTTGATCGCGAACAGGTACCTGCCCAGCTCGCCCTCCCGTTCGACCACCTCGACGTCACGGGGCAGGTCGCGCGCGCCGATCCCGGCCTCGGCACCCGCCGCGACCAGCACCGCGTCGAGCCCGGCCTCCTCCAGGCACGTCGACACGTACCAGGCACTGCCGTCGCCGAACGGATGCCGGGTGACAGCGGGCAGACCGGCCGCCGGTCCGTCCACATAGGACCAGACCGGCTCCGCACCGCGCGGGGTCACGACCTCGGACCAGACGCCACCGGTCATTCCGTTGTCCATCCGCACCCGCTCACCCGCGCGCAACGGCGTGAACTCCTCCACGATCAGGCCCAGCAGGTCGCGCAACGCACCGGGGTGCGGCCCGTCGTGGATGGTGTCGTGCTCGTCCACGATCCCGGAGAAGCACGAGACGACCAGGACACCGCCGTTCTCGACGTAGCGGCGCAGGTTGGCCGACGCGGTCTCGGTCATCGCGTACAGCGCGGGCACGACGACCAGCGGGTAGCCGTTCAGATCGGCTTCGGGGTGGGCGAAGTCGGTGGTGAGGTGCAGGTCGTAGGCGGCGGCGTACCAGGCCTCCGCGCGCTCGCGGGCGTCCAGGTCTGAGCTCGGCCGCCACTCCTGTCGCTGCGCCCACCAGGACTGCCAGTCCCACAGCAGCGCGATGTCCGCCACCACGCGGCTGCCGCGCACCGGGGCGAGCGCGCCGAGGTCCTGACCGAGGCGCACGACCTCCTGCCAGATCCGGCTCTCCGTACCGGCGTGCGGCAGCATCGCCGAATGGAACTTCTCCGCGCCGAACCGGGAAGCGCGCCACTGGAAGAACATCGCGCCGTCCGAGCCGCGGGCGACGTGCGCGAGACTGTTGCGCGCCATCTCCCCGCGGCTCTTGGCGATGTTGCGGCGCTGCCAGTTCACCGCGCTGGTGGAGTGTTCGAGCAGCAGCCAGGGCCTCCCGCTCGCCAGTGACCGCGTCAGGTCGGCGGTCATCGCGAGGTTGACGTGGGGCCGGTCGCTCTCGGCGATCAGGTAGTGGTCGTTGGTGACGACGTCCACCTCGCGCGCCCAGGCCCAGTAGTCGATCGACTCGCACTGCGTCAGCGCCGCGTGGAAGTTCGTGGTCACCGGGACACCGGGCGACGTCTCGTGCAGGACGTCCCTCTCCCGCTTGAAGTTCGCGAGCATCGCGTCGTTGGTGAACCGCTCCCAGTCGAGCTGCTGCGCGGGGTTGCCGGTGGTCGGCGTGAGGCGCGGCGGCTGCACCTGGCCCCAGTGGTTGTAGGTCTGACCCCAGAACGTGGTGCCCCACGCCTCGTTCAGCTCCTTGACCGTGGTGTAGCGACTGGTGAGCCAGCGGCGGAACGCGGCCGCCGCGAGATCGCAGTAGCAGGCGCTCACCGGTGCGCCGTACTCGTTGTGGACGTGCCACATCGCGAGCGCGGGATGCCCGCCGTAGCGGCGGCCGAGCTGCCGGGTGATCGACACCGCGGCCGACTGGTAGGCGGTGGCGGAGTGGCAGATCGTGCCGCGGCCGCCGAACGCGTAGCGCACGCCGTCGCGGCTCACCGGCAGCGCCATCGGGAACTTCTCGTAGAACCAGGCGGGCGGCACGACCGTCGGCGTGCCGAGGTCGACGCGAATCCCGTTGTCGTGCAACAGGTCCATCAGCCCGTCCAGCCAGCCGAAGTCGTACCTGCCCGGCTCGGGTTCCAGCAGGGCCCACGTGAAGATCCCGATGCTGACCATCGTGACGCCGGCCTCGCGCATGAGGCGGACGTCCTCCTGCCACACGGGTTTCGGCCACTGCTCGGGGCTGTAGTCACCGCCGTAGGCGAGAACATCCAGTCCAACCGGCCAGTGACGCTCCATGCGCACCCCTTGGTCTGTGATCGTTCACAGCGAACTTGCCCGCCAACTTTCGCTCCACGACGGTACATACAGGCTATTGCTTGTGTCGAGATGCGGTCCCTACTGTGAACGTGCACAGTCCAGCCCCCTCCCCACCCCGACTCCGGAGGAACGGATGCAGCGTCGCACCGTCTTCACAGCGATCGCGCTGATCGGCGCCCTGACGCTCGCCGCGTGCGGCGGCGAGCGAACACCTTCCGCCGACGGTCCGGTCGAGCTGACCATGTGGTCGTGGGCGAGCCTGCAGAAGGTCGCCGAGATGTGGAACACCGACCACCCCGACATCAAGGTCACCGTGCAGGAACAGGGTGGTGGCGACGAGCTCGTCACCAAGGTCATCACCGCCGCGAAGGCCGGTGACGGACCGGACCTGATGCAGGCGGAGTACCAGATGATCCCGACGCTGGCCTCCAACGACGTGCTGACCGACGTCGCGGAGTTCGCCGGTGGCGCCAAGGACGCGTTCGCGGAGGGCGTCTGGAAGCAGGTCACCCTGGGCTCGCCGGCGGTCTACGCGATTCCCCAGGACACCGCTCCGCTGGCGCTGTTCTACCGCGAGGACCTCTTCGCGCAGTACGGCCTCTCGGTGCCCAAGACCTGGACGGAGTTCGCCGACACCGCGCGGCAGCTGAAGCAGAAGGACCCCGCCCGCGCGCTGACCACCTTCTCCAGCAACGACGCGGGCCTCTTCGCCGGGCTGACCCAGCAGGCAGGGGCGACGTGGTGGCAGGCCTCCGGTGACACCTGGAAGGTCGCCGTCGACAGCGAGCCGTCGCGGAGGGTCGCCGAGTTCTGGGGTGGCCTGGTCGCCGAAGGCGCGGTCGACAACCAGCCGATGTACACCCCGGCCTGGAACAAGGCGCTGAACGACGGTACGCAGATCGCCTGGCTGAGCGCGGTGTGGGCACCGAGCACGCTGACCACCAGCGCGCCGGACACCAAGGGGAAGTGGAAGATGGCGGCGCTGCCGCAGTGGACGGCGGGCGCGGCCAAGACCGGCAGCTGGGGCGGTTCCGCCACCGGGATCACCGCCAAGGCGGCCAAGGACGGCAAGGCGCGGGCCGCCGCGAAGTTCGCCACGTGGCTCAACACCGACCCCAAGGCGATCGCCGCGCTGGTGAAGGACGCGGGCGTCTACCCGGCCGCCACCGCCGCGCAGTCCAGCGGCGCGCTCACCACGCCGGAGTTCTTCCCGAACCAGCCCGGCTTCTACCAGCTGGCGGCCGAGCTCGCGAAGGGCACCGCGGCCGCGGGCTGGGGACCGAACGTGAACGTCGCCTACAACACCTTCAAGGACGCGTTCGGCAAGGCGGCCGCGGAGAGGTCGTCGTTCCCCGCCGCGCTGAGGGCGGTGCAGGACGCGACGGTGGCCGACATGAGGAAAAACGGCTTCAAGATCGAGGGCTGATCGTGTCTTCTCCTGGAGCGCGCACCAGACGGTTGGTGCCGTACGGATTCCTCACGCCCGCGATCATCCTCTTCGGACTGTTCTTCGCGCTGCCGATCGGCTACGCGGTGTACCTGAGCCTGCACACGGTCCAGGTGAAGGGCCTCGGCCTCGGCCGCGGCGCCCGTGAGGAGGTGTGGGCGGGGCTCGGCAACTACGCCGACGCACTGGCCGACCCCGAGCTCCTCGCGGGCGCCGGCCGGGTGCTGCGGTACGGGGCGATGCTCGTGCCGACGATGCTCGGGCTGGCGCTGCTGTTCGCGTTGCTGCTGGACGTGCCGCGCACGAGGTTGCGGGCGTTCTCCCGCCTCGCGATCTTCCTGCCCTACGCGGTGCCCGGCATCGTCGCCTCGCTGCTGTGGGGATTCCTCTACCTGCCCAGCGTCAGCCCCGGCTACTTCCTGCTGCACGCGGCCGGGTGGAACGGGCCCGACCTGCTGCACGGCAACGGCCTGTTCCTCGCGCTCACCAACATCGCGGTGTGGGGCGGCACGGGCTTCAACATGATCGTCATCTACACCTCGCTGCGAGCCGTCCCGCCGGAGTTGTACGAGTCGGCGCGGCTGGACGGCTGTTCCGAGGCGCAGATCGCGTGGCGGATCAAGATCCCGCTGATCAGGCCGTCGCTCGTGCTCACGTTCTTCTTCTCGACGATCGCGACTCTGCAGGTGTTCGCCGAACCGATGACGCTGCGGCCGCTCACCAACTCGCTCACCTTCACCTGGAGTCCGTACATGAAGGTCTACCGGGACGCCTTCGTGCAGGGCGGCATGTCCGCGGCCGCCGCGACGGCCGTGGTGATCGCGGCGGTCACGCTCCTGCTGTCGTTCAGCTTCCTGAAGCTCGCCGGCAGAGGGGCCGGCTCGTGAAGCGCCGCACGGCGTGGCTGCCGACGCTCGTGTTGCTGCTGGGCGCGGTGTACTGCCTGATTCCCGTGCTCTGGGTGCTCATGGCGGCCACCAAGAGCCGTGGTGAGCTGTTCAGCACCTTCACGTTCCTGCCCGGCAGCGGCCTGCTGGACAACCTGGCCGAGCTCACCGCCTACCGCGACGGGGTGTACTGGCGGTGGATGCTCAACTCCGGGCTGTACGCCGGGGTGGGCGCGCTGCTGTCCGCCGCGGTGTCGGCCGTCAGCGGATACGCACTCGCCAAGTTCGACTTCCGCGGGCGCGGCGTCATCTTCACCGCGATCCTCACCGGCGTGCTGATGCCGCCGATCACGCTGGCCGTGCCGCAGTACCTGCTGCTCGCGAAGGCCGACCTGACCGGGACGTACTGGTCGGTGCTGCTGCCCGGCATCCTCAGCCCGTACGGCATCTACCTGGCCCGCGTGTACGCCGCCGCCGCGGTGCCCGACGAGGTGCTGGAGGCCGCCCGCGTGGACGGGGCCAGGGAGGTGCGGCTCTTCACCTCCATCGCCTGGCCGATGATGCTGCCCGGCCTGGTGACGATCTTCCTGTTCCAGTTCGTCGCCATCTGGAACAACTTCCTGCTGCCCTACGTCATGCTCGCCGACGACTCGACGTTCCCGGTCACCGTCGGGCTCTACAGCCTGCTGCAGCAGGGCGCGAGCAGACCGGCCCTCTACACCCTCGTGATCACCGGCGCGCTGCTGTCGATCGTTCCCCTGATCGCGCTGTTTCTGGGCCTGCAGCGCTACTGGCGCGTCGATCTGCTGTCGGGAGTCGTAAAGTCTTGACCACCAGCCGGAGCAGATGAGGGTTCATGACGGACACAGCGCCACGACGACGGGAACGTGCCCAGCGACCGCCGACGATCATCGACGTCGCGGCGCACGCCGGGGTCTCCCGTGGCACCGTGTCGCGTGTCCTGCAGGGCGGGCACAACGTGAGCCCGGCTTCCAGGGAGGCCGTCGACGCCGCCATCCGCAAACTCGGCTACGTCGTGAACCGGGCCGCCCGCAGCCTCGTGACGCAGCGGGCGGGCTCGGTCGCGTTCCTGCTCTCGGAGACCCAGGACCGGCTGTTCGCCGACCCCAACTTCACCACGCTGCTGACCGGGTGCACGACCGCGCTGGGCGAGCACGACATCCCGCTCATCCTGATCACCGCGGGCACCGAGGCCGAACGCCGCCGCATCCTGCCGTTCCTGTCGGCGCACCACGTCGACGGCGTGCTGCTGATCTCGTCGCACCGCGGCAACCCGATGATCGAGCACCTGCGCCGGGCGAACCTGCCGTTCGTGTGCTGCGGCAAGCCCCTCGGTGAGCGCGGCCCACTGTCCTATGTGGCCTCCGACGACCTCGAGGGCGCCAGGACCATGGTGCGCCACCTGATCGAGTCCGGGCGCCGCCGGGTCGCGACCATCGCGGGACCGCAGGACATGCCGGGCGGGCTCGAACGGCTGCAGGGCTACCGCGACACGCTCGCCGACCAGGGCATCCCCTACGACGAGCGACTGGTGGCGACCGGCGACTACAGCAGGGCCAGCGGCGAGGCGTGCATGCAGCAGCTGCTGGCCGCGGCGCCGGACATCGACGCGGTGTTCGTCGCCTCCGACCTGATGGCCGCCGGCGCACTGGCGGCGATCCAGCGAGCGGGCCTGCGCGTGCCCGATGACATCGCTGTCGGCGGTTTCGACGACTCACCCGCGGCGACCGCCGCCCAGCCCCCGCTCACGACGATCCGCCAGCACTGGAGCCGTCTCAGCGAGATGATGGTGCGCCAGCTGCTCGCCCAGATCGCCGGCGAGGGCCCCGCGACGGTCATCCTGCCGACCGAGCTCGTGGTCCGCGAGTCAGCTTGACAATTCTTGACGAATTGCGCGAAATTCGACCCAATTCGATTGTGCACGTTCCCACGATTCGACATTCTTGCTCTTGAAACGATCTCCCGGTTGCGGTTCTATCGTCGTAGATGGTGCACATCAAGCACTGTGCACGTTCACAGAAGCCTGTTCCGATTTCCTTTACGGCAGGAGCTCACGCATGACCGGAATCTCCCGCCGCAGCCTGATGATCGGCGCGGCCGCGGGGGCCGGTGCCCTCGCGCTCGGCACGGCACCCCAGGCGTCCGCCGCGACGTTCGTGAAAGGCGCGGACATCAGCTGGATGCCGCAGATGGAGGCGAACGGCTACTACTGGCTCAACAAGTCGGGCCAGCGGCAGGACCTGTTCACCATCCTCAAGAGCTACGGCATCACCGCGATCAGCCTGCGCACCTGGGTGAACCCCTCGAACAGCCCCACCGACGGCCATTGCAGCATCCAGGAGACCGTGAAGATGGCGCAGCGCTGCCGGGACGCGGGCCTGCAGGTGCTGCTCGGCTTCCACTTCGGTGACACGTGGAACTCGGTCGGCGTGCAGAAGCCGCCCAAGGCGTGGGCGAACATGAGCTACCCACAGCTGCGCGACACGTTGCGCAGGTACGTCGAGGACTCGTTGAAGCTGCTCAGGTCCGGCGGCGTCACGCCGGGCTGGGTGAAGATCGGCAACGAGCAGAACAGCGGTATCTGCACCCCTGTCGGCAGCGTCGGCAAGCCGGCCCAGATGACCGGCCTGCTCAACGGCGCGTACGACGTGTCCAAACAGGTCTTCCCGGCCACGCCGGTCATGGTGCACCTGGCGCAGCCGCAGAAGATGGACAGCATCCAGCGGTTCTTCAACGCCTACCGCGGCAACGGCGGCAAGTGGGACATCACCGGGCTGTCGTCCTACGCCCAGGGCAGCAACGTGCAGCCGATCATCGGCAACATGCGGTCCATCCAGTCCACCTACGGCAAGCCGATCATGCACGTCGAGTACGGCGGGCCGCGCGGCAACGCGGGCACGGTGCGCGACGGGCTGCGCCAGTTCATCAGCGGCACGAAGTCCTTCGGCGGTCTCGGCACCTTCTTCTGGGAGCCGGAGGGCTATCCGCCCTTCACCGGCTACAACATGACCGCCTGGGACAGCAACCGCCGTCCGACCGCGGCCATGGACGGCTTCCTCAACGTGTGACAGGAGTATCCGTTGTCCCTCAAGCGTCTCGTGGTCCTCACCGCCGCACTGAACGCGGTCGTGCTGATCCCGATCCCCTCGGCGGCCGCGTTGCCACCGCAGTGCGCCGGCTCGGCGCCGATCAGGTGCAGCTTCAACGTCGCCCCCGGCAACTACGACGTCACGGTGGAGCTCGGCAGCACCAGCAAGGCCGCCAACACCTCGATGTCGGTGGAAGCGCGCAGGCAGATCTTCACCGCCGTCTCCACGAGCTCGGGCCAGGTCGTCCGGATGAAGGCCACCGTCAACGTCCGCAACCCGGAGGGACAACCCACCGGCCAGGGCGGCAACGGCACGCCGGGCCTGCAGATCACGTTCGGCGGCAACGCTCCCGCGATCGGCGCGCTGACCGTTACGCCCACCCAGGCCCCGCTGGTGGTCTACCTGGCCGGTGACTCGACCGTCTGCGACCAGCCGGCCGCGCCCTACACCGGCTGGGGCCAGTACCTTCCCACGCGGGTCCGCGAAGGTGCCGTGATCGCGAACTACGGCGACTCGGGCGAGAGTTCCGGCAGCTTCCTGTCCAACCGCGCGCTGTTCCCGACGATGAAGCCGTTGATCAAGAGCAAGGACCTGGTGTTCATCCAGCTGGGGCACAACGACAAGGCCACCAGCGCGAACACCTTCCGGGACAACCTCGGCAAGCTGGTCAGCGGTGTCCGGGAACGCGGCGGTGTCCCGGTGCTGATGACACCGCCGGTGCGCAGGTTGTTCAACGGTGACAAGCTGACCTCCACCGCGTTGCACGTCAACAGCGTCGGCGCCGACCTGCCCGCGGTGATCAGGGCGCTGGGCCGCAGCGCGAACGTGCCGGTGATCGACCTGACCGCGAAGAGCAAGGCCCTCGTCGAGTCGATGGGACCGTCGGCCTCCCAGGCGCTCTACCTGACCAAGGAGGCAGGCGACAACACCCACTTCTCCGCGCGCGGTGCCGCGGAGATGGCGGGGCTCGTGATCCAGGGCGTGCGCGAGCTGAACCTGCCGCTGGCCGGTCACCTGCGCTGAGCGTCACCAGCCGCTGACCCCGGCGTGGCGGCGCCGGGGTCAGTTCGTCCTCGTCCCACAGCTTCCGGAAGGAGCCGCGATGCGACGGCTACCCGGCGTTGCCCTGCTGGTGTGCGCGCTGCTCACCGTCCCCCTCAGCGCGTTGGCGGCACCGGTGACGGCGACGAACGGCACCCAGTTCACCGACACGTCCGGCAAGGTCGTGCACGCCCACGGCGGTGGCATGATCAAGGTCGGCTCGTACTACTACTGGTTCGGCGAGAACCGCAACGCCGACAACACGTTCAAGGCCGTGTCGGTCTACCGGTCAGCGGACCTGAAGACGTGGGAGTTCCGCAACAACGTCCTCACCACCTCCTCGGCGGCCGAGCTCGGCCGGGCGAACATCGAACGCCCGAAGGTCGTCTACAACAGCACCACCCGCCAGTTCGTCATGTGGATGCACAAGGAGAACGGCAGGGACTACACGGAGGCCCGCGCCGCCGTCGCCACCTCGTCCACAGTGGATGGCAACTACACGTACCGCAGCAGCTTCCGCCCGCTCGGTCAGCACATGTCCCGTGACATCACGTTGTTCAGGGACGACGACGGCACGGCCTACATGGTCTCCGCCGCACGCGAGAACGCCGACCTCAACCTGTACCGGCTCAACGCCGACTACACCGGCATCAGCTCACTGGTGCGGACGCTGTGGCGCGGCTCGTCCCGCGAGTCTCCCGCCGTCTTCAAACGCGACGGCGTCTACTTCATGGTCACCTCGGGCTCGACCTACTGGAATCCCAACCAGCAGAAGTACGCGACCGCGACCAGCATGACCGGGACGTGGAGCGGCCTGTCGAACCTCGGCGACTCGACCGGCTACCGCAGCCAGACCGCGTACGTGCAGCCCGTGCAGGGCACGTCGGCCACGTCGTACCTGTACCTCGGCGATCGCTGGGCGGGGGCGTGGAACCGTCCGGTCAACGAGTCGCAGTACGTGTGGCTGCCGCTGAGGTTCCCGACGCGCACCACCGTGACGATGTCGTGGCACCAGCGGATCAGCATCGACACCGCCACCGGTGCGGTGACCGGCCTGTGAGCGCGGATCGGCCGCGGGTCAGGCGGGGTCCGCCGCGACGCGGCGGAGTGCGGCGGCCAGTTCGGTGCGGCGGCTGACGCCCAGCTTGCGGTAGGTGTTCGTGAGGTGCTTCTCCACGGTGCGGGGCGTGACGGCGAGCTCGTCGGCGATCTCCTGGTTCGACCTGCCGTCCGCCGCCAGCTGGGCGACCCGGCGCTCGGACGGCGTCAGCCTGGTTCCCTCGCCGGTGCGCGTCTCGCCGCCCAGAGCGGTACGCGCCTGCGCGGCGATGATGTCGGCGCCGATCTCCTCCGCGATGCCGAGACATCTGCGCCACAGGTCCTCGTGGCCGGTCAACCGGGCCAGCTGCCGCACCGCCAGTACGAGCTCCAGCGCGTGCGCGGACTCCTCCAGCACCTCGACGGCGCGGCAGGTCATCTCGGTGCCAGGGGCGCCACCCGTCACCGCCCCCAGCACCCGCCAGGCACGGCCGACGCCCGACGGCGCGCCCCAGTCCTGCGCGATCAGCCGTTCCTCCTCGGCGAGCGCGATAGCCTCCTCCGTCTCGCCGAGCCGGTTCTTGATCAGGGCGAGCGCGGACCGCCACGGGTACAGCACGGGGTTGCGCCAGCCCGACCGGTCCAGTCGCACACCGCACTCCATCAGCGTCATCGCGGCACCCGGCAGATCGCCGCGCAGTGCCGCGCTCGACGCCTGCAGCAGGCCCATCACGGCGGAGAGGCAGTCGTCCACGGGCACGGTCACGGCGAAGTTCAGCGCCTGGTCGGTCAGGACGGGATCACGCAGTTGCAGCGCCACGCCCGCCAGCACCACCGCGGCGGAGGTGCCCACGGCGCTCCGGTCGCCCGCGCCGAGAGCCACGGCGTCCGCTGCCGCCAGGGTCGCCGCCTCGACCTGACCGGACACCAGGTGGGCGAGCGCCTGTTCACTGCGGATCATCGCCTCGTCCGCGCTGTCGCCGCGGCTCCTGGCGGTCTCGAGGGCCTGGTCGAGCCACCTCGTCGTGACGCCGGGCGCGTCGGCCGCCGCCAGACAGCTGACCAGCAGCGGTGCGCAGGAGAGGCTGTGCGGGCTGAACGCGGGTTCGTGGTCCAGCAGCCGTGCGGCCAGGACCGCCACCTCGTCGGCGGGTTTGCCGACGCTGATCGTCGCCGAGTGCAGGAGCACGGCCAGCAGTTCCCGCTCGGCACCCGTCGACATGGGGGCGTCCGGGCCGATGCCGGTCAACCGGGCCGCGGCACGGGCCAGCTCGGCGCGTTCGGTCGAGCCCGCGTACCGCACCCGTGCCTCCACCCGCAGCGCCAGCTCACGGCCGACCGGGTCGAGCCCGGCCGGGTCACCGAGTTCGGCACCGGCCCGTCTCAGCAGCGACAGCACCGCCTCCGGCGCGTTGCCCATCACCGCGGGCGTGAGCCGGATCAGCGCCGCGGCGCGGTCACGTGGCTCGCGCAGCAACGGCACCGCGTAGGAGATGCTGCGCACCGCGGCCTGCACGTCGAACCCCCGCACCGCCGTGGCGAGATCCACGAGCACCTTGGCGCGGTCCTCGCCGTCGGCCGAGGTGTCCAGCAACGCCCGCCGCAACCAGCGCGCGGCGCTCTCCGGCGAACCCGAACGCAGTGCGGTGTCCGCGGCGACGCGCAGGACCTCGACCACCCACGGCCCCAGCGGGCGGGTGATCCCGAGGAGCTGGTGGGCGACCTCCTCGGCGGGCCTGCCGCTGTCGTGCAGGAACCGAGCTGACCGAATCTGCGTCTCCTCCAGTTCCCGCGCCGTCATCGTCTCCTCGACGGCGGCGCGGACACCGGGATGGGCGAACCCGGAGGTGGAGAGCAGGCCGAGCCGGCGCAGTGACCTGGTCACGTGACGTGCTGTGGCGCGGTCCAGCCCAGCCAGCGCGGCCGCGTCGGACAGCCCGCTGCCCAGCACGGCCAGCGCTCGGAGCATCGCCCGCGCGGGTTCGTCCTGCGTACGGACGCAGGCGACCAGGCGATCGCGGGCCCAGGTGGGCGGCATCGCGCGGACAGCGCCGGCGTTGGCCGCCACCGGTGGCAGACCGCCGGCACTCCACGCGAGGGCGAGCGCCGTGAGCAGCATCGGGTTCCCCCCGGTCACCTCGCGGCAGGCGAGCACGAACTCGTCGTCGCACGCACGGCCCAGCCGCGACCGCAGCAGCGCGGCGGATCCGTTGAGCAGCAACGGTTTCGGCCTGATCCGGCGGGTGGCGCCCGCGACGATCGACACCACACCTGGCCGGTCCGCGCACGGATCTCCCTCGCGGACCGCGACGACCAGCACGACCAAGCGGTGCGCGGCCCGTGCGGCGAGGCGTTCGAGAGCCACGAGCGACTCGTCGTCCGCCCACTGCAGGTCGTCCACGAGCACCAGCAGCGGCAGGTCGTCACCGAGGTCCACGCCGTCCTCCCGCAGCTGCAGGACGACGCCCTGCGGGAAGTCCCGTTCCACCAGCGACGCCGAAGCCCGGAGCACCGCGAAACCCCGCGCCTGGGGATGGTGCGCCAGCGCGCGCAGCAGGGCGGTCTTGCCGTTGCCGAGCGGGCCGGTCACCACGACGACGCTGCCCGCACCGGCCGCCGCCCGCCGCAGCGAACCGCCCACCACGGCCAGTTCGCCGTCCCGCTCGAACAGCACCACCGCGGTGCACCCCCTCGTCATGAACCGGGCTCCCATCCGAGTCGCCGTGCCCTGGCGAGCAGGGCGGCGGCCCTGCCGCGCACCGCGATCCCGGCGGCCTCGCACACCAGCGGTCGCGCGTCACCCGCCGGGGTGAGCTCGGCGAGCTCGAGCAACGCGGTCGCGTACGCCAGCCGATACGGCGAGGTCCGCAGCAGCCGCACCGCCTCGGTGACGTCGTGACGATCACCCGACACTGCCGCACGACCGAGGTGCGCCATGCCGAGCACTCCCGGCACACCCCACGCGCGGGCGCTGCTGATCTCGTAGGAGCACAGGAGTTCGGCCTGCTCGTCGAGGCCCAGCAGGAACGCGGCCCGTGCGGCCACCGAACGCCACGGCAGCGTCGCGGGATTGCGCCACCTCCTCGCGAGCATGCGTCGTCCGCACTCCTCGGCGAGGGCGTACGCGGTGCCGGCATCTCCGCGCCGGAGTGCGAGCTCCGCCCGGACGTGTGTCACCAGCGCCCGTCCGTACCCGAACCCCGTCTCGTGGCCGGGTACGGATGCGACCAGTTCCTCCGCCCGGCCGACGAACCCGTCCTCCAGGCTGAGCTCGGCGTCCACGCCGACCAGCAGAGGCAGTCCGTCCGGGTGCCAGTGGTGCAACGGCAGCGCGGCCAGTGCGGCGTCCACGTCCGCCCGCGCCTCGCCCAGCCTGGCCGCGGCCAGCATGAGCTTGGCCCGCACCGCGAGCGACTGGCTCACCACCGCGCGCAGGCCACGATCACGTGCCTCGGCCACCACGTCGTCCAGTCCGGCGACGCCCTCGTCCAGGTCACCGGTGAACGCCAGCGCGCACGCGGCGTGCATCCTCGGCACCAGCACCGCCGCCGGGGCCGCGAGCGCGCTGCGGGCCAGGTCCCTCGCCAGTGCGGCGTCCGCGCCCCGCGCGACGTGCAGCCACGCCACCGCTCCCGCTCGCTCCGGCTCCGGTGGCGCGACAGGGAGCGGTGCCGCGTCGAGCAACCCGAGCTCCGGGACCTCCAGCGGCGCGTCGTCGACCAGCCAGTACATCGCGGTGGCGCTGTCGCGTTCCACGCCAGCAGCCGGCATCGCGCCGAACGTGCGCCGCGCCAGGGCGGCGTCGCCACGCGCGAAGAGCTGGTCCGCCGCGGCGAGGTGCACTCGCGCGCACTCCGGCGGCCTGCGTTCCAGCAACATCCTGGCGAGCCTGCGGTCGCCCGCTTCCGGCGCGTGCAGTCCTTCCGCCAACGCTATCTCCAGCACCAGCCGCGCCTCCGTGCCGGGGTCGCAGGGTTCACGCAGTGCCCGTTCCAGACACCGCACCGCCGCCTCCGGCTCACCCCGCGCCACCGCACGCCCGGCGGCGAGGCGCAGCACCGGGACCACCCACGGCTCACCGAGCGGTGGCGCCGACGCCAGGATCCGTGCCACCTCCTCCACGTCGGCGGCACCGAGGTAGGCCAGCCGCGCGGCGCGGAGGTGCAGCTCGTCGCGAGCCTCGGACGCGAGCCCCGCCAGCAACCCGTCGGCTGTCACTCCGCCCACCGGTATCGGCGGCTCACCGCTGATCAGCCCGGCCGCGGCGAGCAGTTCCAGCGCCCGGCGACGCCCGAGCTCTCGCAGCCCCGCCACCGCACAGGCCAGGTCGAGGTCGAGCCGCGGCCCGCACAGCGCCATCGCCCGCAGCAGCTGGGCCGCCTCGTCCGGAAGACCGGCGAGGGCCCGCACGACGACGTCGCCGAACGCCTCCGCGGCCAGTTCCGCCAGGTCGTCACCGAAGGCTGCCGCCCCATCGTCGGCCCGCGCCGCGGGTTCGGCCAGGTCGCCGGCGGGCAGCCCGGGTTCCAGCCGGTCCAGCACCGCGTGCAGCACGGAGGGCAACCCGCCAGTGCTCCGGTGCAGTTCGCCGGCCATGCTCTCGCTCACCGGCCACCGGCGCGCCGCGAGTTCCGCCACCGCGTCCCGCGGCAACGGGCGCGCGGTCAGCACCACCGCCTCCGCCAGCACCCGTCGCCCCAACCCGGTGACGAGGACGATCCCGATCGCCCGGCCGCCGGCGCCGGCCCGCTCGCCGAGCCGGGTGAGCCACGCCCGTGACCGCTCGTCGTACCCATCGGTGTCGTCGATGGCGAGCAGCACCGGCCTGATCCGCGCCAGCTCCAGCACAGCCAGGAGCGCCTCGGCCGGTGTGACGCCCGGCCACGGCGGCGCGAACAGGTCCGCGACGGCCGTGTCCGAGGGCGCTCCCAGGGCCGCAGCGTCCAGACCTGCGACCGCCCCCGGCAGGTGCGCGGAGGCCGGGCCTGCGCCTGGTTCCGGCAGGCCCGCGGCAATCGAACCCGCGGCAGCCCCCGCCTGACCTCCGCCGATCTGCGCCATCACCTCCCCCACGATCCGGTGATCGGCGCGCGGCACGAGGGGCAGTCCGTTCGCCGTCAGCACCAGCACTCCCGCCCCGCGAGCGAGGTCGACCGCGCGCGCCAGCAACGCGCTGCGGCCGCTGCCACTGCCGCCGCTGATCTCCGCCAGCGCCGGCTGGCCGGCGACGAGGGTGGTCACCGCGCGCTCCAGCGCGGCCAGTTCGGCGGCGCGGTCCAGCAGTTCGGCGGGCACGGTGGCCGCCTCATCGCAGCCGCGCGGCGAGGTCCGCGCGGGTCTGCACACCCAGTTTGCGGTAAGCGTTGGAGAGGTGGCTCTCCACGGTCCGCACGGCGACGAAGAGGTCGTCGGCGATCTGCCTGTTCGTCAGGCCCAGGGCGGCGAGTTCCGCCACCCGCCGCTCGCCGCCGGTCAGAACGTCCTTCGTGGACAGTTCGCTCATCCGGCCGCCGGCCCGCACGAGCGCGGCTCTTGCCACCGCTGCCGCACCAGTGGCACCGCAGCGGACGGCCACGCCCACGGCCCTGCGCAGGTGCCTGCGTGCGCCCTTGTCGTCGCCCGCGCGCGACAACGCGAGCCCGAGCGCGGTCAGCGCCTCCGCCTGGCGCAGGCGGTAACCCGCCGCCTCCAGGCGCCGCGCGGCGTCCTCCAGCGTCGTGGCGTCGCCGGTGGCGAGCCCGCGGGCCAGTGCGGCGTGGGCCTGCGCGGGTGCGGTGTTCCACCGCGCCGCTCCCGCCTCGCCGAACGACGCGAGCTCGGCCGCCTCGTCCAGGCGACCGAGCTCGGCGAGCAGCGCCACGGCGTCGAGCCACCACGGCAGGAACAGCGGATTCCGGATGTCCATCGCGCCCAGGTCCTCGCCACACTGGCGGAGCCGGTCCAGCGCCGCTTCCGGCTGCCCCGAGTTGCGCAGCAGGAGAGCCCGCACCATCGAGGCCTGGAGATGCACCTGGGGTTCACGCATGTGCGGCAACACCTCGAGCAGTGCGTTCGCGCGTTCGTCGTCGGCGTTGCGCGCGCACACCGTGGCGAGCATCGCCCGCGCCCGCCTTCCCGCCGCGGTGTGCTCGCCGCCCAGCGGGTAGGCCATCGCCTCTTCGGCGTGGGCGGCCGCGTCCGCCAGCTCGCCGAGGTCGAGCCGCAGGTGCGCGAGGTGCGCGTGGGTCACCACGTGGCTCGACTCGTCACCTCGTTCCGCGGCCGAGGCGAGCACCCTGCCGGTGACGGCGGCCGCCTCCGGGAGTTCGCCGCAGAAGTGCAGCGACGCGGCGGCCCAGGTGTCCCACCAGTCGTGCACCGTGCCCGGCTGCGGCAGCGACGACCTCGTCAACGCGAGTGTGCGGCCGACCGACTCGCCGCGCCACATCTCGGCCCGGCCCAGCTGCTGCACCAGACGCCTCGCGAACCGCGACCTGGCCTCGGTGGGTGGCACCATCTCGCGCGCGTGGCACAGCGCGTCGGCCGTGGTGGCCACACCGCCCAGCCCCACCATGAGCACGAGCACCTCGACCACCGCGCGCACCTCGGGATCGGCGGTGGCGGGCAGCGCGCGCCATTCGCCGACCAGGTCGCGGAACGCCTCGGTCACCTGGGACGTCCGCAGCGAGGCGGCTCCGTACCGAGCCGCGGCGAACGCGCGCTCCTCGGCATCCGAGATGTCGCGGAGCACCTCCGCGTAGACCTTTCCCGCCGCCACGGGGTCCACCTCGTAGAGCAGGTTCGCCTGCTCCAGCCTCATGCCGATGTGACCGGGCACCGCCTCGACCGCACGACGCAGGTACCGCACGGCTGCCTCGGGCGCGCCCCCGCACTCGCGCGCCGCTTCCCGCAGGATCGCGGCCATCCAGGGTTCGGAGACGACCGGCAGTGCGGCGAGCTGGTCGGCGACCTCACGTCGGGGCTTCCCCTCGTCGCTGAGCAGGCGCGCCGCCCTGAGCCGCAACCCGGCCAGTTCCTCCGGTTCGAGCGTGTCCAGCAGGTGTGCTCGCAACGACTCCGAGCGCAACGTCCCGTGCTCGGTGAGAACACCGGACAGCCGCAGCGTCCCGCGCGCCGAGGAGACGGCCGCCGCGGACAGCTCGAACAACGCTCCGGTGGCGTCCGGCCCGTCGGTGCCGATGACCGCCACCGCGGTGGCGTAGCGGAGAACCTGCTCAGCCTGCTGACCGAACCAGGAGGACCACGAGGCGACCGAAACCTCGCGCAGCCGCCCCGCCCACTGCTCGCCGGGCCGTCCACCCTCCTCGGCGATCCTCGCCAGGCACGCCAGCGTCGTACCGGGAACTCCGTTGCACAGCTCCAGGCAGGCCCGCAGGAACTCCTCGTGCGGCTCGGCGCCGAACCGCCGCCGGATCAGCTCGCGCACGTCCGGCGCCCCCAGCGGACCGAGTTCGATCACGGTGGTGTCGAGGGCACCGGCCAGTTCCCCGAACACCACGTCCGCTGCCATGCGGTCGGCGACTCGGTGGGCGAGCACGAAGAAGAGCCGGCCCGCTCTCGCCCGCCGCGCCAGCAGACCGAGCCAGCGGGCCGTCGCGCCGTCGCACCGGTCCGCGTCGTCGATCACGACCACCAGCGGCAACGCGCCCGCGCGTGCAGCGGCGAGTTTCAGCAACCGGCGCCGACGGCCGTGCTCGTCATGCTCCGCTGCCAGCACCTCGTCGGCAGCGCCGCCGAACAGGGAACGCACGACGGAGTAGGGCGCGCGCTCGGCACCGCAGACCCCGCTGAGCACCTCCGCCTCGCCGCGCAGGTCCTCGCACACCGCGGCGAGCAGAGCCGACTTCCCGATGCCGTCCGCGCCACGCACCACCAGCAGCCCCGGCCGGCCCGCGGCCGCCTCCCGCACCCTGCTCCGGACCAGCTCCACCTGAGCGCGCCGGCCCAGCGGGAGCCGGGTATCCCGGGCTCGACCGGACTCCACCGCCATGCCGCTCCTCCGACCGGCTCGACCCACGTCCCGGTACGCCGTTCAGCCCCTTCCCTTGAAGGTGATCTTAGTCCGGCCGGCGCAGCGGCGAGGTCGGCGTGAGCAGACACAACGCGAAGGTGTGTTGCAGCGAGAAGGCCCTGGTGGCGTCACGACGGTTTTCCTCATTCCTCGCATGTCCGACAGGGCGGCGCGGAACTACCGTCGACGCATGACCACCGCAGGAGCCATCGTCATCGCGATGATCTCGCCCTTCCTGCTGGGCCAGTTGCTGTACGCCCTCAGCAGGGGCAAGCCGTCGCGCGAGTACCGCGACTGACCCTCGGCCCGGCCGTTCAAGCCAAGCCGGGAACGCGCACAGCGTCAACGCGGGCCGTCCCGATCCAACACGGAGCGGAAGAACTTCCTCCTGCGGCGGATACCGGATCACGTCGGTCAGGTCGTAGCACGGTCCTCAGGCCCGGCGCAGCCTCGGAGCGGTGCTCGAACGGCAGGACAGCTTCGGCGGCAGCAGGGTCAGCGATGGCGCCGGAAGGCCGTTCAGCCGGGACACGAGCAACTCCGTCGCCCGCCGCCCCAGCTCCTCCGCAGGCAGCTGCACCGACGTCAGCCGCAGCTGCTCCGCGAGCTCGTCCGGGCAGATCGCCACGACGGCCACGTCCTCGGGCACCCTGCGCCCCAGCGTCCGCAGACTTCCCGCGACCCAACCGAGCGCCGCCTCGTTGTGCACGACGATCGCGGTCATCGCGGGCTGCGTGCGCAGCAACGACCGCACCGCGGTCAGCACCGACTCGTAGTCGTTCTCGACGGGCAGCGCGGTAGACGCGATCCCGCGCCGCATGGCGGCGGCACCGAACCCCGTCATCGTGCGCTGCGCGTGGCCGGTGTTGCGCTGGTACACCACACTCGGCGCGCCGAGGAACCCGATGTAACGATGGCCGAGGTCGGCCAGATGGTCAACGCACTTCGCTCCGGCGGCCTCGAAGTCGAGGTCCACACAGGTCAGCCCGTTGACCGCCGCCGGTCGTCCAATGAGGACAGACGGCCTGGACATCTGCCGCAGCAGCGGCACGCGGTCGTCGTCCAGCCCCACGTCCATCACCAGGAACCCGTCAACCTGGGCACTGGCCGCCACCCTGCGCAGACCCTGCGCCCCCTGGTTCGCGGTCAGCAGCAGCACGTCCATGCCGTTCTCGCGGGCGCTGGCGACGGTCGCCGTCACAGACCGCATCAGCACCGGCAGATGCACACCGGGTCGCAGCGGCAGCACCAAAGCCACCACGTTCGTCCTGTTGGCCGGGAGCGTCCTGACCCCGGTTTGCGGGCGATACCCCAGCAGCCGGACGCTCTCCTTGACCTTGGCGCGGGTCTCCGAAGAGATGGACCGCCTCCCAGTCAGCACGTACGAGACGGTGCTCGGCGCCACGCCGGCATGCCTAGCCACATCCGCGATGGTGACCACGTCGGCACCTCCGTGTGTTGAAGCAATTCGACAACTTTATGAGCGGACCAGACCTTCGTTCACCACCTGCGATGGGAACGTGCACATTGACGGTTGACCGTCATCCCGATGTAGGACAGCTGAGCCCTGGGCGTCTTGAGCACAGTGAATAGGTCCAGCCCGCCTCGATTCCAGTACGCCGGGATGCCGATCTCGTGCCACGAACACGGCTCATAATCCACCAGCACTGTGAACGTGCACAACCGAGGCCCGCTCAAACGACGGCTGTGGCGCAGCCCAATCTCCGCAGCGGCAGCGCGCAGGCGAACGGTGCGGTGCATAGCCCTGCCGCCGATCCACGCACCGCTCAGCAGGACCCTGCCACCTGGCTCAACGCACTCCACGACCGCGCCGCGTCCACCGGACACGCCACATTCGTCCTCCACGCCACGTCCACGTCGGCGACACCACGGTCCTGACCACGCCACCGGCCACACCGGGGACGCTGCCGGCGTCCTGACGCAGCGCGGCTGGTCGAGCAAGACGGCGAGAAGCCGCCCGTCCCGCGTGGTCTGCGAGGTGCGGTCGACGCCGTCGGCGAACGTCGTCCATCCACTGTGGACCGGCCGTCCCGTCGGCACGCGAGTCGAGCGGCAGCAGGCCGTCATTCCGAGCGGCACGACCTCGTCGAGTGCGGGTGCGGGCTCGTGCAGCAGGATGCTCAAGACACGCCCTTCTCGATCACCGGGGCGAAGCTGGACCACTTCACCCGGACGCGGTGAACGTCGCACGGGCTCGCGAAAGGCGTCAAGGACGAGAGAGCCCGATTCGATGTTGTTCGAAAGTTTTTCCGTCGAACGACCGTCCTGATCGACCCTTCAGGCGGAAAACGCTTTCCAGAACGCACCACAACACATCTCGCACCCGCCGCGGCTCTGCGACGTGGCGTCCTGCTCCCGCTCGTGCGCACCGCTGTCCTCGTCGGCCGGCGCTCGCCCCGCCTTCGGTGTGCGTCTCGACCGCAGGCTCGTCGCGGCCACCACGTCCGGCGACGTGGCGCCGACCGTCGATGACTTGCGGCTCAGCGCTCCGCGACGAGGCCGTTGACGCGGACTGTGCCGGGGTGCAGCCACCCATCAATCCGGCGGCAGGTGCCAGTCCACCGGAAGCGCACCGAGGAGCCGCCGATGTCGTACACGCGATGTGCAGGCGCAGTCCGTCCTCACCGAACAGCAGGTCGGCGAGCGTGCCGCGGTGGTTCCGTGCAGGCGCCGATGAAGTCGCCGAACCACACAGGCGAGGCGGGTTCGACCAATTCGACGGCGTGCCGCCTGCGAGAGGGAACCAGGCTTCCTGGTTGCGCCGAGGAAAAAACGCGCCTGACCATCTCAAGTGGACTCAACCGGACGTACGAGCGTTGACATCCTCTTCCCGCTCCATAGGCTCGGTTCCGGCATGCCAAGCCGTGACACACACCGAACAACCGGAGAGCACAGCGCATGTTCCCTGCAACAATGACCAGATTCACTTCTCGCTTCACCAAGGCGCTCTTGGTGGTGGGCAGTGCCGCACTCCTGACGATCACGGCGACGAACAACGCGTCGGCCGCCGTGCTGACGCCGTTGCCAGCGAACGCAACCTCGTTCCAGCGCACGTTCCAGCCGTTGTTCGACTACGACGGCGACGGCTGTCTCCCCGCCGCGGCCATCGACGCCAACGGCAACCTCAACGGCGGTCTCAAGGACACCGGACCGGTGACCGGCCAGTGCCGCAAGGACCACCTCGGCAAGGCCAACACGTACTCGCGGGCCAAGTGCAACAACAACTGGTGCGCGATCAGCTATGCCCTGTACTTCGAGAAGGACATGAGCTGCGCGGGCTGCACGCCGACGTCACACCGCCACGACTGGGAGGGCGTGGTGGTCTGGGTGCCACAGGGCAAGCCGACGCCGGCGTTCGTCTCCGTGTCCCGGCATGGCCAGTACGAGACCAAGGCGTGGAACGACGTGCCGGCGAAGACCGGCGTCCGCGTCAGGGCCATCTACCACAAGGACGGTGGCAGCACGCACATCATGCGCTTCGCCAGGGCCAACGAGGAGCCGGAGGCCTGGGGCAACGGGCGCTGGGACGAGCCTGCCCTGGTCAGCTGGGAGAACCTCCGCGGCGACCTGCGGACCAAGCTGAACAACGCCGACTGGGGCGACGCCAACTTCCCGCTGAGGGACAGCAGGTGGCCGACCGAGCTGAGCCGGGCCAAGCCGTCGGGCATCCCGTTCAACCCGAACGGCTGATCGACAGCCTCACGACGGCCGTCCGCGGAAGGCTCCTCCCGCGGCCGGCTGTCCGGTTGTCATCGCTCACCCCGTGATCTGTTCATGCGTTCAGGGTCTTCTTCAGCTGATTCGTCATGAGTGCCCATGCCGCCGCGCACCTGCGGTTCGTGGCAGAAGGCCGTTCGTCCGCTGGCCGCACGACGATTCCACACCGTGCACTGCGGATTTCACAAATTGCCGGTGGACGCCTCCGCATTCCGGTCGCAACACTGCGCAGCACTGCGTCACCCCTGCCAGTGAGGACAGCACAATGAACAAACACCTCCTATTGCGATACCGATTGGCCTTCTCGACCGCCTCGGCCACGGCATTGCTGAGCCCTGTCACCCAGGCCCTCGAGACGGGCCGGATCGGCACCGCCCTGCCGTTCGCCAACCTCCAGGTGGACGCCTCCCGGGGTGATCCGATCTCGGTCGTCCAGACCGAAGCCGGTCGGGCCGCCACCGGTGAAGCTCCTGCGGTGATGGCGGGCTGGCCCACGCCGAACCGGCGCAGCTGGCACCTCACCAGCTCCTGCCAGCGTCATGCCGCGGCGATCCGGAAGGGCGCGGCCGCGTGGAGCGGGCTGACCGAGGGCGGCGGCACCCCGGTGGAGTGCACGAACAGCTACATCAAAGGCTGCGGCAACAACCCCACGGTCGTCGGCTGCAACTGGGGCCGGGGCCAGCGGATCACCCTCTACATCACCGGGGTCCGCGACGGTGCCCTGCTGGCCGCGCACGAGTTCGGCCACGACTGGTTCGACCACTCCAAGCAGCGGTGCTCCGGCTGGAGCAGTCCGGCGCAGGTCATGGCGCCTGCCATCTGCGAATAGGTACGAAAGGAGCCCTTGCCGCAGCCCTGAATTCTGCCGCGACAACGCCGCATTCCTCCTCAGGCGCGAAAACTTCCGCAAACCACCCCATCTCGCCCCAGTCGTCTCGAAATCGGCGACGATATCGACAGCCCACTCGCCCCCGTCGGAATTCGAGGAATTCGGTGTTCGATCGAGGCTTTCGGAAACGACCCGCACGACACCTTCTGGTCTGGCTCGTCGCGGCCGCCGCCGCACTGCTGGCTCCGGGCCAGGCCCTGGCGCACGTCACCGCGCACGCGGACGGTGGGCAGCCGGAGAAGGGCGGCGAAGGCGCGATCGTGCTCAGGGTGCCGAACGAGGAGGCGGAGCGGGCCACCGTCCGGCTGGAGGTGACGATCCCAGGCCGGTACGACCTCACCAGGGTGCGCGCCAAGCCCGTCAGAGGCTGGAGCGCGGCGATCAGCCGCGGCGCCGGCGGCACCGTCACCGCGATCGTCTGGACCGCGGACGACGGCACCGGCATCGCTCCCGGCGACGAGCAGTACGACGAGTTCGCCTTCACCGCTTGGCCGCTGCCCACCAACGCCGACACCCTCGTGCTCCCGACCAAGCAGGTCTACGCCGACGGCGGCACGACCGACTGGGCCGACGAACGGTCCGGCGGCGCCGAGCCCGCGCACCCGGCGCCGGAGATCGCGCTCGCCGAGCCCTCCGGCACAGGCCACGGACGTCACGTGACCCGGGGTGCCCGGAACCTGCCCAACTGGCCCACGATCGCACTCTTCGGCGCCCTGCTGGCACTCGTCGTGATCGTCGGCGTGGTCGTCGTGTTCCGCCCCGGACGGAGGAAACTGCCGTGACGAAGACCGGCGCACTCATCGCAGTGCTGTTGTTCAGCCTGGGTGTTCACTTCCCGCCCGCTGGCGCGGCGGGCGAACTGGTCTCGTCGTCTCCCGCCGCTGAGGCCACCGTCGGCAAGGCGCCCGAGACGATCCGGCTGACTTTCGACCGCCCGGTGGTCACCGAGGGCTCGAACACCGTGACGGTGACCGGTCCCGACGGTCAGCAGTGGCAGGACGGCGCAGTGGGCATCGACGCGAACGTCCTGGACGCCACTCTCCGGCCACTCGGTCCCGAGGGCGGCTACGTCGTCCGCTACGCCATCCACTTCGGCGAACCCTCCCCGAAGGCGGGCGAGTTCACGTTCACCTTGTCCAAAAGTGCCGGCAGTCGGCCGACGTGGGCGTGGCTCGGCGGGATGCTCGTGGTGGTCGCGGCCATCGCCACCACCGGCGGAGTGCTCCAGGCGCGCAGACGGTGAGGATGAGCACCACCACGAACCCGGATCGCGCCACTTTGTCCATTGTGGAGTCGCTTTGCCGTGAGCCTGCGCCGGACCTGGGACGGCTGCACGAGCTCGGACGCGGCTGGGCGCTGGCACACCACCCGCTCGCGCCGATGCTGCTCACCGCCCAGCGCGTCACCGAGCAGGCGGTGATCGCGGTGCTCACCGGCAGCAGTCACACCGGTGAGATGCCGCAGCTCGCAGAGAAGGCCCGCGCCACCGGCGAAGCCGCCACCCACGCGCTGCTGGCCGGGTTCCTCGGCGCCTGCGGGCGAGACGAGGAAACCCCGCAGGTCGCGGCCGCGTGTCGGCTGTGGGGTGTGCCGACGCCGGCCGGTGCGGAGGCGTACGCGGTGGTGGCCGCGCACTCCGGCACGCTCGACCTGTGCACTCGGGTGGACGACGCCCTGAAAGCCCTGGGACGACAGGACGTCACGTCCCTGCTCTACCGCGAGTCAGGCTACCTGCTGGCTCCGGCACGGGTGGAACAGCACGCACGGGACCTGGGCCAGCGGTTGCACGACCACCTCGGCGGCGAACCGCGACTCGCGATCACCTGGTGCGGGCGGCATGAGGTCGCGCAGGGCCGCGAGGAGGTGCAGACCGTCCTCGACATCGTCGTGGGCCTGCGCTGGGCACCTGGGGTGTACGAAGTCGAGGACGTGGTGCTGGAATACGCGGTGATGCAGGACAAGGCGGCTGTGGCGGCACTGCTCGCGCTGATCCGCCCCGTGGTGCGACAGCAGTCGCTGCGCACGTCCCTCGAAGCGCTCGTCTCGGCGAACGGCAACCGCAGCAAAGCGGCGAACGCTCTGAGGATCCACCGCACCACGCTGGAGTACCGGCTCGCCCGCGTCGAGCGGCTGACCGGATGTCCTGCGACAACCATGCCCGGCTTGCGAAAGCTGGCCGCGGCCCTCTCCGCAAATGACATCGTGCACCGGAAGCGACCGGCGGCCTGGTGAGCCTCAGCCCGTGCCGACCGACAGCGCGTACGCCGCCGTGAGGATGCTCAACCCTCGCACTGTCACAGGACAACGCCCGGTCAGCTGCTCGATGCGCGCCAGCCGGTAGTCGATGGTGCTGCGGTGGATGAACAGCCGTTCCGCCGCGGATGTCCGGTTGCCCCCCTCCGCGATGAGCGCCGCCAGCGTGCCCCTCAGCACGTCGACCGCCATCACCGGGGCGATCAGCCGCCGCAGCACCGCGGCGCTCGCCCGCGACCGGACGGCCGCGTACTCGACTTCGACGTCCTCGCGGCGGTACACGCCAGGCGGCAGCTCCAGGGCGGTGACGACGCCGACCAGGTCCGAAGCGTCCGCCCTCGCGTCACCAGCCACCACCCCCACCCACACCCGCGGCTCTCGCAGCCCGGCGACGACGGTCCGGCACACCTCGGCCACCTCAGCCACAGTCCTCGACGGCAGGGATGCGTGGCCCCGATCTCCCTCGACCACGCTCTCCGCCTGGAGCGCGTCCCGAAAGGCGATCGCCACGGCTTCGGTGACACCACCGTCGACCTGGAAAGCGACCCCCACCGCCATCTCCACCGCGGCGCCGACAGGTGCGGCCAGCCGATTCCGCTGGCCGTCACCAAACCCCGCTGCCAGCTCGATCGCGACACGTCCGCTCATGGTTCCGAACCTCCGCAGCACCGCGTTGCGCTGGCGCGAAACCCGTTGAACACCCAGGGTTTCAGCCACCAGCGCACACGTCGTGATGTTCAGCGCGTTTCGCAGGTCGTCCAGCCGACCGGCGGTCCGCGCCCAGTGCTT
This sequence comes from Lentzea sp. NPDC004789, assembly GCF_053601075.1. Classification (NCBI taxonomy): domain Bacteria; kingdom Bacillati; phylum Actinomycetota; class Actinomycetes; order Pseudonocardiales; family Pseudonocardiaceae; genus Lentzea; species Lentzea sp. NPDC004789. The sequence continues at coordinate 2,050 of NZ_JBSGBE010000044.1, read as the reverse complement.
ACCAAGAGACACAGGTGGCGTGAGACCACCTGTGCCCCTTCAGTTCCCGCCGACCTGAACAGGCCGCTAACAGGACGCCTTCTCCTCCTTCGCGGTGATGTCCCACGGCGACCCCTTCGTCTGACCGGCGACCTCACCTCCGCTGACGTACCAGATGTAGTGCCCCTTGTACCGCTTCTTGAAGTTCAGCTCCCAGGTGCCACTCACCTTGGTCTTGAGCTTCGAGGCGTAGAGCACCTTCTTCGTCCTCGGCTTGAGCTCGGCGCGGTACTCGTCCGACTGCGAGTCCGTCCAGCCCCATTGGCGCGAATAGGTGGTGGTGAAGCTGGACTCGAACGCCTCGCCGAGCTTGTACTTCGCGCTGATCTCCACACCCCAGGAGTTCGTCGTGGTCGACGACGCCTCCCAGCGGAGCACCCGGACGTCGGTGCCCGACCCGCAGTTCTGCCCTGATCCGGCCAACATCCGCGGCCCGGCGTAAGTCGACATGCCCTCCGGCCGGAAGGCGCACTTCGTGGTGCGTCCCGCGTTGCACTCGTTGAGCAGTTCCCTGGACGTCGGCGTGCCCTCGTGGGTCGCCGCCGCACTCGGCGCGGCCGCCACCGCCACACCGACCATCACCAGCGCGGACAGCAGCACCGATCCGAGCCTTGCCAAGCGATTCCTCATCGGATCCACTCCCCCTCAGCTGATTCCGACGTGGGTGGCACGATCGTTTGCCCGCGTGCCGACATCGGGCACGTCGTTCCAGTACGGCCCTTCGCGTTCTCCGTCGGCGAAGTGCAGCCAGACCCAGCAGCCCGCCCAGCCCTGCACCGAACTGATCGAGTTCTGGAAGCCGTCACCGAGCCGGATGTACCCGTCGTACCTGTCGTCCTTCTTGCAGGGCCTCGGCATCCAGACCGTCAGCATGTCGCCGGTGAAGCTGCCGCCGGTGAAGAGTCGCGCGCCGATCACGTCCGTCGGCTTCCGGATGGTGTCGGCGTTGCCGCAGGTGTACTTGTTCGTCGAGACCGCGAAGTGGCACCGCCTTGCCGCACTGGCCGGTGCCGCAGTGAATGCCGTGACCACGAGCGCGAGAGCGATCGCGGCGGAGCCGGCCTTGAAGACCTTACCCAACCTCATCCACATTCCTTCCTCGCCGTGAGGCGAACAGGGTCCAAAATGGAGGAACATGCTCAAAGCGTGCGCCAGAGCGCGGAGGCTCGTCCATCCGCGAGGTTAGGAAGCGGTGATTTGAGGAAATTGACGAAGATGCTCGGGCAAAACACCCAGTACAGCGTGGTGGCGGAGGTAGCGCGGTCGTAGGAGCGGCGAGGTCCCGGTTGACCTGTGGGGTGACAAACCTGGCTCAATGCGCCCGACCTGCGGATCAAGCCACTGCAGGTTCGTACTCGTTGATCAAGCCGCCTAGGACGGGCCGGCGCAGTATGGAACTTGCAGCCCTGCTCTGGGATCGGGTGGTCTGGTCGCGGTGGCGTGTGGTCGCACGCTCTGTACGACCGACAGTGGTTGTAGCGCGACAGATGCCAGCTCCTGCCGGAGACCACCGCGACAACGACGACGTCGTTGCTGCGAAGGCGGCGGGACTGCGTACGGCGCTGATCCGCCGTGTCCCTGGGGATACCTGTGGGCCAACGATCCGTTGGTGCAACGGGAGCCCCAGTCATCTACTGCAGGGGTGGGCCTGACCCGTTTTGACGGACACCTGAGATCAGGGGTTTTGCCCCTGGAAGGATATCCTTATGAAGACCACGGGCTCGAACAAGCCCCGGCGTCCTCGTCGTGCGTTCACGCCGGAGTTCAAGGCGGAGATTGTCGAGCAGTGCCGGCGTGGTGACCGCTCGATCGCGCAGGTCGCGAAGGACTTCGACCTGACCGAGACCGCCGTGCGCGAGTGGGTGAAGCAGGCCGAACGCGATGCCGGGACCCGCGAGGACGGCGGGCTGAGCAGTGACGAGAAGGCCGAGCTGGCCGCGCTGCGGCGGGAGAACCGGCGGCTGCGCGAGGACGTGGAGATCCTCAAGCGGGCCACGGCTTTCTTCGCGAA
>NZ_JBSGBE010000043.1:0-30612 GCF_053601075.1 Lentzea sp. NPDC004789 | reverse complement strand
ACGTGCTGTGGGCACTGCTGCGCGACGGTCGAACCTTCACAGCAACCGCACCACAACCCGCTACCGCTGCGGCTTGACACGATCATTCAGATTCCTTTCAGGCCAGTGGGGCGGACACGGTGAACGAGGCGTCGTTCGCGAACGCCGCGTCGGACGTGCGCCAGTCGACGCGCACCTCGAAGCCGTAGTGGCGCAGGAAACGGCCGGGGTGCGAGTAGGACTCGAACGACGTGCTGCCACCGCCCGCGAGACCCGCACGGCCGCAGAACGTGGCGTCGCGGGCGAATCCCGCGTCACCGGTGTTGGTGTCCAGCCGGACGCGGAAGTCGTAGTGGCGCAGGTAGCGGTCGGGGAAGTTCACCGAGCGCAGCGAGTAGCAGCCGGCGTTCGCGAGGCCGGTCACCACGGTGAAGGTCGCGTCCTGACGGTCGGAGACGCTGCTGGACGAGCTCACCGGCTCGACGTAGGCCAGGTTGTCGCGGTGCCGCACGTAGCGGTCGGGGTAGTTGACCGAGCGCAACGACCGGCTGCCGGTCGCCACCGCCGTGCCGTCACCGGAGTCCTCCCGCAGCACGGTGAAGTGCCGCGCCGTCCCGGACAGGCCGGGCAGCTCGACCTTGGCGCCGAACGTGTTCAGATCCGAGCTGTCGGCGTAGAAGTACCGCCGCTGGCCGTACTGGTCGAAGTAGACGCGCCACCGGCCGTCGGGCAGCCGCACGAGCGCGGGGCCTTCCAGACCGGAGCCCCAGCCGGCCCAGTCGCCCGTGCCGGCGAACGTCCACGGCCCGTTCAGCGATGTCGCGGTGGCGTGCTCGATGTACTTGGTGGTCTCGTTCTTGAGGAAGTTGTGGTACGTCCCGCCGACCTTGACCACGAAGCTGTCGATGTAGTTCGCGGCGATGCCGAGCGCGACCGGGCTGGTCCACGCCGACAGGTCCGCGTTCGTCGCGGTGATCCGGTACGGGCGGAACTGGCCGGCGGTGCCGGTCGTGGACGCGGAGAAGATCACGTGCACGCTGCCGTCGGAGTCCTTGAACCACTCCGGCGCCCACGTGCTGCCGGTCGCGCCGTTGAGGCCGACGCGGACGTTGCGCAGGAACGTCCAGCTCACGTAGTCCGCGCTGCGGGCGAAGCCGATCGTGTCGCCGGTCCAGTTCGTCGTGTAGACGAGGTAGTAGTAGCCGTCGGTGTGCCTGATGACGCTGGGGTCGCGGATCAGGCCCGACGGCGGCGTGTAGGCGTTGGCCCTGACCCGGGTGAAGGTCGTCGCGTTCGGCGAGTCGTAGACGTCCATGTTGGACTCGCTGCTGTTGGTGAACGCGGTCATCAGGTAGTGCGGCACAGGGCCTGCGGCCGACGCGACCGGCTGGGTCACGACGGCGCCCGTCACGAGGGCGAGCGCCGTCGTGACGGCGATCAGCAGGGATGAGCGCATGAACCGGCTCCTTGCGTCATTGGGAGGCACCGGAAGGTGAGCGCTAACACTATGTGGGCATGGTGGCAGATATGGCAATGGGCAGATTGCGAAGACTGATCAGATTAGCGATAACAAGCTTCGGGGCGCGCGACGCGGACCGGGTACCTCACCCTCGGTGATCGAGGCCCCGGCGAAGGCTCCGACTCCGTGAATCAACCGCATTTCGACGGGAATGTGGTCGATTCGATGCGGAAGACAGAACTGCTGTTTGTACTGAAGAGCGTGTGGCAGAGACACTCCGCTGAAATAGCCGAGAAGGGAATTCTCGATGCGGAGAGCTCTCGCAGGCGCGCTGGCGGCGGTGACGACCGCCGCGCTCGTCGTGGTGGCCCACCTGGCGAACGCGGACAGTCCCGCCGCCGCGGCCGAGTCCTACTCGTGGGGCAACGTCGAAATAGCGGGTGGCGGGTTCGTGCCCGGCATCGTGTTCAACCAGAGCGAGCGAAACCTGATCTACGCGCGCACCGACATCGGTGGCGCGTACCGGTGGAACCCCGGCACGAGCAGGTGGATTCCGCTGCTCGACCACGTCGGCCTCGACAACTGGGGCCTCAACGGCGTGGCGAGCCTCGCCACCGACGCCGTCGACCCGAACCGGGTGTACGTCGCCGCGGGCATGTACACCAACAGCTGGGACCCGAACAACGGCGCGATCCTGCGTTCGTCCGACCGCGGCACCACCTGGCAGACGACCCAGCTGCCGTTCAAGGTCGGTGGCAACATGCCCGGCCGCGGCGCGGGGGAGCGGCTCGCGATCGACCCGAACCGCAACAGCGTGCTGTACTTCGGCGCGCCGAGCGGCAACGGCCTGTGGCGCAGCACGGACTTCGGTGCCACCTGGGGCAAGGTGGCGTCGTTCCCCAACCCCGGCAACTACGCGCAGGATCCCAGTGACTCCACCGGTTATCTCAGCGACAACCAGGGCGTCCTGTGGGTGACGTTCGACCCGCGCACCGGATCGGCCGGAGCCGCGACGAAGACCATCTACGTGGGCGTCGCGGACAAGCAGAACAACGTCTACCGCAGCACCGACGGCGGCACGACGTGGGAACGGGTGGCCGGGCAGCCGACGGGTTTCCTGCCGCACAAGGGAGTGCTCCAGGGCGACACCCTCTACGTCGCCACGAGTGACACCGGCGGCCCCTACGACGGCGGCAAGGGCGACGTCTGGAAGCTGAACACCACGACCGGCGCGTGGACCCGGATCAGCCCGGTGCCGTCCACCAGCGCGGACAACACGTTCGGCTACAGCGGCCTGACCGTCGACCGCAAGAAGCCCGGCACGCTGATGGTCGCCACGCAGATCGCGTGGTGGCCGGACGTGGTCTTCTTCCGCAGCACCGACTACGGCGCCACCTGGACGCGCGTGTGGGACTGGACGAACTACCCGGACCGCAGCTTCCGCTACAAGATGGACATCAGCGCCGCGCCGTGGCTCGACCTCGGCGCGAACCCCGCCCCGCCGGAGACCGCGCCGAAGCTCGGCTGGATGACCGAGTCGCTGGAGATCGACCCGTTCGACTCCGACCGGATGATGTACGGCACGGGCGCGACGCTCTACGGCACCACGGACCTCACCGCGTGGGACCGCGGCACCCAGTTCACGATCAGGCCGATGGTGGCGGGACTCGAGGAGACCGCGGTGACCGACCTGATCAGCCCGCCGTCGGGGCCGCCGTTGATCAGCGCGCTCGGTGACATCGGCGGGTTCCGGCACGACCGGCTCGACGCGGTGCCGCGCAGGATATTCACCCAGCCCTACTTCACCACCACGACGAGCCTCGACTTCGCCGAGCTCACGCCGGCGACGGTCGTGCGCGTCGGCGACTTCGACAAGACCGGCCGGCCCAACGACAACCGGGTCGCGTTCTCCACCGACGGTGGCGCGAACTGGTTCCAGGGCCAGGAACCCGGCGGTGTCACCGGTGGTGGCACGGTGGCGGCGGCCGCCGACGGCAGCAGGTTCGTCTGGAGTCCCGCGGGAGCCGCCGTCCACTACGCGACCGGGTTCGGCAACTCCTGGACGCCGTCGGCGGGTGTCCCGGCGGGCGCGGTGGTCAAGTCGGACCGGGTCAACCCGTTGAAGTTCTACGCGTTCTCCGCCGGGAAGTTCTACGTGAGCACCAACGGCGGCGCCACGTTCACGGCGACCGCGGCCACCGGTCTGCCCACGTCCGCGCGGTTCAAGGCCGTGGCGGGCAGGGAAGGCGACGTGTGGCTCACCGGCACCGGCGGGCTGTGGCGCTCGACGGACTCCGGCGCGAGCTTCGCGAAGGTCGCCGGGGTGGCGGGCTCGCTCAACATCGGCTTCGGCAAGGCGGCTCCGGGGCGTGCCTACCCGGCGCTGTACCTGATCGGGGAAACCGGTGGTGCCAAGGGCGTCTTCCGGTCCGACGACACGGGTGCGAGCTGGGTGCGGATCAACGACGACCGCCACCAGTACGGCAACATCGAGGCCGCGATCACCGGTGACCCGCGCGTGTACGGCCGTGTCTACCTCGGCACCAACGGGCGCGGGATCGTGCTCGGCGAGATGACCGGAACTCCGCCCACCACAACGACTACGACGTCCACCACTACCACCACGACTACGACCACTACCACCACGACGACCACGACGACCACGGGGCCGCCACCGGGAACCGGCTGTTCGGTGAAGTACGCGGTGCAGTCCCAGTGGCAGGGCGGGTTCCAGGGCGTCGTCGACATCACCAACACCGGCTCGGCGGCGGTCAGCGGGTGGACGGTGAAGTGGTCGTTCGCCAACGGTCAGGTGATCAACCAGCTGTGGAACGGCAACCTCACCCAGACCGGTGCCGCGGTGTCCGTGACGGACCAGGGCTACAACAAGGAGATCAAACCGAACGGCACCGTCGGGTTCGGGTTCACCGCGAGCTGGACCGGAACGAACGCGAAACCGATGTCGTTCACGGTCAACGACCGGCCGTGCGCGGTGGTGTGAGATGAAGCGGTCCACGATGTCGGCGCTGCTCGCGGTGGTCCTCACCGCGGGCGGTGCCCCCGCACTCGCCGGCGAGCCGCAGGTCCGCTCGGACCGCGGGCTCGTCAGCATCCGGTCGGTCCACGGCAACGGCAACTTCGTGTCGTGGCGGCTGCTCGGGTCCGACGCCGCCGATGTGGCGTTCAACGTCTACCGCGACGGTGTGAAGGTCAACCGCGCGCCGGTGACGACGGCGACGAGCTATCTCGACGCGGGCGCGCCCGCGAACGCGTCCTACTCGGTGCGCCCGGTGCACGACGGCGTGGAGGCGGCGGCCACGCGTTCCGCCGGCACGCTGGCGACGAGCAAGGACGTGCCCATCCAGAGCCCTGGTTCCGGTTACGTGGCGAACGACGCGTCGGTCGCCGACCTGGACGGCGACGGCGAGTACGAGATCGTCCTCAAGTGGGATCCCGCCGACGCCAAGGACAACTCGCAGGCCGGCCGCACGGGCAACGTCTACCTGGACGCGTACGAGCTGAACGGCACCCGGTTGTGGCGCATCGACCTCGGCCGCAACATCCGCGCGGGCGCGCACTACACGCAGTTCCAGGTCTTCGACTACGACGGTGACGGCAAGGCCGAGATCGCCGTGAAGACCGCGGACGGCACGCGGTCGGGCACCGGGCAGGTGATCGGCAACGCGAACGCCGACCACCGCAACGCCGACGGTTACGTCCTGACCGGGCCGGAGTTCCTGTCGGTGTTCCGCGGCAGGGACGGTGCGGTGCTCGACACCGAGAACTTCGTGCCACCGCGCGGCAACGTGTCGTCGTGGGGCGACAGCTACGGCAACCGGGTCGACCGGTTCCTCGCGGGAACGGCCTATTTGGACGGTTCGCGGCCCAGCATCGTCATGTCCCGCGGCTACTACACGCGCTCGGTCATCTCGGCGTGGGACTTCCGCGGCGGGCAGCTCACCCCGCGCTGGACGTTCGACTCGGCGTCCCAGCCGAACCGCTCGGCCTGGGAGGGCAAGGGCAACCACCAGCTGTCGATCGCCGACGTGGACGGCGACGGGCGCGACGAGATCATCTACGGTTCGATGGCGATCGACGACAACGGCCGCGGCCTGTGGCAGAACGGCACCCACCACGGCGACGCCCTGCACGTCGGCGACTTCATCCCGTCCCGGCCCGGTCTGGAGGTGTTCAAGCCGTCGGAGCACACGAACGAGGTCGCGGACTGGATGGGCGACGCGCGCACCGGGCAGATCCTCTGGAGCGCGCCGTCGTGCGGCTGCGACAACGGCCGTGCCGTCGCCGCCGACATCTGGGCGGGCAACCCCGGTGCGGAGGCGTGGTCGGCCGCGGTGGGCGGCCTGCGCTCCGCCACCACGGGCGCCCAGGTCGCGGCGCGCAAGCCCGGTTCCACCAACTTCGTGATCTGGTGGGACGGCGACGCGCAACGCGAGCTGCTGAACGGCACCACGATCGACAAGTACGGTCCCAACGGTGACACGCGGCTGCTCACCGGTTCGGGCGTGGCCTCGAACAACGGCACCAAGTCCACACCGGCGTTGCAGGCCGACATCCTCGGCGACTGGCGCGAGGAGGTCGTCTGGCGCACCGCGGACAGCTCGGCGCTGCGGATCTACTCGACGACCGAGCCGACGTCGATCCGGCGGCCGTCGCTGATGGAGGACCGGCAGTACCGGGAGGCGGTGGCGTGGCAGAACACCGGCTACAACCAGCCACCGCACCCGAGCTTCGCCTCCCCCTAGCCCTCGCCTCGCTGTCGATGAAGGGAACCTTGCTCCACCTCAGGTGGATGAATGTTCCCTTCATCGACAGCGGGCGGCCGCGCCCCAGGGGTCAGATTTTTGCGGCGATGATCGGGGCCAACCGCTCGGCGATCTTGCGGTGGCCCTGGTCGTTGGGGTGCACGTTGTCCACGGTGTCGGTCGCCTCGTCGATCCAGCCGTTGGTGTCGACGAAGAAGACGTTGCGGTCGCCGCCGTCGGTGAGCGTCTTCACCGCCGCCTGGGTCTCCGGCACGTACCGCTTGCGGAACGTGCCCAGCGCGAAGATCGCCGCGGTCGGGTACTTCTCCCGCGCCCGTTGCAGCAGCGTGACGTAGGAGGCGCGGAACTGGTCCTTGGTGACGCTGTGGCCGACGTCGTTGGTGCCGAGGTTGATCACGACGGCGTTCGCCCGGTACCGGCCGAAGTCCCAGGCCGGGGCGGTCGACGCGAGACCGGTGCGCAGGAAGCCCTCGCGCATGCTCAGGCAGCCGTCCGCCGCCGGGTGCAGGCACGCGCCGCCGACCGCGATCTGGGTGTGCCCGGTCCTGAGCTTCTCTCCGGTGAGCCAGCCGTAGGCGGTGAGCGCCTGCTTCGACGACAGCTGGCCGACGGTGATCGAGTCGCCGACGAACTCGATGATCTTCGACGGGACCGGCGGCGCGAAGGTGCGCGCGCCGGTGTCGAGCTCGATGCCCTGGTACACCGCGTCGCCCTTGTACGAGCCGGCGATCGGGCGGTAGGACACGCGCAGCGTGTGGTTGCCCGCGGCCAGCGGGGCCGGGGTGAGATCGACCGTGCCGGTCCGGTTCACGTAGGCCACGTCCGGGCCGCCGTCGATGCTGACGAAGAAGTCGATCGTGCGGCGCTGTTCGAGCTTCACCGTCCGGCCGGTGAAACCGACGACGAGGTAGGCGCCGGCCCACTCGGAGACGTAGGCGCTCGACGAGCTCGTGTTCCAGCGGCCGAAGTACTTCACGTTCGGGTCGGTGGGCGAGCTCGTGGTGGCGGCCGAGGCGGCCGGGGTGACGGTGCTCGCCAGAACCGTTGCCACGACGAGAAGTGGCTTGATCATGATCCGGCCTTTCTGCGCTGAGCGAGAGGTGGTGTGGCACCGACCTTCGAACGGCAGAGCTCGTTCGACAACGTTTCGACCACGAATTCGACGTTCTTCGCGAGCAGGTACCACGTGTTGTCACGCACTGTGGTTGTCGAATAGCCGCAGGCGGTGCCGGTTGTTTGCGCAAACAGGCTGGTGGGCCGCCGGTCACAGTTCCGCTCACGGTTGGAAGAACCACTTCAAAATTGAATGAAGATCACGTACTGTGCCCGGTCAGGCGCGGTACGGGGAACAGGTCATGTGACTGATGCCAGGGGGAGTCGCCGCACGGCTTGCGGAAGCCGTGTGCGGCGGGAATTCCGGACTCATCTGCTCGACTGAACTTCCGAGGGGAAATCACCATGGGCCGACGTCGCCCGCACAGAACCGTGTCGGCGGCCGCCGCCGCGGTGGCCTGCCTTGTCGCATCCGCCTGCACCTCCGCCGCGCCACCCGCGCCGAAACCGGTGGTGACCGTGGCGGTGTGGGGCAGTGACCAGGACGCCAAGACCTACCGGCAACGCGTCGACCTCGCCAGTGCGCACGTTCCCGGCGTCGACGTCAAGTTGTTGCACATCTCCAAGAACGGCGACTACGGCAGCACGATCCAGAAGATGATCAGTGACGGCAACCCGCCGGACATCATCGAGGTCGCGGAGTCGGTGCACAGCTACAGCAGCAAGAACCAGCTGCTGCCGTTGAACACCTTCATCGACGGGCAGAAGCTCGATCTCGTCGGGAGATTCGGCGAGCGGGCCGCGCACTCCTACGACCGCGACGGCAAGACGTGGGCCCTGCCGGACCGCACCGGCCCGATGGTGTTGTACTACAACAAAGATCTCTTCGACAAGGACGGCGTGTCCTACCCGACCGCGGACTGGAAGTGGCCGGACTTCCTGGCCGCGGCGCAGAAGCTGACGGTCAGGGACGGCGACCGGACCATGCGCTACGGCTTCGCGGCCGGCGACTGGTGGCCGTGGTGGATGGCGTTCATGCTGCAGAACGGCGGCCGGGTCCTCGACGACGCGGGCAAGCCGGTGATCAACTCGCCGGAGAACGTCAAGGCCATGCAGTTCTACGCCGACCTGGTGCACAAGCACCACGTGGCACCGTCCAAGAAGGACTACGAGGCGCTCAAGATCTCCAGTCCCGACCAGCTCTTCGCCCAGGGCAACGCGGCCATGATCATGACCGGCTTCTGGAACATCGCCTCGCTCAAGGAGTCCCCGCAGGTGCGGTGGGGCATCGCACCGCTGTTCAAGAACACCAGGCAGGCGACGATCTCGTTCCAGAGCGGCCTGGCCATCACGAAGTCGAGCACCCGTCCGGAGCTCGCGTTCAAGGTGCTCGACTTCCTGACCAGCGCCGAGGGGCAGAAGCCGATCGCCACCAGCGGTCAGGACGCCCCGGCCAACCGGGAGGTGCAGGACAGCGACGACTTCCTGCACCCGGCGTGGGCCATCACCGACGTCAACATGGGCGCCTTCAAGGAATCCTCGCAGTTCGCCTACGCGCCGCCGATGACGCCGGACTGGGGCAGCATGCAGAAGGTCTTCGGTACGATCATCGGTGAGATCTGCGACGGTGTCGTGACGCCGAAGGACGGTCTGGCGGCCGCCCAGCGGTCACTGGAGAACCTCGGCAAGTGACCGCCAGGGGTGCTTGCGGCGGCAACGTTCATTGACGATCTATCGAGCGGGTGGCTATGTTGGCGCTCACTCACGGGACTGGCCGCGTTCTCCCTGTTCACCCTGTTCCAGGTGCCGCTGTGCGCCTGTCAGGAAAGGCCGGCATGTCCTTTCGTCATCTCACTTCCACGTCGGTGTTCCTCGCCGTCGCGCTCACCGCGGTGGGCCTGGCGTCCACCGTCACCACCAGCTCGGCCGCGACCCTCGACGAGGGCCTCGTGGTGCACTACGACCTCACCCAGACCGCCGGCACCGTCGTGACCGACACCTCGGGGCTCGGCCACGACGGCGCGCTGAGCGGCGACGCCGCGTGGCTGGGCGCCGAAGGTCTGCGGCTCGGCGGCGTGAACGGCCACGTCCGCCTGCCGGACGACGTGATCCGCGGTCTCACCGACGTCACCGTCTCGGTCCAGGTGAAGCTGGCCCCGGACCAGTCGCTGCCGTACTTCGTCTGGGGCCTGGGCAACACCCGCGACGGCAGCGGCGACGGCTACCTGTTCGCGACGGGGGACCAGTTCCGCGCGTCGATCGCGAGCGGGAACTGGTCCACCGAGCAGACCGTCGACAGTGGACGCGACCTCGCCCGCGGCAGCTGGCGCACGATCACCTACGCGCTGGGCGGCGGCACCGCGGTGCTCTACGAGGACGGTGTCGAGGTCGCCAGGAAGACCGGCGTCACCACGACTCCCGGCTCCCTGGGCGGCGGCACCACCACCGCCAACTACCTGGGCAGGTCGGTCTACCCGTCCGACCGGTACCTCAAGGGCGAGGTGCGCGACTTCCGGCTCTACCGCCGGGCGCTGAGCGCGGGGGAGACGCGCGAGCTCGGCAGGGCGACGGCGTCGGCCAGGCCGGCCGCGGACCTCGCGGCGCTGAGCCTGGGGGACACCTCGGCCGTGACCGACGACCTCGCGCTGCCGCTGACCACCCCCGGCGGCTCGGCCATCTCCTGGGCGTCCGGCTCGCCGTCGGTGGTGTCGGCGACCGGTGTCGTCACCCGGCCCGCGCCGCGAGCGGGCAACGCGACGGTGACGCTGACCGCGACCGCGTCCTACGCCGGGTTCACCGCCACTCGCGACTTCACGGTGACCGTGCTGGAGGACGACACCGACCGGGAGAAGGTCGACAAGGCGTTGCAGGACATCGTGATCCACGACCAGGACGCGGTCCGGGGCAACATCACGCTGCCCGCCAAGGGCGCCCGCGACGTCACCTTCACCTGGCGCAGCGGTGATCCCGGCGTCGTCTCCGCCACCGGCGAGGTGACCCGGCCGCCGAACGGATCACGGCCGCGGCGCGTGCAGCTGTCGGTGACGGCGACGAAGGGTTTCACCAGCGCCACGCGGCACTTCACCCTCACCGTCCTCCCGTTGCCGGAGAAGCGTCCGATGGAGGGCTACTTCTTCGCCTACTTCACCGGAGAGGCGGACCAGGACAGCGAGCAGGTGCACTTCGCGGTCAGCCGGGGCGACGATCCGCTGCACTGGGACGAGCTCAACGGCGGGCGTCCCGTGCTGAGGTCGAAGTACGGCGAGACCGGCGTGCGCGACCCGTTCGTCGTCCGCAGTCCGGAGGGCGACCGGTTCTTCCTGGTGGCCACCGACCTGCAGATCAACGACGGAGGCGGCTGGGACCGGGCGATGCGGCACGGCAGCCGGTACCTGGAGATCTGGGAGTCGACCGACCTCGTGACGTGGTCGGAGCAGCGGCACGTGCTGGTCTCGGCCGAGACCGCCGGCATGACCTGGGCGCCGGAGGCCACCTACGACCCCACGATCGGCGCGTACGTCGTCTACTGGGCGTCCAACGTGTACTCGGCGAGCGACCCGAAGCACACCGGCGCGACCTACCCGCGGATGATGTACTCGACCACCCGCGACTTCCGCACCTTCACCACCCCGCAGGTGTGGAACGACCCCGGCCGGGGCGTGATCGACTCCACCGTGCTCAAGGACGGCGACTACTACTACCGCCTCACCACCGACGAGAAGGTGATCGGGTCCTGCTCGCGTGACGTCGTGCTGGAGCGCTCGAAGGACCTGCGCGCGGTGGACCTGCCGGGAACCGCGCCGCGCCACTGGGAGCTCGTCGACGACTGCATCCGCACCAGGCTCGGCACCGACTGGGTCGAGGGGCCGACCGCGTTCAAGTCCAACGACGGCAGCAAGTTCTACGTCTTCATGGACGAGACGCCGCACCGCGGTTACCTCCCGTTCGAGACCGACTCGCTGGCGCACCCGAACTGGCGCATCCCGGCGGACTACCAGCTGCCCGCGAAACCGCGGCACGGCACCGTGCTGCCGGTGACGAAGGCCGAGCTCGAACGACTCCGCAAGGGCCCGCCACCGGTGCGCGCCAACAAGAAGGGCGTGGTGGCCGACTACGAGCTGTCCGGTGGTTCGGGACCGGTCGTCGCGGACGTGTCCGGGAACGGCCGCAGTGCGACGATCCACGGCGACATCACCCGCTCCGCCGACGGCCTGGTCTTCGGCGGGACGAGCGGCTACGTCCGCCTGCCCGACAACCTGACGACCGGGCTCGACGAGTTCACCGTGTCCGTGCGGGTGCGGGTCGATCCCGCGCAGCTGACGCCGTACGTCCTGTGGAGCCTCGGCGACGGCACGAAGAACACCGGAGACGGCGAACGTCCTTTGTCACGCGGTGTCTGGCACACCCTGACGTACACGTTGTCGAACGGCAAAGCCTGTTCGTTCGACGACGGCGTCGAATTGTCGTGCGAGAACGGGGCGGCCAAACCGCACGATCTCGGTGGCGGCATGACGACGTCGAACTTCATCGGCAGATCCGCGGACCCGGCGGACAACTACTTCCGGGGCAAGATGCGCAGGTTGACGGTCTGGAACAGGGCACTGACCGCGCAGGAGATCCTCGCCGTGCACCGCGGCCAACGCTGACGGCGACTCGCGGCCACATCGCTTTGTCCGCATCGGACAGGATTTCCGGTGCGCCACTCGGCGGTGTGGCCGCGAAGGCCGACGTGGCTACAGTCCGATTTCTGGGAACGCTCCCAGAAGTCGGGGTTCCCCGTCGGACATCCTCAGGAGGTCGTTGTGACCTGGAGACTTCTCCGGACGGTGGTGGCCGGGCTGCTCCTCGCGGCCTGCGCCGTCATCGCTCCGATCCCGGCCGGTGCCAGTACCGGCGCCGCGGCGCCCACGCGGATCATGGCGCTCGGCGACTCGATCACCGGCTCACCCGGCTGCTGGCGCGCGTTGCTGTGGAAACACCTGCAGGACACCGGGTACACCGGCGTCGACTTCGTCGGCTCGCTCCCGGCGCCGGGCTGCGGGTTCACCTACGACGGCGACAACGAGGGGCACGGCGGGATCCTCGCCACGAACATCGTGCGGGACAACCAGCTGCCCGGCTGGCTGGCGACGGCGCGCCCGGACGTCGTGCTGATGCACCTGGGCACCAACGACGTCTGGAACAACGTCCCCGCCGCCACGATCCTGAACGCCTACACCACGATGCTCGGCCAGATGCGGGCGAGCAACCCGGCGGTCAAGCTGGTCGTGGCCCAGATCATCCCGATGAACCCGGCCAACTGCACCGCCTGCGGGCAGCGGGTCGTCGACCTGAACAACGCGATTCCGGCCTGGGCGAAGGCGAACACCACCACGGCCTCACCGATCACGGTCGTCGACCAGTGGACCGGGTTCAGCACCGCCGCGGACACCACCGACGGCGTGCACCCCAACAGCACCACCGGCATCCAGAAGATGGAGAGCCGCTGGTACCCGGCGGTCGTGGCGGCGCTGGGCGCCCAGCCCCCGGCGGCGGTGGGTCTCCACGTCGACGGCACGCGCGTCGTCGAACGCGACGGCACGCCGTTCGTGATGCGCGGCGTGAACCACGCGCACGTCTGGTACCCGACGCAGACCAGGGCGTTCGCGGACATCAAGTCCTTCGGCACCAACACGGTCCGCGTCGTGCTGGGCAGCGGCCAGCGCTGGGGCCCGACCCCGGCCGCGGAGGTGTCGAACGTCATCTCGCTGTGCAAGCAGAACAAGATGATCTGCGTGCTGGAGGTCCACGACACCACCGGTTACGGCGAGCAGAGCGGCGCCGCGACCCTGGACCAGGCCGCGACCTACTGGATCGGCGTGGCCAGTGCGCTCAAGGGTCAGGAGGACTACGTCGTCATCAACCTCGGCAACGAGCCGTTCGGCAACAACGCCCAGGTCAGTGCGACGTGGGCCACCGCGACCAGCGGTGCGATCAGCCGGCTGCGCGGTGCCGGGCTGCAGCACCTGATCATGGCGGACGCGCCGATGTGGGGCCAGGACTGGGGCAACGTCATGCGCGACAACGCGGCCTCGGTGTTCAACGCCGATCCGTTGCACAACACCGTGTTCTCCATCCACATGTACGGCGTCTACGACACCGCGGCCGAGATCAACGCGTACTTCGACGCGTTCCGGACCGCCGGTCTGCCGCTGGTGGTGGGCGAGTTCGGGAACCGGCACACCGACGGTGACCCGGACGAGGACACGATCATGGCGCAGGCCCAGGCCCGCGGCCTCGGTTACCTCGGCTGGTCGTGGAGCGGCAACAGCAGCGATGTCGCCTACCTCGACATGACGAACTCCTTCAACCCGGCGAGCCTCACCCCGTGGGGCGAGCGCTTCCTCAACGGTGCCAACGGAGTCCGGCAGACGTCGAAGGAGGCCACGATCTTCGGCGGTGGCGGTCCGGCCGACACCCAGCCACCGTCCACACCGGGCACTCCGGCCGCCTCCGCCGTGACGGCCACCGGCCTCACCCTGACCTGGGCGGCCTCGACGGACAACGTCGGCGTCACCGGGTACGACGTCTACCGCGCTCTCGGCAGCGGTTCGTTCGCCCTCGCCGGCTCGGCGGCGAGCACCACCTACGCCGACACCGGGCTGACCCCGTCGACCACGTACCGCTACCAGGTGCGGGCCAGGGACGCGGCCGGCAACGTCTCGGCGAGCTCCGCGATCACGTCCGTGACGACCGGCGCCGGTGGCGGCACGGGGACCTGCAAGGTCGGCTACTCGGCCCCGAACTGGGGCGGTGGCAACGGTTTCACGGCCAGCATCTCCATCACCAACACCGGTACTGCCACGATCAACGGCTGGACGCTGGCGTTCGGCTACGCGAACGGCCAGCAGGTCACGCCGCCCGGCTGGGGCGCCACGATCACCCAGTCCGGCGGCACCGTCACGGCGACCAACCTGGCCTGGAACGGCACGCTGGCGCCGAACGCGTCGGCGAGCATCGGGTTCAACGGCACCTACACCGGATCGAACCCGGCGCCGGTCTCCTTCACCCTCAACGGAAGCGCTTGCGCCGTCAGCTGAAGGCCCCGGCCCTGGCGCCGCCACGCCAGGGCCGGCCTCAGGCCGCGTGCCGCCTGCTCACCGGACGCAGGCGGATCCGGCGCCGCGTCCGGACCTGTGGAGTGCGATGTGGCGAGTGCGAGGTGTCGACGGACGAGTCGGTGTCGCCGTGCGCGAGCGGCGTGCGCCCGCCGCCGGGGCGTGGCTGGGTGAAGTGCACGAGGACGAGCAGCACCAGGCCGATGAGCAGCAACGAGTGGGACAGCACGCGGGTCGCGGTCGCCGTGCCGCTGAGCAGATCGCTGGCCGAGTAGGGGATGAGGACGGCGACGAACGCGGCCGTGACGGGCAGCGTGCCGGAGGTGGCGGCCGGACGCAGCGCGGTCCAGAGCAGGCCGAGACCGAGAGCGAGGTTCCACGCCGTGCTCTCGTTGAACAGGTGGCTGCTGTCGACGCCGGCGGTGTGGCCGCTGTGCGCGGACGTGCCGACGCCCAGCACCTGGGCCACGCCGAGGGTGAGCTGGGCGACCGCGACGCCGACCAGCAGGCCGCGGGGAAGCCAGCCGCGTGGCACCGGCGGGGTGACCGGGGGAGCCGAGCCGAGGATCGACGCGGTCAGGTCGGGGACCGGTGTGGCCGGTCGTACGCGGAGGGTGCGGGTGAGCGCGGCGGCGTTGTCGTGCCACTTCCGGCAGGACGCACAGCTCTCGAGGTGCGCGTCGACCTGGTCGGCGGGCACGCCTTCCGCTTCCCCGTCGAGCCTCGCGGACAGGGCTTCACGACAGATGTAGCACTCCACGCCGATATTGTCGGATAACCGGCGTCCGCGGTTCCCAGCGATCTCGGGGTGTGGGTACGCTCCCCGATCGTGTCGACTTCGAGGGGTGACGACGAGGCGGTGACAGCGCTCGCGCTGGCCGCCGGCGCGGGTGATCGTGATGCGCTGGAGCGGTTCATCCGCTCGACGCAGCGCGACGTCTGGCGGCTGGTCGCCCACCTCGGCGGGATCGGTGTCGCGGACGACCTCACCCAGGAGGTCTACCTGCGCGCGCTGCGCAGCCTGCCCGGCTTCGAGGGCCGCTCGTCGGCGCGCACCTGGCTGCTCTCGATCGCCCGCCGCACGGTCGTCGACCACATCCGGGCCGCCCTCGCCCGGCCGTCGATCGCCTGGTCCGCGGACTACCTGCTGGTCTCCGACGCCGACCGGTACGCGGAGCACACCCGGTCGGCCGGGTTCGAGGACGTCGTCGAGCTCAACGTCATGCTCGCCGGTCTCGCGCCGGAACGCCGGGAGGCGCTGCTGCTCACCCAGGTGCTCGGCCTGTCCTACGCCGAGGCCGCCGAGGTGGCCGGCTGTCCGATCGGGACGGTCCGGTCGCGCGTCGCCAGGGCGCGGGAGGATCTGATCGGCGGCCAGGGGCGAGAGGGCCTCGAAGTCGTCTGACAGTTCACAATGGACTGCTGCGCGCGCACAACGCGCCGGTCACCAGCGCCAGCGCCGCCAGCACGACGATGCTCACCGAATAGGCGTGCACGTGGTCGCTCAACGGCACCGCCGGCGCACCGGGTGCGGCACCCAGCGACATCCGGTAGCCGGCGCCGATGACGGAATAACCGGTCGCCAGGGCCAGTTGCGTGACGGTCGACGCGACACCTGAGGTCGCGCCGGCGTCGTCCGTGCCGACCCGCGCGAAGATCCCGGTGACGACCGGTGCCACGACGACACCCTGGGCCAGCCCGACGGCACCGATCGCGAGCGCGAGCAGGAGGTCCTGAGCGTCGACCGGTGCGCGCACGGCCGCGAGATGGCCGAGCAACGCCAGCGCGAGCAGGCAGCAGCCGAGCACCGGCAGCCGGTCGCCGAGGCGCGCGGACAGGCGTGCGCTCCAGGCGGAGCCGAGCGCGAACGCGGCGCCCAGCGGCACGAACATCAGACCGGCCGTCAACGGGTCCCGGCCCAGGCCGGTCTGCACGTAGTAGGTGAACACGAGGAACAGTCCCGAGTTGCCCGCGAAGAACGCCGTGATGGCGGCGAGGCGCGTGCGCAGGCCGGGTGCGGCGAGCACGCGCGGCGGGAACAGCGGCGCACCGCCGGACGCGGCGAGCTTTCGCTGCTGCCGCACCAGAACGATGCCCGCGGCCAGCGCGACGAACGGCAGTGTCCACAGCAGACCGGAAGCCCCCGGCTCGCCGCCGAGCACGAGCGGAACCAGCAGCGAGGGCAACGCGATCGCGGTCAGCGCCGCACCGGCGAGGTCGACGCCCGGCCGTTCACCCGGCCTGCTCTCGTCGACGGCGGCCCGGCCGAGCAGCAGGATCAGCAGGCCGACCGGCACGTTGACCAGGAACACCGCGCGCCAGCCCAGGTCCGCCGGGTTCCAGTGCACGAGCAGGCCTCCGCCACCGAGCCCGGCGATGACCCCGAGCCCCAGGACGACGCCGTACCAGCCGATCGCGCGGGCGCGCTGGGTCCTTCCCGGGAACATGGCGTGGATCAGGGCCAGTTCCTGCGGCACGAGCGCCGCCGCGGCCAGGCCCTGCACGCACCGCGCGACGATGAGCGCCTCGGGGCCCGGTGCCAGGCCGCACAGCAGCGAGGCGACGGTGAACACGGCGACGCCCGCCAGGAACGTCCTGCGGCGGCCCCAGCGGTCGCCGAGCCTGCCGCCGGTGACCAGCCCGGCGGCGCACGCGAGCACGTAGGCCGCGCCGACGAGCTGGATCTGGCCGAACGACGCGGGGAGGTCGCGCTGGACCGACGGCGCGGCGACGGTGACGATGAAGCCGTCGACCTGGCCCATGAAGGTGGCGGCCAGGATCGCCGCCAGGCCGAGCCAGGCCCTCGCGCTGACGTGCTCGGTGGTCGTGGTCATGGCTGTCCTCGTTGCGGTGCGGGGAAGAAACCGGTGGCGATGAAGTGGTCGAGGTGGCGGTCGAGCAGCGGGCCGTCCACCGCGGGCAGGTCGAGGCCCGCGTCCGTCAGGGCGTCCCGGCCGAAGACGACCGGTGCGGTGGCGCCGCCCAGCGCGGGTGCGTGCGCCACGGCGACGGCGAGACGGTGGTCGCCCGCGTCGGCGGCCTCGGTCAGCAGGTCGCGCCACTCGGCCGCGGGCAGCCTGGTGAGGTCGTAGCCGCGGTCGCGGAGCTTGTCGAGCACCTCGTCGACGGCGAGCGGCCGCGGACTGGTCAGGTGATAGGTCGCTCCGGTCCCGCCGTGGACGAGCAGGTGCACCACCGCGGCGGCGACCCGGTCCGCCGGGACGACATCGGCGTGACCGGCCGGATCAGGTGCCGCGCCGACGACGAGCATGCCGCGCACGAGGTTCCACAGCGCGTCGTCGGTGCTCGCGGCACCTGTCCGGCTGTGCCCGCCGATGCGGCTCGGCCGGTGCACGGCGACCGGCACCCCTCGTTCACCCGCCAGCAGCACCAGGCCTTCCGCGACCCACTTGCTCGCGACGTAACCGTTGGGCAGCAACGAGTCAGGCCTGGCCCGCCGGGTCTCCCGCACGACCGGAGGGTTGCCGTCGGTCGCGATCGCGGTGTCGCAGGAGGACACGAAGTGCACGGCCTTGAGCCGGTGGGTGGTCGCGAGCCGCAACACCTCTGCCGTCCCCGTCACGTTCGCCGCCCGCAGCCGCCGGTACGAGTCGAGGTGGTTCACCCTGGCGCCGTTGTGCAGCACCACGTCGACCTCGGCCGCGAGCCGCCGGAACGCGTCCTCGCTCAACCCGAACGAAGGCTGTTCCAGGTCTCCGGCCACCACGACGACGCGATGCAGTCCGTCCTCAGACAACCCGAAGCGCCGCAACGACGTCCGCAGCCGGGCCGGTGCGTCCTGCCCGCGCACCAGGCAGTGCACTCGCGCGGACGTGCGGTCGAGCAGTTCCCGCAGCAGGAAAGCGCCGAGGAACCCGGTCGCGCCGGTGAGCAGCACGTTGCCGGCCCGGCCGGTGACCGGTGGCAGTCCGGTCGCGGTGATCGTGTCGTCGAGCACGACTTCGGCCGACAGGTCCACATCGGACAGAGGAGCCGTGCCGAGGGGTGCGACCGCGTCCAGCCTGAGGGCGAGCGCGGCGACGGTCGGAGCCTCGAACACGTCGCGGATGCCGAGCCGGACGCCGAACTCCGCCCGCACCCGGCCGAGCAGCTTCGCCACGAGCAGCGAATGCCCGCCCAGTGCGAAGAAGTCGTCGTCGGCACCGATCTCCGGCACGCCCAGCGTCTCCGCGAACAACGCGCACAACGCCCGTTCCTTCTCGCTCGTGGGCTGTCGTTCGCTGACCGTCACGGCCGGTTCCGGCAACGCCGCCCGGTCCAGCTTGCCGTTGACCGTGCGTGGAAGCCGTTCCAGCACGACGTAGACGGGCGGCACGAGGTGATCCGGCAGCAGAGCAGCCACGTGCGCGCGGAGGGCAGACGGTTCCGGAGCGCGTTTTCGCGGAACGACGTAGGCCACCAGCCGGCCGTCGCGCGGCACCACGGCGACCTGCGCGACGTCCGGATGGGCGGCGAGCGCGGCCTCGACCTCACCCGGCTCGATCCGGAAGCCCCGGATCTTGACCTGGTCGTCGTTGCGCCCCAGGTACTCCAGCAGCCCGTCAGATCGCCACCGGGCGAGGTCGCCGGTGCGGTACAGCCGCTCACCGGACGGTCCGCGGACGAACTTCCGCGCGGTCAGCTCGGGCCGCCGGTGATAGCCGAGCGCGAGCGGCGTGCCACCGAGGCACAGCTCTCCCACGACGCCGGGCGGCACGGGCCGGAGCTCGCGGTCCAGCACGTGGCAACGGGTGTTGGCCACCGGACGGCCGATGACCGGCGTTGGACTGTCGGCCAGCCGCGCCCACACGGTGTCGACGGTGCATTCCGTTGGGCCGTAGAGGTTGTAGGCGGTGACGCCGTCGGCCTCGCGCAGCGCCGACCACAACGCCTGGCCGGTCGCCTCACCGCCCAGCGCGATGACGGCGGGCCGGTGCCGTCCCGGCGCGAGCAGGCCCGCGGTCAGCAGTTCTTCGGCGTACGTCGGCGTGATGTCGAGGAACCCCACGCGTTCCGCGTCGACGTAGCGCAGCAGCTCGGCGGGATCGCGGCGCACGTCGTCGGACACGAAGTGCAGCTCGTGGCCGGCCAGCAGCCACAGCAGGCCTTCCCAGGACGTGTCGAACGACAGCGACGCCGTGAGCGCGGCCCGGATCACGCCGCGCTCGCGTTCGGCGGGCTCGATCATCTCGGTGCGGTGGTGGTGGTAGAGGTTCACCATGGCGTGGTGGGTGATCACGGCGGCCTTGGGTTCGCCGGTGGACCCCGAGGTGTAGATGAGGCACAACGGTTGGTCTGGTGCGTTGGCTGCGATCACGCCGGCTGCCGGCGGATCGTCCCGCGCGTCGACCATGATCGCGGGTGTGCCGGACGGCAACCGGGACGCCAGGTCGCGGGTGGTGACGACGAGCTCCGGTTGCGCGTCGTCGAGGAGGAACGCCAGCCGGCGCGGCGGATGGTCGGGATCGGCCGGCACGTACGCCGCACCCGTGCGCAGCACCGCGAACACCGCGACGACCGCGTCGGCGGTGCGGGGCAGCAGGTGCAGAACGGTCGTGCCCGGCCGTGCTCCCGCATCCCGCAGCCGATGCGCCAGCCGGTTCACGAGCGAGTCCAGCTCGGCGAACGTCAACCGCACCTGCCGGCCGTCCTCGCCGGTCGCGACGAGCGCCGTGCGTTCCGGGGTGGCGGACACCCGGTCCGCCAGCAGATCGGTGATGGTGCCGTCCGGCCAGTCGCGGATCACCTCGCACCCGAGCACCCGTTCGCGGTCGAGGAGCAGGTCCGCCTCGGCCACCGGGGTGGCCGGCTCGGCCAGCAGCCGGCGCAGGAACACGGGCAGCCGTTCGGCGTGGGTGGCGAGCTCGTCGGCGGTGTAGAGGTTCGGGTTGCCGTCCAGCGCGATGGCGAGACCGGTGCCGTCGGCGCGGTGGTAGACGTTGAACGCGAGGTCCTCGACGAGACCGGCGGACACGTTGCGCATCACCGCGGACGTCTCGCCGAACTTCAGGGCGTAGTCGAACGGCATGATGTTCGCGGACGGTCCGAACAGCTTCCGGTCGCTGTTGAGCAGGCCGAGGTCGCGGCGCAGCTGTTCGTAGCGGTAGCGGTGGTGGCGCCGGCTGCGGCGCAGGTGGTGGGCCACCTGCCCGGTCAGGTCGGCGAGCGACGGCCGGTCGCGGAAGTCGGTGTAGAGCTGGACGACGTTGAGCACCATGCACGGCACGCGCAACGCCGCCGAACCGGTGCGCAGCATGACCGGGACCGCGAGCGAGACCTGTTCGGCTCCCGTCATCCGGTGCACGTACGCGGAGAGCCCGGCGATCAGCACGTCGGTCCACCTGCCGCCCGCGGAGCGCAGTTCGTCCACTGTGGAGCATTCTGCCCAGGCGCGGACGACGTGCCGGGGCAGTGTCGCGGAACGTCCGGCCAGGGTGGCGGGTGCGGGCCGGTCCTCGTGATAGGCCGTCCAGAACTCGGCGTCGCGCAGGTGCTCCGGCGAGGCGAGGTAGGCGGCCTCGGCCTCCAGCACCGACCGCAGCGTGCCGAACCCGTGCTCGCCGACCTCGCACCCGCGCACCAGCGCCGTGTAGACCTCGGCGACCCGGCGTGCCACGAGGGACAACCCGTAGCCGTCGAGCAGGACGTGGTGCACCCGGTGGTACCACAGGTGGCGGTCGGGGCCGAGCCGGAAGATCGTGTGCGCGAACAACGCGTCGCAGGCGAGGTCGACCGAGGTGGCGACGTCCTGCGCCATCCACGATTCCGCCGCCGCCAGGGGATCGGGGTCACCGCTCACGTCCACGATCCGCACGTCCCACACCGGCGGGTCGACGATCTGCCGAGGTCCGTCCTCGTGTTCGGCGAACCGGACCGACAGCGCCTCGGTCTCCGCCACCGCGTGCCGGATCGCCCGCACCAGCACGCCGACGTCCAGCGGGCCGTCGATGTCGGCGTACTCGGCCGTGTTGTAGGCGGGGGAGGAGGGATCGAGCTGCTGGCCGACCCAGATGCCGTACTGCGCGGTGGTGAGCGCGAGGTCAGGCATGGCCGGCTGTTCTGGCGAGCAGGTCCCACCACGCGCGCAGCGTCGGGCGTTCGGCGAGGTCGGCGAAGCTGACCTGGGCACCGCTGCCACGCCATTCCTCCAGCAGGTCGACGATGGTGACGGAGTCGAGGCCCTCGGCGAACAGGTCGGTGTCGTCGGAGAGCTCGGCGGGCTCCAGGAAAAGTCGTTCGGCGAGCTGAGTGCGCACGGTGTCGAGCGTGAGCATCGGGGTTCCTCCGGGGGAAGTCAGTTGACCTGGCGGTCGCGGCCGGACCAGAACTTCTCGCGCAGCTCGCGGCGCAGGATCTTGCCGCTCGGGTTGCGCGGCACGCGGTCGACGAACTCGAACCTCGACGGGATCTTGAAGCTCGCGAGCCGTTCCCGGCTGAACACGAACAGCTCCCGCGGGCGGACCTCCTCGTCCGGCCGCACGGCGACGAACGCGTGCACCGCCTCGCCGAACCTGTCGTCCGGCACACCGATCACCGCGACGTCGGCCACCGCGGGATGCTTCGCCAGCACGTTCTCGATCTCGGCGGGGTAGATGTTCTCCCCGCCGACGATGATCATGTCCTTGAGCCGGTCGCTGATGAAGACGTACCCGTCCTCGTCGAGCCGGCCCGCGTCACCGGTGTGGACCCACCCGTCGACGAGCGTGGCCGCGGTGGCTTCCGGCAGGCCCCAGTACTCGATCATGCAGGCGGGCGTGCGCAGGCACACCTCACCGATCTCGCCGGGTGGCAGCGCGGTGCCGTCCTCACCGATGATCTTGACCTCGACCGCGGGGTAGGGCTTTCCGGCGGCGCGCAACCGGGGACTGCCGACCACGTGGTCGGCGGGCGGCAGGCAGACGGCGGTGTTGCCGGTCTCGGTCAGGCCGTAGATCTGCGCGAAGTCGCAGTCGAACACCGGAAGTGCGTCCTGCAACAGGGCTTCCGCGATCGGGGAGCCGCCGTAGACGACCTTGCGCAGGGACGCGAACGCCTCCTTGCCGGCTTCCGGCTCGGCGAGCAGCAGCCGCAGCATCGACGGCACCACGCACGCGGTCGTGACGCCCTCGCGGATCAGCCGCAGTGCGGTCGCGCTGTCGAACCGGGGCATCGCGACGTTCGTGACACCGGCCGAGAACCCTTGGGTGGCCCACCAGATGCCGCCGACGTGGAAGCCGGGGATGCCGATCAGGCTGCGATCCCCTGGACGCCAGTCGATCCAGTCCAGGCCCGCCTCGGCGAGCGAGTCCCGGATCGCGAAGAAGCTGCGCTGGGCCAGCACGACTCCCTTGGGCAACCCGGTGGTGCCGCTGGTGTACAGCTGCACCACGGCGTCCTCGGGACCGGTCACCTCCGGCAGCTCGGTGGCGGAATGCGGCCGCGTCCACTCCGCGAACCCGTCGGTTCCGCGCGTCCGCGGCCCGTCGGTCACCGGGCGCAGGTCGTCGTCCACGAAGAGCAGCGCGCTGCCCGAGTCGCGCAGGACGTGCGCGACCTCCGGTGCGGTGAGCCGGAAGTTGATCGGCACCAGCACCGCGCCGATCTTCGCGCAGGCGAAGTACGTCGCGTAGTAGTCCACCGACTCCAGGCCCAGGTAGGCGATCCGGTCACCGCGGCCGATGCCGTCCGCGACCAGCGCGTGCCCGATGCGGTTGCTCAACGCGTGCAGTTCGGCGTAGGTCAAAGTGCGTCCGGCACAGGTGATGGCGGGAACCTCGGGCGTGCGTTCGGCGTGGTAGCCCGGAATGCGCGCGACTGTGCGCAATTCGGCGTGGTGAATGCGTTCGGTGGACATGGCTCAGCTCCCCACGATCGCGACCCGCACGGCACCCGAAGCGGTACCGCCGTCGTCGTCCCAGCAGCGGAAGGTCGTCTCCAGCGACACCAGCGGGCCGGCGCCGGGTCGCAACGTGCGGCGCGTCGCACGGTCGACCGTGAGCTCGAAGCAGAACGAGCGCGGGTCGATCGGCCGCCGGAAGTCGCAGGAGAAGCGGGCGATCAGGACGTCGGCCAGCTGCCTGCGCCAGAAGTCGTCCAGCGTCCAGTCGGCGAGCTCCGGCAGCAGCCCGTCGCGCACCGAGACCGCGATCACGTGGTACAGCAGCTGGTTGTAGCAGATGCCGGCCTCGACGGAGTTCAGGTGACCGGTGTCGTCGATGTAGCACGACTCCGGGATGCGCATGACTCCCCTGCCTCGCACCACTTCGCCGTCTCGCGCGACCTCGGCCGAGGTCAGGTAGCGGCAGTGCGGTTTGTAACAGCGCAGGACGGCGGTGAGCAGATCGGTCGCGACGATCACTCAGGCCTCCGCGCCGTCGTAGACCGTGACGCGGTACGACACCGCGGGCTCGTCTGTGGCGGTGTGCAGCGCGCGGTGCACGAGGCTGCGGTTGTCCCACACCAGCAGGTCGCCCTTGTCGTAGGTCTGCAGGTGGATCGCGGGGTGCTCGAACTCCCGGTCCAGCTGGCCGGTCGACGCCAGCAGCTCCCGCAGCAGCTCGGGCTGTTCACGACCGTCGGAGTCCGTGATGGACAGTGTGAAACCCTCGCTGACGTAGAGGATCGTCTCGTCGGTGTGCCGGTGCGGATGCGCGGTCGGCAGCGCCACCGGGGGCGTCTTGGCGTCGACCTCCTCGATGATCTCCGACAGCGGCCGGTAGACGTCGCTGGGCCGGATCTTGAAGTAACGGCGCACGCTGTGCCACGCGGTGGTGTCCTTCACCGCGACCTTGAGGTCCTCGCTGAGGTTGTCGTAGGCCTTGGTGAGGTCGATGAAGAACGTGCCGCGGTTGCGCGACGGCACGACCTGCGGATAGATCAGGGTGATGTCGAACGGTCTGGGCATGAACTGGTAGTCCGAGTGCCAGAACTTGCCGGTCTTGGGCACTCCGACGCGCTTCTCGCCGTCGCTGACGTTCGAGGAGACGAAGACCTCCTTCACCTCGGGGTGGTGGTAGATCGGCTCGTAGTAGGTCTGCGGTGTGCCGAGTCTTCTGCCCAGCGCCAGGAACTGCCTGGGGTCGAGGTCCTGGTCCTTCAGCACGACGATCTTGTCGCGGTACACGGCCTCCTTGAGCGCGCGCACGTCCTCGTCGCTGGAGGAGTCGAAGTTCTCGGCGATGACGCCGATGCCGTCCTGCCTGGTGATCCGCATCAAAGTTCTCCTTCAGCGCGAAGTGGTGACGACGTAGCCGGTGAGGTCGGCGACGGTCGAGATGCCGGGCAGCGCGTCGTCCGGAATGGACACGGCGAACGTGCGTTCCAGCGTGAAGAGCAGGTCGACGAGGCTGAGCGAGTCGATGCCGAGCTCGGTGAGCTGTGCGGTGGGTGGCACCTCGGTGTCCGAGGTGTCGTTCAGCCGGCGAACGAAGTCCTCGACCAGCTCGTGCACCTGTTGCTGTTCCACGGGATTCCCTTCAGCCGAGTTCTGGCCAGACGAGCGTGGCGGCGCCCCAGGTCGTGCCGCCGCCGAACGCCGAGAGCAGCACGCGGTCACCCGCACGGAGGCGGCCCGCCGCGTGGGCGTGGGCCAGCGCCAGCGGGATCGACGCGGCGACGGTGTTGCCGACGTCGGTGACGTTGGCGTGTACCCGTTCCGCCGCGATGCCGAGCTCCGCGCCGACCGTCCGCAGGATGCGCAGGTTCGCCTGGTGGCCGACGAAGGCGCCGACGTCCTCCGGCTGCCATCCGGTGCGCGCGAGCACGGCACGGGCCGCGCCCGCCATGCGCGTGACGGCCTGCCGGTACACCGCCTGTCCCTGCATGGCGAACCAGCCGTCCCGCACGGTGATGAGGTCGGCGAGCGCACCGTCGCTGCCGAGCTCGACGGCGAGCAGCGCACCGGGTTCGTCCGCCTCGCCCGCGCGCAGCACGACCGCGCCGGCACCGTCACCGAACAGCGGCGCGGTGGTGCGGTCGGCAGGATCGACGATGCTGGAGAAGGTGTCCGCGCCGATCAGGAGCACCTGGCTCGCGGTCCCGGCCGCGATCAGCCCGTTCGTCACGGCGAGCCCGTAGACGAAACCGGAGCACACCGCGTCGACGTCGAAGGCGGCCACTCCGGAGAGCCCCAGGCCCGCGGCGACCGCGGGCGCGGTGGCCGGGACGAGCCGGTCCGGCGTCGAGGTCGCCAGCACCACCGCGTCGATCGACGCGTCCGGACCGGCGGCGCGCAGTGCCGCGGTGCCCGCCGCGATCGCGAGGTCCGACGTCGACCTGCCCGGCTCGGCCACGTGCCGGGTCCTGATGCCGGTCCGGCTGGTGATCCACTCGTCGGACGTGTCGAGCCGCGCGGCGAGATCGTCGTTGGTGACCACAATGGACGGAACGTGCCCGCCGACGGCAGCGAGCACCGCGGTGCGTCCCGGCCGCGATGAGCGCGCTTCCATCGTCAGGGCGGCGGATTTCTCCCACATGGCAAGGGAGTCGAGCGTGCGCCGCCGGTGGTTCCCGCGAGGTGTCTGTGACGAGGGTCACCGGGAACTTCTCCGCGTCCGCGTCGACTAGTGAGACGTGAACACCTACCTGTCCTCCCGGGGTGTGCCGGCGCTCGCCGTGGTCCTGGTGGCGGCGACCGCCTGCGGCACAGCGGGTTCCGCCGCGAACACGCCGACGTCCGCCGGACCTTCGGTGACCGCGACCGCCGCGCCGACGACGTACCCGCTCACGATCGAGAACTGCGGTCGCAGGCTCACGTTCGACAAGGCGCCGAGCCGGGTGGTGTTGCTCAACGGCACGTCCGTGGCCGAGGTGGAGAGCTTCCTGACGCTCGGCCTGCAGGACCGGATCCTGGCCAACAGCCAGTCCTACGGCGTGTCCGACGATCCGTCGATGGTCGCGAAGATCAGGGACGTGCCCACCGCGGGCCTGAAGCTCAACGACAACTTCGAGGTGCCCAGGGAGCAGGTGCTCGCGCTCAAGCCGGACCTCGTGATCTCCACGTGGGCGGGCGGTTTCGACGACAAGATCGGGTCCATCACCAGGGACCAGCTCGCACAGGCCGGGGTGCCCAGCTACGTCACCCCGGTCAACTGCGCCTACGGCGACCCCGCCGCGAGCCCGGCGGACCAGGAACGCCTGAAGGGCCAGTCGATCGAGTCGTCGTTCGAGCTGCTGCTGCAGCTCGGCCAGATCTTCGACGTGCAGCAGCGCGCGGCCGACCACGTGAACCGGTCGCGTGCGAAGATCGAGCAGATCAGGCAACGGGTGGCGGGCAAGCAGCCGAAGAGCGTGCTCGTCGCGTATCCCGGCATGGCCATGATGAACAGTAGCGGTCTTCCGGCGGTCTTCGCCGGTGGAATCTACGACGACATCGTCTCGCGCGCGGGCGGTGTGAACGCGTTCGCGGGCAGGACGACCGCCCAGCTCGCCGAGATCAACGCGGAGGCTCTCGCCGCCGCGAAGGTGGACGTGCTCGTGATCGGGCTGTACCAGGAGAACGAGAACGCCGAACAGCTCGCCGCCGGCCTCTTCGCGAAGTTCCCGCAGTGGGAGGCCTCGAAGACCAGGACGTACACGTCGGTGTCCGACAGCTGCTACCTCGGGCCGCTCAACGCCGTCGCCGTCGGGAAGATCGCCGATGCCGCGCACGGTCAGCAGTAGCCCGCACCTCGTCGCCGGGCCTCGCTACGCGCTCCTGCTGGTGGGCCTCACGGTGGCGTTGGTGTTCTCGGTGGCGTTCGCGATCGGCGTCGGCACGGTCGACGTACCGGTGGGACGGGTGCTGGAGATCGTGCTGGCGCACCTGGCCTCCGGCACCGCGGGCCTGGATCCGCTGACGGACCAGATCGTCTGGGACTTCCGCACGCCGCGGGTGCTGCTCGCCGCCGTGGCGGGCGCGGGCCTCAGCCTCGCGGGGGTGTGCCTGCAGACGCTGGTGCGCAACCCCTTGGCCGATCCGTACCTCTTCGGCGTCTCCGCCGGGGCGTCACTGGGTGCGGTCGTCGCGCTCACCACCGGTGGCGTCGTCCTGGCGGGCCTCGGTGTGGCCGGAGCGGCGTTCGCGGGGTCGCTGATCAGCCTGGCGGTCGTGTTCGTCATGGCCCAGCGCGGTGGGCGCCTGCTCGGCAGCAGCCTCGTGCTGGCCGGTGTCGCGGTCGCCGCGCTGGGCAACGCCGCCACCAGCTACGTCCAGCTCCAGGCCGGGCCGACGGAACTGCGGCGGGTCATGTTCTGGCTGCTGGGTTCGGTGTCCGGCGCGAAGTGGGCCGACCTCGGCGTCCCCGCGGCGGCCGTCGCGCTGACCACCGCGTGGCTGCTCACCCAGGGCCGTTCGATGAACGCGCTGTCGGTCGGCGACGACACCGCGGCCGGCCTCGGCGTGAACGTCCACGCGCTGCGCGTCCACCTGCTCATCGCGTCGTCACTGCTGACCGCCACGGTCGTCAGCGTCGCGGGCGGCATCGGCTTCGTCGGCCTGATCGTGCCCCACGCCGCGCGCCTGGTCGTGGGACCGGACCACCGCAGGCTCCTGCCGGTGTCCCTGCTCGCCGGGGCGGTGTTCCTCGTGCTCGTGGACCTCGTCACCCGCACCGTCGACCGCCCGAACGAGATGCCCATCGGCATCTTCACCGCCGCGCTGGGCGCACCCTTCTTCCTGGTGCTGCTGCGCAACAGGAAGAGGGTGTGGCGATGAAGGTGGTGGTCGAGGGCGTCCAGGTCCGCGTCGACGACACCCTCATCGTCGACCGGGCGGACCTCGTCGCGGAACCCGGTCGCGTCACGGGTGTCATCGGCCCGAACGGATCCGGCAAGAGCACGCTGTTGCGCTGCCTCTACCGGGCCCTCAAACCCAGCGCCGGGACCGTCTACATCGGACAGCAGGACGTCTGGCGCGCCGGTGCCCGCCAGGCCGGTCTGCGCACCGCCGTCGTCGCCCAGGACCACGACCTCGACAACGACTACTCCGTGCGCGAGGTCGTCGCGATGGGCCGCCTCCCGCACAAACGCCTGCTGGACAGGGAAACCGGCAAGGACCGGGCCATCGCCGACGAGGCGCTCGCCCGCGTGCGCATGCAGTGGGCGGCCGGCCGGGTGTTCGCGACGCTGTCCGGAGGCGAGCGCCAGCGGGTGCTGCTCGCGAGAGCCCTGACCCAGCAGGCACCCGTCCTCCTGCTGGACGAGCCCACCAACCACCTCGACATCGGCGCCCAGCTCGAACTCCTGGACCTGGTCCGCGATCTCGGACTGACCACCGTCGCCGCACTGCACGACCTCGACCACGCCACGACCTACTGCGATCGCCTGGTCCTGGTGAACGACGGCCGCGTGGTCGTGTCCGGCCCGCCCGCCGACGTGCTCGTGCCGGAACGGGTGGCCGAGGTCTTCGGCGTGGAGAGCGCGGTGGTGCCGCACCCGCTGACGGGGCGTCCGCACTTCGTGACGGCGTCGCGCACCCGAGTGTCGCGTCCCTCGTCCGGGTGAGGCCGGGGAACTTCCGCGCACCCGCGCCCGACCAGTGGACGGGTCACGCCGGACCGGTCGCCTCCCACTGGTCCGGCGTCACCGATCTCTTTCTCGGAACGCGCGTTGTCGCTAATGTTCCGGACAGGTGCGGGAAATCGAGGAAATTCGATTCGAATTCGAACTGCGGTGTTCACCTGAGGTAGTTCGAAAGGGGAATCCGTTGGTCGCGCAGGGCCCTGGCCACCACACCGGCGATCTGCCTGGCTCCGGCCGCCTCGAAGTGCGTGTGGTCGTTGCAGAAGAACGCGCCGACCGGGCCCTTGGTGAAGTCGCCGTCGTTGGGGCAGAACCTGAGCGTGTTGTAGAGCGTGTAGCTCAGCTTGTGCAGGTCGATGACGGACACCCCGGCGGCCCTGGCCGCGTCGAACGTCTCGGTGAGGAAACCGCGGGTGCCCACCGCGGTGTTGCCGCTGCACTTGATGGCCGAGACGGGCGTCAGCAGGATCGGCGTGACACCGCGGTCCTTGGCCGCCTTGGTCATGAGCGCGAGAAGCTCCTTGTACCGGGCGCCGCCGACGTGCCGGGGGCAGTCGGGGCTGCCGTCGTTGATGCCGAACTGGATCATCAGGTAGTCGCCGGCCTTCATGCCGGTGGACGGGTCGAGCATGTTCTGCCAGCGCTGGTGGAAGGTCTTCGGGCTCACCACGCACTCACCGGCCGAGTCCTTGGTGCTCTGCACGTTCGACTCGTACAGCCAGGTCTGGATGCTTCGGCCGGCCACCGCGCTGTTCACCACGGTGACGTCGCCGGTGAACAGCGCGCCGAACTGGTTGCCCCAGCCGACCGGGCAGCTCGACCTCGGGTCGGCCATCGTCGAGTCACCGGCGAGCCACACCTTCACCGGGGCCGCGGCGCTCGCCGGCGCACTGGCCGCGGGAGCGCACTCGGGGGTGCCGGCCGAGGCGGGCGCGGCCACGCCCAGCAGTGGCAGGACGGTCAGCGCGGCCAGGGTCAGAAAACGTTTCCTCACAGCTGTCTCCAGACGGGCAGGATTTGTCTGATGTAGACGAACAGAAAACGATCCGCGATTCGAGAGTAACCCTTGCGTGCCGTTCCGGAAAGCGCTTTCCAAGGTGCGATCCCGTACTCCGAAAGGGCGTTGAAGCATGTCTCCACTCACTCGCCGGACCCTGCTGGCCGGCAGTGCGGCGCTGCCGATCGCGATGTCCGCACCCCGCAGCGGCACCGCGGCGGCCGCGGAGCCGGGCGAACCGACCGAGCTGCACTGGCTCGAAGGCGGTGTTCCCGCCGCGCTGACCGGAGTCACGTGGGGAGTGCCGTGGCCGAAGGGTCGAGTGCGGGTGGACCAGTCGTTCGGCCTGCGCACCTCCGACGGCGTGGCGGTGCCGGTGCAGACGTGGCCGACCGGCTACTGGCCGGACGGTTCGCTGAAGTGGACCGCCCACGCGATGCCCGCGGACGCGCCGGCCGCCGCGAGGTACCTCCTGGAGCCCGGTCCGGCCGCGGCGGGGGAGAAGAGGGTCGCGGTGTCGCGGCAGGCCGGCCGGATCGTGGTGGACACCGGCGTGCTGCGGTGCGTGCTCAACCGGAGCGGCCGGGTGCTGGTCGACGAGGTTTCCCGCGGTGGCAGGACCGTCGCGCGCAAGGGTGAGCTGGTGTGCCTGCGGCAGAACGCCTCCGACGAGCGCTACACCGGCGAGGTGCACCGGGTGACCGTCGAGCAGGACGGGCCGGTGCGCGCGGTGGTGCGGATCGAGGGCAAGCACCGCGCCGAACG
>NZ_JBSGBE010000042.1:0-32240 GCF_053601075.1 Lentzea sp. NPDC004789 | reverse complement strand
GACGACGGCAAGGACTCCGACGCCGACCCGGCCACCGGATGCACCCACGTCGTCAAACTCGGCAAGGACAAACGCGTCGACCTCACCCTCGACGCGGGCCTGCTGCCCAAGCCGCCCGCACCGCCGTTGGCGTGGACGGGTGCGTCGGTGTGGAGCCTCCTCCTGGCGGCGCTGACCCTGATCGCCGGAGGTGCGTTCCTGCTGCTGCAGGGCCGCCGCCGCAGGGTCTGAGTTGACCAGCGGACCTGCCCCCGGACTTCGTCTCCGGGGGCAGGTCCGTTGTCAGGGAAGGAGATGCCGGAAGGCGGCGACGAGCAGCATGCGTTGCTGGTCGACGTCCAGGCCTTCGTCGAGCTCGTCGTCGGGGCGGTACTCCCTGTTGTCACGGGTGCCGCCCTTGCCGAACGACTCGACGCGGACCGCGATGTCGACGAGATCGCCCGTGAGGTCCACAGTGGACTGACCAGCGGGGATCGATTCGTTGTGCTGGAAGAGCTCGTAGGAGAACCGCATTCCGATCGTGCCGTCGAACGTCGCCTGCTCGGCCGGCAGCTGCAGGGCCTGGGACACCGTCCGGTACAGCTCGGCCCCGGTCAGGTGCAGCGGTGCCATGACGACGTGCGTGACGCCCAGGTCGTGGCTGCGCACCGAGATCGCGACGGTCGGGCCGTCCGGTGCCGGCGGCACCGGTTGCGGGAAAACAGGGAGCTCGGACTTGCGGTCCGCGCGCCAGGTCGCGACCAGGCGGTCGGCGGCCTCCACCAGGTCGACGTGCTTGCGGGGCGCGAGCAGCGGCGGCAGCGGTTCCTCGTCGAGCCGCACGATGAACAGGAAGGCGCGGCGGCGCGTCACCTCGAAGCTGAACGCCGCCGCCCACTCCTCGGTGAGCCGGTCGCGTCGCTGGGTGTTCGACGACCACAGCAGGACGTGGTAGTCGGACGTGCCCAGCCCGTCGTTGACCGCGACCGCCTCCTGCTCGTCGAGGTAGGCGCTGACGTTGCGCTCCTCCAGTTCGGCACGCAGCTGCTCGGCGTGCGGACGGTCCTTGCCGGCGAACGACAGGAACACCTTGGGTCGGGTTTCGAGCGGCACTGGTTCTCCGTTCTTCCTGAGTCTTCTGCGCAGCGGGCCCGCCGTGGTCTGCACGCCCGCGTCGCCGTGCAGGGACCAGCACGCCCAGTCGGCCGGGTGCCGGTCGGCGACCTCGCGCAGCGCGTGCTGCAGGGCGCGATCGCGGGGGAGCTTGGCCAGGTTGCGGTCGAACGCGTCGAGCACCCTGCGTGCGGCGTCGTCCTCGGGCTTCCACCGTGCCGCCACGACGGCTCCCGCGCCCGCCGTGAGCACCGAGCGCGCGTGGCCGGCCCTGCCGTGGGACGTGCCGAGCACGACCGTGCCGCACGCGCTGAAGTCCATGTGCCCCAACGTCTCCTCGGAAAGCCTTTCGCCGCCGGAGGAATCGATGCGGACTCGGTGGAAGCGATGTTCTTTCAGGGTGCGTTCGAGCTCTGCCGGGTCGCGGAAAGTCGTTGTCTCGTCGCCTCTTTGGTCGAGGGCTCGCTGCTGCAGTGACGGCAGGGCGGAGAGGCACGGCAGGGTCGACAGGGCGTGCGTGAGGCCGAGGTGGCGGCCGTCGACGGGCAGGCCCGCGAGCGGGATGTCGGCGAGGACGCCTCCCGCCACCACGACGATCCTGCTGGCGGGCAGGGCTTTGAGCACTTCCTTCAGCGCGATCAGGCCGGCCAGTTCGGCGAGCAGGGTGCCGAGCACCGCCGGGGTGTGGCGGGGTTTCCACGCCCTGATCCGGTGAATCGTCTCGGCGAGCTCGCTGAGGTGCACGTCCGCGGTGAGATGGGTGATCCTGCGGCCGATGAGCACGTGGTGCAGCCGGTCGGGCGTCGCGTGCATCATCCACACGGCCTGGTCGTGGGACAGGTGTGCGGTGACACCGCGCAGCCAGTGCTGGGCCGACCTGAGGTCGGTGAACCCCGGCAGGTCGCGAGGCTCGGTCAGGATCGTGGTGCTCCTGGCGGCTTCGACCGCCACCACCAGCCCTGGCAACGCCTTCCTGCCGTCGCGCCGGACCCGGCGGACCGCGGCCAGGACGCGGCTGTCGTGCTCGTCCCCGGCCGCGCGCAACAGCTGGAGGCGGGGGATGTCCTGGGCCGAGTCCTCTTCGGTGTGACCGGCTTCGGTCCAGCACCTGGTCGCTTGCTGCTCGTCTCCGGCGTCGGCGAGGGTGTCACCGAGTTTGCGCAGTGCCAACGCTTTCAGCTCGGTGTGTTCGGTGCGTGCCGCTGCCTGGCGGAAGTGCCGGACGGCCTCGTCGAGGCGTTGCCGGGCGTGGGCGAGCTCGGCCTTGGTGAGGTGCCAGAGGGCGGAGTTCCCTTCGCACAGCAGGCTTTCCGCCGTCGCGAGCCGTCCTTCCGCGATCAGGCGGCGGACGTGGTCGAGGTGGCGTTGCGGGGCGAGCGTCTGCGTGGCGTCGGGGAGCTTCGAGAGGACCTCCGGTCCGGCCGCGGCCACCAGCAGCGGGAAGAGCCTGCGTGCGGCGCCTGGCTGTCCGGTCAGCACGAGCAGGACGGTCAGCTCCAGGTGCACGGCGAACCGCAGCGCCGGTTCGATCTCGTAGCTGGTGGCGCACCTCGTCATCAACGCGAGGGCTTCCTCGTACCTGATCTCGCGCCGCAGCGCCGCTTCCCGTCTGAGGAATTCGGCCGGAGTGTGCGGAGTCTGGTCGTCGATCTTCGGCACGCGCGTGTTGCGGCGCACGTCGAGGAGCAGCCGGTCGTTGCCGATGGCCTCCAGCTGCTCGGGATGACCCGCTCGGCGGAAGTGGCGTTCGGCGGCGTCGAGCTCGCTTTCCGCGGTGGGGTAGTCGAACCGGTCGGCGGCGGCCAGTGCCGCGACGCGCGCGAGTCTCGCCTGCTGCAGTTCGCTGAGCCGTCGCCTGCGCAGTTCCCGCACGTCTCGCTCGGCTCCGGCGTGATCCGTTGTGGCACTGCGGATCTGGGCTCTGAGCACCCTCAGTTCGGTGTCGTCCGAGGCGAGGTAGGAGTCGCAGCGCTGGGCGGCCCGCCTGATCGCGCCGAGGCTCAGCAGGGTGGCGCAGTGGTCGTGTGCGACGACGCGGCTGATCTTGGCCGCTTCCCCGTAGGCGTGGTCGACCCCGTGCACGTCGCCGCGGCGGGCGGCGGCCTGGGCGGCTCTGATCGCGTGGGCGAGGGGTTCGAGTTCCATTCAGTCCCCGCAGCCCTGCGCGATGAGAAGCGGTCGTTGGCGCATGGACGATCCTCCGTGCGTCGCAGACTAACGATCCAGACAGCCGACAGATCGTTTGTCCATCTTCTGTCCACGAACTGCCCAAACGATCTTGTCGGTGCTCCTCGGCACACTTGGACGAGACCCGTTGCCCACTCACCCGAGGAGCCCGCGATGTGCTGGGACTGCGATCACCCCGCCAGCCGCATGGAAGAACACCTGGCCACCCTGCGCCACTGCATCGACGCCCGCGGCTGGGCCGTGCAGGCCGTGGAACGGGACCGGGCCCATCCGCCGTGGGCGTACACCGTCGGGCTGACCGTGCGCGGCCTGCCGGAGCTCGTCGTCACGGGCATGCCCGTCCTGCAGGCCGGCCGCCTGCTCGACGACACCGCCGAACACCTGTCGCACAGCTGCGTTCCCTCGCCAGGCCAACGGTTCGCGCTCGAAGGCGGCCCGCTGCTGGAGATCGTCCGCGTGGCGCGCCCGTGGGCCCACCTGCTGGTGTCCGCGCGCCTGTACGGCGAGGGCATCGCCGCCCTGCAGCTCGTGCACGCCGACGAGTCCGGCCGCTGGCCGTGGGACCCGTCGTACGCCGGCGTGCTGGGCGGTCAGCCGGTGCTGGGCGTCAGAGCTAGTCCACCGAGCGGTTGATCCGCTCACCCATGATCCGCAGG
Source organism: Lentzea sp. NPDC004789 (assembly GCF_053601075.1). Taxonomy (NCBI): domain Bacteria; kingdom Bacillati; phylum Actinomycetota; class Actinomycetes; order Pseudonocardiales; family Pseudonocardiaceae; genus Lentzea; species Lentzea sp. NPDC004789. The sequence continues at coordinate 28,305 of NZ_JBSGBE010000042.1, read as the reverse complement.
TGCTCGACCAGTTCTGGCGGCCCCTGCACGGTGAAGTCGCATCCCAGCGAGGTCAGGCGGAACGCGAGGTAGTCGATCGTGTCCTCGACGCTGTGCCAGGTGCACGAGTCGTCGTCGAGGGCTGACAGGTCGCCGGCGAAGTCCGCCAGCCGTGCCCGCGCCACCTCGACCGGCAACCGCAGCGCCGCCCGCGCCCGGAAGGTGGGCGCCGTCTCGTACATCTTCCGCGTGACGTACGCGGTCGCGTCCCCACCCGGCGCCACCCGTGCCGCGAACCGGGCCCCCGTGGCGACGGCGGCGGAGACGCGGTCCAGCCGGAAGATCCGCCAGTCGTCCCGTTCCACGTCGAAGGCGAGGAGGTACCAGCGCCGCCCCAGCGCTACCAACTGAACAGGCTCAACGTGCCGCTTGGACGCCACGCCTTCCTGCGCCACGTAAGCGAACCGCACCCGCTCCCTCGCCTGCACCGCTCCGGCGACGATCGTGAGCTGAGCCGGGTCGACCAAGGAGGCGAACGGCGCCGCGGCAGCCGCAGTGGCCGCCGTCAGCGACGACACCCGCCGCGCGAGCCGAGGCGGCAGAACCTGCTGCAGCTTCGCCAACGCCCGCAGCGACGCCTCGGCAATGCCCGCCACGGGCTGCCGCGCGGCCGTCCGCAACCCGACCGCAATGGCAACGGCCTCCTCGTCGTCGAGCAACAACGGCGGCATCGCCTTGCCCGCCCCCAGCCGGTACCCGCCGAGCGCCCCCATCGTGGCCTCGACGGGATACCCGAGGTCGCGCAACCGGTCGACGTCCCGCCGCACCGTCCGCGACGTGACACCCAACCGCTGCGCCAGCTCGCTGCCGGGCCATTCGCGCGGGGTCTGCAGCAGCGACAGCAGACGCAACAACCGGGCCGCATCACTCACGCCGTCCAACCTAGGCGGTGATGGGGGAGGCCGGGTTGGTGCGGGCGGTGGGGTGTGGGCGGCGGTGGGGTGTGCTCGTCGTGGGGAAGGCGAGTTCGGTGTAGGCGGCGGGGGTGTGGCGGTGGCGGTGTAGGCGGTGCCGGTGCGGATGTCGGCGGGGACGTGGTCTGGAGGTGGTGACGCATACAGCGCCTGGGCCTGGAGCTGGAGCTGTGGCTGCGGGGTGCGATGTGGTGGGGACGGTCTGGTTGGGCGGCGCGGTATCGCGTCCGGGCCCTCAGCGGTCGCTGCTGAGTAGCGAGGCGGGGCCTGGCGGCGGTGACGCGTCCGACCAAGTAGGACCGAAACCGTCCTACACCCGCCATACGGTCGTCCCCGACAACAACGAAGGGACAAGACCCGATGAACGTCGTGCCCGAGGGCTACCACACCGTCACCCCGTGGATGATCACCGCAGGCCACACCGCCGACCTGATCGACTTCATCACGGAGGTGTTCGACGCCGTCGAACTCGGTCGCGTCGGCGAGGCACCCGAGATCGGTCACGCCGAGGTCCGCATCGGCGACTCGGTGGTGATGCTGTTCGACCGCCCGGACTGGCCGCGCACGCCGGCGTTCCTCCGCCTCTACGTCGCGGACGACGCCGAGGTGCTGAAGCGGGCGACCGAGCGCGGGGCGACGGTGGTCACCGAGCCGACCGAGCTGTTCTGGGGTGACCGGGTCAGCAGGTTCACCGACCCGTTCGGCAACCTGTGGTGGGTGCATCAGCGCGTCGCGGAACCGACCGCGGAGGAGTTGACCGCCAGGATGCAGGACCCGGCGTTCATCCGGGCCATGGCCTACGTGCAGGGCGAAAACCTCAGTCCGCTGACGTGACTCGCGAGCGTTCGGCCGCGGTCAGCGTCGGCGATGGGGGCGCTGAACGGGGACCACGCATGGTCGCCCAGACCACCTTGGGGCTGAGCAGGTTCGCCATCGGGCCGGACAGCGTGAACGCCTCCAGGAACGCCCGCGTCACCGCGGTCTCGGTGGTCGCGGTGCGCACCAGCCGGTCGACGTACCGCTGCAGCACGCGTCCGGCCAGCGGCAGCGGCTTGCCGACCGCGCCGGGGTACAGGATGTCCTGGTTGGTGGCCATGGCCCAGGCGCCGTCGACCACCTTGCCGATGCCGCGCTGGATCCGCTGCGCCGAGTCTCCCGCGCGCAGGCCCGCGTCCAGGGCCTGCGCGCTCTGCGCCGCGACGGACATGCCGTGGCCGTAGACGGGGTTGTAGGTGGCGACGGCGTCGCCCAGCGCCAGCAACCCCGTCGGCCAGGACTTCATGCGCTCGTAGAACATCCGGCGGTTGGCCGTGCTGTGCGAGCCGTACACCGGCGACAGCGGGGTGGCGTCGGCGATCAGGTCGCCGACCACCGGGTTGCGCACGGAACGCGCGAACGCCACGAACTCCGACTCGTCGGTCGAGGGTTCTCCGCCGCGCGTTCCGGACAGCGTCACGAGCCAGCGGCCGTCCTCGATGGGCAGCAGGGTCGCCGTGCAGCCCGGATGCGGGTCGCGGGGGTTGGCCTGCACGTTGACGATCGGGAAACCGGCGGTCGCCGACGGCGGGGCCTGGAAGATCCGGGTGGCGTAGGCGAGGCCGGAGTCCACGCTCTCGGAGTGCACGGCCGGCAGCCCGAAGGACTCCAGCCACGACGGCAGCCGCGAGCCCCGGCCGGTCGCGTCCACGACCAGGTCGGCCTCCAGGGAGATCTGCTCGCGCGAGACCCTGTCCTCGACCAGCACCCCGGACACCGCGTGCCGGTCACCGAGCAACGACACCGGTTCGGTGCCGGTCAGCACCGAGATCTTGTTGTCCCGCAACGCCTGCGTGCGGACGACCCAGTCCAGCAGGCCCCGGCTGCACGAGACGATGAACTGCATCTCGGGGAACCGCGGCACCCATCCCTGCGCGCTCAACGACACCAGGTCGTTCGGCACGCCGATCCGGTGGGCGCCGGCCGAGAACAACGCGTCCAACGTGCCGGGCAGCAGCGACTCGATCGCCCGCGCGCCACCGGACATCAGCAGGTGCGCGTGGCGGGCCTGCGGCACGCCTGAGCGGGTGCCGGGGCCGTCCGGCAGCTTGTCCCGCTCCACCACGGTGACCTCGCTGAAGTGCCGGACGAGGACGGACGCCGTGAGCATGCCCGCGAGCCCTCCGCCGAGGACGACGGCGTGTGTGGGTGCCATTTACTCTTTTCCCCCTGCTGCTCGCACGCCCGTGGCGTCGGCGACGGCCGCGTCGACTATCGGCGAGTGCTGGAACGCGCGTGAGATGCGCACCCACCTGTCGTGCTCGGCGGCGAGGTCGGTGCCGTCGACGATCTCCGCGGCCGGACGGCGTTTCGCGGGCTTCGACGAACGCCCGGACGAACCGGCTGCCCGCAGTTGCGCGGCCTCCACGACGGCGACGACCTCGTCGGACGGCAGCGCGGCCTGGCGCGCGAGAGAAGTGGCCGCCTCACCGACGGTCAGGTCGAAGTACGGCGTGAGCGCCCAGCGCCAGTCGTTCAGCTCGATGATCTGCCGCCGCACGCGGTGGTGCGGGTTGAGGAACTTGCCCGGCGCCACCAGCACGATGCCGGGGTTCACGTGCACCAGCGCCCGGTGCAGCGGCCGCAACGCGAAGTAGGTCCGCCAGCGCCGCAGCCACAACGACGGCGACGGGCGGCGCGGACCGAACACCGGCAGCGCCATCGCGATCACCAGCGGGATCATCGACAGCGACGCCATCAGCGGCGCGGTCAGGCTCAGCACGTCGAAGCTGCGCTCACCCGCCCAGTCCATCAGCAGCACGAAGAGCTTGATCACCGCGAACGCCATCGGGAACAGCGCCGCCGCGCAGTACCAGCGCAGCCCGAGCGCGAGCCAGGGCCGGGCGGCGATCGCCTCGTCCCGCGAGCCCTGCCAGCAGTGGTAGGCCTGGCCGCCGCAGCCGATGCCGGTGGCCACGAGGTAGATGAACAGGAAGACCGCGATCGTCGGCTGCGTGGCGTAGAACGTGTCGAAGTCGACCTGGCGCTCTTCCCCGACGTGGGACTTGGAGAACAGCACGATCATGGCCGCGACGATCGTGCTGTAGCTGACGACGATCAGCCGGACCCGTTGCCACGCCTGGGCCGCCGGGTAGCGCCAGTACAGCACCAGCGCGAACGCCGACCCCGCGAAGCACACCACCAGGCTGTAGACGAGCAACGCGGCGAAGTTCGGCACGCCGCTCACCCAGTTGATCCAGGTGATGTTCGCGGGTGCCGCGAAGAGCACGGCGAACGCGGAGAAGAAGCAGGTGGAGATCAGCGCCACGACACGGGGACTGCCCCAGCTCGACCGCAGCGCGCGGATCTTGTACGCGAGCAGGAGCAGTCCGACGACGCCGCACGAGAGGTAGATCAGGTTAAAGATCGCCACGACGCACCCAGCGAGATCTTCCTTCGAGGGACTCGGCCACCCGCCGCACGTGCGGCGGTTCCTCGGTCGCGGCCGTGTCGGCCCAGACCCGGTGTTCCGTCAGGCGTTCCAGCAGGTGGTCGGCGAGGTTCTCGGCCTCGCGCTCCTCGTCCTCGGTCAGGGTCGTGCGGCCCGCGATGATCTGCGCCATCCGCGGCAGCAGGTGCGGTGCCAGCTTGCGCATGCCCTCGCTGCGGCTCAGCGCCACCGGCTGGTGCTCCAGCAGCACGTGCGCGAACTCGTGCAGCAGCACGTGCAGCCGGTGGTACCAGGACGGCGAGTCGGCGCAGATCACGAGGTACGTGCCGTTCTCGAGCAACGCGGTCGCGCCGCTCAGGCAGACCGCGTTCGTGATGGCGGCGAAGCGGACGTCGACGCGGCGCCCCAGTCGTTCGCTCATCAGCTCGCAGACCCGGCGGCTCGCGTCCCTGTGCGTGGCGTCGGGCGGCAGGTCGAGGTCGCGGGCGACCTCGTCGACCAGCTTGCGCAGTTTCCTGCGGTTCACCCGTCGCCTCCTCTCGATGTCGTCTGCAACGGTCCAAGCGGAGATCTTCACGCCGTTGTCGTCATCAAGTCTGGTCCGGAGATGTACGGCGGCTGTTCAGTGGGAACGACCAGCCCTCGCCGACTTCGAGCGCCTGCCGGAACCCTTCTACCGCAGCGGCCCGGGCCTGCGGGGACAGTTCGCCCGTGCGTTCGGCCAGACGGGTGACGAACTCGACGACGCCGAGCTCGCGCAACGCCAGGAAGTCGGTCAGCTCCGTGTCGACCCGCGCCGCGAGGTCGTCGTCGAAGAAGTACGCGGGATCGGCACCGAAGTGGTCGGCTAGGCCGAGGATGTGCTTGAGCCGGGGGTTGTCGCTCGTGTTGCTGAGCAGTTCGCGGATGTAGCTCGCGGAGATGCTGCCGAACTGGCCGGACGAGCTGATCGCGGCCGCGACCTCCTCCGGTGACCACGGTCCGCGGTCCGGTGGGTGCACGGCCTCGAAGAGCGTGCTCAGCGCGGTGGGCCGCCAGCCCGGCCGTTCACCGGGGTGCAGCTCGCCCCGGCCGCCGAGGAACACCGCCGGGTGCACGCCGAGCGCGCCGGCGAGGTCCACGATGGCCTGGCAGGTCGGGTTGTCCTTCACCCCGAGCCGCAGCTGCGAGATGTAGCCGTGCCCGATGTCCCCACCCCGTGACTTCACCGCGGCGGCGAGCGCTACGTTGGTCACCTTGCCTTCGCCGTTGGGCGGGTTGGTGCACAGCTCGTTGAGCACCTCGGCGAACGGCCTCACGCCACACCTCCGCTGGAGCGACCCCTGGCCAGCGATCATTCCACTGTTGTGGAACCCGGAGAGCATATGGCATCACAGGGGTTGAATCCACCTGTCGGTAGTCCTATGATCACACTCCGCCGCTTGCACTGATGTGTCGCGTTTGATCCGAACGACGTCACCTCAGTTGAAGCAGGCAGCTAGAGCCAGTCAGAGCTGATGTCTGGGGGGACTCATGACGACTGCGCGGACGGGGTCACCTGTGAACTACGGTTCTCTGCGCCTGCACGACGAGAGCGCTCCCTCGCGCTGTGGTTCCTGCGCGCAGCCGGTGGGCGCGTGGGCCACCGACCGCCTGACCGGCCTGCTGGGACGGTGGGGTTGGGACGATCAGGCGCCGGCGCTGTACCGCCGTGCCCAGCGCCGGTGGGAGCAGGTCGCGCTGCTCATGATCGACCTCGACCGGTTCAAGAAGATCAACGACGAGTACGGCCACCCGGCGGGCGACGTCGTGCTGAGCGATGTGGCGGACGTGCTGAAGACCCACACGCGGTCGGCGGATCTCGTGTGCCGATACGGCGGCGATGAGTTCCTCGTGCTGCTGCCGCGCACCCCGGCCGGCGAGGCGGCCGTCGTGGCCGAACGGATGCTGCGCGGAATTCGTGCACTGCAGACCGAAATCACCACCAACGACGGCTATGGCATGACGTTGCACGGGCAGACCGCGTCCATCGGCGTCGCGTCGCACGTGCCGGGCGGCGAGGACGTGCTCATCGACCTCGTCCGCGACGCCGACGCGGCGTTGCAGCGCGCCAAGCGCAGCGGCCGCGCCCGCGTGCAGGTGCACGACCCGAGCGCGTCCGCGCCCGAACGCAACCTCGACCGCGGCAACGCCGCAGTCCCGGTGCTGCACCACCTGCTGGCGTTGCAGGACCTGATGAGCAGCGACCAGCTGCCGCACGTCCTGGTTGCACTGTCCGATGGCGCCAAAGCGCTGGAGGAGCTCGCCGCGACGCTGGGGCCCAACGTGCACTCCACCCTGGAACGCTTGCAGGAAAACGGTTTCGTGCACCGCCGGGCGTCGCGCTACGAACTCACCGCCGCCGCGCGCGAGTGGATCACCGACGTGCTGCCCGCGGTGGCGGCGTGGACGAACCGCCACCAGGGGCGCGTGCACTGACTCAGCTCAGCGCGGCCAGCCGCTGCTCGATCTGCTCGGCGGTGGCGTGTCCGCGTGCGAGCACGAACGCGTCGTTGCCGCGCATGGCGATCAACGTGGGGAAGCTGCTCACGCCGAGCCGTGCCGCCAGCGCGAAGTCGGCGTCGGGCTCGGAGGTCTTGAAGGTGCCCACGACCGCGTCGGAGTCGAGGCCGAACGCGTCGGCGATCGTCCGGTAGGTCTTCGCGTCGGACAGGCTCAACCCGTCGTGGAAGAAGGCCTGCTGCATCGCGATGGCGAGCTCGGCGGCCCGTTCCGGCGCGGCCTGGCGCAACGCGATCAGCCCGCGCGCGGCGGCCTCTGAGTCCATGACGAACGACCCGTCGGCGAGCAGCGCGTCGAAGGCGTCGCCGAACCGGGCCCCGGTCCGCTCGGTGATCTGGGCGTTGGCGCCCTTGATGAACCCGAACTCGCGGATCGGCACCCGCCGCTGGCCGGTGAACAGTCCGCCGGAGACCACCTCGACCGGCAGGTCCGGGTGGCGTGCGACGACCTCCTCCAGGGTGCCGGAGAAGGCGTGCGACCAGCCGCAGTAGGCGTCGAAGACGTAGACGAGCTTCACGACCGGTACAAACTCCCTGACTCGTCAGGTATTCCGGCTGTGAGCTGCTTCACTTCAGCGGTGGCAGTGCGTCCCGTGCCGCGTGGCTGAGCAGCCGCAGGTCCTCGGCGAACCGCTCGCGATGCTGTTCCGGCAACGGCTCCACGAAGTACCGCTTGATGTTCTCGACGTGCAGCCGCGCTGCCTGGACCAGCTTGTCCGCGCCGGCCGGGGTGAGCGTGACGAGGCGACCGCGCCGGTCGGTGGGGTGCGCGGTGCGGGCCACGAGCCCTTCGCGTTCCAGCCGGTCGATCACCCGCGTCGCCCCGCCGGTCGTGAGCACCTGTTCCTGGCTGATCGCCCGCATCGACATCCCCGGCGTGCCGGCCCGCCCCAGGATCAGCAGCACCTCGAACTCCAGGTGCGTGATCCCGCATTCCCGCTCCAACGCGCGCCCCAGCAGGTACTCCAGACGGTTCGCGGCGCCCTGCAACCGTCCGAACGCGAGCACCAGCGCGTTGGCCGCGGCGTCCTGCGGAGTCTCGATGTCCACGGCTTCCACGTTCGCCAGGGTATTCGTCCGCCGATTTGGCGGCTGCCTTGGAGTTCCTCGAAGTCCTAGCGTGGTCCTGGGGGTGGTGCCGGGTGGCAAGAGTCGAGAACACCGTGTCCGGGTCTGCGGGGAACGTGGTGCAGGCGGGGTCGATCGGAACTGTGCACATCCATTCCGGGCCACCTGGAAACCTTGTGCCGCAACAGTTGCCGCCCGCGCCGCGGGTGTTCGTCAGCCGGGTGGACGAGCTGACCGAGCTCGACCGGTGGCACGAGCACGAGGACCACCAGCTGCTCGTCGTGGTCAGCGGGCCGGCCGGGGTCGGCAAGACCTCGTTGGCGCTGCGGTGGTTGCACGACACGCGCGAGCAGTTCCCCGACGGCCAGCTCTACGTCGATCTCGGCGCCCACGCGGAGCCCGCGCAACCGGAGGAGGTGCTCGAGTGGTTCCTCGGGGCGCTCGGCGTCGAGGCCGTGCCGCCGACGCTGCCGCAACGACAGGCGCTCTTCCGGTCGCTCACGGCGGACCGGTCGTTCTCGATCCTGCTGGACAACGCCGCCAGCGCGGCACAGGTCAGGCCGTTGCTGCCCGCGTCACCGGGTTGCGTGGTGGTGGTGACGAGCCGGTGGCGGCTCAGCCCGCTCGGCATGGACGGCGCACGGTTCATCGAGGTCGATCCGATGGACCTGCGGGCGTCCGTGGAGCTGCTCGAACGCGTCGTCGGGGAACCCCGGCTCGCCGTCGAGGCCGATGCGGCCCGTGAGCTCGCACAGTTGTGCGGTGGGCTGCCGATCGCGCTCGGGGTGATCGGCGCACGGCTGTCCCGGCGGCCGCGGCGCACGCTGGCGAGGGAGGTCGACGAGCTGAGAACCGAGAACCGCCGGCTGGCCGGTCTCGACCTCGGCGGGTCGGCCTCGGTGAGCGCGGTCCTCGATCTGTCCTATGTGGACCTTCCACCGCGGCAGGCCCGGCTCTACCGGCTCGTCTCGTGGCATCCGGGCACCAGCTTCGGCGTGGCGGCCGCGGCGGCCATGGTGTCCGACGACGTCGGCGAGGTCGAGGACGATCTCGACGACCTGGTGGAGAAGAACCTCCTCGTCGAAGTTGGTGACGACCGGTTCCGGTTCCACGACCTCCTCCGGTTGCACGCCCGTGGGCAGGACGACGGCGAACGCGTCGATGCGGTCCATCGGGCTGTGGAGTTCTATTTGGACAAGGCCGTCGTCGCGGACGCGGCGGCGATTCCCGGTCGTCCGCGGGTGGGTCTGCGCTTCAAGTCGGCGGACCCCGAGGCGTTCGGGTCACGGGCCGAAGCGCTGGACTGGCTCGACCACGAGCGCGACAACCTCGTGCAGGCGTTGCGCGCGGCGGACTTCCACGGCTGGCCCGATCTGGTCTGGCAGCTCGCCGAGGCCATGTTCGCGTTGTTCCAACGGCGACACCACTACGCGGACTGGCTGTACACCCACGAACTGGGCGTGCGGGCCGCGCAGCTGTGCGGTGAACGAACCGCCGAATCCCGCCTGCGCAACCAGCTCGCCGTCGCGTTCCGCAACCTCGGCCGGCTGGACGAGGCGACCGCCGAGACCCGCATCGTGCTCGACCTCGCGGGTGAGCACGACCTCGGCAGCCGTGCGACCGCCCTGAAACGGCTGGGCCACATCCACCGGTTGAAGGGCGAGTTCGACGTCGCCCTCCAGTACTTCCGCGAGGGCCTCGACGCGGAGACCCGCCATGAGCGCGTGCGCGGCATCGGCCTCACCCACCGCCATATCGGCGAGTTGTTCATCGAGATAGGCCGTGTCGACGAGGCGATCGCTGAACTCCGCGAGGCTGAGGCGTTGCTGGACAACGTTGTGGACAAGGCGCGCGCACGGATGTTCTTGTCCCGTGCGCTACTCCGCGCCTCACGGTTCGACGAGGCCGCACGTCTCGCCCGCAGTGTGCTCGCGGACGTCCGTGACGCCGGTTCGCCTCTGCACGTCGCCGATGCGTTCGAGCTGATGGGCGAGATCGCCGAACGGCAGGGCGATCTCCCGCAGGCTCGCGACCACTACCGCTCCGCGCTGGCCTGCTACGGCGAATCCTTCGACCCGAGCGCCGACCGCGTCCGGGGCCGGATCGTCGCGCTGGACCGGAACGACGACGAGCGAACACCCGACGTACCGCTGCAACAACAGCCGGGCGACCGCGAGCGCGACCTCGGTTGACGGCTCGGGCGCCACCAGCAGGACGTCCGCCAGCGCACGCCACCTCGGCGCCGCGCGGTCGGCCCGGACGAGCAGCACGCCGTCCGCCCTGATCACACCGTCGGCAACGAACACGGCGACACCGACACGGCGTGAACCGGCTCGGGAATGCCGAGCAGGCGGTACATGGCGGCCCGCAGGATCGCGCCCGACCGGTCGAGCCGCGAGCTGACCAGCTCCGCGAACGCCGGTACCGGCACGGCCGCCGAGAGGTCGCCGGCGTACGTCGGCACGGCCCGGCGCAGGGCGTCCGCGAGGCTGCCGTCGCGCACCTCGGGACAGGTGGCGAGCAGCATGCGCGCACCGACCGCGGCGGCGTACTGGGTGGTCGACCCGAAGTCCCCGATGACGACGTCGCTGGCGATCATCGTTGCGCGCCAGCCCTCTTCGGGCGGAATGACGGTCACGTCGCAGCCCGCGAGCCACGACCGCACCTGCCAGGCGCTGTGCGTGGCCCAGATGTTCGGATGCAGCACCGCGGCCACCTTGGCGGTGCGCGGCAGCTCCCGGTAGAGCTCAGGGCGTTGCCAGAACGTCGACTCCCGGGTCCACGTCGAGCTGACGGTCACCAGCGTCTCGCCGGGCCGAACCCCCAGCGCCCGCCGGTAGTGCTCGCGAAACGGCAGACTCGCCCGCATCCGGTCCAGGCAGATGTCACCCGCGACAACGGCCGCGGGCAACGCCTCGGGACAGGACTCGGCCAGCACGTCGAGCTCCTGGTCGTGCGACAACACGATCGCCGACGCCGACACCTTCCCGCCGCGCACGAGCTGCTGCCGGTCGAGCCCGTGCACCGGCCGCGCGTCCTTCCCAGCGGCCCGAGCCCGTTTGCGCGACTTCAGGGCACTGGCCCCGTGCGGCAGCACGAGCACCGGCCCCGGCGCCCGGTCGACGTACCGGAAACTGGCCGCGAGCACGAGGTCGAACTCGTGCTGCGACGCCATCTCCCACGGCACCACCAACGCACCGATCGCCGCGAGCAACCTCGTGGTCTGGCCGCACGGATCGGGCTGCGTGAAGTAGACCTGGACCCGGAAGTCGCTGTCCAGCAACGGCAGCAGGTCGAGCAGCCGCGTGCAGGCCACCATCGTGGGCACGATCACCAGCACCTTGCGGCATCCCGGCACCGTCACCCGGTGCGCACCTCCCGCGCCGAGCGGGGTGGTCAACCAGTTCATCTCGGCCTCCTCGGTCGAAGCGATGCCAAGACCGTCCCGGCCCGAGTGTTCATCACGCTGTCAGAAACTCTTCCCGCACTTCAGCGCACTTCCGCCAAGGCGATCGGACGCGTCTCCGCCGCCATTCACGCGCTCATGTCATTGGACTGTCATCTATCTGTCTTCTTCGGCCGAACGAGTGCATTGCATTGGTGTTGGGCGGGGAGGACACTCTTTGGCGGGGACGCGAGGGGTGGCGCTGGTGGGTGCGCGATTCACGATTCTGGGACAAACGGGGATACGTGTCGGCGAGCAGGTCGACACGCAATGGGGCCCGCTCAAGCAGCGCGCGATGCTGGCCGTGCTGCTGACCCGCCCGGGTACCGCGGTACCTGCGGCGGAGCTGGTCGACTGGATCTGGTCGGACGAACAGGAGCTGCCGAAGAATCCGGCCCAGGCACTGCACCTGTATTCCTCGCGGATTCGCTCCGTGCTCGAATCATTGCCGGACCGAGTGGAATTGTTGGTGTCCGGCGGAGCTTATCGGCTCGCCGTCGACCGCAAATTCGTGGACTACTTCCAGTTCCGCGACCACGTTGACCGTGCGCGCGAACTCGCCGCCGGCGGTGATCACCAGCAGGCGCTGGAAGCGATTCGCTCGGCATTCCTCATCTGGCGTCATCAGGTGCCGCTCGAGGACCTGAAATCCGACCGCGCCGCGGCCTGGCGGCGCAATGCCCTGCTGAACCGGCAGATGCCCGCCTACGACCTGCTGTGCAAAGAGCTCCTGGTGCTCGGTGAGTACAACGCGGTCCTCGAGACGCTCGACGACCTGGAGCCGGACTACCTGGCCGACCCGGCCTTGCTGAAGCATCGGCTGGACGCGCTGTACCGGTTGCTGAGGACCGAAGAGGCCACGCAGTTGTTCCTCAGCATGCACAAGGCCTTTCGTGCGGACCTGAACGACGTCGCGGCGGACGACCTGCGCAAGTTCCACGACAAGCTCCAGGAACACGGAGTCGCCCACGTCGAGCCGGCTACCGCGACGGCCGGTGTTCCCGCGCCGCAACAGCTTCCGCTCGACGTTCCGCTGTTCGTGGGCCACGAGGACAAGTTCGTCGCGTTGGACGCCTCGACCGCGCAACCTGGTGTCGTGGTCGTGTCCGGTGTCGGCGGCGTGGGCAAGACCGCGCTCACGGTGCACTGGGCGCACTCCCGCCGCTCTCAGTTCCCCGGCGTGCTCTTCGTTGACATGCAAGGCTTTTCCGACGGTGCGCTGCTCAACACCTCATCCGTCGTCGACCGCTTCCTGCAGGGCCTCGGCGTACCGCCGGACCGGATCGCCAACCCGGAGCACCGCCTGGCCAAGCTCCAGTCGGTGCTGTCCGGACGCCGGCTCCTGGTGATCCTGGACAACGTCCGTGACACCAGCCAGATCCAGCACCTGTTGCCGTTGTTCTCGTCCTGCGTCGTCGTGGTGACGAGCCGTTCGAGGCTGTCCGGACTCGCGGCCCGCCTGACGCCGCGACGAATCTCGATCGATCCGCTCGACGCCGGAGAGGCGAGTCGCCTGCTCCTCGACCGCATCGGCGAGCGCGGTGAGGGCAGCGACGATCTGCTGGAGCTGACCCAGGTCTGCGGCGGCCTGCCGATCGCGTTGAAGGTGCTCGCCAACCACATCGCGACCAGACCGGGCGTGCGGCTGGGCGCGTTCGTCGACCACTTCCGCGACCGCGGCGTTCTCGACATCGGCACCATGCACGGTCCGCGCGCGGTGTTCACGCAGTCCTTGCGCGCCTTGGAACCTGATGCGCGTCTGCTGTTCCGCACGATCGGAGCACATCCGGGGCCTGGCATCAGCGTGAGCGCCGCGGCCGCCATGGCCGCGCTGCCGGTGCGTCGCGTCCACGAGGCGCTGGATGCCTTGGTGGAAGCGCATTTGCTGGAACAGGCCGGTGAACTCGACCGGTTCAAGCTTCATGATCTTCTGCGCGAGTTCTCGGCCGGGCTGCTCGACGACGCCGAGGAACGGGTGGCGATCGAGCGCCGAATGCTCGACTTCTACCTGAGGACAGCGGAAAACGCCGACATGACGGTGTTCTCCACGCTGGTCCGGGTGATCACATCGGACAGTGCCGCGGACGTCGGCGCACTGAGCTTCGACAACGCGTCAGCCGCTCATCACTGGTGCGCGGCCGAGGCGCAGAACCTCGTCGCGTTGGTGCGCTTCGCCTTGGCGGCAGGACACTTCGAGCACGCGATGCAGATTCCGCAGCTGGTGGGCGAGATCTGGCTCAGGCAGGGGCGCACCGAAGAGGTGCTGCACGTCCTGCACGCCGGTCTCGCCGCTGCGAAGGCTCTCGGCGAGCCGGCGGAGGCCGAGGCGGCCGTGCTGATGCACTCGATCGGCGCGACCTACCTGCTGCGCCAGGAGTACGGGCGTGCCGAGCACTACGTCCACGCGGCGCATCTGGGTTTCGTGCGGGCCGGTGGCGATCAGACCACCGGGATTGCCGCCTGTCTGCACACCGGTGCCCGGATCCTGGTGGCAACCGGGAACATTCCGATGGGAATCGACTCCCACGAGCGCGCTTTGGCGATGGTGCGCAAGGTTCCCGACAGTGGAATGGAGCAGATCTTCCTGTTCAGGGCGGGGGAGGCGTACAAGCACGCCTTCGACTACGAGCGTGCGGCTTCTTATTATCACCAGGCATTGGCGCTGGCCTGCGCAAAGGAGGACGAGGCCTCCGAGGCGACCGTTCTGCAGCTGCTCGGCGCGTTGCGACTCGCGCAGGAACGCACCGCGGAAGCGCGAGGCTTCGCAGAGGCCGCACTGCTCAAGCACGCTCGCCTGCTGGCGGTCGGCAGAGCCGGTGAAGCGTGCGCGTTGCTGAGTGAGATCGAGTCGGACGACGGCAATTGGTTGAATGCTAAACGGTACGCGCGTCAGGCTATTCGTCTTTGCGGCCGGGCCGGGGCGCCACTCAGCGAGGCGACCGCGTTGCACGTGCTCGGCCGCATTCTCGCGCGTGATGCGCAGCTCGACGGGGCAGTGGAGGCGCTGGAACGGGCGGAGGCGATCTTCGCCGACCTCGACCACGGGCGCAGTGCGCAAATAGCTGCTGAACTGCGCGAATTGCTGGCCGAACGCGGTGTTCCGCGTACACGGTCGGGATCACCCGTTGCGGGGCGGGCTACCGACGTTCGGCGTTAGCCGATCTACTTTCCGTGTCGTCAACGGCATCGATACGCCATTTGGGTGTCACCCGTTCTTGAAAGCTTCTCGCGTTTGAGTGTGTCGGGCGCTTCCGTTTATATTCTGGCGTCGTTGGAATCCCCGACTCTCGTGAATCAGAGGAGCAGAGATCAACGCCTCCAAGAAGGTGCAGCGCCCATTGCTGTTCGTTGCCGTGATGGCAGCCGTAGTGGGCTTTGGATTGGTCTACGCCAGCTCGACGTCGAGCACCACGGACGCGAGCCGTTTCTGGGTCAACAGTGTGACCGCGGAGACCACGCCGGCGGAGTAGCTGAGATCGCGGGAGCTATCCCCCGGCCGCGATTTCAAAAATTGTTCACCAGGTGGGTTGTCGTACGCCCACCTGGTGAACAGGCGCTCAGCTCGCCAGTCGGTCGATCCGGTCGAGCACGTCGTACAGGCCGCCGATCTGGCGCAGGTAGTGACGAGACCTGCTCTCGCTCAGGGCGCGGTCCCGCAACGAGACCACGGTCCGCCGGTACGGCCGGACGTCGCTGTTGGACGTGATCACCACGACGCCCGGAGCCGTCGAGAGCACGATCTGCCGATCGTCGTGCATCTCGAAGGCGTGTTGCGGTAGCGGCGTCACCATGGCCTCGTCGTCGACCAGGCGCACAACGACGTTCGAGCCGTGTGCTGCCGCATTCCGCAGCTGGTCGGCCATGATCCGCAACGAGCCGACGTGCGTGCGCAACGCGGACTCGAACACGAAGAACTCGAACCGGAAGCCCGGCGTCTCCATCAGTCGCTGCCGCTTGCGCGCCAACGCCATCACCCTCGCGGTGTCGCGTTCTGACCGCGACCCGGCTGCCGCCATCACGTAGTCGTGAGTGCGCAGCCAGTCCGGCATCACCGCGGGATCGGCCGCCACGACGTGCCCGGCGGCGCTGAACTTGGTCAGCAGCGCGGCGTGCTCGGTGGACGCGTTGCGCCGGAGCACACCTCGTTGTCCCGCACGGTCGTTCCACAGCCGTTCGATCAGGTCGAGTGCCTGTGCCGTCGCGTCGGGGTCCATGCCCAGCCCGGCCGCGAGGCGGCGCACGTCGTCCGGGCTGGGCAGCAGGATGCCGTTCTCGACCTTGGACAGCTTGGACTGGGTGAAGCCCGCCCGCCGCGCCGCCTCCGACCCCGTGAGCCGGGCCCTCTTCCGGTGTGTGCGGAGGAGTGCACCCAGGTCGTCGAGGTCGTGCTGGGCGTCGTCGGAGCGGGCCATCGAAGCTTCCTGTCGTCGATTGGCCGCAAACGTACCGCCGCACGGGCTAGGCGGTCGAGCCGACACCCTTGATCCGGCCCTCGCGGAACGCGTCCACGAACAGGCGGTGGTCCTCGCGGGTCTGGCGGGCGTAGTCGAGGGCGAAGGCCACGATCGAGTCGGCGAACTCGGTGTCGCGGGAGCCGATCGCCTCGGCGATGGCCTCCTCGCACTGGAAGGCGACGAGGGTCTGGGACGAGTCCTCGTCGGCCACGCAGTGCATCTTGGCGGTGGCGCGGCCCAGGTAGTCGAGGACCGGCAGCATGTCGGCGGGTTCGGTCAGGTCGGACCAGTCCAGGTCGGCCTCGTAGGGGGAGAGCTCGGCGACGACGTAGCCGGTGCCGTCGATCTGGGTGTGGCCGAGCCACGGGTCGGCGTGGGCCTGCAGGGCTCGTTGCGAGACGGCGGTGCGGTGGCCGTGGTCGGTGAAGTACTCGCGGATGCGCTCGTCGGGGACGATGCGGCTGGGTGCGGCCACGTTGGCCTGCTTCATCGACAGCACGACGTCGTTCTCCAACGCCTGGGTGTGGCCCTCCACCAGGATGTTGTAGGCGTGCAGGCCCGCTGAGCCGATGCCGAAGCCGCTGCGGCCCACGACGTCCTTGACGGTGTAGGTGCGGCTGCTGGCGCGTTTGCCGGTGGGGATGGTGTCCAGGTAGGACGCGAAGGCCTTCTCGACGGCGGCGCGGGTCGACGGGTCCAGTTCGTGGGTGCCCTCGCGGTCGCGGCGGAAGACGCGTTCGTAGCCGACGACGACGGTCTTCTCGTCCAGCAGGCCGATGCGGGTGGCGAGACGGGCGCGTTGCAGGACGTGGTGCAGGGCGCCTTCGGTGCTGTCGAGGCGCAGGCTGAAGAGCTCGTCGCCCGGCTTCTCCGCGAACGTCCTGACCTGCCTGACGTACGCGCCCACGTAGGTGCGGATCAGGTCGGTGATCACGCTGTCGGGCAACGCCTTGCGCCAGCCGAGCAACGCCATCGAGGCGGCGAAGCGGCGCAGGTCCCAGGTGAACGAACCGAGGTAGGCCTCGTCGAAGTCGTTGACGTCGAAGACCAGCGTGCCCTCGGCGTCCATGTAGGTGCCGAAGTTCTGGGCGTGCAGGTCGCCCTGAATCCAGATGCGGCTGGTGCGCTCGTCGGCCCACTCGTCGGGCATCTCGGCCATGTCGGCGTAGAACAGACAGGCGCTGCCTCTGTAGAACGCGAACGGTTCTGCCGCCATCTTGCGGAACTTGTGCCGGAACGCGGCCGGGTCGGCCGTCATCAGCTCGGTGAAGGCGTTCTCGAGCACGTGCACAATGCGGTCACCGCGGTCGGTCATGGGTGCCCTCCCTCTCTCGCTCCTTCAGACGCGGGTCGCGGTACGAAGATGCGAGTGCACGTGCAAATTTCACGTCACGGCAGCGGTGTGGAGGAATCGAGGCGATCGGCCGCCTGCTCGCTCCACGTCCGGAGAACCGATGCCTGGTCGGGGGTCAGCGAGTCGAGGAAGTGGCGGCGGATGTTGTTGCCGTGCACGAGGATGGCGCTCTGGGCGGCTCGGCGGCCCTCGGACGTCAGCCCGATGCCCGCGCGGCGACCGTCGGCCCCGTACTGGGTGCGTTCGACGAAGCCGCGTTTCTCCATGCGGGTCAGCTGGTGTGCGACGCGGCTCTTGTCCCAGTCGAGCGATTCGGAGAGCTCGCCGACGCGCATCTCGCGGCGGCCTGCCTGCCACAGCGTCACCAGCACGCTGAACTCGGCCTTCGAGATGTCGCAGGCACGCTGCAGACCGCGTTCCAGCTCCCTGGTGAGCAGACGCTGCGCGCGCATCCAGGCGTCCCAGAACTCCCACTCCTCGGGCTCCAGCGGTCGAGTCTCCGTCATGCGATGAGAATACCGTGACCAGCAGAGTTGTCACTTCAACTCCGAACTGCTTAGAGTTGACGCATCAACTCCTATCGAAGGACGGCCATGACACTGCGCATCGCAGTCATCCTCGGAAGCACCCGTCCCGGACGCCGCGGGGACCAGATCGCCGCCTGGGCGGTGGAGGCCGCTCGTGCCCACGGTGGCGCCGACTACGAACTCGTCGACCTCGCCGACCACGACCTCGGCAACCTCGACGAGCCCGGCAACCCGAACTTCCAGCAGTACCAGCACGACCACACCCGCGCCTGGGGTGCGCTCGTCGACGGCTTCGACGGCTACGTGTTCGTCGTCCCGGAGTACAACCACTCCTACCCCGGTGCCCTGAAGAACGCCCTGGACCACGTCTACAAGGAGTGGAACGACAAGGCCGCCGGGATCATCAGCTACGGCGGCTGGGTCGCCGGCGCACGGGCCGCGGAGGCGCTGCGCCTCGTCCTCGCCGAACTCCAGGTGGCCACGGTCCGTGCCCAGCCCACCATCTCGACACACCCCTCGTTCCACACCGGCACCTTCGTGCCCCAGGAGGGCCTCGCGACCGCGGTGGGCGGCATGCTCGATCAGGTGATCGCCTGGTCCGGCGCGCTGCGCGGGGTGCGGGAGGCCCGGCGCGCAACGGCGGCGGTTTCGGGCAGGAATCGAGAAGCCGTGAGCGGGTGAGGGGCCTAGCGTCGACGGCATGTGCTTCATGTTCGGAGCCAGCGAGGAACACGTGCACCGCGTGCTCGGGATCGTCGACGAGACCGAGCGCGACGACGAGGTGCCTGAGGAGGAACCGGCGGCGCAGGACTGGTCGCAGGACTAGGGATCCGGGTCATGCCCGGCAGTTGACTGCTGGGCATGAACGGATCGATGTCCCGCCGGAGCATCCTGACCGCAGCCGCGGCGGGCTCAGCGGCGGTTCTGCTCGGCACCGGCCGCGCCTCCGCGGCGACCCTGGTCACCCAGAGCGAGATCAACTCGCAGCCGACCTACTACGAGGTGAACGGCGCCGCGACGTCGTTCCGCTACGAGCCCGGCTTCTACTCGCGGCTCGAGACCTGGCACGTGCACTGGCGCAACTGGACGCCCAACCACTGGACCGCGCCGCACAAGATCTACTCGTACGGCGCGTACGTGGACAAGCCCGGTATGCACGGCGAGGGCCGCGCGTTCGACCTCGCGCGGCTGCTGATCACCAACCGCAACACGGGCGCGATGTTCACCGCGTTCAACGGCCGTTACGACCAGTGGCACAGCCTCACCGGTGATGCCCTGCGCACCGCCCGCATCCGCTACTGGGGCACCGTGGCGTCGCTGCACTACCACTTCCGGCACGTCATCTCGTACCTGGACAACGCCGAGCACCACAACCACGTGCACATCGACAACGCGGTGTCGGGCAGCGGCGACTCCAGCTTCGCCACGTCGTCGACCACCCAGACGTACTTCGTGCAGGCCGCGTGCCAGTACATCTGGGGCTACTCCACGGGAATCGACGGCGACTGGGGTCCGCAGACCCAGCGCGACTCCTCCGCCGCGCTCGTGCGGGCCGGGTCCGACGGCGCGATCACCACGCAGAGCCGCTGGCTCACGTTCTGCAAGGCCAGCGCTCAGCAGGCGTGGGCACTCGTGCCCTGACCGCAAGGCGGGGTGCGCCCCAGGTCGTCCTGGGGCGCACCCGGTCCTGCTAGGCGTGGCACTCCATCAGGGTTTCGGTGGAGCCGCCGCCGTACGCGCTCGGGTCCACGGCGGAGCAGTGCTGCTTGATCCACTCCTCCCGGCCGCCCACGTCCCGGCCGCCGAAGGGGCCTCCGCGCTCGCCGCCGCTGAGGACGAACTTCAGCTTGCCCTCGCTCACCCACGTCTGCAGCTGGTCGACCGACGGGGCGTTGTCCGAGCCGGAGAACCCGCCCATGCCGATCACCACCTCGTCGGTGCTCATGATGTACGGGGCGGCTGCCATCGCGGAGCCCGCGACGGCGAGGGTGATCTCCGCGCCGTTGCCGTGCTCCTTGGCGTAGGCGAGGATCCGCTTCTGCTCGTCGGTGAGCTCGGCCCGGCCGCCGAACCCGCCGGGACCGCCCGGCATCTCGCCGCGGTTGCCCCGCTGCGGGAACTGGCCGTTGGGGGCCTGGCCGTTGGGGGCCTGGCCGTTGGGGATCTGGCCGTTGGGGATCTGGCCGTTGGGCATCTGGCCGCCAGGCGGCTGCATGCCGTTCGGCGGCTGCTGCCCGTTGCGGAAGAACTCGAGCCCGCCACCGCGCTCAGCCGGCCCCGCGGCGGGCATCGAGCCGTTGTAGCTCGGTGTCGCGGCCGTGGCGGTCGACCACACGGCCGGCACCAGCAGCACCGCGACCACCCCGGCCACCAGCCCGACCCGGCGCAGGCCGACCAGGAGCACCACGATCGCCACCGCGGCGACGCCGAGCACGGCCCACCGGGTCCAGCCGTGGAACGCCGTGTCCCGCGACACCAGCACGAACGCCCAGGCCGCCGTGATCGCGATCCCCAACGGCAGCAGGAACCGCACGAAGCTCCTGGCCCGCCAGAACATCACCAGCCCGGCCGCGCTGATGGCGGCGACGGCCGGCGCGAGCATCGTCGTGTAGTACGGGTGCCAGATGCCCTGCGCGAAGCTGAACACCACGCCGGTGACCAGCAGCCAGCCGCCCCACATGAACCAGCCCGCGCGCTCGGCCGGGTCGCCGGGGACCCCGCGCCGCCAGCGCAGCACTCCCGCGACCGCGACCGCGGCCAGCACGAGCAGGCACAACGGCAGCAGCCATGAGATCTGGCCGCCGACCGAGGGCTCGAACATGCGCGTGATGCCGGCTTGCCCGCCGAACATCCCGCCCGGCCCGCGCATCTCCACGCCTTCGGGGATCTGACCGGCCGGCATCTCACCGGCACGGCCGCCACCTAGGTTGCCGTCGCCGCCGAACACCCGGCCCAGACCGTTGTAGCCGATGATCAGGTCCCACGCGCCGCCGTCCGTGCTGCCGCCGATGTACGGCTTGGAGCCCGGCCACGCCGCGTGCAGCGCCACCCACCAGAACGACGACACGACCAGGACCGCACCCGCGCCCAGCAGGTCGAGCACCCGCCGCTTCACCGGCGCCGAAGTGCCGACCAGGTAGGCGAGGCCGAACGCCGGCACCACGACCCAGGCCTGCAGCATCTTGGTCAGGAACCCGCAGCCGATGAAGAACGCGCACCACAGCAGCCACTTGGTCCGCGCACGCCCCTCGGACGAGCGCACCGACCGCGTGAAGGCGTAGGCGGCCGCGATGAGCAGCAACACCAGCAGCGTGTCGGGGTTGTTGTCCCGGTTGATCGCCACGGTGATCGGGGTCAGCGCGAGGATCAGCGCGGCGAGCAGCGCGACCTTCTCGTCCGCCCACAACCGGACCGTGCGGTGCAGCAGGAACACCGCCGCCACGCCCTCGATCACCTGCGGCAGCAGTACCGCCCACCCGTGGAAACCGAAGATCCACACGGCGATCGCCTGCGGCCACAACGACATCGGCGGCTTGTCGACGGTCACGACCCCGGCCGGGTCGAACGAGCCGAACAGGAAGTTGGTGAACGACGTCGACATCGACTTCGCGGCGGCCGCGTAGTACGCGTTGCCGACCTGACCGGCTCCGATGGCCCACACGTACAGCGCTCCGGCGAGCACGCAGATCGCGGCGAGAGCCCACGCGGGCCAGCGGGCAGGCCGCGGCGCCTCGATCTGTTCGTCCACCGGAGCGGCCACCTCGGCAGTGGCGGTCATGCCTGGTCCTTTCGGTCGTCCCGGCGGAACACCCAGCTCCGCAACAGGAAGAAGCGCCCCACCGTGCCGAGGGCCGACGAGCCCAGCAGCACCGCCAGTTCCAGCAGGCGGGGCGGGTTGGGGGAGGCCGCGTGCAGCACGAGCAGCGCGGCCGATGTGAACGCGTAGTAGAGGCCGAACACCACGACGCCCTGCAGATGTGTTCTGCCGCGGGCGGTGTTGCGGGCGGTGAAGGTGAAGCGGCGGTTGGCCTCCGTGTTGAAGAGAGTCGTGATGACCAGGGCGACCAGGTTGGCCGCCAGCACCGGCCACCAGAGCCGGAAAAGGCCGTACAGCGCCAGGTTCGCGAGCGTGGAGATCACGCCGATCACCGCGAACGACAGCATCTGCCAGGACAGGCCGCCCTCGCTGCGGCTCAGCACGGCGTCCGGGTGGATGGCGCGCGGCAGGGGGCGTTGCGGCAGGCCGTGCACGCGCGCGGTGCCGTTGGCCTTGGCTCTGGCCACCCGGATCAGCCCCTTGATGTCGTCGATCGCGGTGCCCACGACGTCGACCCGGCTGTCCACGTCCTCGACCCAGTCGACCGGCACCTCGTGCACGCGCAAACCGTTGTGCTCCGCGA
This sequence comes from Lentzea sp. NPDC004789, assembly GCF_053601075.1. Classification (NCBI taxonomy): domain Bacteria; kingdom Bacillati; phylum Actinomycetota; class Actinomycetes; order Pseudonocardiales; family Pseudonocardiaceae; genus Lentzea; species Lentzea sp. NPDC004789. The sequence continues at coordinate 6,137 of NZ_JBSGBE010000042.1, read as the reverse complement.
GAAGCAGCAGCTCGGTGTCGAAGAACCACGCCTCGTCGCGCGCCTGGCCGAGCAACGGCCGGATGACCTCCGTGCGCGCGGCCTTGAAGCCGCACTGGGCATCGCTGAACCGGGCGCCGTGCGTGAGCCGGATCAACGCGTTGTAGCCGCGGGACACCAGTTCCCGCCGAGGACCGCGCACCGTCCGCGACCCCGGTGCCAGCCGCGAGCCGATCGCGAGGTCCGAGTGCCCGTTGAGCAGCGGCGCGACCAGCGGCAGCAGCCCGTCCAGCCCGGTCGAGAGGTCCACGTCCATGTAGACGACCACGGCCGCCTCGCTGGTGCCCCACGACTCCCGCAACGCGAGGCCGCGGCCCTTGCGGTCCAGGTGGTGCACGCGCACCCGCTCGTATCTCTCCGCCAGGTCCTGGGCCACGGCCAGCGTCCGGTCGGTGCTGGCGTTGTCCACGACCACGATCGACCAGTCGAAGGGGAACTGCTCGCTCAGGAACCCGTGCAGCACCTCGACGCAGCCGGGCAGTGCGCGTTCCTCGTTGTAGACGGGGATCATGATGTCCACCGTCCCAGTGGCCTGTGCGGTGTTCACCGCCATGTGCTGCTCTCCGTTCCACAGTGGACACCTATGTGACCGCTCTGCGACTGAGAGTGCTGATGTGGTTGTGAGAGCGTCCTTGGCTTCCGCTGAGAGTTTCGTGAGAAGCAGGTCGTTGACACAGCATTCACACAGGTAGCGGCGTTACCGTCGGGCTCATGCGACTGCTCGTGGTGGACGACGACCCGGACGTTCGGGACAGTCTGCGGCGCAGCCTGGAGTTCGAGGGCTACGAGGTCACGACCGCCGCGGACGGCGCCGAGGCGCTGCGCCTGCTGACCGGCGTGGACCTCGCGATCCTCGACCTGATGATGCCGGTGCTGGACGGGTCGGAGGCCTGCCGCCGGATGCGCGCGGCCGGAGAGCGCTTGCCCGTGCTGATGCTCACGGCCAGGGACGCGCTGGGCGACAAGGTCACCGGCCTGGACGCGGGCGCCGACGACTACCTGGTCAAGCCGTTCGCGCTGGAGGAGCTGCTGGCCCGCGTCCGCGCGCTGCTCAAGCAGAACCGGCACCGCGAGACGCCGGAGTCGTTGCGGTTCGGCGGCCTGACCATGGACCTGCGGGCCCGCGAGGTGGCCAGGGACGGCCTGCGGCTCGACCTGACGCCGACCGAGTTCGACCTGCTGGCGGTCTTCCTGGCAGATCCGGAACGGTTGCTGACCAAGCAGTACCTGAAGCACGCGGTGTGGGGCCACGACCAGGGCACCAACAACCTCGACGTGTACATCGGCTACCTGCGCCGCAAGACCGAGGCGGGCGGACGGCCCCGCCTGCTGCACACCGTGCGCGGCCTGGGTTTCATCCTGCGCGAGACTGAGTGAGTCACTGTGAGAGGCCCAATGCTGCTGCGCGGCAAGCTCGCGCTGATCACCACCTGCGTGGTCGCGGCCGCGATCACCGGGATCAGCGTCGTCACCTGGCTCGCCACCGAGCACAACCTGCGCACGCAACTCGACAAGTCGCTGCTCACGAGCATGCCACCACCGCGCAAGAACCGGGTACCGGGATCGGGTGAACGGCTGATGTTCAAGCTGCCGTGCGACCAGCCCGTGGCCAGTCAAGGGCTGCAACAGGTGCTCCAGGGCATCCAGGTCCTCAGCCACGCCGACGGCACGTGCGCGCCGCCGGGCGTCGACCCGGTCGTGACCAGCGACGACGACTTCGTGGACAAGACCACGTTCCGCGACGGCGTGACGCTGTCCGGGCAGTCGGCGCGCGTCCTGCTGCAGCCGCTCGACAACGGCGACGTGCTGATCCTGAGCCGCAGCCTCACCGAGATCGACGACACCCTGGCCGCGCTCGCCGGCGTCCTGGTGAGCGTGTCGGTCTTCGGGTCGCTGCTGGTGGCCGCGGTCGGCCTGTGGCTGACCCGCCGCGCCCTCGCCCCGATGGAACGCCTCACCGAAGCCGCGGAGCACATCGCCCGCACCGAGGACCTCACGACCCCGGTGACGGTCTCCGGCCAGGACGAGGTGGGACGCCTGGGCCGCGCCTTCACGTCGATGACCGCCGCGCTGGCGGAGTCCCGGCGCCGCCAGCGGGATCTCGTCAACGACGCCGCGCACGAGCTGCGCACCCCGTTGACCAGCCTGCGCACCAACATCGACCTGCTGGTGCGCAGCGAGCGCACCGGCCGCCCGTTGCCCCAGCGGGGTGAGGTCCTCGACCGGCTGCAGGCCCAGAGCCAGGAGTTCAGCGACCTGGTGACCGAGCTCGTCGTGCTGGCCCGCGACGAACGCGAGCTGGCCCGCGATCCCGTCGACGTGGCCGAGGTGGTCGACCGTGCCGTCAAACGTGCCCGCAGCCGTGCCCACGGCCACGTCTTCGACGTCGACCGCTCGGAGTGGTCCGTGCTCGGCGACGCGGCCGCGCTCGAACGCAGTGTGCTGAACCTGCTGGACAACGCGGTGAAGTTCGGACCGGCCGGCTCCACCATCACCGTCCGCTCCCGGCCGGGCTGGCTGACCGTGACCGACGAGGGCCCTGGCATTCCCGCCGAGCACCGGGAAGCCGCGTTCGAACGGTTCTGGCGCGCGCCCGCGGCCCGCGGCCTGCCCGGTTCCGGTCTGGGGCTGGCGATCGTGGCGGACATCGTTGCGGTGCACGGAGGTTCTGTGCGGTTCGTGCCCAACGGCAAAGGGGCATCGGTCCGCCTCAATCTGCCGACGATCGTCGGTGGTTGACGTGGGCGGCTCTGCACCACGGTGGGGGGATGGATCGCAGACACCGGCGCCCTGCCCTGCTGATCACCGCGCTCCTCTCGGTCGCGATGGTCACCGCCGGCAACTCAGCCGCTTCCCCTGACCAGCCAACACATCCGTGGCAGTACGACCACTGGCCCCAGCAGCAGCCCTGGCAGCAGACCAGGGACTCCGCGCGCGTGGCGGCGCAGGCCGGGTTCCCCGGCCCGATCGACCCGCAGAACTGGGTCAACCCCGACCACATGACGTGGGAACGGGACTACAAGAAGATTCCCGGCACCAACTGGGCCGACCCGTCGGTGCGCGGTTCGGTGCGCAACTTCAAGGGCGCGGTGGTCCTGCTGGACTACCCGAACCAGCCGTTCGTCGTCACGCAGCCCAGGAACTCCACGGTGTTCGGGAATCCGAGCGTGGAGGCCAACAACATCCCGCGCAGCCAGGTCGCGCAGTTCTACCAGGACTTCCTCAACAAGCCGATCGCCCTCAACCACGGCCACACCGTGCACGAGTACTGGATGGAGACCTCCGGCGGTCGCTACGGCGTCGACCTGAAGGCGTTCGGCCCGTACACGATGCCGGGCAAGGACCACGAGTACGGCATGGAGTTCCAGGGCGGCACCGCTTGCCCCGCCGGTGACTCGTGCAATCGCAACATCCGCACCGACGGCCGGGCCGCGTGGGTCGCCGATGTCGGCAGCGAGGTGCCGAACGGCTACGACTTCATCTATTACCTGTCCGCGGGCCAGGACGAGTCCGGCACCTGGCAGGAGTTCGGCATGATGAAGTTCCGCACCAAGCAGGACGTCACCGACGACTTCGGCCCGCCCGACCCCGCGCTGCCGAACTGGTCGAGCACCCGGTACGTCGACTGGACGTCGTGGGCCGCGGGTTCGAGCATCTGGCCCAACGCGAGCGGCGGCTCGACCACCCAGGCCGAGAGCTCCGGCCAGGGCGTGTACGCGCACGAGCTGAGTCACGTCCTCGGCATCGGCGACAACTACAACAACCCGTACGGCAGCCCGCCGCGCCGTGACTACAGCGGCCCGTGGGACATGCTGTCGCGCGGCTCGTTCAACGGCCCCGGCGGCCCGCACTCGCGCTGGACCATCCCGGCCACCGCCGGCGCTTCCCTGGGCGCGCAACAGACCTTCCGCAACCGGATCAAGCTCGGCATCATCGACGAGCGCAACGTGCTGCGCCTGTCCAGGGAAGCGCTCTCGGGCTCCGGCGTGGTCATCGCCAAGATCACCGCCCGCGAGGTCAACCCCGGCACGACCGGCCTGACCGGGGTCAACCTCGCGCTCGGCACCGGCGACAAGTCGCCGTCCTGCAACGTGAACACCAACCCGTTCTGCGACGGCGGCGGCTACAACAACTACACGCTCGAAGTCGTCGACCGGATGGGCGCCGACTCGTTCACGCCGGACGCGGGTGTGCTGCTGGCCAAGACGAAGAACGCCGACGCGGCACCGTTCACGTGGGTGATCGACGCCAACCCGCAGGACATCGGCATGACCGACTACGTCCTGCCCGACGGCACCAAGGTGCCCATCACGATCGGCGACTACCGGCAGCTCGCCGACGCGCTGTTCCACGCCGGTACCAACTCCGGCAGCGAGTACGAGTACGTCGACACGGCCAACCGCGTGCACTTCTACATCCTTGACGTGCAACGGGATTCGCGCGGCGTGCTGTCGTACACGGTGGCGGTCCGGTCGCTCGACGGCCCCGGCCCGCAGCAGCGGGGCGTGCAGGTCATGCCGGGCACGCCGAGCACTCAGGACGGCGTGGTGACGTGCCGCTTCCCGGTGGTCAACACCGGCCGTGCCGCACCGCCGACCTCGCAGCACCCCGAACCGGTCACGCAGTACATCGACGGTGACGTGTACCGGGTGTCGGCCACCGCTGCCAACGGGTGGACCGTCTCGGTGCCGAACGCCCTTGCCACGGCCAAGTTCGGCGGCACGGTGACCGTTCCGGTGCACGCTCAGCGCAACGGCGGCTCGATGACGTCGAAGGTGACGCTGACGGCCGTCTCGGAGAGCAACCCGCTCAAGCAGGCGACCGCCACGTGTTCCGTGGCCGCCCTCCGTTAGATCGACTCGTCGAGGTGCGCGTCCCACACGGCGTTGGCTTCCGTGTGGGACGCGGCACCGGTGAAGAACGCCTCCGCCACCGGGCCGAGGTCCGGGTCGTCGCACTCCACGCCCATGAACTTCGGCTTGTGCACCGCGAATCCGCGCGGGTCCTGCGCGGGCCGGTACGGCACCGCCACCTGCAGGCTCTGCCGGTGCGGCCCGTACTGCACGGCCTCGACGATCAACGCGTCCGTCCTGCCGCGGTCGAGGTGGACGTAGCCGTCGGCCACCAGCACCGCGCCCACCCAGCCGGGATCGCCGTCGGCCAGCGCGTCCTGGCCCGCGCGGGCACCTTCGGCCAAGTCGTCGTACATCAACCGGTTCATGCCGTACTCGCCGTCGGTGTGCTCGTAGCCGAGCAACGGGATCAGCGTTTCTCCCTCGGAGACGCACCACACCCCGTGGGCGGCGAAGAACCCGGCCAGCCGGGCTGTCTCGATCATGGCCGACACCCTGCCAGGCCGGGCCGCGGTTTTCAGCGAGTTCGCACGGATCGACGCCGTTGCTGCGGAACGGGACCGGACGTCAGCATCACGAAGCACGCCAGCAGCAGGACCGCACCGCACGCCACCCACGTCAGCGTCCTGACCGCGGGAACCGGTGCGGGCACGCCGATTCCGAGCAGCAGCAACGGCATGCCCAGCGAGTAGCAGACGCCGGCCGCGAACAGCCGGCCCGTTCCGTTGAGCAGCAACGGAACCGCGGCGATCCCGGTCAGCACCGCGAACAGCAGCCAGCCCCAGGTCAGCCCGGCGTGCAGCGCGACCGTGATGCCGAGGCCGTCGTCCGCGCGGATCGCGAGCTCGGTCTCCGCCTCGTGGCTGAACCCCACCGCGGCCCGTGTGCCCGCCGCGGCGGCTGTGATCACCAACGACGCGCCCAGAATCGTGCGACCGCGCCGGACCGGATCGACTCGTTTCCTGGTGTCCACGTCCCCAGTCTCGGGCCGGCCGGAGGAGACACCGCGCTGCACACGCCCAGGTCCACTCAGTAGTGGTACGCCGACAATGCTTGACACAAATCATTGAGAGCGTTGCTCATGTTGGTGGAAATTGCTAGTGGATTCACGGTCGATCTGTAAGACTCCGGTCCGGGTTTAGGGGAAAACCTAAAGGTTGTCCCGTAATGATCAAGAGTATTGGCGGGGCAAGGGGGTGACAGTGGTGTCACTTGCGACCGGTGGACGTTCAGCCGGTCATGGCC
>NZ_JBSGBE010000041.1:0-34946 GCF_053601075.1 Lentzea sp. NPDC004789 | reverse complement strand
GCCCCGCCACCTACGAAGCCACCCGATACCAACCAGTCGATCAGGTAGCGTGACAACACCTCATCGACCTTGTCCGTCAAAACGGGGCAACCCCACAGCGGCATGAGTGCGGCACACGATCAGCGGCATGAGTGCGGCACACGATCAGCGGCATGAGTGCGGCACACGATCAGCGGCATGAGCGGATGCAGTCCGTGCCCGCGCCGGTCAAGGTCGTAGTGTGGACAACCGGGCAGCGACCGTCCGGTCGTCGTCCGGCTGGGCGAACCGGAATCGTGTCAAGTCCGTCGTCACGAACGTTCGGATGATGAACAGGTCGTGGTTGCCCTGCCCTAAGTCCAGGTACGCCCCTGCCGCGCCGGCCGCCGGGCAGAGACTGCCCCGAGAGGCAAGCGTCGCCTCAACGCAGCGATCACACGCGCGAAGAAGCCCGCTCCGTTGGCGCCACGCAAGTCGTTTCCCACTTCGTCCTTGTGCTCGGACTGCTTCATCGTCCTGCGTTGTGCTCTGGACCGCTGCGGCGACGCCCTAGCGTTGCCACCACCGGCGGCGTTGTCGATCGTCTTGGGAAACAACGGGCGCGGTCGAGGGAGTGGGCGTTCTGATCAGAGTCGATCGGATGGTCGGCCAGTCCCCGGACCTCCACCAGTCGAACAACTGCCGCGTGGAGATGACCGGGACTTTGAGAGACTGGACGAACTCGCGGCGCTGGTAGACCTCCGACACGCGCTGGTCCGGCGGCAGCCTGCGTTCGTGGTTCACGATCAGTGCCCCGCCCGCCACGGGCGTATCGGGCCTGATCTGGGGCCACGTGTCCAGGTGGCGTTGAAGATCGGAGACGAGGCCTTCCTTGGCGCGACCGCTTTCGGACTTCACTTCGACGAGCACGTTGACGGCGTCGAAGGTGGCCAGCAGATCGGCGGAGCGAGTGGAGCCCAGTTCCTCATCAAGGTCGATGACGTCGAACCCGGCGTCGACGAGTACTTGGCCGACTGCTTTGGCAAGTACAGCGCCGGTGCCGTGGAACAACCCGTCGCGCACGTCGTCGGCGGCGGCTTTGGCGTCGGCTGCCTGCTGTTCGAGAGTGGCGCGCTCTTCCGCGTGGCGGACCATCATCTCGGACAGTGCCTGCCGTGTTGCCGCTTCCGCCTGCGTCTCGAGACTCGGGTCGACTGCGGAGGAGGTGCGGTGGCGCCGTGCCGCTTCCGGGTTGTAGTAAGGGATCGCCTGGTGGGACAGCCAGTCGAGCACCGTGTTCCAGTCGAACCCGTCCGGGAGGATGTAGCAGCGCTGGGAACCGTCCGACGGAACCCACACCGCCGCCACTGGAGCGCCGAGCTGGTCGAGCAGGAGGCGGCGGAGGTCGCCGTCCGGCTCGGCTTGGTGACGGAGTGCGCCGCTCGGCGAGTACGTGTGGTTTGCCTGCAGACTCAGACCCCACCATGGGGCGTTGTCCGGCGCGCTGTTGCGCAAGCGTAGGGCGAGGTCGCGATCCGGTTGATCGAGGTCGGTGGCCAAGTTCGGTTTGACACCGGTCGGAAGTCGTTCACCGCGGACGTAGGTGTCGGCATCGGACAAGCTGACCGCCGTCGACCCTGTCTGATCGAAGACGGAGAACTGATTCGCCGGCCTCTTCACGGGCCCAACGACCGTGATCACCAAGGCCGTTTCCGCCCGTTGGAGTGCACCGGACAGAAAACGCCTGACCGCGGTGTCACCTGCGGCCTCGAAGAACTTCGGCTCGAGAGTTGCAACGCAGTCGGAGGTCTCCGAGCCGATCCAGCGAGGTTCGAGGCCGTGAACGGCCCAGTCGATTTCAACGGACCTGAGGGTGGACTGCCGGGCGGGACCATTGCCGAGAGGGCGTCGCTGCGTCGGGCGTTTCGCCGCGATCTCATCGCGCGCGGCCGGGGAGAGATGGCCGATGTGGACCGGCAGCCGAGCGTCCATTTCGCCATGTTAACGAGCCGCGCGGCCCGCAGGAGTTCCGACTGTCGGGCGGGCCGGTGCTGCGCGCTCAAGTGCAAGCAGGCCGCCGACCGCGACTGTCACGTTGCGGGGACCGTCCGTTAGTTGATGCGGGAGCCTTGACGGATCCGTTGTAACGCGTTCAGCGGTCTGCTCGACCAACACTCCAACGAAAGGTCCGGCACTCGATCGAGTGGTTCAACGACATTGAGCTGATCCAGTCGGCGCAGGTAGGGAAGAGTTGCAGCTCTTGGTTGCAAATGCAATGCTGGGTAGATACTGGAAGATGCTGGGGTAGGTGATAGGTTCTGTTCATGACGGAGGCACTGGAGAACCTCGAGCGGCAGATCGACGAGTTGCGCGCCCAGGTGCGCCGCGCGGCGACCTCGGGTGATCCGGTTCGGGCACGTGAGTTGCGCGCTGATCTGCGCAGGATGGAACAGGCGTGGGAGAACGCCCTCGCCGCGCTGACCGCTCCTGTCGCGGAAGTGGGTGAACCGGCGCAGACCGGGTCCATCCTTCCCGCGCGGGAACAGGTCCATCAGGCGCTCGTGCTCCTGACGGTCCCGTCAGCACCCAAGCTGGTCGTCTCCGTGCACACCGCCGTGTTCGGTGGTGACCTCACCAGTGTCAAGCTCACCAGCCTGAAGCGCGATGAAGAGCGGTCGTTCCGGTCGTCACCCCACGCCCGGCCGTACTACCTCTGCAACGCGCTGACCTACGACAGACTCGTTCCCGCCCGCGGTCTCGTGGCCGTCTCCACTTGGCCGTTGGCACGGCGGGTGGTCGGGCCGTTGAGCGCGCGGGTCGACTTCCTCCGCGTGGGCATCGCGCTCGCGCACCAGGTCGAGCGCATGAGCGCCCCGACCGCACCTGTGCTGCGACTGCTCTGGCAGTACGCGGCGAACATCCCGGACGCCGCATCCACGTTCGACGCGATGCAACCCGCGGTGGTCGCTGCCGCTGCGGCTGCGGAGTTGAGCGTGCACGAGGACGCGGATCTCGCGCATCGCGAGGACGCGGCCGAGCGAGCCCGGACCCAGCTCGATGAGACCCATCAGCTGTTCGGCTCCAGCTTGAAGGTCGTACGTCGTACCGCGACCGACTCCTGAACCACCCTCCTCACGGAGCACCCCGAGAAAGAAACACGGTGACTGAACCGAATTCGCGCTTGGACGGCATTCGGGGGCCGGCCGAGCCGACGAAGCACAACGCCAGGACGATCGCAGCGCTGACCAGCAACCCCGGCTGTGCGCGCAGGCGAGTCCTCGACGCCGCGGGCGTCGACAAGAAAGCCCTCGCCGAGCACCTCGGTGCCCCCGCACCTTTCGGCGATTCCCCGTTCGCGCTCGCTCGCGGCAACGTGTTCGAGTCCATCGTCAAGGCCAACGGCGCCGCAGAGCTGATCCGGTTGCTGCGGGAGATGCTCGGCCTGTCGTTGCCCGAGGTCGCCTACCACGCCCTGGACAACGTCGCCGGGCGTGAGTCGCTCGACACCCGCCACCGCCGTTCGGTCCAGCTGCTGCGCGACGCCGCGCGGTCCGCTGAGGACTCCGGCACGTTGTTCGCCCATCCCTTGCTGCGCTTGGACATCGGTGGCCGGGCCGTGTACCTCGAGCCCGACCTGATCGCGTTTCAGATCGCAGGCCGCTTCCACATCGTGGAGATCAAATCGTTCCCGGTGATCGACCGGTGCGCGGAATCCGGGAAGGTGGCGGCCGCGGCGATCCAGTCGGCGGTCTACGTCATGGCGATGCGCGACTTCGTCGCCAGCCTCGGTCACGACCCGGAGATCGTCTCGCACGACGTGGTCCTGGTGTGTCCGAAGGACTTCTCGAACACCCCGACCGCAGCCCTGATCGACGTACGCAAGCAGCTCACCACTCTTCGGCGCCAGCTCGACCGCCTGGAGGACCTTGACTCGATCCTGGGGGTGCTTCCGCCAGGACTGACGCTGGAACTGCGGCCGGACAGCACAGGCGCGCCGACGCGTCCGGTCGGCGAGCTGGACGAGGCGCTGAAGCACCTCGAACCCCGTTATGCACCCGAGTGCCTCTCGGCGTGCGAGATGTCGTTGCGGTGCCGTGAGGAGTCCCAGGGGCGGACCGAGGCGCTGGGCCGGTCCGTCCAGGAACAGCTCGGCGGGATCGAGTTCGTCTCCGAAGTGCTGTCGTTGGCCGCGGGCACGCGGCCGCCGTCCGTCCACGAGGAAGAGGCCGCGCGCATGCTCCGTGCCGCTCACCGCCTCCGCAGCCAATGCCTGGGAGAGACCGCATGACCACGTTGACCGCCTTGGCGCGGGCGCACGCGGTGGAATCCGGTTGTGCACAGCCCATCACCACGGTGCGGCACGTCCACGTCGCCGACCGGCCGTTCGTGTGCGTGCCGCTGGCGCTCGCCGGTGAGGCGAACGCACCACTGGCCGCACTGGTCGGCGACGAGCGTGAGCACCCTCGACTGCTCGTCGTCCACCAGCCGCGTGACCGCGACCAGCGATTCGAGTTAGCACACCGCATGGGGCAGCTGTTCCAGGGCTACATTGCGAGGTTTCCGTCGGTCGTCCAGGAACGGGTGCACGAGTCCACCCGGCCGGTGGACGGACCACAGCTGTGGGTGCCGAATCCGAGGTCGACCGCGTTCCTGAAGCTGTTCGGCCGTTCGACCCGGTACCGCTCGGTGGACGGCCCGTATCCCGTCGAGGAGACGGTGCCGCGGCTCGGCCGGTGGCTCACGCAGTTCGTCCACGAGGCGGAGTACCCAGGCCAGTCGATGCTGCTGGAGGCGACGACGGTGCTGATTCAGCACTGGGCCACTGGGCAGAGCGCGGTGGAGGACGCGCACCTCCCCGCCCTGATGGCGTGGCTGCTGCCGCCGGACGGCATGAACGGCCGGGCGGCCGCGCTCGCGGCCGAGGACCCGGTGACCCATCCGCCCGCGGGGCCCGCGACCGACCCGACCTTCGACCGGGAGGTGCTGGCACCGGCGATGGCGGCCTACGACGCCGCGAGCACTCCGGTCGCGCTCCGCACCGCCAGGGAACGGCTCGAGTCCGCGTTGCGAGGGCAGCTCGCACCGACGTGGGACCTCGTGTGGCAGGCGATCGACCTGATGAGGCAGCTGCCGCCGGGCCAGCGGGTGGTCAAGAGATGGGTTCGTGATGTCCGGTCGAACCAGGCCTTCTACGCCCGTCTCAACGACGGCAGTCCTCCTCAGCCGAAGCGTGACGGCGCGGTGGCTGCGGCCAGGAGGCTGAGTCGGCTGGAACGGACGCAGGCCAACTACGAGGCGCAGCGGGCGTTCGATGACCCACTGGTCATGGCCGAGCACCGCCTGGCCGGCAACGCCTTCGTCGGCACCGTCGTCGAGGTCGTGGTGGACCGCTTCGCGGGGAAGGCGCGGCGACCGCTGATCAAGGTGCGGACCGACGACCCCGTGTCGCTCGTCTCCGGAACGGTCCTTGACCCACGCCGGGAGCGGCAGAAGGCCGAGATTCTGGGAGTGGAGCAGGACGGAGGTGCCCTGATCATCTCCTTGGAACTCGCGGGTGGGATGGGGAACAAGACGAAGGAGCCACCTCCTCCCCGGAGTCTGCCGGCGGAGGGCGAGGAAGTTTGCTATAGCGCGTTGAGCGACGAGTTCAAGCGAGACGGAGACTTCCCGAGCCTCGACGAGACGCCGTGGACCCACGGAGGGCCGCCGGTGCCGGTGCGGGTGACGAACGAGGACGTGCAGGAGGACTGGTCGTGACCACAGTGGACCCTTCCGCCGCGGCGGACCGAGTCGTGGCCGCCGCACTGTACGACTTCCTCGAAACCGACCACCGCGGAGTCGTGGTCGACTCACCTCCCGGCGCGGGGAAGTCGACCCTGGTTGTCCGCGCGAGCACCGAAATGGCGGTCGGCGGTGAGGCCGTGATGGTGGTCGCTCAGACCAACGCGCAGGTTGACGACCTGATCGACCGGATGGCCCGGCATGCGCCCGGCGTGACGATCGGCCGGTTGGACGGCACCGATTATGTGCCGGACCGCCGGATCGCACATCCCAACGTGACCCACAGCCGCAAGCTCGACGAGCTGGGACGGCCGCAGATCACCATCGCCACGGCGAAGAAGTGGTCCTACGTCAAAGATGTCAGCTGGCGGAGGGCGATCATCGACGAGGCCTACCAGATGAGGTCGGACGCCCTTCTCCAGGTCGCGCCGCGGTTCGACGAGGCTCTCTTCGTCGGCGACCCCGGGCAGCTGGACCCCTTCTCCACCATGGAGCTCGACCGCTGGGCGGGCCTGCCGTGGGATCCGATGCAGAGCGCGGTGGCGGTGATGCAGCGCAGCAACCCGGAGTTGCCCGTCCACCAGCTCCCGGTGTCCTGGAGGTTGTCGGCGGAGGCGGCGCCGGTCGTGTCGACGGCGTTCTACCCGTTCACACCGTTCGACGCCGGAACCGGACCGGGACAACGTCAGATGGGTTTCACCACCCGCCCGTTCCGTCGCGGTGCGGTCGACGACACGCTCGAGATGGCCGCGACGACCGGATGGGCGCTGCACGAACTCCCACGCCAGCACACGATGCGCACCGACGCGGACGCCGTCGAGGCGATCGTGACCATCGCGCTGAGGCTGCTCGAACGCGGCACCGTCGTGACCTCGGCGCCTGATCACGTCGAGCAGCCGGTGACGGCGGACCGCATCGCGATCGGTGCCGCACACCGAGACCAGGTCGCCGCGATCGAGCGCGAGCTCACCGCTCGTGGCGGCGCCGGCATCACGGTCGACACGGCAAACCGCCTGCAAGGCGCCGAGTTCGATGTCGTCATCGTGCTGCATCCGCTGTCCGGGCGGAGGGACGCCACCGCGTTCCACCTCGAGTCCGGCCGGCTCTGCGTGCTGACCTCGCGCCACCGCCACGCCTGCATCGTCGTCGCCAGGGCCGGGATTCAAGAGCTCCTCGACGCGCATCCCACGAGCGAGCCCATGCACATCGACGTGCCGGCGAAGTTCCCCGACGGCTGGGCCGCCAACCACTCCATGCTCGAACACCTGCGACGCCACCGGAATCCGGCGGCCTGAGAGAGACGATGAGAATCCTCCACACCTCCGACTGGCACCTAGGCCGGATCACCGACAAGGAGCCGCGGTTCGCCGACCACGTCGCGGTTCTCGCCGAGATCGCCGCCATTGCGAGGGATGAAGCACCGGACGTCATCATCCACTCCGGTGATCTGTTCGACCATCCACGGCCGTCCTACAAGGACATGGTGAAGGCGAGCGAGGTGCTGCGCGAGCTCGCGCAGACCGCCCCCGTGGTGGTGATCTGCGGCAACCACGACTCGCCCGACCTGTTCCGCTTCATCGCGAGCTGGCTCGGCCCGGACAGCCGCATCCGGTTCGTCGACCGGCCGGTCACGGCGGCCGACGGTGGCATCCTGAACTTTGTCGGTGCCGACGGAGTCGAGTTGAGGCTCGCGGTGCTGCCGTACGTGCACCCCAACAGGATCATGCATGCCTACGAGGACGCGAACGACCTGCGCAAGCGGTACGCGGAACGGGTCAGCGCAATGCAGCAAGCGCTTGCGGAAGAGTTGTTCCGCGACCTGGATCCGCAACGCCACGTCACCGCGTTCGCGGGCCACCAGTACCTCAGCGGGGCGGATCTCGCCCGCCACTCGGCGTCTCCCCACGTGCGTGACCGCTACGCGACCGAGGCTGGTGACATCCCGAAGGTTGGGTACGCGGCGTTCGGCGACATTCACAAACCCCAGAGGCTTCCCGGTGCCGGAGTGGTCGGCCGGTACGCGGGATCCCCGCTCGAGCTGGACTTCGGCGAGCTGGGCGAACAGAAGAGCGTCGTGATCGTCAACCTGGTGCCTGGGGCAGAGGCGGAGATCCGGCTCGTTCCGTTGACCGCTGGTCGCCGTCTGTGGCGCTTCAAGGGCACGATGGACGAGCTTCGGGCAGTGGCACCGACGATCACGGACCAGTTGTGCCGCCTGGAGGTGATGACGCCGACGCCGGACCCGACGTTGTCCGAGCAGGTGTACGCGCTCCTCCCGAACGCCACGATCCTGGACATCGCCGAGAACCCAGAAGACCGCCGGTTGCAGGTGGTGGAAAAGGAACGGGAACCCGGCGCCGAACCGTCCCTTCAGGACCTCTTCGTCGAGTACCTGGAGGAGCACGGAACGTCGGGGACCGCTGCGGAGAACGTGCCGCCGTTGTTCGCGGCGCTCCTGGAGCTGGGCGAGACGGACGACACGACGATTCCCGCGGTGGCTCAGATCGAGGAGTTGCTCGCCAAGCCCATGACCGCAGAAGTGGACGAGGCGGACAAGGAGGACGTCGCATGAGGCCCGTCGAGCTGAAGGTGTGCGGTCTGCGCTCGTACCGCAGGGAGCAGGTGGTCGACTTCACCGGCATCGATCTGATGGCGATCATCGGGGACACCGGCGCAGGCAAGTCTTCGTTGCTGGAAGCCATCTGCTTCGCTCTCTACGGCGTGTGCACGTGGCCCGTCCAGGGCGGTGGTGGTGGCCCTCTGATCGCGTCCAGCGGTGACGGCCTGATGCGCGTCAAGTTCACGTTTCGCATCAAGAACGAGACGTGGAAGGTCACTCGCACAGCTGCTGCCCGCGGTGTGACGCCGCCCCACAAACTCGTATGTCTCGACACAGGGGAAGAGGTCGACGGGTCGAGGAAGGTCACCGAGCGGATCACCGCTCTGATCGGGCTCGACTCCAAGACTTTCCTGCGGGCGGTGATGCTGCCGCAGGGAAAGTTCCAGGAACTCCTGCAGAGCAGCGATTCGGAGCGCAACGCCCTGCTGAAGAGCGTGCTGGACCTCGACTCGCTCTCGGAAATGCGCAAGCGCGCCAAGGCGATGATCGAGCGGCTCACCCGTCCTCTGCACGAGACCGAGCTCCGGCGTCGAGGGCTTCCCGTCGACCCCGCAGCCGGTATGGCTGACGCATCACGTCGTTTCACCCAGTTCTCCAAGAAGCTCGAACGACTGGAAGGCGTTCAGGAGCGTGTCGGCGAAGCACGTGTGCGGGCAGCGGACGCGGGTCGCCGGGAAGTGGAACTTCGTCGCATCGGAAAGCGGTTGGCGGACAAGGTCCGCGCCGGTCTGCAGGACGACTTCGCGAGCCTGGTCATCGCCGACGCTCGCTTCGCCGAGGACGAGGTCGCACTGCGGCAAGAGCTCGACCAGTACGAGGCCGAGGTACGACAGCTGAAGGACGAGCTGGACGACGCCGAGGAACGCGGGATCGGCGTGGCCTCGACGGCGTCCGCCTTGGCCGTTCTCGACGCAACGGCCGAGCAGATTCCGGCCTGGCACGAGGAACGAGCCCGCCTCGCAGCCGAGAGCGCTGCCATCGCGGAGTCGCTCGCCGAGCTGGAGGCCAGTGGGCGGCGACTCGTGGTGCTCGCAGAAAAGGCGGAGACTGCGAGGGCGGCAGCCGACCTCGCGGCTGGCAAGTCGAGCACCGCGACGGCCGATGTCACCGAGTGCCGGTTGCTCCTCGAGAAGGCGCGAACCTCCGCGACGGTCGCCGACACGGCGGACGGCCGCGTGAAGAGCAAGCGCGAGAAGGTCGAACAGCTGGCAGACCGTGCCCTCGTGCTCGGCGAAGAACATCAGAAGGCGACAAAGGCTCTCGAAGCCGCCCAGGACTTCCTGCATGCGGCCCAGCAGGCCGACGCGGTCGCTCACGTGGCCGCCGGGGTCGGTGCAGGTGACGATTGCCCGGTGTGCGCCCGCAGTCTGCCCGAGACCTTCCAACCACCGCTCGGCGCCGACATCGCCGCCGCGGAGAAGTCCGTGGAGGACGCGAAGAAGGCGCACATCGCCACGGAGAAGGCTGTGCAGAAAGCACAAGAGTTGTGGCACAAGGCGGAGGGCGAGCTCGAACAGGAGGTCGAGGCGGCTCGACTCGCCGCAGTCGCGCATGCGGACGCTCTCGGCAAAGCACGAGCTCGCCTCGTGGCGGTGGACCTGGAGGTCGCCGACGATGTTCTGCTCGCCGCCGTCATCGCCGCAGCGAGTGCCGCCCGCGCGGTCGCCGAGACCACGGCAGCCGCGTTGAGTGAGGTGCGCAAGGAACACGACGATCTCCGCGCCAGCATCGACGCGGCCAAGCCCTTGATCAGCCAACGGGCACAGAACGAGAAGAACGCCGTCCACAGTCTGGATTCGAGGTGGAAGGCGATCGAGGACAGCCTCCGGACGCTTCCGTACTACCGCGACGTGGAGATCACCCCGGCGGCCGTCCAGGCCGCTGCCGAGAGGGCGCAGACTCAGAGGACCGCTCTCGGCCACCTCCGAGACCGGCAGGAGCAAGCGGAGACTGCCGCCGGGGCGTCGCGCAAGAAGGCGGAGAAACTCCGCCAGCGGCGTGACGAGCAGATCGAGAAACCGAGAGCGGCCTTGGTTGAGGAGTTGAACGTGCTCGTGGAGCGCGCCTCGGTGGTGCTGAACGCACTGGACCGCGAAGGGATTCCCGGACGAGGCATGGAACCCGCTCTCGCGGACGATTCGGCGTGGGCCGCTGACACGGTGGTCGCGGTCGCGTCCGCTCTCGAAGCGTGCCTCCAGCAGGCGGACGCCTGTCAGGCCGAGGTCGCGGAACTGCGACAACAGATCGCGTTCGCGTACGCAGGCGTCGAGGCCTCTGACGAGGATCACCTCGAGACGCTCGTCCGCAGCACGAACGTCGAGGTCGAGACCGCCAGACGCGAGCGCGGGGAGGCGGCACGGGCTCTTCCCGTCTGCCAGGAGCTCGACGCCCGGCTCGCCGCGGCGCGTCCGGTGGTGGAGGGGCTCCACGAGCTCGTGAAGCTGCTCGCAGACGGGAAGTTCGTCGACAGCGTCGTGCAACGCCGGCAAGGAACCCTGCTCGGCACGGCAAGCCAGATCTTCGAGTCCATGACGGACGGCCGGTTCGGCTTCGCCGCGAAGTTCAAGATCGTCGACACGACCACCGGGCAGGTCCGCGACGTCAAGACGCTGTCCGGCGGCGAGACCTTCCTGGCCAGCCTGGCGCTTGCGTTGGCGCTCGTGGAGGTCACATCGCGAGGCGCAGGTCGCGTCGAAGCGCTTTTCTTGGACGAGGGGTTCGGGACTCTCGACACGAACGCGCTCCATCAGGCGCTGGGAGAGTTGCATCGCAACGCGGGCGAGGGTCGCTTAGTGGCGGTGATCAGTCACATGCGAGACGTGGCGGACAATTTCGAGAACATCCTCATGGTCGAGAAGACGGCCAGGGGCAGCACTGCGAAGTGGCTGTCTCCGGAGCAACGCGACGAACTGATGGCGGACGACCTGGCTTCGGGACTGAGGTCCTGAGCTGCCGGGGTTCGTCGTGCGCCGAGCCCTTGACATCACGACGCCTTGGCTGGCCAGAGGTGGTGAGGTTCTGGCCAGCTGCGGCTGTTGCCACCGAAGCAGCCGAGACGGAGGCATGCTGCCCATGTCTCCTCCGCCTCGATGGCGTCGAGGGGAGTCCTCGGGCCGAGGCACGCTTGCCCCGCCACGTCACCCCTGATCCCGGCTTGCATTTCGTTTCTCGTTCTGACTCCAATGTAACGCCCGAGATCGGTGTCGCGACTGACAGATCAACCTACACGGAAGAGGCGAACATGGCCGACAGCGTGGAATGCGCTTACTGCGGACAGAAGAAGTCGGAACGCGTGAAAAAGCGTCCACACTGCGGCAATGGCTGATCCGGTCACTCATCGGACACGGATCTGCATGACCTGCCCCTCAGGGTCGACTCTGGCGTCGAACGGGCCTTGATCGACAGTTCCCTCGACGGACCAGGACTTGTCCGCCAACTGTTCCACCCGCGACACGAGCACCTCCGGGTGGCCGGCTGACACGAGCCACTGGACGGCGGTCTCGGTGACATCAGCGGCCAAGGGTTGCGAGCGTTTCACCAGGAGTCCCCGGGCACGCAGTTGAATGCCGACGGCTTTCAACATGTCGTAGCTGAAGTTCCCGGACACACCGGCGAGGACGGCATCCCTCAGGAAGTCGGCCACGTTCAGCGTGTGCGCTCTCCCGGACAGCTCTTCGTCCGATGAGCCTTCGCCGGCGAGTCCGGTCAGCACGAGGTACGAGCCGTCGTCCAGCGGCAGGTTCAGTCGTGTCACCAGCACATGGTGGCACGGTGGCGGACCACCAGCACCGAAAGGACCATGTGAAGATTTCCGGCACTCCCCGGCAGGTGTGGTGGTTGGGTTTCTGGCAGACCGCTGAGCACGTGCACTGGTGGCTGTCATCGGATCAACCGGATGCCGAGCCGCCGGAGGTAGGATCCATACCTCGCCACCGGCTCGCTTCGCCGCTGAACGTCTTGATGTCCGCACTTCCCGGCCTCACCACGCATGAGCGGACAGACCTCGCCGAGATCGACCACCGCATCGAACGGGCCGTCCTCCCGACTTCCGCGACGTCAAAGACCTTCGACGCCGTCACCGGCCAAGAAGATGTGGACGTGATGGCTGCTGTTATCGCTGACCGCATCGAACTTCTCGCCCGACGGGCCACTGTGCTCGACGGCGCCGCACGGCGATCGTGGACGGGGGCGATGGTCGACGTGGCGGACAACCTCGCCCTGCTCCGCGAGCTCGGGTCGATACTGCTGCCACAGGCTCTCCGGGGCCGGCTCGAACGGGCAGAGCCAAGCACTGCGAGGGTCATCATCGCTCCCGGCCCCGGATTGTCGTTCGTGCCGTGGGAACTGCTGGTCGTGGACGACGAGCAAGACGTCCGTTTGATTGAGCGCGCGGACGTCCTGGGCGGCATCAGTCCGGGCCTGCTGGTCAACTTCGCCCGTCCGGCTGCGCCGTTCGCGGCCGGAGGTCCTGCGCTGCGCGTGGTCGACCCCATCGCGGCCGGGAGTCGGACCGGTGGCGGGCGCATCTACCCCGACGGGATACCCGACGAGTGGCACGCCAGGTCCGACACGGAAGACATGGTGCTCGGCGCAGTCACACCCGCGGGCTGTTCACCGGGCGAACTGGGCGCTGCGCTGAGGTCCCGGACGTGGTCGCAGATGGTGTTCGTCGGCCACGCCTCAGCGGCCGACACCACGATGCCGACTACGGCCAGCCTGGAGTTCGCCCCCGATCCCGACATTGGGGAAGGGCGACTTACCGCCGGACGGTGGCTGCGGGAACCGGAGAAGTGGCCCGCGCCCCGGCGGGTGGCGTTCATCGCGTGCCAGTCGGATGACGCCGGGTATGCCGAGCAGATCGGTCTGACGCTGGCGGCCCTCAACGCGGGCGCGCGCACCGTGACCACGACCCGCTGGAGTCTGCCCAGCGACGGCTCTGAACACCTGGTCGCCGGGGGAGCGGGGATCGGGTGCGCCACGACCGCTCTCGCATTGGCCGTCGACGAGGCGTTGACATCGAAGGACCCGGCCGGTTCGGTGTGCGACTGGCAACGCGACCGGCTGCGCTCGTGGCGTTCGGCAGGCACCGACGCCGAACGCCGCTTGCATGCTCCGCTGGTGTGGGCCTCGTTGGTGACCTACGACGTACCGGAGGCGGCGATCGCCTCGATCCCCGTGGTCGACGAGCCGCCGCCCCAGTCCTCCACAGCACCGGACGAGGAAGACGATGCGGGGTGCGAGGTGCCTCAGGACGCGGCGGAGGCAGCGAGCCGGTTGGCGGCTGGCACGGAGGCGTTGGGGCGTGCCGACTGGAGCGGAGCGCGTGACCACTACCTGGTGGCCCTCGCCGGGTTCCTGGCCGCCGACGACCGAAAGGGCATCGCGGACGCGACGATCAACGTCGGGAACACCGCCTATTTCCTGGGCGAACTCGATGAGGCAGAGCGGCGCTACCGCGCCGCTCTGCCGCTGTACCGCGAGCTGGGCATAGCACGCAGCGTCGCGATCGTGGGGCAGAACCTGGGCAACGTCTGCTTCCAGCGCGGTGAGCTGGACCTCGCGGCGAACCAGTACCGGGAAGCCGCCGACGACCTGCTGAGCGGTGGTTTTCAGCGCGAGGCGGCGGACACACTGGTGAACCTCTCCGCAGTCCTGGTCTATCTGGGCCGACCGCAGGAGGCCCTGAAGCACCTCGATAGGGCCGGTGAACTGTACGGGGAGACCTGCGGAGAAGGCGAACTGGAGGGCAAGCTCGCCGAACTGAACCAGAACTCGGGGTTGGCCCTGGCGGAGGTGAAATCGTTCGACCTCGCGCGGGAACACCTGCAGTCCGCCCTCCGTCACTGGACCTCCGTGGATCCGTCGGAGAACCAGGCCGCCCGGACGAACCACAACCTCGGCCTCGTCGCGTTCCGTGCGGGAAACCTGGCAGAGGCGCACCTCAGGTATTCCGAGGCACTGGCCTACTTCCTGAACGTGGGCAACCACCACGATGCCGCCGACACCCAGTTGGGCCTGGGGATGGTGGCCCGCAGGCGTGGGGAGGAGGAAGAGGCACGGGTGCTCTTCCGCCTCGCGCAGCATCACTACCGCCAGACCGGGCAGTGGCTGGCCCATGCGCGGGCATTGTTCAACGAGGGCTTGACCTTCCCGGAAGACAGCTTCACGAGGTTCGCCCTGCTGGGTGGGGCCTGGGCCGCGATGCAGTCGATGTCGTGGCGACTGCCGCAGATCGCCGAGCGTGCCGGGTGGCGCACCGCCATCGACCACGCCACCGACGATTTCCTGCGGTCCGCGCGGCTCGGTGGTCGTCACCGCCACTTCGCCGAGATCGTGGAGTCGCTGCGCATATCCGGGACGCTGCGCCGATTCGTCGAACCGGCTCGGGCACCGGAGTCGCGGGACGACGACCGGGATGAGTTGCGCGTAGAACTACTGCCTCCGACGACTCTCTCTTCCGCACCCCTCCCCTGGACGCTGTGGTCGGCCGCCGACGAAGTGCCCTGCGACGCGCCACCTTGGATCGACTGCGGCTGGCCGATCGCGCTCGGCGACGTCGTCGAACGCGCTCAGGAGATCCTCGCCGACTCGGGAAGCCGCCCGCTGCGCAACGGAACCGTCTCGCTGCTTCCCCTTCTTCACTGGTCTCCAATTGCCGGCGGGGAATCGGGAGACCTCCTCTGAACGGCCCTGTTCGAAACTCGAGCCTACGACGAACGGATTCACAGATGACCACATTGCGCATCAGCCCCACCGCGCGAGGAACGCTGGTGGAAACACTCTACAAGCTCGTGGACGCATCAGGACTTGTCATCACCGTCCAAGGCTTCAAGGGAGTCGAGGACGTCAAGAGAGCTATCGCTCAGGTGGCTCCCCGCCTCGTCGAAAAGGCGGAGATTCACGCCAACGGACTCATCGTGAGCGAGATGGCTCAATACCGTGTCATCTGGGGCGTTGTGGAATCTCCGGGCGGAGGTCTCGCGGTCCTGACCCCGCATTCGTTGTACGAGAATCAAGAGATCAGTGACTGGATCAGAAACTTCCGCTTGGAAGTGCTCGACCCGATCATCGGCTTGTCTGGCCAGGGTTACTCGACCGGGGGTGGTGGCAACGGGACGGTAACCGAACCGGACTTCGCCGAGGCTTTCGCGAACGCCTACGTCTGAGCGGCTATGTCCTCCTGATCGCAATATTCGGGCACGGAGGGGCTCTCTGCCGCCAACTTGCTCGTGATCTTCCTGAATTTCCATAGCTCAGTGTCGACGCCTTGGCACTGAGCGTCATTACTCGAATGCGTTCCACCGGAAGCTCGGTGGGGTATGGAAGTTCCGCGCGGTTTTGTTCTGGTCGTCTAGCAGTGAAGCCTTTGCTGACCTGGTCTTGCTGGTCGCATAATTAGATTATCTGAGCGACTGCCTTCGCTTGTCGGATTTCTGTCCGCAGTTCAGGAATTCCGAAGCCAGGAAATGGAGAGCGGGTCGAAATTCGGCAAGTCGGCAATAGTTTTTGCTGACGCGTTTAGTCAACAATATGGATGTCTGGATCGGCTCGGGATGCCCGGCTGTCGTCGAGGCTATCCAGGAGGCGTTGCATGTCCGCCGGTAGTTTCCAGTCGAAGACGTCGAGGTTTTCGCGTAAGCGACTAGGTGTTGAAGTCTTTGGCACGATGGAATTTCCAACCTGTATATGCCACCGGAGTACGACTTGTGCCGGTGTGCGGCCAAGATGGCTGGCGACGGCCTTGATCGGGCCTGATGTCAGAACATTGCTGGTCGGCCCTAGCGGTTCCCACGCCTGGGTGTGAATTTTGAGAGTATCGTTGTATGTCCTCATTGCTCGATTTTGGACGAAAGGATTGCATTGCACCTGGTTTACTGCGGGGGTGACGCCGGTAGTGTCAACAATTCGGCCGGTGTGATGGGGATTGAAGTTCGATACTCCTATTGCGCGAACCATGTTGCGTTCTCGAAGTTCGATAAGTGATTCCCAAGTCTCAATATAGAGGTCGCGCGAGGGCAATGGCCAGTGGATAAGGAGCAGGTCGACGTAGTCTAAACCAAGGCGGCGTAGTGAGCTCTCGTATCCGGCGATAGCTCGCTGACGGCCTTGATCGGCACCGCGGATTTTCGTTGTGACAAAGATGGACTCGCGTGGTAAACCGCTCAGCCTGATTGCTTGCCCGACTGTAGATTCATTTTTGTAGTATGACGCCGTGTCGACAAGTCGATAACCCTCGTCGAATGCTTGATCCAATATGCTTCGTAAGGAGTGTCCATGCAATCTCCACGTGCCTAATCCTAGGCGTGGCATACGTACGTTTGGGGCTATGACGACAGTTTGTGGCGAATCTTCCTGCGGCATATGAGGGCTTATGCTCATGGTTTGTCCCGATAGAGGCGTGATGGAGTGTGAGAATGAGGCGATATCGACGCTATATAGAGCCAGGCGGCGTGATGGCGCCTGGGTGAGCCGGCGCGGGGTCGAAGGAGGCCGACGCCGCGCGCGAGCGGGGGTATCTCGGCAAGTTCTCGAGCCTTTCGATGAAGAATCGCGAATTCAAGTGTGTCACTGTCAAAGAACGGTCGCCGACTGACTTGCTTCTGTCCCATTTCAAGTAGACGGATAGTCTCGGGTATATCGTGGTTGGCGATTGCTAGGCGGAGTGCAGTTCCATTGGACACTGACGTGCATCCGCAGGGGCATGGTTGATATCGATCCTCCTTCTGAAGGATGTCAACTGCGGCGGCGGTCATCTGATCTCGTTTGCGTTTACTTGTAGCTCGATCGGCCATGGCCAGGTGAAGGCGGACTGCTATTGCTGCGAAGTGGCTATATCCAAATTCGTTGGTCATCTCCTCTGCGTCGACGAGTATTGAGTCGGCCAGCGCCATGGCTTGTCGGAATAGGTGTCGCAACGATGCCTGAGGTTCCTTTTGGGCGCGTTCCAGCTGTGTGACGAGAATTTCCAGTTCGGTCTGGTTGGCCATTAACTTGCTTTTCATGCGAGCACGGTAGGTGGTATCTGCATCCGGTTCGCGAATATGTGTGGGTCTTAGTAGTTCTCGTCTGCGTTGCTCGACGCGTGCATGAGCTTCCGCGAATCGGCCATGGCTGGTCAGGATCCGCGCTTCGTAGATCATGGCGGCGTGGATGCTGCTGGTATGGAAGCCGTCGGCCCTACCTAATGGTGGTAGAGACCGTAAGCGCGGACCACTGGCTTCCCTCTGAAGAGCGGCTAGATCCTGGTAGTCGAATGCGAGTTGCCCGCGGTACCAATATTCGACTGTGTTTTGTTGCGATAGTTCGGTCTTATTTCCTAAGACGTCGGACTGAGTTCGCATCTCCCGAATTTTCTGCAGCCAGTAGCTGGCCATAATGCCGTCCTCGCTGAGCGCGCGGCGCGTCAGTTCGAGGAGACCCGTGTACGATTCGTGTAGAGGTCCGCCGCGCAAGGCCGCATCGGTAGAGCTCCCAGGAGTCGAGTTAGTCTCGGTCAGCTGTCGGCCGATAGCTGGCGGCCAGAGCTGCTCTGTCATTGCCGTGATCACGGTCGCCACGTCTATGTTGGCAAGTGCAGTCCGGACTTCCCGCGAGTGAGTGGCCCGGCTGGCGTGTGATCGCGAAGACTTTCGCGCGACCGGTAGCGATAGGGCGAGCAAGCCGTGCGCCAAGCGGCGTTCGAAGAGTCCCCAGGGAGGACTTGGAAGGGCGTTGATGAGCGTTGCTACCGGGTCGGCCTCTGCGGTTATTTCCACTCGCCCGCGCGGTAACGACCTAGGCAGTACGGCAGACAAAGCATTCTCGCCGGCACGCAGCTTTCGGCGGACCGAGGCGATACTGAAAGGACGATTGGCCTGAATCTGCGCAGCGACAACTCGACCGGTATCTCGCTCAGATCGTGGAGGAGCAACGTCGAGCCCGTAGTACACCCGCAGCGTGAGGCCGTTGACGCCAGTCCAGCCATGTGTCTCGTGCACGGCCCAGCGCAGCAGTACGAGCAGGCCCGCCGCAGTCAGGTCACTGCACCAGGCCGCAGGTGGACGGACGAAGCCGCGTCCAAGACGCCAGGTCCGGACCGACCGCAACGCGACTTTAACCTCGTCGATGAGCGCTTTCATGTCACATCTCCAGCGACTTCGCCGCCAGCGGGGTGTCTTCGCGGATCTTGTGAACCATGACTTCGGAAATTGACCCCGCCCGACCGCGGGGCCGGGGCGAACTTCTACTCGCCAAGATCCTCAGGGATCCAGAACGGACTCGGGCAGCTGTCCGGCTGCTCATCGTGGTCTTCGCTGGCGTCCTAGCTATGCTGTTGCTCGTTACAGGTGCGCTGATCGCCTTGAGCGTGATCCTCGGCGGCAACGCGGTGGTCTCACTCGTCGGTTCGGCGGTTGGGGCGTGCGGCGGTGTGGCAGCATCGAGCGGTTTGCGCCGCCGGCGTCGTTGATTTAGATAGGCGTCCAATGGATATCTGGATCGTCGTGGATCAAGGTCCGAGCTCGACGAAGCGCCTCCTGAATGCCTACGCCGGTACGAAGTGCTCGGTCCATCGCCCAGGATGCGAGTTTGACCTCGCGGGTCCGCAGCATGGTCATGAGGGTGTCGTTGTCGATTTGCGCCGAACCGTAGGCGGTGCGCAGATCGGTCCAGAGCGAAGCGGGCATGCCGAAGCGAGTCACATGTAGCAGCGGCTCGCTGAGATCCCATTCTGGCGCGGCTGTACCGGAGTATTCAAAATCCACAAGAATCGATCTGCCCTTGTGATCAACAATGAGATTTCCTGGGTGTGCGTCGCCATGGGTAAGAACATGGCGGTCAGGCGCCGTTCTTAACGGTGACTCCGATGAGATGATCTGCTCCTCGTGTGCACTTCGTAGAAATTTGAACTCCGCAATGCAATGGTGTCGTTTTGCCTCGCTTTCCAAACCGGCGAGACGCTCGGGATGTCGTTCCACGTCCCATGCCCGGTCGAACAAGCCTTCCCGTGACCTCAATGCGTGCAAGCGCGCCAATAGCAGACCCAGCTCGCCGTAGTGCTCCTTACCGCCACTGCGGCCAGGCGTCCACTCCCATGCGGTGGCCCAGCCAGCCTCGGTCGAGATTGGTTGACTCGGCCAAAGACGGCTCAGTCTGGCTGCGGGATATCCGGATTCGGCGAGGAAGTTTGCTGTGCGCACCTCACGTTCAACCGGTGCACGAGGGATCCAGGGAGGCGTAACACGGAAAACTATGTTCGCGCGAACGTGACCGAAAGAGATATTGTTCCCCCAGTGTAGGAACGTGATATCCCGTGGTCCTCGGATCCCGCGCTCCTCGCACAATTGTGTCAAACAGGTGCGGGCGGAATTTGGATGCCAGTTCATTTCGATGGCTTCCTCCGCCTTCATCGAGGCGGGATCGGGCGCGCATGTTCCCGAGTGTCGCGTCTCACGTCGGTCGGTCGGCTGGCGCGATACGACCTGATGGCGGCCGCGAGCTCGGTAAGCGCAGACACTGTGGATTCGTCATCCGAGTACAGCGAACTAGGCAGGAGAAGGAATGCAGGTTTTCCGTCTCGGTAATGAGGCACGTAGCCAAGGACCGGTACCGGCCGCGAGCTTGCATATTCGGATTTTGCCAACCAGTCCCTGAAGTTCTCGTAGTCCAGTTCGTCGACAGCTGCTGGCCCGGCACCGAGATCGAGTCTGATCACGATGTCGAGTCCGAGCGAGTTCTGGTTGACAATGGTGCCAAGATGTCTAAACCTGCCGCGCAGGTGCCTGCGGAATCGGTCTGAGACTTCGGCGAGTTGGCACACGTACTCCGACAGCCCTGCCCGCCCCAACCTGCCTAGCACGAAGTCGGCCATCACGACGCCCGTACACGATCTCGAGTTATCGAGGCTCCACTGATACACCGTACGATCGCCCTGTCGGCGCAGTGGGACGTCTAGACCCTGATCGTCACGCTCTAAGCGCCGGAGCGAGGTCATGTGACGGGTTATGTAACAACTGGACGTGTAAGCAGCGAGTCCTGTCTTATGGAAATCGACTCCAAAGGAGTCGGCATAGGAGATGGCGCGAAGTCCCGCGGAAATTTCGGACACCCTCCGCTGTGCGTCCGTGCTCAGCCTTGTGAATGCGGGATCGGACTCTCTGACGGTTAACCACGGCCACGTCACAACTGTGTCGGCATGTAAGTGTGGGACATACGGCAACGCGAGGTCATGAACGACTCGATCAATCACTCGTCGGACTTCGGCAAGGTTGTCGACACGGGTGTCGATCAAGGATCCGCCGGAAACGACGATCGCAGGCACGAGCACGCTATCATGGACAGCTTGGCGCAGCTCATCTTCGAGCGCATCCGGGTCGAGGGCACCGCTTTCGTCGGCCCTCACCCTTCGGCACGCTGACCGACCTAGACCCAGCCAGTTGCACACGCTCTCCAGTGAGTAATGCCCGTATGGTGAGACTAAGACCCTGCAGCTTGCTTGAACTCCGGCGGACACGGACTCGGTTCGGGCCCTTCGCAAGCCGTGCCTTATTGCGTAAAGCAGTGTGAACTTCCCGCCTGGAGTAAAAATCCCTCCGACATTATTAGACCAGCCAGCCAGTCCGGCAAGCTGCCGGATGCACCTCTCCTCAAGCAGCCCGAACTTGCCGCTGGCGAAGTCCCAAATTCCGTTTGGGTTCACTTGCATTGTGACCGCCGCTAGGGCGACGGCGTCAATCATTGGCGACGGCGACAGATTGAACAGCAAGTCAGGACTGTGCTGGCGGAAGCTTCCTTCAAAACCGTCCAAGGTCCGAGCGAGGGCGGCGGCTCGATCGGCTCCCATCTCTGCGAGAGCTGGCCAGTCATCTGAGTCCGGGTAACTGAAGTTGCTGTTGCCGTATTGAGCTGGCCGAGGCCCGCGCTTAAGGTTAAGCAGTTTCCCGACTTCCTCGATCCGCTCAGCGAGCAGTGAAAGGTTATCTTCGGCAGGAGTGAGGAAGTTGTCCTTGAGTGCCTCGCCTAGGAACTCCTGTGTGCGCGACGGTGGTGGCAAGTCAGGCACCGCGCTTACCTCCTTGGGGTAGGAGTTCCGCGAACGCCTCTTTAAGTATGTCGGCATCTGGGAGACACACGATCTCTGCGATGCCAGGCTCCTTAACTAGGATAAACGCACTGTTTCTGCCAACAGTCTTCTTGTCCAAGGCGATCCGAGGCTCTATGTCAGCGTAGGTCAGTCCGTGTATCTCGCGAGGTAGTCCCAGTGCCGCAAGGATCTGTTTCATGGACTCGGTCAGGTTTGGCTGGCCGAGATTGAGCAGTTCAGCAACACGAGCTGCGACGATCATGCCAAGTGCGACGGCCTCGCCGTGTCGATAGACCTGCAACCCTGATGCGGATTCGATGGCTTGGCCGATCGTGTGCCCGTAATTGAGCAGCATGCGTTGTGCGCGGTCTTCCCGGTCAGCGTTGACGAGAAAGGCTTTCACGGTCAGGCTCGCATGTATGCATTGTTTGAACTCCGTAGTCGTGATCCACTTGTCCTGCAAAGCCGTGTCCTGAATCCACGTCAAAATGCGAGGGTCGGCTATGTAGCCGCACTTGACCACTTCTGCCATTCCAGAGGCGAAATCTCGCTGGCTTAGAGTGCTCAACACCTGTGTGTCAATAACCACCAGCTTCGGGTCGTGAAAACTACCTACCACGTTTCGGGCGCTTCCCACATTGACCGCAGTCTTGCCGCCAATGCAGGCATCGACCTGTGCTAGTAGGGTCGTAGGGAGGTGCACGACGTCGGTCCCGCGATGCCATGTGGATGCAACGAACCCTGCCAAGTCGCTTACCGAACCACCGCCTAGCGAAACGATTACATCGGCGCGTCCGAGCCGAGTCGCTAGCAACTGTTCGTAACAATGGTGCGCTACCTGTAGTGTTTTGGCATTCTCCCCGTCTGGAACCCACAGCACGGTTAGAGGAATGGGTCCGCGCCTGAGTGCTTCCAGCGCGCCGCGTGCAAAACCCTCGCCAACCCGCTTGCTGGTAATCACTGCCATTTGCTTCGCTTCCGGAAAGATTTCCAGCCAATCCGGAGGGGATGCGAGCGCGCCGGGTTGGAATCGAAGGTTGGGTGCGGCTTGGCTCAAGTCCGCGATTGCGGACTTTTCTAGGCCGATCATCGAGGCGCTGCCGCGGATATGCGGGCCAGTCATGCTGGTGACCCCGTGACACTGGGCTCAGTGAGGCCGCTGGACCCAAACTCAGTGCGAGCCAAGTTCATCTGCTCTCCTTCGCTCCGGTGCAGATGCGTGGTGCCTGTCGTAGAAATACGCCTTTGCCTGACGGTTGTTACTGGGCCTGAACGTCGTCACCTGAATGTTGTAGTGGTCCGGAGATGGCGGCTCGGTACTCCACGCCGCATCGAATTTCTGATGCCGGCTTCCCAGGCGAGAGTGTGTGCTGGGCGTAACGATCGAACTCACTTGTGCGACGTGTCGAGCACGATGCATGGGAGGCGGCATGATCCAGGGAATGCTGGGCACGGTCTTGGTTGGGATGTTGGGCGCCTTGTGTGCCGAACTGATCCGCATCGTGGGGGCGCTTCGATCGGACAAGTCGCCGACACCAAAGGAGTTCGTCGCGTCGGTCATCCTGGTGCTGCTGGGTGCTGGGGCGGCGCTGTTTGGCTGGGAAGAGTCGCAGGCAGCGCTGAAGGTGGCGGTGTTGGGTGCGGCGTTTCCGCTGTTGTTCTCCGCAGCGGTCAACAGCCTGACCGAAGGCAAGAAGTCGGGTCGTCGGAGCGTGCCGCCTAAGTCTGTGCGGCAGGTTAGCGACTACGTCGCCGGTCGGTTCTGACGATCGGTGCACGATGGACGAGCATGAGGTCCTCGAGAGCCTTCGCCGGGCCGAGGAGCTTGCTGACGCAAGAGATCACGATGCGGCGCGCACGACCCTGACCGAGATCATTGAGGCGCCGGGCTTCGATCGCCTGCCTGCACTGATCCGAGCGCGGTTCCGGTTGGAGGCGGCGGAGGGTAGATGCTGACCGCTCGGCAGGACCAGTCGTTACGGACAGGGCTTGGCACCGCGTGCCGTGATGTCCGCTTCCGCCAGTGGAGCGGCTTGGGTATGTGGGCACGCGTCGGACGGTCCACTCGCTCGCGTGGCGTTTGCCTCGTCAGCGCCGGACTCGTCATGCGAGCGACGCGTGAACTGCTCGTGGTGAGCGTCGACCTGGGCGAGCAGGTTTGCCTCGACGGCGTGCATGGCGCCCTCGCCGTCGATCGACCTCCCGGCCCGGATGGTCGATCTCTGCGACTTGCACGTGCACTCGGCGGGCTTGATTGGGCTGCTGCCGCGCTTCTTACTCATGCCGGTCGCACTCATGCCGGACGAGGCGACGACCGCAGTGAAGCATGTCTTCCGCGTTCGTCGCCGTTCAGGTACTCGTAGGTTAGAGTTTCTGCGCCAACGAAGGAGACACATGCCGCTGGCCGAGGGTGCAGCCCTGCTTCGAGGACGCTATGAGCTGGGCATGCGCAGGTCGGCCGCCGGAGACGCCGAAGCGTGGACCGCCTACGACGAGGACGGCGTGCAATACCTCGCCCGCACGTGGGCCTACGACGGCGACGAACCTGACCCCGTTCAGCAGGCACTCTGGGACGCCGAGTTGCGCACTCTCTACAGGGTCGGCAGCAGCCCTGGTGCTGACAACACTATGGCCGTTCTCAAGGACGCAGGTCTCGACAGTGACGCGAAGTCCTTCGTCATGGTCCTGCAGGCGCCCGGCTACGACAGTGTCGCGGACGCTCTCGCTGCTCGGGCGGAGCACAGCTGGCTCTCCTCCCGCGACCCCGCCGATCGGCGGGAGCTTTGGCGAGCCGCTGGCCGTGTCGCCGCTGGACTGGCCGTGCTGCACTCTCAGGACGTCCTGCACCGTGACGTCGGCGCTGCTGCCCTGCTGTATTTGCCCGACGAGCCTGCCGAGTCCATCCGGCTTGGCGGCTTCGAGTGGTCTGTCCGGCTCGGCCGCCCTCTGGACGCCGACCCGCCCGTCAGCTGGTCCTCGCCGCCCGAGCGGCTCGCTGGCGACACCGCGGCCTGGCGCCCCGACGACGACTGGTTTGGCTTCGGCATGCTGTGCGCGCGTCTTGTGCTCAACCTCGAGCGGTACGCGAACAACACACCGACTGAGCGGTACGCCCGTGTGGTAAAGGCTATTGAGGCCGCAAGGACCACACTCACGGAGCCTGAACGGACATTGCTCCTCCGCCTGATCGACCCCGAGCCGCTTGAGCGGATGACCCGCCCGCACGACGTTCAGCTCTCCATTCGCGGGATCGTCGCGCTGCTTGCGGCCCCGCCGGCAGCCCGCGCGGACGATCGACCTTTCACGCTCATCGTCGACCCAAAGCAGGCTCGTCTCTACGATTACCTGCTCGAGCGAGGGCTACGGGAGCACCTCGGCTTGGACGACGGCCAGCCCTACGACCCGCGGAACGTCGCCCACACCGACGGCTTGGCGGTGTTTCTACGCCGCGACCTCGACGGCGGGTCCTTGCACGCTGTACCGAAACAGGAGACCGTCCTACTGGTCGGCCGGCGCACAGTGGTCCGGCTCCGCAAGTACTCCCACCGCGACGACGCGCCTACATGGCAGATTGCATTCTGTGTAGGCCCGGCCCAGCTCACGAACAGTGAGGGAGGGGCGGCCCGCGTACGTCTGCCAGCCGGCCGGCTCGCGGTCAGGTCGACAAGGGCTGCTCACAACGACCGGGGCCTGGCCCTGGCGTCCGCGACATGGGACACGGTGCTGCCTCGCATCGAGCGCGGCGCCGACCTGGCGCGCGACCTCGCCCAATTCCACCAGTTCGTCCGCGCCACTCACCAGATCGAGCTGCTCATGCTCGACGCGACGATCTTTCCCATCGAGCTGATCGCCGGGCCGGACCCCGCCGACGACCCCGGCTTCGAGCAAATCATCGTTCGTGAGCGGCCACGCCGTGAGAACAGGCAGGTCCTCGCGTTCCTGCACAACGACGACCTCGCCGGTTTCCTTCAGCGCGAACTTGAGGCTGGCAAGCCCGACAGCGGCAGCATCATCCTGTCCGGCGAGCATGGGGACGCTCTGGCACTGCCAGCAGGCGGTAAAGACAACCAGTGGCGCGTCCACGCCGTGGACGACAACGCGCGGACCGCGACGCTGCGACGCCAAACCTTCGACACCGACCGTCCGTCGCCGCCCGCAATTGGGTACCTGCGCGGCGCGGGCATGCCCGGTCAACTCAAGCTCATCCGACGCCGCAAACAGGCCATCGACGCCCTCGACCGCCACAGCTATCTGCTGCGCAGCCTGGCCGCGCCTGGCCAGGTGTACATCGACACCGGCGCGGCCGACCTGCCTGTCCGGCTCGCTCCAGAGACCGTCGACGAAGCCAAGCGCCGCGCGATCGAGGACATCCTGCGGGTCCGGCCCATCTATGCCCTGCAAGGCCCGCCCGGCACCGGGAAGACCACGCTGGTCGCCTGGCTTCTGCGCGAGATCCTCCACGACGACCCAGTCGCGCAAGTCCTGGTCACGGCCCAGGCACATGGTGCCGTCGATGTCCTCCGGGCACGGGTTACGGAGGCGTTTAAGGACGTCGCACCGGAGCGCAGGCCCCTTGCGGTCCGGCTCGGGTCTCGCAGGGACGACGACACCGCACGAGACACCGTCGAGGACGTCGCCCTACAGGTCCTGCGTGACAGCAGCAGCACCCTCGCCAGCCTGTCTGACCGCACGCCCGCCCAGCAGGACTGGCTCGACCACGCCACGGCGATGGCCGACGAGCTCGCCAGCCACGAGGCACGCGGGACTGGCGCCGCCGATTTCGTCGAACTGGTCAAGCGCGGCGCGAACCTGACTTACTGCACGACCAGCGCTGGCGAGCTCGAGGCTATCGCTGGCGACCAGTCCTTCGACTGGTCCATCGTGGAGGAAGCCGGGAAGGCGCACGGCTTCGACCTCGCGCTGCCCCTGCAGGCGGGCCATCGGTGGCTCCTGATCGGCGACCACAACCAGCTCCCGCCATATCGGTACGAGGACTACCTGCGCGGCGTCGACGCCCTCGATGAGGTTGTGGAGGCGCTGCAAGCGCTGCCCGATACCGGGCCTGGCGTCCTGGACTGGGAGTGGGTCTCGTCGTGGAAGGACAAGACAACCGAAGAACGCGCCGCCTTCCAGAGCTACGCCAAGGACTGGCTCAAGACCTTCAAACGCACGTTCGAGCACTGCCAGGTCGCCGTCGGTCAAGGTGACGCCGGGCAGCGCCTGACCGACGACTCGGCGGGCGGCGCCGCCGCGGGCGTGCTCATCGAGCAGCACCGCATGCATCCCGACATCGGCGAGCTGATCTCGCGTGCGTATTACGACGATCGGCTCGTAAACAGGACCGTCCAAGAAGGTAGGCCCATTGCCCGCGTGTTGCACGGTTTCGCTGAACCGCGCGAGATCCGCGGGAAGGCGATCGTCTGGCTCGATGTCCCGTGGTGCCGCGACGAGCCCAGGACGGCGGAGACCGGGCCGGCCCAGGGCCGACCGCGCTACACCAACGACGCCGAGGCCACGGCCCTCGCAAATTTTCTGGCGTC
Organism: Lentzea sp. NPDC004789; assembly: GCF_053601075.1. Lineage (NCBI taxonomy): Bacteria > Bacillati > Actinomycetota > Actinomycetes > Pseudonocardiales > Pseudonocardiaceae > Lentzea > Lentzea sp. NPDC004789. The sequence continues at coordinate 7,987 of NZ_JBSGBE010000041.1, read as the reverse complement.
GTTGCGGCGGGAGGCGTCTGGCGCTGCGGAGCTTGCCGTCCTGTCGCCGTACAACCAGCAGGCGTCTCTGCTGCGACGCCGGATGAAGAAGGCCTCCCTCCCTGAAGGGCTCGAACTCAAGCCAGCCCTCAACGCCCGCCCTGGCGCTCCCGGCGGCGCCAGCGGCGTCCACACCGTTGACTCCTTCCAGGGCAACCAGGCCGACGTCATCGCGGTGAGCCTGGTGCGTAACAACCTTCACGACCCGGGACACGGCCTGGGCTTCCTGGACGACGCGAGCCGGCTCAATGTGCTGCTGTCCCGTGCCGAGCGGCTGCTCGTGCTCGTAGGTTCCTGGGACTTCTTCCGGGAGCAGGTCCGCACCGTCGAGCTCGACGACACCGCAAACCCCTTGTGGCACCTCAAACGGATTGTCACCGACCTAAGCGATTGGTTCGCCTCTGGCCGTGCCGTTCGGCTTGGTGCCGACCTTGGTGGCCCGTCATGATCGTCCTGTTGCCAGTGAGCAAGTTTCGCGTCCCATACGACCTCGCCCGAGGTAAGCCGTATAGCCGGCTTGAGCACATGGTGCTCACCGCCGTCGCCGACGGCGGTGCGACCCTGCGGTCGCTGGCCGAGGCTTTCCGCGTGCACGACAGGCTTCTCGTCCAGGCCGTCGTAACGCTCGTCAACGCTGGCTGGGTCGCCGTCCAACGAGGGCCACAAGCGTCGTTTGTGCTTACCGGGGCTGGGTACGAGGCCGTCAGCGGGGACCGTGAGCCCGTATCGGTGATTGTCGAGACCGCCCGCCCCGGCATCGTGGTGATGGAGCGTCACTCCGGTCAAGTCGCCCGGCAGTCTGAAGCTCGGCCTTACCGCCGGGACGACCTGACCGAGGTCTGGGACACCGCCCCCAGGATTGGTACTAGGGTTGTGCGCGACTCTGTGGACGAGGCGCAGGTCCAGAAGCTCCTGCACCGCGACGCCGGTGAACGGGTGCGCCGGATCGGCCGAATCGAGGAGATCAGCCGCGACGCGCACTGGCTCCCCCTCGACGTCGACATTGACACCAAGCAGGTGCTCGGCTTGCCGCCGCCCTGGCGCCACGCTCTTACAGCCCCGGCTCTGGCTGCAGCCGCCGCAGCTGTCGACAGTTCCCCTCGCAGGCCTGCAACGTCTCACGGGACGGCCCGCCCCGCGAGACACCGCTCCCTGGTTGTGACCAACGAAGACCGGGTAAACCGGCGCGGCACCACCGTGCTGCTCGCCACCGACGACGTGTTGCGTGGCGAGCAGGCGCACACCGCCGCTCTGGCCCAGGCGCTCCAGTCGGCACGGACCAGCGTCGCTTTGGCCATTCCCCGTATCGACGGATCGGACGTGTTCGAGGCACTGGCCGCTGGCTGCGCCGACGCCGTGGCCCGGGGCGTCCGTGTGGACCTGCTGGTCGGCTCTACTGACGGAGACCCGACCGCCTTGAAAGCCATCGCGAACCGCATCGGTTACGGCGCCGACGTTAGCCGCGGCCGAGCGTTGCTGCGGACTCGTGTCACGGGCAGCGGTGCCAGCCTGCTGCTCTGGGACAGTGCGCCAGGACAACTCGTCGGCGTCGTTACCGACCACGCGTGGGTCGGCGGAACGGCTGGAAGCCCTCACGTCGTTGGCGTACGGGTCCTTTCGCCCGCACTATGTGCTGACCTCGCCCGCGCCGTCGCCTCACTGTGGACCGGCCGTAGCGGCGACGATTTCGCGGGCGAGCCGATTAGATGGCGGCACCTTGCCGACGACGTCGAAGAGGACGCCGCTCGCTCCTTGGACGCCGCCGTGGAAGGTACGGCCACCACAGCGGAGCTACTCGTCGACGAGGAGTGCCTGGCAGTGGACGACGTCCTAGCCGTCGACGCCGCCGTCGGCCTGTACGTCCCGGACCCGGCGGGCGGCGACGTCGGGCGCAGAGGCGTTCAGCTGATCGTGCGTGGCCCCGGCGCCCAGCTCGTCCGCGCAGCTCCGGACGCGCCGAGATAGCGCCCGTCAGCGCGACTCGGACCACAAGAACCCGGATGGGCACAACCTTTGACGGTCACTCAACGGAGGTACGCACCAGCAGCTATCGAGCGTCAAGCTGTGAGCGGGCCTCAGACATCGTATCTATGCTGCGGAGCGAGCGTTCGAACTCTTAGGTGCTCGTGCAGTGAGAGCGGGCTTATGTGCGAGCAGTGCGTCTTCACCCTTGTAGAAGATCAACGGGCTGGAGCTCGCTGAGCAGTGGCATGACCGTGGTTCGCACGATCGGCCACCCCGTGGCCTGCCTCGGATTGAACCCCTGCCGGTGCCGCGGACCGACCGCGTCAACAGCCCGGCGGCTGGTACTCACCTATCAGATGTGAGTACCAGCCGCTTTGGCTAGTCCCTGGACCAAGTCGCGGACATATGTGCGTTCTCGTGCCGGTCAGCCTTGCGGCGTGAACTAGCTGAACCGGGCAGCGATCGTCCGGCCGTCGCCTGGCCGGGCGAACCGGGATCGCGCCAGGTCCGTCGTCACGAACGTCCGAATGATGAACCGGTCAGATCCATCGAAGCGCGCATGGAACGGGGACCTGCCGTGCACAGCCCGCCTGTTGTCCACGATGAGCAGCTCACCTGGCTTGAGGACGTGCCGGTTTCGCTTGGCCCGGTAGACCTCGATCAAGGTTTTGCACGCCGCCGCGGCCGTGACGTTCATGCCCTCCATCAGGTCCTGGTCGAACACGATGAACGGGTCCTCTTCGGCGCCGTCCAGGATGGCCAGTGGGCCTCGGCGGTCTCCTTCGTCGAACGCGTGGCCGCCTGCCCTGAACGACTCGTCGACGCCGGTGTGCCACCATTTCTGGCGCATCACCAGCCTGTCCCCTGCGGTGATGGCCGCGTCCAGTTGCGTGGCAGTGAGGGTATAGGTCTCGGCGCCAGGGTCGCCGCGCAGGCAGGACAGGCTGATGTAGTCCGGGCGAAGTGCGCTGAACGCCTGCTCGGTGTGCAGTTCGAGTTCGGTTGACGACCCGAGGCTGGTTTGCGTCGACGCGGCCGCGCGCGAAGGAACCATGTCCTGGAAGAGCCGGCCGAAGCCTTCTGCCTCGTAGGCCACCATGTGCCCGAGGAACTCGTTGACCATCGCATGCGCCCTGGCCAGGATGGTCGTCTCGCCGACATGACGGGTGTTGTCGGGGGGCGTCATGGGCACCGGTCCGATCGGCATCCCTTGGATCAGGAACGTGCCCGTGTCGCTTCCCCAGCGGCGGAACTCGCTCAGGGCGTCCTGGATTCGGTCGGGCAGGCGTCGCGCGGCGCGTGAGGCGGCTGCGCAGAACTTTTCGGGGGCAACAGCAGCTTCCTCGGTGATCGAACTGGCCAGCTCGACGACCCCGTCCGCCTCCGCGCGGGTGAGCGAGATTTTTGAAGGAGCGGATTTACGAACTTTTCCCAGATTTGCCGTCAAATCAATTCTCCCGTCTTTCGAGAAATTCGCAGGAACTGAAGACGGAATTTAAGCTACGAAGATATAAATGGGAGATCGACCTCGTGTGACCGGGGATTTGCGATGGTTCTCCTCGTGTCGCGGGGATACTTGAGTCGAGGTCACGCCCGCACGAACACAGCGCCCGCCGCACGCGACTACGAGGACGGACATGAGCCAGCGCCATGATCAGGAAGAACTGGTGACGAAGCTGCGCGAGGCCGGGACATCGAGGCCGGACATCGTGGCCGCGCTCCGCCTTCAGCACGGGCTCAACGCGCGCCAGGCGTGGCGAGTGATCAACGGTTGGACGCAACGCGAGGTGGCCGAGCTGTGGAGCCGAACGTGGCCGGACGACATCAAAGACGCGAAGCGGATCTCGTCCTGGGAGACGTGGCCGCACGGCAGCGGGCACGTTCCACCTCTTGACCAGCTCGACAAGCTCGCGTCGCTCTACCGCTGCAGTGTTGCCGACCTCGTCGCCGATTTCGGAGACCATCGGCCACCCGCGCAGAACGAACCGGCGCGCGTGGTCGCATCTGCCGCCGAGGCACCTGATGGCTGGTACTGCGAACAATTCCACGCCTTCGTCCGGGTGCACCCGGAGCCCGCAGAGGTCGTCGAACGGCGGACCGTCGTCGCGGTGACCAACGACCTAAGGGAGGTGAGCACTGGGGTGAGCGTCCCGCGGCACGCCGCTGACAGGCTTTCCTCGCACCGTGTCGAAGCCGAACTCGTCTACGGCGGGATCCTGGCGGCTAGCACGCAGCTTTCGGAGAGCCGCTTCCAACACGTGATCCGACCGGCGACTCCGCTCTCGGCGGGAGATCGGCACGAGTACGAGCTTCGGCTGCGGGTACCGCAGGGGCAGCTGTTGTCCCCGCACTACGTCTACGCGCCGAAATGCCGTTGTGACGCCTTCCGCCTGATCGTCAAGTTCGACCCGGCGCGCCCGCCCGCGGCTGTGTACATGCTCGAAGCGACGCCGACCGCGTCGATCTACGAGGAGTACCCCTCCGGCGAACGCGTCGAACCGGACGTTGCCGGCGAGGTGCGGGTGCATTTCAGGAACCTGCGGATCGGGTACGGCTACGGGATCCGGTGGACCGACTCCTAGTCCATCCCGTCGAGGTCCGACCGAATCCGGGCCGCTTGTGGCGTGCCCAGGGCTTCGAAGATAGCGAGAGCCCTCGACCAGTTGTTCCTTGCCTCGCCGAGGTCTCCGTTGGCGAAGGCGATCTTGGCCAGGCCGTCCAGTGCCCGCGCCGACTCGTAGCGGTGGTCCCCGCCCGCGGCGAGGGTCATCGCGCGGCGGTGGTGTTCGGCGGCCTCGTCGTAGCGTTCGACGCTCGCCAACGTCGTGGCGAGGTCGTTCAGGATCTCCGCTTCGAGGCCGCGGTCCTGGGATCGGACGCTCACGGCGAGCGCCTCTTCGTGGTACGTGAGCGCTTTCTCGCTTCGTCCGGTGACGCGGTAGGCCGAAGCCAGGTTGTTGGTGATCGAGGCCTTGCTCGCGACATCACCCACGTGGTCGGTCAGCTCTTTGGCTCGCTGGAGTTCGATCAGCGCCTCGTCGTCGCGTTTCAGGGTCATCAGCGTCGCACCGATGTTGGCCAGGGCGTTGGCCTCGCCCAGTCTGTCTCCGATGGATCGCTTGAGGTCCAGGCTGGCTCGATAGCCCTTGAGCGCCTTCTCATAGTGGCCCAGGCGGTAGTTGACGTTCGCGATGTTGTTCAGCGTGCGTCCAAGGCCCGCAACGTTCTCGCTGGCTTTGTACGACTCCACCGCCTGAGCGAAGTAGCCGAGCGCATCCTCGTACTTCCCCAACGACTCCAGCACGTTGCCGAGGTTGGCGCACGAGTTCGCGATGTCCTCGTCGTCTCCGTCCACTCTGTGCAGCCGCAGGGCTTCCAGGTAGCTCTCGTACGCCTCCTGGAATCTTCCTGTTCGCTCGAACACCAGCCCTCGGTTGCCCAATGCTCGTGCCTCGCCGTCGATGTTGCCCAATGCACGGTTTCCATCGAGGACGATCTCGTAGTGCTCGAGGGCCTCGGGGAGATGCCCTGCTCGCAGCAGCGTGGTGCCGATGCGCATCTCGGCGGCCAACCGCGACTCCTCGTCGCCGGTCCGCTCTGCCACGGCCAGTGCGCTCCGCTGCACTGCGAACTGGTCTTCGTAGTAGCCGTTCGCGTCGAAATAGCGGTGCATGGTGGCCGAGAACGCCGCTGTGAGGTCGGCCAGTTCGCTCTCGGCCAGCCATTCGCACACCAGGACAGCGTTCTCGCGTTCAGCGCCGAACCACTTGATCATCTCCGGCTTGTCGCGAAACGGCTCCGCAGGGCCCTTCGCGAACGCAACCCGCTCCACGTGTTTTGTCGCGTACAAGGCGTCGGACGCCACGGCGCTGTGCCAGATCAGATGGTCGGCAAGCCGCTGCACGCTGCGCACCCGATCGCCGGGGGCGTCGAGGGACTCCGCCAGTTCCTTTCCGTACTCGCGCAGGAGGTCGTAGAGCTCAAAGCGGTTCGCCGACACCTCCTTGAGCAGGCTGGCGCGCAGCAGCGCGTTGATGCGATAGCGGGACTCGGGCAGCTCGGCGTTCGTCACCGCCGCGAACCCCGCGGGGTCGAAACTCCTGCCCGGACTGAATCCCACCAGGCGGTACACCGCCTGTAACTCCCTGGGCAGGTGCCCGTAGGACCACGAGAACACCGACCGCACGGCGGTACGCGGATCGTTCGCGACCTCGAACATGTCGAGCCTTTTTTGCTCCTGCACCAGCTCCTCAACCAGATCCGTCAGATTCGTCTGCCCGCGTACCGCGACCAGTTCACCGGCGATCCTCAGTGCGAGCGGCAGACGGGCACAACGCTCAGCGAGCTTGGCAACGGCCTCCGGGGCGTCATCAGCACGTGGGCCGATGAGCCGACGAAGTAGCTCCTGGGCTTCCTCGGCGGAGAGCACGTCGAGGAAGATCCGCTTCACGCCGTCCCGCTGCACGAGCCCGCTCAGCGCGTCCCGGCTCGTGATGAGCACGAGCGAACTGGTCGTCCCCGGCAGAAGTGGCCTCACCTGCTCGGGCGAGTTCACGTTGTCGATGACGACGAGCATCTTCTTGTTCCGCATCGTCGAGCGGAACAGCTTCGCGCGTTCGTCTCGCGCGTACGGGATCTTCTTGACGCCGAGCGCTCGGAGGAACTCACCGAGCACCTCGGCCGGCTCGACAGCGTGTTCCAGGTCGTAACCCCGCATGTTGGCGTAAAGCGTTCCATCGGGAAAGCGCGACTCGGCATGACCGGACCAGTGCACGGCGAGCGCCGTCTTACCCACTCCCGCAGTGCCGGAGACGGCCGAGATGACAGCGATGTCCGCCTTCCCCGTGCCGGTGGTGAGCAGCTTGTCGAGGCTTTCGAGCTCGGCCGAACGACCTACGAACTCCTGAGGGCCGAAGGGCAGCTGTCGTGGAACGTCATCCCTGGCCGTCTTCATGCCGTACGCGCGGTCGTACAGGTCAGTCAGCCTGCCAAGCTCCTCGCCTTCGGCGCCGAGCATCTGCAGATATGCGTCGATCATGTCTGCGGCGGGTTGGGTGTCGCCCTTGTGCCAATTCCGCACGGTCTGGCCTGTGACACCGAGTTTCTTGGCCCGTCCGGGCCTCGAGAGCGCGTCGCTCCTCCGTTTGTACCTGCTCTCCAGCAGGTTCAGCTCACTCGTCCAAGCATCGACAGCGTCACGGTTCGGCACTGGCGGCTCCAAGCGGTGGCGGCGGATGACGAAGCGTAATGCCAAACGAAGCCAAACAGAGCAAAAGATCGGCCGTGGAACGGGCGCCGTTCGGCCACGCTTCCCTCGTCCGAAGCACACGAGCCACCGGGGAGGTGGCGAGCGTAGGAGAGGAGGAACCGTGCAGCCCGACCTGGTCATCAACAGCGAATCGATGCTGCTGGGCGGTCTGGGCTGACAGCGAGGGGCAGGCTCAGCCTCGCAAGCGTCCTGCCCCTGCTGTTCATCCAGCACCTGGTAGTCACAACCAAGCACCGCTCGAAGCCTACGCAGGTCAGCCCCGGCTGACCTGCGTACGGCACATCTGGCTCGATCAGGGCTTCGGCCCCTTTCGACCGGCGCCATCGCGCCAGGCCCCGACGAGCATGCCTAACCAGATCCTTCTCACTCCACACGCGCTCTGACATTCGGGGTCTCCTAGCCATCCGGAGCCCAGACTGTCAACAACCTCAGTCAGTTTTAGATCCAGTACCAGGCTGCCCAGCACCAGGCCAAAGCTGCGTGACACGCCACTACAGTAGTTGTCCGCCGGCCGCCAAGTGGTGAAGTGGTGCTGCATTTAGGTCCGGACATGGCTCGGCGCAGCCACTTCGCTCAAATCAGGCATGGTTCTTGATCATCTAGCCAGGGCCCTCGCCCGCTAGTACTACAGCCGCATGGCGTGATCTTGGTCGATGACCTGCCGGGGATGTGAGACGGCCACCGTGATCAACTTCGAGGTGTGTTGGGACTCGA
>NZ_JBSGBE010000040.1:0-40990 GCF_053601075.1 Lentzea sp. NPDC004789 | reverse complement strand
GCGCGATTTCCTGGTCGACTGCGCGAAGGCGAAGGGCACGGGTCTGCGGGACCAGGACATCGCCGGTGACGTGAAGACCTACTTCGACGGCCAGGGGCATGGTGTCGCGCCGACGAAGGGCGAGACCACCAAGACCGAGGCCCTGAAGTCGTATGTCAACGGCACGGCGTCGTACCTGGCGGAGTCGGTGACCGAGCGCGACGCCTACGGCCGGGTGACGAAGCTGACCGATGCGAAGGGGACCACGACCACGGCCTACACCCCGGCCGCGGGCGGACCGGTCACCCAGCTGACGTCGACCAACGCATTGGGCTGGGTCACGACGACCGGCGTGGAGCCCGCGTGGGGTTCGCCGGTGTCCACCACCGACCCGAACCAGCGGACGACGAACATCACCTACGACGGTCTGGGCCGGATGACCGAGGTCTCGCGGCCTGGCTACAGCAAGAAGTTCGCTTACCTGCAACGCGCCAACGCGCCTTCCGCGGTCGCGACGAGCACGCTGAACACCAGCATGCAGTACGTGACCTCCTACGAGTTGTTCGACGGGTTGTTGCGGCCGCGGCAGACGCAGCAGCCGGACGCGACCGGCAGCACGACGACCTCGGTGGTCACGGACACCTACTACGACTCGGCGGGCCGGGCCAAGCGATCGAACAACGCCTACCTCGGCAATGCCGCCCCCAGCACCGAGTTGTTCGTGCCGACCGACACCATCCCGTCGGCCACGGTGACGAACTACGACGGCGCGGGCCGGGACATCGCCCAGGTGCTGAAGAAGAACATGCCGGTCGCCAGCCCCGGCGGCGACGAGCTGTTCCGCACGACCACCTACTACGCCGGTGACCGCGTCGACGTGACACCGCCCGCGGGTGGTGTCGTGACCTCGACACTGGTCGACGCCGTGGGCCGCAAGTCCGAGCTGCGGCAGTACCACTCGGGTGTGGTCGCGGGGGCCGCGACGGGCTTCGACGCCACGAAGTACACCTACGACCTCAAGGGCCAGCAGACCGAGGTCACGCACGCGTCGGGCAAGAAGTGGCAGTACGGCTACGACGTGCGGGGCCGGCAGGTCCGCTCGGTCGACCCGGACAAGGGCACGACCACATCGGTGTATGACGACGCGGACCAGCTAGTGTCCACTACGGACGGTCGTGGTAAGACGCTCGCGTATACCTATGACGTGTTGGGCCGCAAGACGAGCATCCGCGACAACACGGCAACCGGTGCGGCGAGGTCGGAGTGGTTCTACGACGTGCTCGCCGACGGCACCGCAGTCAAGGGCCAGCTGGTGAAGTCCGTGCGGCACGGCGAGCTCGGCGACTACGTCACGGAACACACCGGCATCAGGGCGGACTACCAGCCCTCGGCCACCAGCTTCACCGTCCCGGCCGCGGAAACCGGCCTCGGCGGCACCTACAACTACGAGTACACCTACCACTCCAACGGAGCGCCCTACTCCACGCGCATGTCGGCCACCGGTGATCTCAAACGGGAGACGCTCGAGTACAACTACGACCCACTGGGGCAGATCGCAACCCTGAAGACCGGCTACGGCACCTCGCCACAGACCGACCTGGTCACCAGCACCGGCTACACCTCGTTCGGTGAGCTGGCCGCGTACCAGCTGCGCAACGGCAGCGGCAGCACGGTCGACATCGTGCGCAACTACGACCAGTTCACCCGCCGCCTCACCCAGATCTGGACCACCAAACAGACCGGGCCGGATGTCTCGAACGTGTCGTACAGCCACGACTGGGCGGGCAACGTCACCCGCGTCGCGGACTCGGTCAGCGCCGACACCCAGTGCTTCCGCGCCGACTACCTGCGCCGCCTGACCGAAGCCTGGACCCCGAGTTCGGGCGACTGCACGGCCGACCCGACCACCGCCGGTCTCGGCGGGCCGTCGAAGTACTGGCAGTCCTACACCTACGACCTCGCCGGCGACCGCACCAAACTCGTCGAGCACGCCACCAGCGCGGGCGACCGCACCACCGAGTACTTCCCGACCCCGGGCAAGCACTCCGTCGCCAAGACCGTGGCCACCGACAACGCGGGCAGCCGCCAGGCCAGCTACACCTACGACGAAACCGGCAACACCCTCACCCGCCCCTCACCCGGCGGCGCCACGCAGACGATGACGTGGGACCAGGAAGGCCACGTCGCCACGACGACCGACGAGACCGGTCAGTCGTCGTATGTGTACGACGCCGACGGCAACCGGCTGGTCCGCCGCGACCCCGACGGCCGGACGTTGTACCTGCCCGGCCAGGAACTGCGCTACACCACCTCGTCCGGTGCGAAGGTCTGCACCCGCTACTACACCCACGCGGGCCAGACCATCGCCATGCGGACGTCATCGGGGTTGACGTGGCTGTCGGCCGATCAGCACGGCACCGCGCAGAGCACCATCAACGCGTTGAGCCAGCTCGTGAGCACGCGGCTGACCACACCGTTCGGCGAAGTGCGCGGCAACACCGGCACCTGGCCGACGCGGATGGACAAGGGCTTCGTGGGCGGCACGCTGGACAACAGCGGGCTGACGCACATCGGTGCGCGGGAGTACGACCCGAAGCTGGGCCGGTTCATCTCCGTCGACCCGGTGATGGATCTCGGGGATCCGCGGCAGTGGAACGCCTACGTCTACGCCAACAACAGCCCGGTCAGCTTCAGCGACCCGACCGGCCTGTACTGCGACTCCTGCGACCTCTACTACTACCAGAAATACGGGTATGTGACGTCGCCGGCGTCCGTCGGGTGCGGCTACTCGCCCAACGGCCTGTGCGGCCCGGAGGGATCCGGCTACTCCCAGCGGGAGTTCGAACAACGCTGGCAATGGCAGACCGGCACCGGCGACGGCTCCAACCAGCCCATCATCTACGGCCACCGGCTACCCACCGCAGAGGAGATGAAACGAGGCCCCATCTTCGGCGCGCCCGTCATGATGGCGCAGGACGAGACCTACGCGCAGGCCGTCGCGCACTGGGCCACCTACCTCTGCCGCAGCAGCAACCCCGGCGCTGGCTTCTGCGAATGGTCCTACACCGTCGGCAACCGGCCGGCCGATGGCTGGGACTTCGTCTTCACCGTGGTGGGCGCCGTCTCGCTCGCTGCGGGTGCCGTAGGTGGGTCGGCGTTGCGGGGTGCAGGTGCGGCGTCCAAGGAGGCGGGCTGGCTGGGCAAAGCCGCCAAGGTTGTTAGCCGCGACTGCAACAGTTTCATCGGTGACACGCAGGTATTGATGGCGGATGGCTCGACCAAGCGCATCGACGAGATCAAGCTCGGCGACCGGGTCTTCGCCACGGACCCGGAGACCGGTGAGTCGGGAGCGCGGGAAGTGATCGCGACGATCATCGGCGAGGGCGTCAAGTTCCTCGTCGAGATCGAGGTCGACGGTGCGGGCAAGGTCGTCGCAACGGACAAGCATCCGTTCTGGCTAGCCAGCGAGAACCGTTGGGTAGACGCCAAAGATCTACGCGTGGGGACTGTGTTGCAGACCTCGGCTGGCAAGCACGTAATGGTGACCGCGATCAGGCATCGTGTCGAGGTTAAACGGGTACACAACCTCACCGTCGACGACATCCACACCTACTACGTAGTTGCACATGCCACACCTGTCCTCGTCCACAATCAGAACGTCGTCGGAGCATGTCCTGTACTCGGTGATCCGCATGGGAAGATAGGGGAAATGGCGACCCGACAGCGATTGCAGGACGCTGGTTATTCCAATATCACGCCTGAAGTGCGTTTTCGGACAGCTGACGGCACTAAATTCCGTGCGGACTTTGTTGCTCAGGATTCGAGTGGTCGTTGGGTTGCAGTTGAGGCCAAGACAGGTCGCGGTGCCACGATCAGTCCTGGTCAAGCGGTAGGATACCCGCAGTTGCACTCCACGGGCGCTATCGTCGACACGAGTAAGCTGTCGCAGTTTGGCATACCGAAGGGTTCGGCTGTGACGATGCAGGTTGAGATTGATATTTGGAGGTGCCCAGCGTGTGGGTCATAGCGCAAGAACTCGTTTCACGGTTTTCCGAGCAGGCGGCCACTATGGGCTGGGTTGTCGACTTTGTGGAGGATGATGAATTTGCACTCTTTGTAAGGTTTCGCGATTCTGATATTCGAGAAGAAATAGGAATCGACCTCACGCGGCGAGAATTCGGGCTGTCTCTGAATCCAGCCATATCGGTGCGGCATGCTCAGGTCTCGGAGCTAACTGCCCAGTTCTTCGGCTTTGAGCACGGCCCTGCGCAGGTAGGAGAGTCGCTGTCGGATTTGCTCCGACGTGGGAATCGAGGTCAAGGGGTCATGTGGACCATAGGCGCTGTAGATGAGGTGGTGTCAGTAGTTGGTCAGATCCTCTCGGATGTGCAGGAGTTTGGTCAGGAATTTTTCTCGCAATTCTCTTCTCTTCAGGCAATTGTGGGAAAGATGGAAATCTCGGCGAGGACGCATCTTGATCTCGGTCAGTTGGCGGTGGCATATATGATTGTTGGCGAACGCGTGAAGGCGCAATCGGTTCTGTTGAGAATTGAGGAAATGGGAGGTTCTCAACCTCCTCTGCTTGCGCGCCAGGCGCAGCGATTCTTGGCCGATTTTCGCCGCTATTTTGAACCTTTGTAAGTGCGACAAAAGGCGGCTGGAAGACTTGTTGTCGGAGATATATGCCGATCTTGATCAACGGCGAATTTGGCGGCTCCGCAAGGGTAGAGCTGTCGTGCCTGTAACCGGCAAGCGGGTCTTGGCCTGGCATAGGATGTGGCCTACTCGGCGGGAACCATGCACGCCTTGGGGAAATTCCGGGATTCCCCGGCCGCGGTGATGCAGGAGATCTCGCCGACGTTGAGGAGTGAGGTCGTGGCGGAACTGCTGCCGGGGACGCAGCCTGTCCGAGCGGGCACGATGTCGAGGTCACCAGTCGGTTTGTCGCGCAGTGTCGCAAGGATGTTCTTCGCGGCCTGTTCGTGGTGGTCAGACAGCCAGTGGTCGCACGCTGAAACGCCGTGCGACCATTTCACTCGCGCTGAACGATCAGGCACGAGGTAACACATGGGGAGCAAGTGAGAATCAGGTTCGCGGCCGCCTTGACGGGTGTTCGCGCTCATGGCCATGGCCGCGTGTGGCACCGATGTGCCCGCCGGTCTCGCTGACAAGGTCAAGTCGGGTTGTCCTGACCTGTTGAAGCCCGAACCGCTCGCGGTCATCACCAAGGGTTTCGAGGTCTCGCAAGTGAACTCCGTGGGGGCCAACGGTTGCCAGGTCTCGTCTCTACCGGGCACCAGGTGCTCAATGTGGGGCTCGTCGCCTACACGAGCCCGGAGGAGTCGGAACGGTTGACACCGATGCCCTGCCGCAGCGGGAAGCTGGACGCGAACACCAAGTTGTGCGAGGGGGACGCGCCTGCCGGTGGCCTCACGGTGCATGCCGCCGCCGGAAAGTGGAGTGCTGTGGTGTCGGTGTATGAGGTGCCGATGAACGACGACGTCAAGAAAGCCGTGCAGCAGATCGTCGAGGACCTCAGGAACTCGGACAAAACCCGCGGCTAACTCCGCTCATAGGTGCTCCTGACGAACAGGTCGTACGCGCGCCGTCATAGGATGTGGTCTCGGGTCTTCTTGCTGCACCGAGTAGCTGGCCGGACCGAAGCCGTTTTGCACGGCCGCGGGCTAGGCGGCTTTGGCGAGGTCGACCAGTACGACAGCCATGTGCGTTGGCCATCCGGATGCCGTGCTGGGCGAAGGAGTAGATCTTGGGTGGCCGCAGAACTGATGGCAACACACTTGACCGTTCGCCAAGTGCGCTCAACTGCGCTGAGCGTTCCATTTCTGCAGGTCAGTGGCCTGTGAACCCTGATCTGGGGGTCAAGGGGTCGCAGGTTCGAATCCTGTCGTTCAGACGGTCTGAATAAGCCCGCTGATTCTGGGTGAAAGCCCCAGTTTAGTGGCCTTTTCATGCGCTCGAAACGATCTTCGCTTGATCATCATATTCATGATTAACAGGCAGATGAAGGAGTGAAAACTGGCGCCGCTGGCTCCTTCGTTTTGACTTACGGCAAATGGGGTCGCCACGAACGGGTGAACTTGCCGAACTGTGCTGAACAGACGTCAACCGCCGCGAATCGACGTCATTAGCAGCCAACCGAGACGAGAGCTACGCGGAGGCGGTAAAGCACTGGGCCACCTACCTGTGTCGCAGCAGCAACCCAGGCGCCGGATTCTGCGAATGGTCCTACACCGTCGGCAACCGACCGGCTGACGGCTGGGACCTCGTGTTCACCGTCGTCGGCGCGGTCTCACTCGCCGCGGGAGCCGTGGGCGGGTCGGCGTTGCGGGGTGCAGGTGCGGCGTCCAAGGAGGCTGGCTGGCTGGGTAAAGCCGCCAAGGTTCTGGGGAACGGTTGCGGCGGCAAACCTGGCAACAGCTTCGCCGGTGACACCCAAGTGTGGATGGCCGACGGCTCGACCAAACGCATCGACGAGATCAAGCTCGGTGACCAGGTACTTGCCACAGACCCAGAATCGGGCGAGTCGGGAGCGCACGAGGTCGTTGCGACGATCATCGGTGAAGGCATCAAGTTCCTCGAGGACATCGAGGTTGACGGCGGCAAGATCGCCGCGACGGACAAGCACCCGTTCTGGTTAGCCGATCAGAGGCGGTGGGTGAATGCTGAGGATCTAACGGTCGGCTCGGCGTTGCAGACCTCGGCGGGCACTCGGGTGCAGGTCACCGCGATCAAAGAACGGATCGTTGTCCAACGAGTGCACAACCTGACCGTCGACGGCATCCACACGTACTATGTGATGGCCGGTAACACTCCGGTACTGGTCCACAATGAGGGTGGATGGACTGTGCCGGACGACTACGTGATCGTTCGTGGTGGACAAAGCCCGATGCCAGGAGCTGGAGAGGTCTTTTCCGGTTCAATGGGGACATCTGTCGGCGAAGCCGGGGCGGGCGTACCTCATGGAAGCATTCGGGTGACCACGGCGGGCGCAATTCGGGCTGCTGGTGGCACGGTCACCTATGCTCCCGAACCGACCGCGGGAGGGGCGATGAACTACAATCACGTAAACGTATCGCTCGGTGAAAGAAACCCGTTCGGTGAAGTAGAGGCAAACCCCGTTCCAAAGGCTGGCCGGTTGGCGCCCGAGGCTCTGGGTGCTCCGCGGTGTTAGTGCCATAGGTCCTGGTCAGAGAGGTGGCAGTTCGTGAATGATGAGACATCCTGGGAGCTGGGCCATCGTGCGGGTGGTCCAGTCGACCAAGTCTTTGCCAGCCTTCGGCAGTCATTTCCCGATCTACATGTGCGTCGCCTGTCGGTGACTCACGCAGCGGATGACGACAATGTTTGGTACATTCGACGATTGTCTGGCACAACTGAATTGCAGTTGGACTCAATGCCGAACGGTGCACCCCCATTCTTGCTCGAATCAGACGTTGACCGGGCGAGAACGAGCGACGTTGCTGAGGCGGTTGAACTGATGACGTCCTGGTTGCGGCAGTAGGGTCAAGATCGAGGGCGGCGAACCAGGTGGTGGCCCATTGGGCGGCGGTGGTCTTGCCGCGGCTGGGGTCGCGCCAGGTGTTGCGGCGCTGGTCGCTCTCGATGTCGTTGGCGTAGTTGTCGGCGGCTTGCTTGGTGGTGAATCCCGAGGTTGAGGCGGTGTGTCCGTCTCCGGTGGGGTAGCGGACTCGCCAGGATTGCGAACCGATTTGTTCTGTCCAGGCCATGACAGGCTCCATTGTGGAGAGAGTTGCTTGTCTGGTCTGGTGTGCGCTTGTGCGGTCATGAACGCAAGTCGACCGGTTGAGGGCGCGGAGCACTCGGCTGTCTATGGAACGTCTGGAGCGGGGTGTTCGACGATGTACTGGGTGGCGGTGTCGTCGTCGATGAGCGCGTTGTCGGCCAGCCACTGGACCGCGCGGTGGCGGGCTCGGGTGTCACGGAAGGCATACCAGATCGGCAGTAGTTCCGGGTACTCCTCGTGCAGTTCGAGTTTGAACCTGCGGAAGGCGCTTTTTCCGTCGATCGCCCGCATGAGTCGCCGCTGGGTGCGTTCGTCGCTGACGAGTTCGGCGAAGTCGGCCATGTCCTGGTACCAGACGTACGAGGGCAGTGGGTCGATGCAGATTTCGTCCAGGTCGTCGAGGTCGATGGGTGTCTTGCCGTCGATGCCGAGTTCGCGTGACCAGAACAGGACTTCTCCGGTGTCCGAGTTGATCAGCCAGCGGTGGTCGTAGTCGCTCTGATCCGACAGCGCTTGTGCGATCTCGTCCAGGTCAAGTCGCCTGAGATCCAGCATTCGGACCACGGTAGCGGTCCTGTCGAGATCTGCCCGGTCTGCTGGGGTGAGTACTTGTGTTCGGCCGTGGCTGACTCCTTTCTTCCCACGGGTTCGACGCTGGTCGACGTCATCGCGGGTGTGCTGGCCGAGCACGGGCCGATGACGGAGGGGCAGCTTGTTTCCGTCCTGAACGACCGTGGTGTGGTGCTGGGAGCCGACGCGGACGAGGTGTTGGCGGAGGCGCTGGACGATGGTTCCGGTGTGCTGGCGGTGCTCACCGACGAGCGGTGGGTGTCGTTGCCGGCTCTGCTGGCCGGCCGGGTGTTCATGCGTCGGTTGAGCGCGCTGGAGATCGAGCACGACTTTCTCGAGTCCAGCCTGGACCTGTGTCCGGTTGACATGCTGACCGAGCACGTGAGCTATCAGCAGCTGGTTGACGGCTCGCCGGTGGTGGGGGTGCTGCCAGGGGCTCGACGACGACGCGCTGGAGGCGCGCGGCGTGCCGCCAGAGGCTGTGGATGATCTCGGCGCTCTGTTGCTGCCGGTCGGCTATCTGGTGGGTAAGGGGCTGAACGAGGGCGACGTGATCGCGGTACGGGTCACGGCGGAGGGACTGCTGCTGGAGGCCGCGCCGGACGAGGTGGCGTCGGCGGAAGGGACTGCCGCCGTGGGGCACCGGCTGTCGCAGGTGCTGGCGGCACAATCAGACGAACCCGTGTTGCTGGATGCGGCGGTCTGGACGGCGTGCGCGGACGATCCCACGTTGTTCACCGAGCCGCTGCCTCCGCTCGGGGAGGTGCTCGAGGCGTGCGGGTTGGCGTGCGACGGCGAGTGGCTGGCCCCGCCGGGGTTCGACTTCGGGCGGTGGCGCGCGAACACGCGGCTTGGCGCGATCGCCGCGCGGCACGATCTGGATGACGACGAGGCGGTCGCGGTTCTGGCGATCGTGGCGCTGTACGAGCGCGTCGCCGACTTGCACGCCGCAGCGCCGGATGCGTACGAGGGCGGTGGTGACGCCGCGTTGACCACGTTCGCCACCGAGATGACCGGTCAGCCGGAGCCTTCCGGCACCGGTGCGGGTGCTGTGGTCCGATCGGTGCTGCCGATGCTGGCCGAGCCCGTCGTGGCCGCGGCGGTTCTGACCGAGACGGTCGGGTCGGGTGGTGACGGCGTGGCGGCGCTGGGGTTGTTCGCCGAGACGCTCGAGCCACTGGCGCCGCGCGCTGCTCGACCGGCGTTGCGGTGGCTGCGTGGCAAAGCCCACGAGCGGCTGGGTGACGTTGCCGCGGCCGAGGCTGATTACGAGGCCGCGGAGTCGCTGGATCCGCAGTGGCCACTGGCCTTGAGCGCCCTCGCTCGCTACGCCGGCGATCGCGGTGATGCGACCAGAGCGCTTGATCTGCTGCGCCGCGCTGGGGTTTCATCGGACCATCCGCTGGTCGGGTTGCTCGAGCAGTTCGAGGCTGAGCCCCGGTCGGACGTCGGTCGTAATGATCCGTGCTGGTGTGGTTCTGGTCGCAAGTACAAGAAGTGCCACCTTCACCGTGAGCAGCTCCCGTTGGACGAGCGCGCTGGGTGGCTGTACCGGAAGGCGGGCTTGTTCCTGGCGGACGGTCCCTGGCGAGTCGAGATGGCGGATGTCGCGCGAGAGCGGGCGGCGTTCAGCGACAGCCCTTACGGTCTGCTTGACGCGCTGGAGGACCCGTTGGTCACTGACGCGGTGCTGTTCGAGGGTGGAGGGTTCGCGGAGTTCGTGTCCGTTCGGGGCGTGTTGCTGCCGGAGGACGAGCGGCTGCTGGCCGAGCAGTGGCTACTCATCGATCGCTCGGTGTTCGAGATCGAACAGGTCCACCGTGGCGAGGGCTTGACGGTGCGGGACGTGCGCACCGGCGACGTGCACCAGGTCCGGGAGCGTACGGCCAGCCGGCAGCTGAAGGTAGGTGCGCTGATCTGTGCCCGCATCGTGCCCGCCGGCGACACGATGCAGATCTTCGGCGGTATCGAATCTGTCGAGCTGCACGAGCGCGACGAACTCATCTCGTTGCTGGACTCCAAGCCCGATCCGATCGATCTGGTCTCCTTCCTCACCCGGCGGTTCGCGCCGCCAGCACTGCGCAACACCGAAGGCGACCCGTTGGTGCTGTGCGAAGTCACCCTGCGGACTGGTGATCCGGCCGCGTTGGTCGCCGAACTGGACGAGACCTACGCACGCAGTGCCGACGCGCACACTCCACAGTGGATCGAAAGCGTCGCGGACGGGCCTGTCCGCGCGACCCTGAGTCTCGACGGGGCTGATCTGACCGTGCACACCAACAGCGAGGCCCGACTCGATCGGGTGCTGGACACACTGCGAAAGCTCGATCCGACGCTCGTGGTCGTCGAGGAGTCCCGCCAACCCGCGCGCGACACCCGCGAAGCGGCGGCTCTCACGTCCAGGAGCAACTCCGGCGGGGACCCGGTTGATCCCAGGGCAGCGGCTGTGCTTGATCGGTTCATCCGCGACTACGAGCGGAAGTGGCTGGACGAGCCCATCCCCGCCCTGGCCGGACACGCGCCCCGGCAGGCCGCCGCCGATCCACCCGGCACGACGACTTGATCCGGCTCCTGGACTCCTTCCCCAGCCACCCGGACCAACCTGGTCTCATGAGCCCAGACCGCCTGCGTGCCGCTCTCGGCCTGGGCTGACGAGGTGGTGCAGCCACGTCGTCACCGCCTGCGCAAGCCGGCCCCGGCTGGACTCCGCACGGGTCTGGGTCCGTTCCGGCGCGCGGATCACCGTGAAAACGTGCGCCAAGTGGTATGGCGTCGACCGCTACACGGCGTACGAGGAACTCACCGCGATCTGCTTTCCGCTCCCGGCTACCGCGTCGCAGTGGGCGCGGCGACCGCCCCCGGTACCACGTGAGGAACGCCGACCCATCGACGAACCCGACGACCCGGACTGGGTCTGGGTGGGCGACCGGAGGATGTTCGTCGTGGGCTACACCGCAGGCGGAGCTCCGTTCGGCTGCTGGGAAGACGACTTCGACGACACCCTGTTCACAGATTCGCACGATTGAGTCGTTCGATAAGGCTGGGTTTGCGTGCGTGCGCGTCACGCAACGCCATGCTGCGCAAAGTGAAGGTGTCGAACCGGTCGTCGCGTTCGGCCAGCGCCTGGAGATCGCTGAGCACGGCCACGGCGGCGTCGTACTCGGTGGGCTTGCGGGTGGCGATCAGTGCTTCGACCTTGGCCCAGGCGGCTTCTTCGTCGTGGGACAGGTCGTCCAGTCGTTTCTGGCGGGCGAGGGCTCGGGCGTGTTCGCGGCGAGCTTCCTCCTCGGCGCGTTGCACGGCTTCCTGGCGCTGCCGGTCGTTACGCCTGAACCGGGCGCTGTCCAGGAGATCGGCCACGGTGCGGCGGCCGGGTGCAGGGACAGACGGCGCCATGACGTCGCGGAATCCGCGCAGTATCTCCATTCGTGCAGTCGCAGCGTGTCCCTGGGCGACCTGCAGCAGTAGCCGGTCCTTCTCGTCGATGGTCAGTTTCGTCAGCCAGGCCGCGAGCTGTTCGGGGTCGTCGGCGGGAACGTCGAGAGGCGGGCTTGCTTCGGCGGCTGCCGCGAGCAGGTCCTGGTCGACGCGGAGGAACTTGGCCAGCTCGTGTTGTGGCGCGGTGAGCGTGCGCAGGCCTGACGGCACAGGTGGTTCGAGTTCGTCGTCCTCGTCGTGGTCGAAGGCGTCCTCGTCGTCCTCCCAGATGCCGTAGTCGGCCAGCCATGCCAGGTAGAGCGCACGGTGGTCACCGGCGGCGAGTTCGTCGCGGATGCCGATGATGGACGACAGTGAGGCCTGCGGTTCGTAGTCCCAGTCGCCGGATTCGTCGTCGTTGGTCAGGCTGAGGACGAGGTGCTGGCCGGCAGTCCAGGCCGTGACCTGGTCGCTGACGCAGTACTGCCCGGCCACGTCCAGGTCGAGCAGGTTGCGGGGCAGGCGGAGCATGATTCGCCGCGTGCCCCAGTTGGCAGAGTAGAGATGTGCGTCGTAGTAGCGCTCCATCAGCTGGTTGGGGTCGCCGCGAAAATTGCCCCAGTGGTATTCGTTGACGAACCTGGTGGCGGTGATCTCCGCGCGGGTGGACAGCGCACCCACCTCGGCCTGTGCCTGTGCGTCGAGGGGCGGTCGATCGCGACGAACTCGTAGTACTGGTACTCGCTCAACGTACGCTCCCGTACGGCTTCGCCTGGAATCCCGAGTCGTCACCGAGGTGGAAGAACAGGCGCCCGGCGAGCGAACCGTCCTCGGCCAGCGCCGCCCAGCCGTGCCCGCTGACCTGGTCGCCCTCGTCGTGGCCCTCCCAGCTGAACTCGACGAAGGGACGACCGTCGCGTTCGGACCACCGGCAGTCCATCCAGCCGCGGACGGCGATGAAGCCGAACTCACCGGTCCTGTCCTTGGCGAACTTGATGAACCCCGGCTCGACCAGGTCGACGTCGTCGGAGTCCCAGTTCGTCATGTCCACGATCCGCCATCGCCCGGTCGGTGTCTTCACGAGTTCTCCCCACTCGATCGCCGATCCGCGAGATTAGCGGGGCGCCTCAGTTGCCGGTGCGGGGCGGCTGCTCTGGAGTGTCGGCTGCGTGATGAGAGCATCCTCTGGTGAAACCTCACACCGGATCGGTCTGGAGAAATCTGGACAGTTCATATGGTCTGAACGGCGTTAGACTGCATTCAACGACGGTGAACGGATCCGTGATGACCAGTGGTTTCGCAATCGCCGCAGTTGGAGGACGTGCTCCGGCTCACGCTGGCAGTGTGAGGGTCAGGGGTTCGAGCTCCACCGGCAAAAGGCTGCTTACCGATCATGGCAGGCGGCCTTTTTCTCGCAATTGATACCGCAACGTGCGCTTGTGCCGTGCTCTCATTACGGGTCTCGTCGTCGGGATCGATCAACGCGTTCATCCCGTCCGGTGCGTCCCGTTGAACCCGCTCGATCGCCTCGATGTACGCCGTGCCCGCCTCGTCCGCGCGGTAGAGCACCTGCCGGACAGTCGGTGGCCCGAGCGCTTCACCCCGGCGGAGCCCGACCGCGAGCTCCGCTGCCCACAGCGCGTGAAGCCGGTGCTCGCTTGTGGCCGTCGTCGTCGCTCAGCTCGGCCAGCCGAGTGACTTTCCGGTACGCGGAAAACAGCTCTCACTGAGCCGCGAATTCTACCAAAATTGAAGACTGTCACACTAAACGCTCGCTAATACGGTCAGGGCAATTGACACAACATGGCACTCATGACAAGGTGAGGGTCTGTCAAGGGCTGGGGACGCTTGATGGTTCTGATTATTCAAATTCTCGCACCCACCGGCTTCCCTGTACGAGGGTGGATAAGTGGGGGTGTTGAATGGCGGTAGCCCTTGGGGCTGAAAAGATTACCCGAGAACTCATCCTCTGATGTAGAGTCTCGTGCCTGATTTCCTAATCTAATGGGCGATTTCGAGAAATGCCTGTCTGGAACGCTGATGCCGTACTGGGTGCCACGTCGGCAACCATCACGGATGCAGTGTTCACCTTCGCCATGACGTTTTTGTGTTGAAACTGGGGGAAACGGTCTTGACTGTTTCGCAATCGCGTTCTATCGCGAGGTTCACGAGTCGTGCGGCGCTGGCCGCCGCTCTGGGAATGACCGCGCTCATCGGCGGCCCTGGCGTGGCTTCCGCATCTGACGTCCAAGTTCAGTACTGGTCGGACAAATGTGACTACGGGAGGGCCTGCGTCTCCAAGGCGACCGGAGACACCTGGAACATTGAGAAATGCGGGTGGAGTGGCCTCAACGACTACTTCGGCTGGGCCCAATCGCACGGCAACCCTTTCACGATCTACTTCGAAAACGGCAGCCGCGTGCATCTCTGGGCCTGGGACAGCAGGTCTTTCCCGTCCAACACTCTGGCAAAACTGGTGAACGTGGAGTGCTGAGCGTTGAGGCGTTGACGACACCTTCGCAGGCTCGATCCGGCGCAAGTCGGACATAGTTCCTCCGCCTCCTCGCCAGTGGTGCGTTGACAGGGATGACGTCGGTGACACGACTGGTGAAATGCGGGTAAACGCACAGGTGTCCCGGATCGTGAGGTCCGGGACACCTGATTGGTGCTGTCGTTCGGGCATCCGCGCGCGACTGGGAGGATCTGGCCGCCCAGTGCGCGGACCCGCGATGGTCGTTCCAGTCGACGCTGGAGATCTACCGCGAGATCGAGGCCTGGCGCGGCGAACCCACCGGTCCTCCCTCGCGTCACCTCGGGAACACCATGGCTCCGTGCGTGGTAATCGGCTGCCGGATCAGTCGGCGGCCGTCCGGCACGGATGAGTTCCGCTGAGCCGCGCGAGATCTGACCACCGTTCTGAGCACGCGATTTTCGGCGCCGCCGCTCTGACCCGCTCGGTTGTGCCCGCCATCCGCGACGGATCAGAGCGGCCGGGGCTGAGGAGAGTGGCGGGTGGGCTCTGTTGCCGGAGAATGCGCAGCCGCCAAGCTGGCGAGGAGTTTGAGCCGGTCTTCGGATGCGGTGCCGGGTTCGGCGGTGTAGGTGATCAGGTTGTGCACGGCTCGGCCGGACAGGGGCAGGTCGAGTGACTGGAAGGTCAGTTCCAGGTGTCCGACGTCGGGATGCTGGAGTCGTTTGACGCCGTCGTGGCGGATCAGGACGTCGTGCGCGGCCCAGAGGTCGCGGAACTCGGAGCTGAGGGTGGACAGTTCGCCGATGAGTTCGCGCAGTGCCCGGTCGCGGGGCTCGCGCGCGGCCTCGGCGCGCAGCAGGGCTGCGGTGGCATTGCCGGCGGCGTCCCAGTCGACGAAGAAGTCCTGTGCGCCGGGGTCGAGGAAGATGTAGCGGGCGATGTTGGGGCGGCCGCGCTGGTCGACGGTGGCGCTGCCGAACATCGGCGCGTACAGGGCTCGGGCCAGGGGGTTGCTCGCGACGACGTCGGTGCGGCCGTTGCGCGCGAACGCCGAGGACATCGTCATCGAGTCGAGCAGCCACTGGATCTGGGACGGGATCTCGACGTCCCGGCGACGCGACGGCATGCGGCTTTCGGACCGCGATGACCGGGCCAGGTCGAACAGGTAGGTGCGTTCGTCGTCGTCCAGCCGCAGTGCGCGAGCGACCGCGTCGAGGACGTCCTCGGACACGCCGCCGATGTGCCCCTTCTCCAGCCGCGTGTACCACTCCGTGCTCACACCGGCGAGAACGGCGACCTCCTCACGTCGCAGCCCGGCGACCCGGCGACGGGTACTGGCCGGCAGTCCGACCTGCGCCGGGGTGATCTTGGCGCGCCGGGTGACGAGGAAGTCCCGGATTTCGCCGCGGTTCCCGTGCTGCTGGTCCACGTCATCCACGGTAGCCGCTGGTCACAGCGCGAGGGGGGTTGAAGTCACACCCCCCATGAACGCGACCTTCTCCGGCGGCAGCCGTCGTCGTCTCCTGGGAATCGACGTTCCGACGCGAACCCGGTGGTGATGAGAGATGAGCAAGACGCTGACCGCGCCGGCGGTGGCGCTGGGCACGTGGGCCTGGGGAGACAGCGGCGAGGCGGGCGACGGCTATTTCGGCAGTCGGCTGACCGCGTCCGGTCTGCGAGAGGTCGTCGACAAGGCGCAGTCGAACGGGTTCACCTTGTGGGACACCGCGGTGGTGTACGGCATGGGCCACTCGGAGACGGTCCTCGCTCAGGCGTTGAAGGGCTACGCCCGCGGCGAATACCAGCTGTCCACGAAGTTCACCCCGCAGATCGCAGGCGACGGCGACGATCCGGTCGCGGACATGCTGGCGCGGAGCCTCGACCGATTGGGCACGGACTACGTGGATCTGCACTGGATCCACAACCCCGCCGACGTGGCTCGCTGGACGCCGCTTCTGATTCCGCTGCTGCAGAGCGGCAGGATCAAGCACGTCGGCGTCTCCAACCACAACCTGAAGGAGATCGCTCTCGCCGATCAGATCCTCGGCGAGGCAGGCTTTCGCGTGGAGGCGGTCCAGAACCACTACAGCCTCCTGTACCGGAACTCCGAGCGCGCGGGCATTCTCGAGCACTGCCGTGAGCACGACGTGCGGTTCTTTTCCTACATGGTCCTCGAACAAGGGGCGCTGACCGGCAGGTACAGCCCGGCCCATCCGATGCCGGAGGGCAGCAGCCGAGCGGCCGTGTACAACGGCGTCCTGCCCCAGCTGCAGACGCTCACGGACAGGATGGCGGCGATGGGAGAGGACCGAGGCGCGTCCGCCGCCGACGTCGCCACCGCCTGGGCCATCGCCAAGGGGACCACCCCGATCATCGGGGTCACGAAGGCGGGTTACGTCGACGGGCTGGTCCGAGCTCACGGCATCGAGCTCGCCGACGAGGAGATCGCGGAGCTGGAGACGCTGGCGGATGCCGCGGACGTCGACACGCGCGGCAGCTGGGAGCAGGACATGTCGCAGACGCGGGATGGCCTCGCACCGACCGCGGAGGCGGTGCACCGGTGTTCCGCCGAAGTCGGCGAAGTGCCGCTCTACGTCAAGAAGGTGACTCCGCCCGGAGAAGGGTGAAGCGGAGCCGCTCGCGTAGTCCAATGAGGGGCTGCCCGCGACCGGGGAGCCGTGCCGCACAACGCTCCTCGGAGGACGCATGGGTCTGGTGCAGGTCCTGATGGTGATCGGGGTCCTCCTGTTGATCACGATCGCTGTGGTGTCGATCGTCAACGTCGGGCAGGAGAACGCCGACGCTCGCTCCCTCTCGGTCGCCGCCGGGGCACTTCGGCGCCGGGTGGGCGAGCCCCGGTGGCGGCAGGTCCCCGACGATGAGGACGTGCCCGCGGGGCGGATGGAGGCCTCCGAACGGACGCGGCACGTGGCGCTGGCGGGAACCCAGGACGGGCGGGCGGTGCGGGTCGCCGTCTTCGCCTCGTCGAGGCGCGCGGGAACCTGGCAGGGCGTCCCGGTCAGGTGGGCGGTCGTCCCGGGTCTGGTGGTGGTCGTGGACGCGTCGGAGCTGCCGGGAGACCTGCAGCTGAACCCCGTCCAGGGCGCCAGGCGCTACGAGGTCCTGGGCAGCCTCGCACCTCTCGTGGCGGGAGAGACCGCGAAGAAGGTGTTCGCCCAGCTGGTGTCGTACCAGCCACCGGCGGTGGACGTCGTCGACGGCACCGCGTGCTTCACCTTCACCGACATGGACCTCGTCGAGCAGCTCGACGACCTGGTGGCCATGGCGTGCGACGTGATCGACGTTCTCGTGGACGTCAGGAAGTCGGTTCCGCCCGGCGTGGAGTAGGCAGGAACAGTGGTGCACCGAACCGGAGCAGGGATCCGAGGGCCGCGAAACAGGTCACAGTCCTGCTAGTGGACGTGCGTGTGTACCGGAGTAACTGGCAACGACCTGGCCGTCGAGCACGACCGCCGCGGGACGGGCCAACGCGGTCAGGTCCGCGGACGGGTCGCCGTCCACGAGAACCAGGTCGGCGTCGTAGCCGGCGCGAAGGCGCCCCTTGCTCCTGGCCAGACCGCACACCTCCGCCGCCACCGTCGTGGCCGAGGCGAGGGCGGCGTCGAGTCCGGGGCCCGCCTCGGCCAGTGCGATGATCGAGGCGGCCAGCACGCCGTGGGGCTTGAACTCGCCGATGCCCCCGTCGCTGCCGGAGACGAGGCGGACCCCGCTTTCGTGGAGGCGGGCCGCCCGGTACCGCTCCTGTTCCGGCAGCAGTCCGACATTGCGGAACAACTCCAGCAGGTGCGGTGGCGGAGTGGGGGTGCCGACGACGCCGAGCGTCGGACACACCGCGATCCTCCGGTTCGCCAGGGAGTCCAGCAGTGCGGCCGGCAACCGGACGCCGTCCCGGCTGCCGCAGGTGCAGTGCTCGATCCCGTCGACCCCGGCGGCGACGGCGAGCTCGACCGCGGCCAGCGCGTGGGCGTGCGCGGTGACCGGCAGCCCCGCGGCATGAGCCTGCTCGACGACGAGACGCATCTCCTCCAGCGAGAACTGCGGCTGGAACGGGTCGCTGCCAGGTGTCATGACCCCACCGCTGGTCATGATCTTCACGACGTCGGCACCGCGCTCGACCCGATCGGCGACGGCATCGCGCAGCTGCGCGTCGCCGCTCACCCCACCGCCCATGTTCGCGCAGTGCCCGCCCGGCAACGTGATCGGAGGTCCGGATGCGACGACCGCGGGCAGCCCCGGCCGGTTCCGCCAGCCGAGCACGGCGTAACGGCGGCAGCCCAGGTCCCGCACCGTCGTGACCCCGGCCGCCAGTTGGCGGCGCAACGAGGCCTCGATGACCCCGTCCAGTTCCGCATCGCGGTAGTCGGCCAGCCGGTCCAACGCGCCGGCTTCGCCATCACCCGACAAGTGCACGTGAGCGTCGATCAGCCCGGGGAGCAACGTGCCACCGGGGTGCTCCACCACCGACCAGCCGGGTGGAACCCGAGTCGTCGCCGCTTCGACGCCGACGATGCGGCCGCTCTCGACCAGAACGAGCGCCCCGCCTCCGATCCATCGTTCACCGTCGAACGCGCGCTCGGCGCGCACCGCGAGTCGTGCCGTCATCATCGCTCCGTTCACCGATCAAGCCGAGGCGAGCGCGGGTTCCATCTCTGGGTGACGTGCCAGCGAGATCAGGGGCGTGCGAGGGGCAAAGGCAGCACGCGCGAGTAGGCGGCGACGCCGGCAGCGGCGACCACGACGTGCATGATCATCAGGGCCGCGACGCCGCCCCAACTCGTTCCGGGCAGCGAGCCGGTGGCGCCGACGAGCAGGTCGGGCACGAAACTGATCAGCACGACGGTGGGGACGAGTGCGCGCAGCACGCGACGAGGGTTGCGGGCGCGGGCACGGATGATGCCCCAACCGGCGGCTCCGGCGAGCACGCCGATGACGGTGAAGGCGGCGTACGTCGGCAGTTGCAGCGCCTGGAACTGCGACGAAGCGCCCGCGGCATGGGCGATGGCGGCGACAACCGCGTTCAGCGCGGTGGCCGCGATCGCGGCGGCAACGAGGCCGACGGCGATCAAGCCGCTACGACGGGCGGGTCGGACGGTGATTGTCACGTGGTCCATGAGGGCTCCTGTCAGGGTCGAGGGTTCAGGCGGCGAGGACGACGGCACGGCTCTGGGTGGCCTGGTCCGCGGCTGCCGACAGCAGCCACGTGGCGACGTCGGCGCGGGAGATCGTGTCGCTCATGCGCAGGGTGGCGGTGTCGGGCAGGGTCTTGGCGCGAGCGGTGGCCGGGCCGTTGGTCAGGCGGACGGCGTGCACGACCGTCCAGGCGAGGCCGCTGTCGCGCAGCAGGTCCTCGGCGGCGGCCTTGTCGCGCACCATCGCGCCCATCGCCAGGCCGGACATGAGCTTGGCCGGACCGCTGAGCCGATCACGGACCACCGCGAACGACGACAGCAGCACGAAGCGCCGCACGCCACTGGTCGCCGCCCCGGCGATGACGGCCCGCGTCGCGTCGGTGATGACGCTGCCCTTCGTCGCGCCGAGGGCGCTGATCACCGCGTCCATCCCGACCATCGACCGGCCCACGTCCACGGGGTCGGTCGCCTGTCCGGCGACGACCTCCAGCGCGGGATTCGAGACGGTCAGCTTCTGAGGGGAACGCACCAGGGCGCGCACCGAATGGCCTGCTGCAAGGGCTTGCTCGACGACGAGACGACCCGTCGCGCCGGTCGCGCCGAGGATGAGCATCTTCATGACGATCTCCCAACTGTCCAGGTTGGACAGAGTTGAATCACTTAACGCATGAAGTGAGGCTAGAGGTGGATGACTTCAATCGTCAAGTGAAGTCATCCGTGTATCACTTCAACGGTGAAGCGAGAGCTCCGGTACAGTGAGGCCATGACGAGGACTGAGGAGCCGCGCTGGCTCGACGCCGAGGAGCAGGCTTCCTGGTTGGCACTGGTCGGCGTCATGACACGGCTGATGTCCGCCCTGGATGCGCAGCTGCGCCGCGACGCGGGCATGACCTTCTTCGAGCACTCCGTGCTGGCCGTGCTGTCGGACGCACCGGACCACACGCTGCGGATGAGCGAGCTGGCCGTGCTCTCCGAGGGCTCGCTGTCCCGCCTGTCGCAGGTGGTGACCCGGCTGGAGGCCAGGGGCTGGGTGCGTCGCACGCCCGATCCCGAGGACGGGCGCTACACCCTCGCCATCCTCACCGACGACGGCGTGGACAAGGTGGTCGCCGCCGCCCCCGGTCACGTCGAGGAGGTGCGGCGACTGGTGCTCGACCCGCTGACCAAGGCGCAGGTGCGCCAGCTCGGCGCTATCGGGCGGCGCATCCTCGCGGCCATCGATCCCGGGGACTCCTGCCTGCCCAAAGTCGCCGACCAACGTCCGTCATGACGCGTTCCGGGCCGTCGTCGAACGGGGGCGACGGCGCTGAACGACGGCTGGTTGCCGGTGGGAGTCCTTTGTGGACCAGGCTGGCAGTGTGAAGAGGGCGGAGACCGCTGGTCGGTTTCCGCCCTTCTGCATTCGCGAGTTCAGCCGGGCCTCGTCCGGCATGGGGTGATGCAGCCTGAACGCTTTGCGCGCGCGTTGGCAAAGAAGGGGTGTAAGGGCTGAGCGAACCCGAGGAGCTTCATGTCGTCAGACGCGGAACTGATCGGCAGATCGCTGCGTGGAGACACCGCTGCCTTCGTGGAAGTGATCAGCCGTCACGAGGCCGCGATCGGGAACTACCTGACGCGCAGAGTGGGGCGTCAGGCCGCCGAGGACGTGCTCGGCGATGTGTGGGTGGCGGCATACGAATCCCGTGCGAGCTATGACAGTTCGTACCCCGAGGCCAGGCCCTGGTTGTACGGCGTCGCGCTGAACAGGTTGCGGCGGTACTGGCGATCCGAACCGGCCGAGGAGCCGGCGCCGGACCTGACCGGCGTGGCGAACGGCTGGGATCCGTGGCCGGCGGTGGATGCCCGTGTGGACGTGCAGGCACAGCTGCGAAGTGCATTGGCTCGGCTCAAACCGGAAGAGCGGGAAGTGCTGGGCCTGGTCGCCTGGGAGGACCTGACCGTCGCCGAGGCCGGGCGGGTGCTCGACATTCCCGCCGGTACGGCCCGGCGCCTGTTGCACCAGGCGCGCAAGGCGTTGCGCGAGGCACCTGAGGTGGCCGCGCTGTTGCGAGTCCCGACGACGTGAGAAGACGACCCATGGACGAAATGGATCTGATGAAGAACTTGCGTGAAGTGCCGTCCCCGAGTCCTGAGGCCTATGACCGTGCTCGCGCGGCGTTGCACACGGCGATGGGGGAACCTGTGAACACGGTCGTGCGGCCGAAGCGGTGGATGTCCTGGACCAAGGTCGGCGTCGCGGCCGTGGGTGCGGCGGCCGTCGCGGTGGCCGTGGTGATGGGGACGACGGGCGGTGACGTCCCGGTCGGTCCCTCCGACTCGGCCTCGCCGCCGGTGGTGGTCGAGTCACCGCTGGTGAAGCTGGCCTCCGCGGTCAAGGCGGCCGGCACGCTGCCGGGAGAAGCGTCGCTGATCATCAACACGAAGCTGTTGCCGGACGGGCCGCAGCTCTACTACACCGTCTACACCGACAAGGGGCAGGTCTTCACCGGCGACTCGGCGCAGAACCTGGCGGCCACGGTCGCCAAGGGTGCCGCTGAGCCCGCTTCGCAGTTCAACGCGAAGGTGACGGCGGCGGCCCGCCTCGCCGCGAACGGCGACGTGGAGAAGGCCAAGTTCGACATGATCACCGCCGCGGGCAACCCCCTGGGGATCGGCCTCAGCCCCACCGAGGCGGACAAGGCGTGGGCGGAGGCCATGGCGTCGGTCGAGGAGAAGTACCGCAAGGCCGGGCAGAAGGTTCCCGACCGGCCTACGGGCCAGGACCTGGAGAACCGCATCAACAACCACCTGTTCAGCAACGCCACGCACGCGCTGTACATCGCCGCCTCCGACGCGGAGGTCCGCGCGGGGGTGCTGAAGCTGCTCGCGACCATGAAGGACGTGGCCATCGGCAAGACCGTCGTCGACGGCCAGGCCGCGCTGACCCTCACCGCGGCTGCCGCAATTCAGGGCGGCAATTCCACGTACGTCCTCACCGTCAACGCCGACAACGGCCTGCCGATCCGTTCCGAGGGCATCCCGGTCAAGGGCTCGGCGGAACCGTCCAAGCCCTGGGCGGTGAACTACCAGACGGCCCGCGTGACCCTCGCCGACGTGGCCGCGGGCAAGTTCTGATCCGAGCGAGCCGGCCGCTCTACGTCAACAAGGTGACTCCGCCTGGAGAAGAGTGAAACGGCGGTCGGCCGCGTAGTCCAATGAGGGGCTCCCCGCCACCTGGGGAGCCGTGCCGGGCGAACGCTCCTCGGAGGACGCATGGACTTTCTGCTGACCGTGGCCGTGATCGGAGTCTTCTTCCTGATCGCGACGGCCCTGTACTCGATCATCGAGGCCAGGCAGAAGTCCGCGCTGCTCCGCTCCTCCAATGCGGCCGTCGGAGCGCTTCGGCGTCAGGCGGGCAAGCCCGGCTGGCGGCAGGTTCCTCGTGACGAGGACGTGCCGGCGGGGCGGGTGAGCGCCTCCGAACGAACGCGGCGCGGGGCGGTGGAGGGGACCTGTGCGGGGCGGACCGTGCGAGTTGCGGTGTTCTCCTCGGCGGTGCCCTCGGGCCACTATCACGGTGTCCCGTCGGGGAGAATGGTCGTCCTGAGCCTCGTGGTGGCGGTGGAGGTGCCGGAACTGCGCGGAGACCTGCGGATGAATCCGCCTCAGGCTTCCAGGGGCTACGGGATGTGGGGCGGCCTGGCGGCGTTGGTGGCGGGGGATGTCGAGAAGAAGGTGCTCGCCCAGCTCACGTCGTACCAGTCGCCCGCCGTGGACATCGCCGACGGTGTCGCGTGCTTCACCTTCACCGGCGTGGACCTCGTCGAACGGGTCGAGGAGCTGGCCGTGACGGCGTGCGACGTGGTCGGCGTCCTCGTGGACGTCGGAAAGGCGGTTCCTCCCGGCGGGGAGTAGGCAGCACGGCCGGCACGTTCAGGCAGGCGGGTTTCTGAGCGCGCCGGCCGGCGTTGTTCACGCGGTCAGTTCACCGTGGCCGAGAAGTTGTCCACGGCCAGGCCGACACCGCCGTTCCAGGGCTCGAATCCGGCCTGGATGCTGGTGAGGTACCAGGAGCTGGTGATCGCACCGCGGGCGCGCACGTCGTTGAGGAAGTCGAGCACGTTGAACGACCAGGAGTTGAGCGGCGACGGCGCGACGTAGGAGATGACGTTGTTGGAACCGTTGCTGCCGCGCCACACCTGCCAGCTGCGGCCGCCGATCGTGGTGTTGCCGACGACGCTGCCGATGGGCTGGATCGGTCCCTGGCGGTTGAACCAGATCATGATCTCCATCTGGTTCACGCCGTTGGTCTTCGGCGTGGGGTCGAGCCAGATGTCGTACGCGGCGTCGTAGGTGCCGCCCGCGTACCGGTAGGAGATCGAGGACGTGGCGTTGCGGATCTGGCTGACCTGCTTCGGCAGGGTCGAGCCGGGGGAGCAGTTGGTGTAGTGGCAACCGAGGAAGACCGACGGGTACGACACCGGGGCGCCGTTGGTCGGGCTGGAACCCTGTTGCGTGGTGATCCGGAAGCCGGTCGACGTGACGTTGATGCACTGCTGTGCCGAGGTGCCCCACCTGTTGTTCTGGACCACGTAGCGGCCCTGGATGGTGGTCGACCCGTACTGGTCGCAGATGGTCGTGTCGGCTTCTGCCGAGCCTGAGGTCGCGACGAAGATGCTCGCGACCAGCGCGCCCGCGGCAGTGAGGGCACGGATGTTCCTTCGCATGAAGACTCCTCTCGCAGGTTCTGGGAGCGCTCCCACAATACCGGGACGTCAATGCCTCCTGCTCGCTTCGCGCTCGGGTCAGCTCCGGCCGAGAACGGCCTGCATCTGCCGTTCGAGGATCTCCTGGAGCGGCACGGAGTCGTCGTTGGCGAGAACGACGCCCACCCAGCCGATGTCCGGGCAGATGCTCCAGCTGGCGGCGACACCGGGGTTGCCGCCGGCGCGGTCGAACACCCAGTGGCCGTTCACGATGTGCACCGGCAGCCCGTAGGCGCCGAACGACGCGTCGGCGGTGGTCGTCCGCAAACCGCCGGTCTGGGGCGGATGGGGAATCTTGGCTCCGGTGAACAACGCGGCGTACGGCCGGTCCAGCACCGTGCCGTCGCCCAGCGCCTGCGCGAACCGCACCAGATCCGGCGCGGTGGCGAAACCGCCGTCACCGGGGGCGTCGATGAAGGCGCGGCCGGGGTTCACGCCCGGTGTGCGCGGATTGGTGCTGCTCTTGTCCAGGTTGCGCACCGCGTCCACCGTGCTGCCGTCGGCCAGCGTCATGTACGGGTGCGCGATGTGATCGTCGCTCAGCCACTGCGGCCTGGTGAAGAAGCCCGTGCCGGTCATGCCGCAGCGCCGGAAGATGTTCTCCTGCACGTAGTCCCAGTACGTCATGCCGGTCACCGCCTGCACGATGAGCGCGGGGATGGCGATGTCGGCGCCGGCGTGGTCGCTGGGAGTGCCGACGGGTGCCAACAGCGGCGCTCGTCGTGCCCACTGCTCGTTGTACTCCAGCACCTCCTCCTTGCTCTGGAAGACGCGGTCGACGTCCACGTCCGCGTTGCCCATCCCGGAGGTGCTGGAGAGCAGGTGGTGGATGGTCACGTGATCGGCGACGTCCTTGCTGAAGCCTGTGAGAAAAGTGCCGACGGTGTCGTACAGCTTCAGCCTGCCCTGCTGCGCCAGCTGCAGGATCGCCACCGCGACGAACGGTTTGCCCGCCGAGCTGAGGCTGAACGCGGTGCCCTCGTGGTTGCGGATGCCCCTTTCCCGGTCGGCCATGCCGTAGCTGCGCGACAGCACGGTCCTGCCGCGGTGCGCCAGCAGCACCACACCGGAGAACCTGCCCTCGGCGGCCAGCTTCGCCACGTACCGGTCGTACGCCCCGCCGGGCCGGGTGTCCGGTGGGACCCGGTGGTCCTCCGGCTCGGCGTGGACACCGGTCGGCGGAGTGCCGGCCACCAGACCGGCCGCCGTCAGCCCGCCCCAGCCGAGCACACGCCGCCGGTCGACACCACGTGCGGAATCCGCGCTCATGCTCACGGCCCTTCCCCTTGGTCCCAGAGTGGATGTGCCTCCACCGAAGTCAGGAGAGGGTTGCGAGGGCGTATGAGGTTTTCGATACGTCCGCGATAAGCGCCCAATCCGAGGCTCCACAATGGACAGAGCATGGCCGGGGCGCCGAATTCCTTCCTGGCGTGGAATGTTCTCGTTCTTGCCACCCGCAGCTCCGCAGGTCTCTAGGCTCGGGTTCCTCCTTATGAGCAACTTCGTTCGACTCGAGGGGGAATGTGAACCCGGACGCGGATTACGAGGTCCTGCTCGCCGAGCGCCAGGCGCTCCTGGCCCAGGTCCGGGCCGGCGGGACCTGGACACCGGCAGACGACGCCGGCCGTCAAGAGGTCGTGGGGACCTCCGGCGACGGCGCGGTGCGGGTGGTGATGCGGGACCGGCGAGTCGTCTCGGTCGTCGTCAGCCAGGCGGTGTCGGCGAAGTCCCGCCGCGAGGTCGCGGACCTGCTGCTGGAGGCGATCAACCCCGCGGTGAGGCAGTCGCTCGCGCTGGCTCCGCGGGCCGGCGATCCGGGGCCGGATCTCGCGGCCGTCGGCACCGGGCTGGCGGAGGCCGCCGAGGCGGGCGGGCAGGCGCTGCGGCGGATCCAGGACGCGGTGGAGCAGTCGATGGCCAAGCTGGCCGGCAAGGTCCAGGTCCGCGGTGACGCGTCACCTCAGTACGTCGACTTCCTGTTCGACGAGGCGATGGAGGTGGTGCGGTCCATGCGGGCCGCGCTCGACAGCGATGCCTCGGCACCGGTCACCGGTGAGGGACGGGACGAGGCGAACGAGGTCGTCGTCGCCGTGTGCCAGGGCGAGCTGAACCGGATGACGCTGAGCAGTTCCGCGTTGCAGATGTCGCCGGCCGAGTTCGGCCGGGCCGTCCAGCAGGCGGTCAACGAAGCGCTGACGGACTGGGAGCGGCGCAGCGCCGAGGCGGGACGGCAGCCGCGGGACCCGGAGGCGCTGCGGCAGCTCGCGGAGCGGGCCGGTGCCGTGCGGCGGCAGAGCATGGAGCACTTGCACACCTACACGGACAGCATGACCGCGATCATGCGCAACGCGGACCAGTAGCAGGGGGGCTGCACGGTGTCAGGCGGATTCACGGTCAATCCGGAGGAAGTGGGCGGAGCGGCCAAGAGCCTGCAGGGGGCGGGGCAGTCGCTCGCCGGTGCGGTCGCCGAGTTCCAGTCGCGGGTCGCGGCTCTCGGGGACGCGTTCGGTGACGACGACCTCGGCTCGGTCCTCGGGATGATCTACCAGGTCGCCTCCGAGGTCGCGTTCGAGAGCTTCCAGGACAACGCGGAAGGCCTGCAGGAGATCGGTCACACGTTGCAGGACATGGCCGACCACTACGCCGAGACCGACGCGGCGCACCGGGACGTGTTCCAGCAGGTGCTGGGAGGGCTGTCATGACGAGCGGGGTCATGTTGCCGCCCGAACTGGCCGGACTGCTCAACACGCTCGGCTTCAACTGGCCGCTCAGCGACGAGGGCAAGCTCTTCGACCTCGCCGGGCAGTGGTCGTCGTTCGCCGATCGGCTGGGACCCGCCGCCGCCGAGGCCGACGGTCACGCCCAGCGGGTGCTCGGCAACAACTCCGGTGCCGCGGTGGAGAAGTTCGGGGCGTTCTGGTCCGACGGCGAGTCGCCGAAGCAGAACCTCGACGACGGCGCGACGGCGTCCACGCTGATCGGGACCGGCCTCTACGTGTGCGCCGGTGTGGTCGTGGCGTTGAAGATCGCCGTGGTGGTGCAGCTGGCGATGCTCGCGGTCGAGATCGCCCAGGCCATTGCCACGGCCGTGCCGACGTTCGGTGCCTCCCTGGCGGAGATCCCGATCTTCAAGAAGATCACCGACATGCTGCTGGACCAGGCGTTGGACCTGGCGATCAACGCGGTGCTGAATGGCTAAGCGCGCGGGCGGCAAGGCGGCCAAGGCCGGTGCCGGGATCCTCAAGCCCGCCCTGAAGGGGCTGCGCAAGTCGAAGCGGCCGGCCGGTGTCGCGGCCGCCGCCAAGTCGGCGGCGAAGAAGGCTCCCAAGCCCAAGCCGGTACCGGGCGCGTGGGTCAAGAAGCTCAGCGCCAAGGACAAGGCGAGCTACGACAACCTCAAGAACGCGGTGACCGCGTCCTCCAACCGCTCGGCGGCCCAGATCCGCGCCGGGCTGTCACCCGCCCAGCTCGCCAGGGGCAAGCAGGAACCCTGGTTGCGCTCGAGGTTCGTCGGCACGGAAATCGAAAAGGACGTCGCCCGCCGCGTGCGCTCGGACACGAACATCACCCACCTCGGGGCGAGTCAAACCGGCAAGGCGGTGCCGGACTTCAAGATCGGCGGGCAGCACAACGTGGACGTCACCGGCGGCAGCGCGACATCGCTGCGCACGCACATGAATCGGCCGTACTACAGTCACCCGGACCAGGTGTTGCAATATCCGTCGGTGCCCAGAACCAAGCTCGACGACATCTTCCGGTAGGAAATCGATGCGAAACCACGTCAAGGAAGAATTCGAGTACCGCAAGATCATCGAGTCGTCGGCGGAGATCGCGGATCTCGATTTCGAGCGGTGCTCGTTCGTCGGCGGAGTGATCATGCAGCCGGCCGACGACCCCGCCTACGGGCTGGTGGTCCGCAACGTCGCCCTGCGCAAGTGCAAGGCGGGCAACGTCGAGCTGTACGGCGTCCGGTTCGAGGACGTCACGGTCGACACCCTGACCCACCCCAAGACCATCGAGTTCGAAGCCTGCGTCTGCACGCACGTCGTGCTCCGGGGCAAGGTCGGCGCAGTCCGCTTCCGCCCGGCGGTCGAGGACGATTCACGTGCGGTGCTCGCTCCGGCGGCCGCGAAACTGTACGAAGGCGTCGACTGGGCGCTGGACATCACCGAGGCGGAGTTCAGCGACGTCGAGATCTGGGACGTTCCGGGGCATCTCGTGAAACGCGACCCGGAAACCCAGTTCCTCGTTCACCGTGCCGCCGCCGCGGCCGCGAATGTCGACGCACTGTCCGTTTACGCGCAGATCTACGTCGAACGTGCCGCCGAGGCCCCGTACGACACGAGCGTGGTGGTGGCCCCGAAGCGGTCCAAGACCTTCCAGGAGCAGCTCGACGCGTTCCACGAGCTGCGTGATCTGGGCATTGCCGAATGATCCGCCTGAGTAGGCTTTCGCCCATGTCCGCCATGCGCCGCACAGGAGCCCGATGATCACCGATGTGTTCAGCGCCGGACCCGAGACGCTGCCCGGCTACCGCGCCGCGGGCTTCCCCGACCCGACGACCTTCGGCTACCGCACGGTGCGGGCCAGGGGCCTGGACCCGGTGGCGCTCGCGTCGCTGGACGTGCTGCTCTCCGGCGTTCCCTTCGAGACCGCACTGGACACCGCCGGCACGTCCCCCTCGGCCGACCCGAACCTGTACGAGGCCCCGGTGATCACCACCCTCAGCGAGCGGGTCGTGCGGTTCCTCCCGTCGATCGACGAGGGGAGCATCGACCAGCTCGCCGCGGACTGGCACGCATCACCGGAACTGGCCGACCGCGACCCCGCCGCGCTGAGCTCGTGGCTGCGTCAGGTGGCCGACCTGTGCCGCACCACCGTGCCGGCCGGAAACCTCCTGTTCGTCTGGAACTGTCTATGAACATCACCGCCCGCCAGTTCGAAGCCGCCCAGCGGTACCGGTGGCTGCAGGCCGCCTACTACCACTACGACGTCGTCGAAACCACGCTCGGCAACCCGGCGATCGCCTCCGACCCCAACATCAGCACCCCCGGCTCCGGTGACGCGGTCCCGCTGGACTACCCGGACGCGCTCGTGGGCGGCACCAACCCGGTCCACGTGGTTCCGGAGACCGAGACCAGCGAACGAGCCCACCTCAGCCGGCCCGGTGTCACCGAGCCCGATCAGCTGATCACCTACGCCCCGGCCACCGACGAGCTCCTGGCGGAGATCTTCGAGTGACCCGTTGAGGTCGTGCTTCAGCGCGCTTCCGCGGGCTGCGGGAACGTGGTGAGTCCTTCTTCTGCCAGCCGGGCGGCGCGGTGGACCTCCCTGGTCACGGCGTCGATCGCGTCCGGCAGCGCGTGGCCGGGGCGCAGGTGGGTGCGGAGGGCGCGGAACTGCACGCGCCACAGGCCGAGCAGGGTGGCCGCGGCGATCTGGGGTTCGGGGTCGTCAGGGCGCAGTCCGGTCCGGGCGGCGAGCACCTCGGCGGCGATGTCGGCGAACCGGTCGGCGGTGTCGCTGCGGTAGGCCCGCAGCGAGGGCGTGCTCCGGATCAGGTTGCCGAACTTCTGGTACTGCGCCAGGGCGCGGTCGGTGTCGGCGTCGGCGGCGATGGTGGCGGCGAGGCCCTGCCGTTCCTGGTCGAGGACGGCCAGCATCGCGGCGACGGGGGACAGCGCCGGGTTCGACAGGTGCGTGCGCAAGGCGTCGGCCGTCGCTTCCAACCGGTCCAGCAGCAGCGCTTCCTTGCTCGGGAAGTAGTTGAAGACGGTCTTCTCGGACACCCCGCACGCCTCGCCGACGTCGGCCACCCGGACGGCGTCGAAGCCGTGCTCGACGAACAGCTGTGCCGCCGTGTCGGACAGCTGCCGGCGCATCGCGCGCTTCTTGCGCTCCCGCAACCCTTCCGTTGTCGTCACGCGGTCATCCTAGTTCAGCCGCACGAAAAGTTCTGCTACTGTAATTTTACAGCCACTGAAGTTACGTGCGACGAGGAGCCGTCATGTCCGAGATCCACATCGTTCGCGACTACCCGCACTCGCCGACGAAGGTCTGGCGGGCGATGACCGACCCCGAGCTGATCCCGTACTGGACCTCGACCGGGAAGGGCGCTCGTGCCGTCGGGTTCCAGCCCGTGGCCGGCAACCGGTTCCAGTTCGTCGCCAAGCCGATGCCCGGCTGGCGCGGGATCGTCGACTGCGAGGTGCTGGAGGTGCGCGAACGGGAACTGCTGCGCTACACCTGGGTCGGCGCGCCGGGCGAGACACCCAGCCAGGTCCTCTACCGGCTGGAGCCCATCCCGGGCGGCACCCGCTTCACCTACCACCACACCGGGTTCACCGGAATCGGCGGGTTCGCCATGGCCAAGATGCTCGGCTCGATCCGCACCAGGATGCTCACCACCGGGGTGCCCGCCCTGCTCGCCCAGCTGGACGAGACCGGCACGCTGCGCCCGGCACGACCCTGATGAACATCCCCGCACAGGCGTTCGCCCTGGTCGCGGCGCTCACGCACCTGTGGATCTCCGCGATGGAAAGCATCCGGTTCGGCAGCCCTGCTGTGCACGCCATGTTCGAGGTGCGCGCGGCGGATCTCGACGCGGTCCGTCCCTGGGCGTTCCACCAGGGCTGCTACAACGCCCTGCTGGCCTTGCAGGTGTTCGCCGGTCTCACCCTGGCGCATCTGGGCCACGGTGCCGTCGGCGCGGCTCTCGTCCTGGCCGCCTGCGCGTCCATGCTCGCGGCGAGCGCGGCCCTGATCGCCTTCGACCCGCGCCGGGCGCGGATCAAGGGCCTGATCGGTCAGGGCGCGCCCGCACTGGCGACCCTCGTCGCCCTCGTGGTGTGAGCAGCCGATCCGGGTAGCGTTCGGAGCGTGCGGACCGAGGACGAGCAACTTCTGGCGCGGCTGGAGCAGACACTCCGACCCCCTGCGCCCATCCCCTCCGGCGACGGCTGGGCGGCGGCACCGGATCTGCTGCTGCACCTCGTGGAGCAGATCCGGTCGCGGCGGCCCTCGCTCGTGATCGAGGCAGGCAGTGGCACCTCGACCTTGTGGCTCGCCACGGCCCTGCGCACCTTCGGCGTTCCGGGACGGGTGGTGAGTCTGGAGCACGATCCCGGCTACCACGAACGCGTCGTCCGGGAGGTCGACCGGCTGGGGCTCGGCGACCTCGCGCAGGTGCGGCTCGCTCCGCTGGAGCAGCACACCGTCGACGGCGAGAGCTGGTCCTGGTACGCGGAGTCGGCGTGGCGGGATCTGAGCGGGTGCGACCTGCTGTTCGTGGACGGTCCACCGGGGTGGACGGCCCCTCTCGCCCGGTACCCGGCGGTGCCGCTGCTGGCCGGCGCCCTCGGCCCGGGCGCGGTCGTGGTCCTGGACGACTACGACCGCGACGAGGAGGAGGCCGTGGTCGCCCGCTGGATCCAGCGGCACCCCACGTGGAGTCTCGAACGCCTCGGGCACGTCAGGGGCACGGCCGAGCTGCGCCTGCCGGACGCGGAACCGAGCTGACGTCAGAGCTGCACGGCGCGGATCGCACCCGCCCACGGTTCGGCTTCGAGGTGGGTGAGGTCGGGGTTCGCGCCGAGTCGCACTGCGGCTGCCGAGACGAGCCGTTGGAACGGCAGCACGGTCACGAGCGGGCGGCCCAGCGGGTGGACCTCGGCGAACCGCACGTCGCCGTCCTCGGAGACGGTGATCGTGGTCGCGCCCAGGGTGCCGAGCAGGGTGCGCAGGTCGACGGTCCGGCCGCCGTCGTCCGGTGAACCGATGAGGAACGCCGCGGTGCCTGCGGAGAACACGGCCGGTGTGCCGTGCAGGGCGAACTCCGTGTGCAGGCCCTCGGCCCAGCGGTAGGTGCCTTCCTTGAGCTTCAGCGCCGCCTCGTCCGCGGTGATCGCGTCGAGTCCGGTGCCGGTGACGATCGTCGGGGTGGCGGTCGTGATCGCGTCCACCGCTGCCGCGGGCAGCGGCAGGGCGAGGGTCTGCCGCATCGCCGCCGGGGCCTCGGTGAGCGCCTTCGCCAGTTCGGTGGCGTCGAACGTCTGCGCCACGAGGCGTCCCAGCACGGTGAGGGCGGCCGTGTACGAAACCGTGTGCGTGCTTGCCTTTTCCTGCGGACAGGTGCGCACGACCGCGTCGGCTGCGGGCGTGGTGTCGCCTGCGCCGGTGATCGCGATCGTCGAGGCGCCGGCTTCGCGGGCGTCGGCCAGCACCTGGTTCGGGTAGCGCTTGGTACCGCGGTGGCTGACCACGACGACCTGGTCCGCCGGCTGCACGGACTCGCTCAGCGCCAGGTCGTGCGCGTCGATCGCGGACGGGCGCACCTGGCCGCCGGTCACGAGCCGGGTCCACGCCGCCGCGATCCGGCAGGCGTGCAGGGACGTGCCGATCCCGGTGAACACGATCGGGCGGTTCGGGTCGAGCGCGGGCAGTTCGGCGTCGAGCAGCGCCGCGACCACGTCGGGCTGTTGTGCGACGTGCTGGTCGAAGGCGAGGTCGGTCATGCTGGGGTGTCCTGTTCGTCCTGATAGCGCGGCAGGTTCTCGGGGAAGATGAGCTGGAAGACGGCCAGGTTCACCAGCTTGCCCAGTTTGACGCCGATGTGCTGGATCAGACCGGTGCGCACGAACCCGTACCGTTCGATCATCCGGATCGACGCGATGTTCGTGTCCGTGTTGAAGCTGATGATCGTGCTGTAGCCCTCCTCGCGCGCGAACTCCACCAGGAACCCGGTCAGCGCGCTGCCGACGCCCATGCCCTGGGCGTCGGGTGCGATGTAGATCGAGATCTCCGTGCTGGGGAAGTATCCGCCGCGCGCCGCGAACGGGCTCAGGGTGCCGTAGCCGACGACGCGGCCGTCGCGTTCGGCGACCACCGCGGCGTTGCGTCCGCCGTGCGCCGCCAGCCACGCCGACATCTGCTCGGCGGACTTCTCCTCGGTGTCGAGGGTGGCGTCGGTGTGCCGCACCGCGTGGTTGTAGATCGCCCGCACGTCCTCCAGGTCGGTGGCGGTGGCGTTCCGGATGATCGTCCCGACGGACGTGGTCATCGCTGCAGAGCTCCTTCAAGCAGGCCGAGTTCCTCGAAGCGGTCGTGCGTCGCCGGGTCCTCCAGCACGCCGACGGACGCGAAGTGGCGCACGGTGAGACGCGAGGTGTCACGGGCGTAGTCGCGCACGGTCCGCTCGTCGTACACCTCGGCGATCACCTGCTCGGCATCGTCGCGCGACAGGCCGTAGCCGAGCAGCTCCTCCCGGATCGCGGGGCGGTCCGGGTGCAGGAACGCGAGCACCAGGTCCGGCAGCAGCGGGCCGAGCTCGCGGCGCACGGCGTGGTCCAGCTGGGACCACAGGTACTTCAGGAAGACCGCGAAGTAGGCGTGGTGGCGTCCCTCGTCCTGGGCGTGGTCGCGAATGGTCTCGCGCACGGCCGCGTGCACGCGCGGGTCGTTCGGCACCTCCGCGAGCGTCGCCGAGATCAACGTCTCGGAGCACACCACGAACAGCAGCTCCGCCAACGGCCGCAGCTCCGGCGCCAGCGTGTCCTGCAACTGCCGCAGCCGTGTCGTGAAGTACGGCTCCGCCGTCAGCTTCGGAGCGATGCCCGTGCGCGTTCGCACCTGTCGCAGCAGATCCGCCGAGAACACCGCGTGGTAGGCCTCGTCGCAGTAGATCTTGTACGCGTCGAAGACCATCTCTTCGGGCAGTTCGACACCCACGGTCCGGTGCGCGATGCCCAGCACCGTGCGGTTGACGACCAGGTGCTCCAGCTTCGTCGTGAAGTCCAGGTACCGGTACAGGTGCTGGGTCAGCACCTGCCCGAACACGTCAGCGGGCAGCGAGCGGACGAGCTCGTGCCTCGCCAGCGGGACGAGGTCGGGCGAGAACGAGTACCTGTCCTCGCTCTCGTCCAGCACGCGCCGGGGCGCCTGGCGCACACTCGACCGCTCGAACCAGGCGGCGAAGGGCGAGCGGTACTCGAGAGCCTCCTCGGGCGCGGTCGTCTCCTGCGCCGCGCTACCGGCGAGCGCGGCGAGCGCCTTCTTCGGACATGCTGCGAGAGCGGGACAACCGATGAACAGCCCGGCTATCCCGCACACGGCGACCCGTTTCTCCGGTACACGCCAACACCTTCGGACGTCGAGAACACCTGGTGCACGTCGTAGTGCTCGTCCAGGTGCGCCGCCCACTTGGCGAACTGCGCCTCGTTGTTGGCGATCCGGCCGGCGAAGTAGGCGTTGTCGGTCAGGTTCTCCAGCAACACGTTGTGCGCCAGGAGCAGCGCGCCCTGCGGCAGCGCGTGGCTGACCGCCCGCGTGTGCGGGTAGTAGATCGCCTTGTCGCGCAGGTCCGGGTCCGGTGCGTCCAGCGGTCCCTCGGCGTCCAGCACGCACAGGTCCACGTCGCTGAGCGTGCGGGCGTACTCGGAGGCGTCGGCCACCACGAAGTCGACCAGGTGCGCGTAGCCGAGTGCGGTGATGTTGCGCTCTGCCAACGACATCACGTCCGCGTCGACGTCGACGAGCGTGACCCGCCCGCCTGCGGCGGCGACCGCGGGCAGCACCCAGACCGCCCAGTACCCGTAGTAGGAGCCGAGGAAGACCGCGTTGCGCGGCCGGACCTGGTGCGCGATCGCGAAGATCAGTCGCGCTTCCTCCGGGAAGATGAAGGTGGTCCGGTCGCCGTGGTCCCATTTCTTCGCCACGAGCTCGGCGAACTCCGCGAACCCGTCCACGGGGTATTCCGTGTCCTGGACCAGTCCGTTCGCGGCGAGCGCGGCGAGCGCCTCCGTCACGCAGGTGTGGTCGTCCGCCGGAAAGCGGGTGGACAGATTCTGCTTGTCCCGGTTCAGGCCCAGTGCGCCCAACTCGTCGAAGTTCGACTCGACCCAGCGCGAATAGTCCGCTCGGGTCATGAGCCCGTCCCGGAAGTCCCGGTACTCGACGTGGTTCCGCATTGCCGTGTCGATCACGGAGTACGCCGTCCCCGACGGCACGGTGGTAGTCATTCAAATCCCCCTGTTGGAGCGGGACTATAGGCGGCGTCGTCGCTTTGTCGGCAACGGTTTGTGCGCCAAGTCACCGAAGGTTTCCCACCTGATGGTCGACGTCTGCCTCAGAGGCTGA
Source organism: Lentzea sp. NPDC004789 (assembly GCF_053601075.1). NCBI lineage: Bacteria > Bacillati > Actinomycetota > Actinomycetes > Pseudonocardiales > Pseudonocardiaceae > Lentzea > Lentzea sp. NPDC004789. Next base: position 5,758 of record NZ_JBSGBE010000040.1, on the reverse strand, counting down.
GGCGCTGCCGCCATTCGGCGCATCGTTCCAGGTAGGAGCATAGATCGAAAGTGCTTCTTTCCCAGTCGCGTGGAAGTACTCCCCATTCGGCGTCCGCTCGGGCGCCGGCTACGTACGCCCAGCCGCGGCCGACGTCGAGGGCGAGTTCGCGCAGCTCGTAAGAAGGTGCCTCGAACGCGTCCAGGATTCGCCATTCGGTCGTGGTGAGCCCGCTCACGAGCACACCTTTCGCCGTTCCGGCACCGGGTACGAGAACCGGGAACGGCCGGTCTCGTAAAGCGGCGACACGCCAACCGGGGGCCTTCGCGTCGGTCAGTTCGGGTACGCGACCGAGGAGAATTTTCAGAACTTCGCGGAAAGTGAGGCTGCCGTACACGAACAACGCGTCGGGTTGGCTCGCCAGCCGATTTACCGCAGTGGCGTCCGTCATGGCGGCAACTGTTGCAGGAGCCCTCTCGGTGCGGTGCGCAAATGATGTCGCCACTGCTGTGAGTTCGGCCACGGCATATTGCGACCGGAATGGGGTCGTGTGAGTGTGCGCGGGTGAACAGCGCGCGGGGGAGCGGCTTCGGCCTGTTGTGGGCCGGTCAGACGGCGAGCGTGGTGGGCGGCCAGGTCAGCGACGTGTCGGTGCGTCTGCTGGCGGCGACCACGCTGGCGGCGACGCCCTTCCAGCTGGGCCTGCTGTCCGCGGCCCAGACCATCGGTTTCCTGCTCATCGCACTGCCGGCCGGAGTGCTGGCCGACCGGGTCCGCCGCCGTCCCGTGCTGATCACCTGCGACCTGCTGCGCGCGGGCCTGCTCGCCCTCGTGCCCCTGCTCTGGTGGCTCGGCGTGCTGACGTTCTCCCAGTTGCTGCTGGTGGTGTTCGCCGCGGGCCTCGCGCAGGTGGTGTTCGACGTGACGTACCAGTCGTACGTGCCGGCGCTGGTCGGCCGGACCGCGCTGGTGACGGCCAACGGGAGGCTGGAGTCGAGCCGTTCCACCGCGGTGGCGGCGGGGCCGGCTCTCGGCGGCGTGTTGTCCCAGGCGCTCGGTGCCGCCAACGCGGTGTTCCTGACGTCCGTCGGCTACCTCGCGTCCGCGTTCCTGTTGTCCCGCATACCGGTGGTGGAGGAACAGCCCACGCGCGCCGGGAAGCGCTCGCTCCGCGCGGAGATCGCCGAGGGCCTGAAGTTCGTGCTGGGCAACAGGTTGCTGCGCGCGACCACGGCGGCGGCCACGATCTTCAACTTCAGCTACGGCATCACGCAGCCGTTGGTCGTCGTGTTGCTGGTGAAGGAGCTCGCGCTGAGCGGGTCCGCGGTCGGCGTGATGCTCGCGCTCGCCGGCACGGGCGGCTTGGCCGGTGCGCTCGTGGCCGGACGGATCGCCGACGCGATCGGCCGCTCGCGCGCGATCTGGGTGTCCGAGTTCGCGTGCGTGCCCGCGTTCCTGTTGCTGCCGTTGACCTTCCGCGGCTGGGGCCTCGCGTTCTTCGCGGTGGGCTTCTTCCTGCTGCACCTCATCCTGTCGGTGTTCAACGTGTCCAACCTCAGCTTCCGCCAGGCGATCTGCCCCGATCACCTGCTGGGCCGCATGAACGCGAGCGTGCGGTTCCTGATGTGGGGCGCTCTTCCGCTGGGCGCTGTAGTCGGTGGCGCTCTGGGCACCGCACTCGGTGCGCGCTGGTCCCTGGTGATCGCAGCCGCCGGTTTCCTCTGCGCCGCACTGGTTCTGCTCGCCTCCCCGCTGCGCCGCCTGCGCGACCTTCCCGAGACGGTGCTCGCGTGAACGCGGTGACGGCGCGGTACCTGGAGAACGCGGCGCTGGCCGGTGCCGTCGAAGAGGCGGACCTGCCGCCCGCCTACCAGCACTACTGGTCCGGCAAGATGTTGTCCCGTCCGCTCTTCGTGCCGGAGTCCGAGCTGCTGTCGTGCGCTCGGGACGCCACGGCGGTGCTGGAGTTGTTGGGAGCCTTGCCTTCCAGGGTGTTCGACGGTGACGTGGCGCGCTACTGCGCGACCCTCGGCATCGACCCCGTGACGTCCGGCCTGCTCGCGTCGTACTACGACGGGCCGCCGGTTCCCTACGGTCGCGCGGACTTCTACCGCGACGGCTCGTCGTTCACGATGCTGGAGTTCAACGTCGCGAGCGATCTCGGCGGCCTGGACAACGCCGTGCTGCACCAGGCTTTGCTCGGGGTGCCCGAATTCGCCGCGTTCGCCGCGGAGCACTCGTTGACCCACGTCGACACCGCGGCGGAGGTGGTCCGGTCGTTGCGGGCGGTGGCACCGGCGCCGGATCCGATGGTGGCTCTGCTGTGCGCGGACGCCGACCTGCCCGCGTACCAGGACCTGCTGGCGTCCTTCGTGGAGGAGTTCGCCCGGCTCGGCCTGGACGCGGTGGTGGCCGGCCTGAGCGAGGTGCGCACCCGCTCCGGACGGCTCTTCGTGCGCGACACGCGGATCGACGTGGTGCTGCGCTACTTCACCGTCGACCACGTGCCGGCGAATGCGGCCGTGGTGGAGGAGATCCTGCGCGCGCACGCCGCCGGCACGTGCGTGCTCTTCACGTCGATGAGCAGTTCGCTGTGGTCCAACAAGGGAGCGCTTGCCCTGCTGTCCGACGCGCGGTGGATGTCGGACGCCGAGCGCGCACTGGTCGACCGGGTGCTGCCGTGGACCAGGCCGCTCACCCACGAACTCGTGGACCAGTGCGTCGAGGAGCGCGAGCAGCTGATCGTGAAACCGCCGCGCGACTTCGGCGGGCACGGCGTGGTCGCGGGCTGGGAAACGCCGGAACACGACTGGAAGGAGCTGCTGGGCCAGGCGGTCCAGCGGTCCTGCGTCGTGCAGCGCCGCGTGGTCGCGGAACCGGAGCCGGTCGTGGACCCGGCGACCGGCGAGGTGTGCAACTGGGTCCCGGCTTGGGGGCTGTTCGTGACGCCGGAAGGCTTCGCGGGCACGTTCATCCGCGCGGTGCCGCAGGGCGGTGGCGCCGTGGTGAACCTGGGCGCGAACTCGAAGGCCAAGGTGGCTGCCGCGTTCTCCCACCGGTGACTTCGAGCCGCTGTCACCCGTTCAGCCTCATTGTGGATTTCTGTCCTGCGGGGCAGACTCCCAGCCGCAGAGGGCTGCTTCGCGTGGTGTCGGGGGACACGCGCGGATATTGGGGGGCTGCACTTGACTTGCGCCGAGCCGGCGCGGGGCTTTGCCTTGCGCGCTTATTTCACTTTCAGACGCGGACTGGTCGTCGCCGTGGTGGCGTCGTTGGTGTCCGCTGTGTTGACCGCGACGCCGCCGTCGGTGGTGGCGGCGCCTTACAAACCGCCCGTGCCGAGCAAGGAGCGGGTGGTCGCGGGTAAGAAGAACGGTCTCGGCAAGGTCGAGGACGTGCGGACCGGTAAGGCTTTCACGGCCAGTGCGCCGGTGTGGCCTGGTGCCGGTGTCGCCGAGGTCGACGCCGCTACGACCGAGCCTGCCAAGGTGGCGGGCACGCCGTTGTCCGTGGCTGCCGCGGATGTGGCGGTGGCGAAGGCCAGGCCGAAGATCAGGATCGAGACGTTCGACCGGGACAGGACCCGTAAGGCCGGTGTGGACGGTCTGTTGTTCAAGGTGTCTGGTGGGTCGGCGAAGGTCGAGGTCGATTACTCGTCGTTCCGCTGGGCTTACGGTGGTGACTGGGCTTCGCGTCTGCGTCTGGTCGAGTTGCCCGAGTGCGCGTTGTCGACGCCGGACAGGCCGGAATGCGCCGCGAAGCCGGTGCCGTCGCGCAATGACACCGCGAAGAGCAAGGTCACCGCGACGCAGGCGAGTCCGTCGGGTGTGACGTTGATGGCGTTGTCGTCGGGGACGTCGAGTGGTTCGGGGACGTACAAGGCGACGTCGTTGTCGCCGTCGGCGACGTGGTCGGCGGGCTCGAACACGGGTGGATTCTCGTGGAGCTATCCGTTGCGGGTGCCGCCGTCATTGGGTGGTCCGGCGCCGTCGTTGACGCTGGGGTATTCGTCGCAGAGTGTTGATGGGCGGATGGCTGCGTCGAACAACCAGCCGTCGTGGGCAGGTGAGGGTTTCGACCTCGGCGTGAACTTCATCGAACGCCGGTATGTCGGCTGCGCGGGTGACATGGCCGATAGTGCGCGCAACACGGTGGCGACCGGTGATCTGTGCTGGCGCAATGAGAATGCCACGTTGTCGATGACGGGTCATGGCGGTGAGCTGATCAAGGAAGCCGCGCCGTCGAGCCGGTGGCGGCTGCGTCAGGACGACGGCACGCGCGTGGAGTTCCGTACGGGTGCGGACAACGGTGCGCGCAACGGGGAGCACTGGGTGGTCACCACGCCCGAGGGCACGCAGTACTGGTTCGGCAGGAGTGCGCAGTCGGTGCTGAACGTGCCGGTGGCGGGCAATCACGCCGGTGAGCCGTGCGCGGCGACGCTGTTCAAGGACTCGTTCTGTTCACAGCCGTATCGGTGGAATCTCGAGTATGTCGTGGACACCCACGGCAACACGATGACGTACTCCTATGACAAGGAGAAGAACAAGTACGGGCGTAACAACTCCCGGACTGATCTGGTCGAGTACGACCGTGCCGCGGTGCTCAAGCAGATCGATTACGGCACGCGCAACGACCGTACTGAGACCGCGCCGATGCAGGTGGTGTTCGAGTCCGCCGACCGCTGCCTGTCCGACTGCGGTACGAAGGACGCGGCGCATTGGCCGGATGTGCCGTGGGATCAGGAGTGCGCCGGGACTACGTGCAATTACAGTTCGCCGACGTTCTGGGTGACCAAGCGTCTTGCGTCGGTGACGGCGAAGGTCGGCGGGAACGCGGTGGAGAAGTGGACCTTCACCCACTCGTTCCCTGATCCCGGTGATGGCACGCGTGCGGGGTTGTGGCTGGACAAGATCTCGCGTGTGGGTCTGGTGGGGCAGCAGACTCCGGTGCCGGATGTGCGGTTCCAGGGCATCCAGCTGAGCAACCGGGTGGACACGCACTCGGATCAGCTGGCGGCGATGAAGTGGTGGCGGCTCAAGACGATCTTCACCGAGAGTGGTGGGCAGATCGACGTCAACTATGCCGATCCGGACTGCGTGGCCGGCTCCCGGATGCCGGACCCGAACGCGTTGCAGGACAACAAGCTGCGGTGTTATCCGGTGCGGTGGACGCCGGAGGGCAACACGACGCCGATCTGGGACTACTTCCACAAGTACGTCGTGGCGAGCATGACCGAGTCGGACCTGACCGGCGGCAACGTCCGGGTGCTCACGCAGTACGAGTACGTCGGTGATCCGGCGTGGCATTACGCCGACGACGACGGGTTCGTCAAAGCGGAGGACAAGACGTGGTCGGTGTGGCGCGGCTACAGCGCGGTGCGGACCAAGCTGGGTGACCCCGGCGAGCAGACGCTGACCGAGCGGCGTTACTTCCGCGGTATGCACGGCGACAAGCTCCCGTCAGGCACACGCAACGTTCCCATGCCGGCGATCACCGTGGGTGGTGTGCCCGCGGTGAATGACGAGGACGCGTTCGCGGGCATGGTGCGTGAGGAGATCGTCTACAACGGACCCGGCGGCGCGGAGGCGTCGGCGACGGTCAACGCGCCATGGCAGTCCGAACCGACCGCCACGCGGACGATCAACGGTGTCACGGTCAACGCCCGCTACATCCAGTCCGCGGGCAAGTACTCGCGTACCGCGTTGGATGGTGGTCGGGGGTTCCGCACGACGAGTCAGGTCACCGAGTTCGATCAGACCTATGGCATGGCGACGCAGAC
>NZ_JBSGBE010000039.1:0-47471 GCF_053601075.1 Lentzea sp. NPDC004789 | reverse complement strand
TTGGGGTTTGGCTAGTGGGGGGGGGGGGGGGGGGCGGGGGGGGGGCGCGGCCCCCCCCCCCCCACCCCCGCCATCGCCGCTCGCCTTCGGCGTTGCGGATCAGGTGTTGGTGTCGTTGTTGCGGCGCGGGCTTGAGCCGAGGCCGCCTGGCTTGGAGCCGTTGAGGATCGTTCCCTCCGGGTAGCCGAGCGGCAGGTACATGTCGACGGAGTCCCAACGCTCGTTGCCCACGGCAATGGCGTTCGGCATGCGGCCGTACTCGCGGAAACCGAGGCTTTCGTAGAGCTCGATCGCGCCGTGGTTGTTGCCGCGCACGCCCAGCATGATGATCTCGATGCCCGCGCTGCGGGCGTGGTCGACGAGGCCCTGCACCACCAGTTTGCCCAGGCCCAGGCCGCGTGCGGCCGGGTGGGCCATGATCTGCTGGATCTCGGCGCGGTGCTGGAAGACGGCGGTGCCGCCACGGCGCCACAGGCCGACGGCGCGGACCACACCGTCCACAAGGGCCGTGGCGAAGGCGGCGTCGCCGTCGCGGCACTGTTTGAGGACGCCGTCCAGCCAGAGCGAGATGCGTTCGAGCGTTGGGGGCTCGTGGTAGCCGACGGCGCCACCGGCCGCGACTACGTCGTGCACGACGGTGTGGATCTCGGCACGCTGCTGGTCGGTGGCTTCGGAGAGCCACCGCAGTTCGATCTCCGGCATGGGCGCGATCGTAATTGCGTCGAAAATTGTCGGACCTGTTCGTTAACGTCGGGCGGGTGGAGAACCTCGTCGAGGCCAAGGCGCTGACCAAGCATTTTGGGACGTTCGAGGCCGTGCGCGGCATCGACGTCGAGGTGCGCCGCGGGGAGGCCTTCGGGTTCCTGGGGCCCAACGGGGCCGGGAAGTCGTCGACCATGCGGATGATCTCGTGCGTGTCCGGGCGGACGGGTGGAGAGCTGAAGGTGCTCGGCATGGACCCGGACCGGGACGGGCCGAAGATCCGGGCGCGGATCGGGGTGGTGCCGCAGCTCGACAACCTCGACACCGAGCTGACGGTTCGGCAGAACCTGCAGATCTACGGGCGGTACTTCGGGATGTCGCGGCAGCGGTGTCGCGAGAAGGCGGACGAGCTGCTGGAGTTCGCGCAGCTCGCGGACCGGGCGGATCATGAGGTCGAGCCGCTGTCCGGCGGGATGAAGCGGCGGCTGACCATTGCGCGGTCGCTGGTCAACGACCCGGAACTGCTGCTGCTCGACGAGCCGACCACCGGGCTGGACCCGCAGGCGCGGCACCTGTTGTGGGACAGGCTGTTCCGGTTGAAGCAGGACGGGGTCACGCTCATCATCACGACCCACTACATGGACGAGGCCGAGCAGCTCTGCGATCGGCTGGTCGTGATGGACGGTGGGCGGATCGCGGCCGAGGGGGCGCCGAGTGAGCTGATCGGCCGGTACTCCACCAGGGAGGTGCTGGAGCTGCGGTTCCCGCCGGGGGAGGAGAAGCCGGAGCTGGAGCGGTTCGCGGAGCGGGTCGAGGTGTTGCCGGACCGGTTGTTGTTGTACACGCAGGACGGAGACGCGGCCCTGCAGCGGGTGCACGAGCACGGGGTGCGGCCGATTCAGAGCCTGGTGCGGCGCAGTTCGCTGGAGGACGTGTTCCTGCGGCTCACCGGACGGACGTTGGTGGACTGATGCGCACACTCAGGGCGTCGTGGTTCGGCTTCGAGAAGCACTGGACGTGGTACCGGCGCAACTGGCGGGCCACGGCGGTGTCGAGTTTTCTGTCGCCGTTGCTGTTCCTGCTGGCGCTCGGGTTCGGGTTCGGGTCGCAGGTGCAGTCCACCGCGTTGATCGGGGGCGTGCCGTACCTGGAGTACCTCGCGCCCGCGCTGGTCGTCATCACGGCGGTGCAGGGCGCCACGTTCGAGTCGACCTACGCGATCATGTCGTCGTTCCTGTGGCAGAAGACGTACATCGGCATGGTGGCCACCCCGATCACGCCTGCCGAGGTGCTCTACGGGCAGGTGCTGTGGAACGGGGTGCAGCTGTTCGCGCGGTCGGCGGTGTTCGTGGTCGTCGCGGCGGTGCTCGGTGCGGCGGCCGGTCCGGCCATCGTGTGGTCGGTGCTGTTCGCGACGCTGGCGGGGCTCGCGTTCAGCTGTCCGCTGATCGCCTACAGCGCGACGCTGGACAAACCGGACAGCTTCAACGTGATCTTCCGGTTCGTGCTCATGCCGATGACGTTGTTCACCGGGGCGTTCTTCCCGGTCAGCCAGCTGCCGGGCTGGTTGCTGCCGCTGGTGTGGCTCACCCCGGCGTGGCACGGCATCGAGCTCGCGCGGGGGACCACCTTCGGCACGCTGGGGTTGCTGCCCGCGCTCGGGCACGTCGCCTACCTGCTCGCCATGGCCTCGGCAGGCCTGTTCTTCGCCGCTCGTTCCTTCCATCGCAGGCTGGCGGTGTGACATGACCCAGACCCTCAACCGCGCGAACGGTGCCGCGCCCGCCAGTGTCGGGCTGCTGTGGCGGGTGATCCCGCCCGGCCTCTACGGCGGCAAGGCCAGCACGCTCGTCGAACGGGCCGCGCTGGTGAACCGGCGCGCGTGGTTCGTGCTCATCGGCGGCGCGTTCGAGCCGATGCTGTTCCTGTGGTCGCTCGGGCTCGGGTTCGGGCAGTTCGTCACCTCGGTCGCGGGGCCGGACGGGCGGCCGGTCAGCTACGCGGCGTTCGTGGCGCCCGCCCTGCTCGCGGCGTCGGCGATGAACGGCGCGGTGTACGACGCGACGTTCAACGTGTTCTTCAAGTTCAAGTACGCCAAGCTGTACGACGCGATGCTGGCCACGCCGATGGGGCCGTTCGACATCGCGATGGGCGAGATCGCCTGGGCGCTGCTGCGCGGCGGGCTGTACTCGGCGGGCTTCCTCTGCGTGATGCTCGGGATGGGGCTGATCGCCTCGCCGTGGGCGTTGCTCGCGCTGCCGGCGGCGCTGCTGGTCGCGTTCGCGTTCGCCGCGGTCGGGATGGCGGCCACGACGTTCATGCGGTCGTGGCAGGACTTCGACCTGGTGCAGCTGGCGGTGCTGCCGATGTTCCTGTTCTCGACCACGTTCTACCCGCTGTCGGTCTATCCGGGCTGGTTGCAGACGGTGGTCAGCTGGACGCCGCTCTACCACGCCGTCGAGCTCATGCGCGGGCTCACGCTGGGGGTCGTCGGGTGGGGGATGCTCGGGCACGTCGCCTACTTCGCGGTGCTGGCGGCCGTGGGGACGGTGGTGGCGGCGAGGCGCCTGGGGAAGTTGTTGCTGGACTGAGTTCAATTCGGTTCTGGCACGCGATTCGGTGCGGCAAGCGAGAGGCCGTTACTCTGGAAGCGTGAGTGTCGAGTCTGTTTTCCCCAGGTTGGAGCCTCTGCTGCCGCGGATCTCCAAGCCGGTGCAGTACGTCGGCGGGGAGCTCAACGCGACCGTCAAGGACTGGGACGCGGCGTCCGTGCGCTGGGCGTTGATGTACCCCGACGCGTACGAGGTGGGGCTGCCCAACCAGGGCGTCATGATCCTCTACGAAATCCTCAACGAGCTGCCCGACGTGCTCGCCGAGCGCACCTACGCCGTGTGGCCGGACCTCGAGAAGCTCATGCGTGAGCACGGGGTCCCGCAGTTCACCGTGGACGCGCACCGGCCGTTGAAGGCGTTCGACCTGATGGGCATCAGCTTCGCGACGGAGCTGGGCTACACGAACATGCTGACGGCGCTGGACCTCGCCGGCATTCCGATTCACTCGGCCGAGCGCACCGAGGACGACCCGATCGTGGTCGCCGGTGGGCACGCGGCGTTCAACCCCGAGCCGATCGCGGACTTCATCGACGCGGCGGTGCTCGGCGACGGCGAGGAGGCCGTCCTCGAGATCACCGAGATCGTGAAGACGTGGAAGGCCGAGGGTTGCCCCGGTGGCCGCGACGAGGTGCTGACCAGGCTCGCCGAGACCGGCGGTGTCTACATCCCGCGCTTCTACGACGTCGAGTACCTGCCCGACGGCCGCATCCAGCGCGTGGTGCCGAACCGCGACCGCGTGCCGTACCGCGTGTTCAAGCGGACCACGATGGACCTCGACGCGTGGCCGTACCCGAAGCAGCCGCTGGTACCGCTCGCCGAGAGCGTGCACGAGCGGATGAGCGTCGAGATCTTCCGCGGCTGCACGCGCGGCTGCCGGTTCTGCCAGGCGGGCATGATCACCCGTCCGGTGCGCGAGCGGTCCATCGAGGGCATCGGCGCCATGGTCCAGAAGGGACTGGAGGCGACCGGCTTCGAAGAGGTCGGCCTGCTGTCGCTGTCGAGTGCGGACCACAGCGAGATCGCGGAGATCACCAAGGGACTCGCGGACCGCTACGAGGGCACCAACACGGGCCTGAGCCTGCCGAGCACGCGCGTCGACGCGTTCAACATCGACCTGGCGAACGAGCTGTCCCGCAACGGAAGGCGCTCGGGTCTCACCTTCGCGCCCGAGGGCGGCAGCGAGCGGATGCGCCGCGTCATCAACAAGATGGTGTCCGAAGAGGACCTCATCCGCACGGTGTCGGCCGCGTTCTCCAACGGCTGGCGGCAGGTGAAGCTCTACTTCATGTGCGGCCTGCCCACCGAGGAGGACGAGGACGTCCTGCAGATCGCCGAGATGGCCAAGAACGTCATCCGCGCCGGCCGTCAGGCCAGCGGCCGCAACGACGTCCGCTGCACCATCTCGATCGGCGGGTTCGTGCCCAAGCCGCACACGCCGTTCCAGTGGGCCGCCCAGTGCGACCCGGACACGGTCGACGACCGCCTGCGCAAGCTCCGCGAGGCCGTGAACTCCGACCGCAGCCTCGGCCGCAACATCGGCATGCGCTACCACGACGGCAAGCCCAGCCTCATCGAAGGCCTGCTCAGCCGCGGTGACCGCCGCATCGGCAAGGTCATCGAGGCGGTGTGGCGCGACGGCGGCCGGTTCGACGGCTGGACCGAGCACTTCAGCTACGACCGCTGGACCACCAAGGCGGCGGAACAGCTGGAGCCCCTCGGTGTCGACCTCGCCTGGTTCACCACCCGCGAGCGCGAGGAGCTGGAGGTCCTGCCCTGGGACCACCTCGACTCGGGCCTCGACAAGGAATGGCTCTGGGCCGACTGGCAGGACGCGCTCGACGAGCGCGAGCAGGACGACTGCCGGTGGACGCCGTGCTTCGACTGCGGTGTGTGCCCGGCGATGGGCACCGACATCGAGGTCGGCCCGACGGGTCGCAAGCTGCTGCCGATCTCCCCGGTCGGCATCGGCTCACCGGTGCAGAACCCGGCGCTCACGCCCTGACGGCTCAGGTCGTCCGCCTGGCCAGCCTGCTCAGGTTCCGCGAGGCAGACGACCTGGGATCGGCCGTGATCAGGACGACCTCCAGGTCTTCCTCGGGCACGAGCAGGACGTCGCAGTTCAGCCGCAGCGGGCCGACGTCCGGGTGATCGATGGTCTTGGTGCGGTGCCGGGGAGCGTGGACCGGTCGCAGCTGCCAGATCCGCCGGAACTCCTCGCTGCCCGCGTGCAGTTCGGCCAGCAGGGCGGCCAGCTGCGGGTCCCGCGGGTAGCGGTCGGCGGCCCGGCGCAACCGCGCCACCACGATGTGCCCGAACTCCTCGGTGCCGGAGCTCTCGTAATTTCGCTCCTGGTCCAGGAAGCGGCGCCGGGCCAGGTTCGTCGTCCCACCGGAGAGGTCGCCGCCGAGCAGTGCCCTGGCCAGGGGGTTCCAGGCGACGACGTCGTACGCCGCGTCGGTGACGATGGCCGCGGTCTGGGGCAGTCGCTGGAGCATGCGGGCCACGTGCGCGGGTACCTGCCGCACGGGGTTGCCGGCGGGCGGCGCGCTCGATCCCGCCAGGCCGAACAGGTGGCTGCGCTCGGCCGGGGTGAGTCGCAGCGCTCCGGCCAGCGCGTCCAGGATCCGGGGCGACGGTCGTGGTCCGCGGGCCTGCTCCAGCCGCGTGTAGTAGTCGACCGACATGTGAGCGAGCTCTGCCACCTCTTCGCGGCGCAGCCCCGGCGTGCGGCGGGCGGTGCCCGTCGTGCTCAGGCCGATGTCGTGCGGCCGCAGGCCCGCCCGGCGGTCCCGCAGGAAGCGGGCCAGCTCCTGCCGCGCCATGCCGCCTCCCGCCTGGTACAGGTCGTCCCTGGCAGGGCGCCCCACCGCCAGGGAACCGTGGTCGCCATGAACGATCGCACAGCTCTGGTCACCGGTGCCAACAAGGGCATCGGCCAGCACATCGCCCGGCTGCTCGCCACCGAAGGCTTCACCGTGTACGTGGGCTCCCGCGACGCCGGACGTGGACAACAGGCCGTCGAGGAGATCGGTGTCGGCGCCCGGCTGCTGGTCCTCGACGTGACGGACCCCGACGGCATCGCACAGGCCGCGGCTCGGGTGGACCGGCTTGACCTGCTGGTCAACAACGCGGGTGTCAACCTGTCGCTCGCCACGCCGGCCGACACCGGCGTCGAGGAGTTCCGGCGCACGTACGAGACCAACGTGTTCGGGGTGGTGGCGGTGACCAACGCGTTCCTGCCGGCCCTGCGCCGGTCCCCGAGCCCGCGCATCGTCAACATCTCGAGCGGCACCGCGTCGCTGACCTGGAGTGCGCAACCCAATCCGCAGTTCACCCCGGGAAGTGGTGGCGCCGCCGCCTACCGCTCGGCCAAGGCCGCCCTGAACGCTCTCACCGTCTTCTACGCCCAGACGCTGGCCGAGGAGGGCTTCAAGGTCAACGCGCTCGCTCCCGGTCTGCGGGCCACCGATCTCACCCCAGGGGCCGCCGCTGTCGGCGGTGATCCGGCCGAGGCCGCCCGAGGTGCCCTCCGCCTGGCGCTGCTGCCGGACGACGGCCCCACCGGTGGCTTCTGGTCGTGGGACGGAACGCCCGTGCCCTGGTGACCTCGGCTACCTGGTGACGGCGGCCAGCGCGTCGACGAGGCCGTGGCCGTAGAAGGAGTTGTACTCCGAGTAGCCCGTGCAGAACGCGTCCTGCACACCCGTGCCGTTGAGGTCGTAGTCCGCCGGGCACGCCAACGTCTCGGCCTGCGCGTTCAGCATCCGCCCCAGCGTGACCGCGTCGGTGCCGGGATGCGTCGACGCGATCAGCGCGGCCACCCCGGCCGCGTGCGGGGTCGCCATCGACGTTCCGCACGAGTAGTCGTAACCGGACGGCACGGTCGAGAGCACGCACCCGCCCGGCGTCCGGGAGTCGCCGCCCGGTGCGGTCACGTCGATGGTGCCCAGGCCGTACGAGCTGTACCCGGCCTTGGTCTTGGTCGACTCGACGGCCGACACGCCGACCACGTTCTTGAGCTGAGCCGGCAGCACCACGCACGTCGAGTCGACCGTCCGCGTCTGCGCGTCGCCGTTCGTCGGCGACAACGAGTCACGCCCCGGCCGGGACAGGTCGGCGGCGTTGTTGCCGGCCGCCGCGACCGTCAGCACGTTGCGAGAGGTCGCGTAGTCGACGGCACGGCGCACGGCCTCGTAGATCACGCGCTGGCCGGGCTCGCTCTGGCACGTGAACAGGTACGGGTCGATGAAGTAGCTGTTGTTGGTGATGGTCATCCGCTGCTCGGCGGCCCACATGAAGCCGCACACGGCGTACTCGGGGTAGATGAAGCCGTCGTCGTCGACGACCTTCACGGACGCGATGCGCACGCCCGGCGCGACGCCCGTGGTCCCGCGGCCGTCGTCAGCGGCGGCGATGGTGCCGGCGACGTGCGTGCCGTGTGCGGACGTCGTCGGCGCCCAGGCGGTCGGCGACGGGTCGGGCTTCCCGGTCAGACAGCCCGCGGACAGCTCCGGGGCCAGCGCCGGGACGAGGTCGGGGTGATGCAGGTCGATGCCGGAGTCCAGCACGCCGACGACCACGGACTTCGACCCCGTGCTGATCTCGTGCGCGGCGGGGGCCTTGATGAGATCCATGTCCCACTGTTCGCCCGAGCGCTGTCCGGACGGCCGGAAGAGTTCGGTGTCGTCCTTCTTGCGCTGCGCCGAACGCCTGGCGACGCGCTCGGCCTGCGCGCTGTACGCGCGTTGCGGGCCGATCAGCTTGAGGAACGACGGGTCGGGAGAGGTCGCCACGGCGACCCCGATCTCCGGGTAGTACACGGTGGTGGTGCCACACGCCCGCGTGATCTCCGCGTTCGCCACCTCAGTGGGCGTGAGCTGCGAGAACACCACCAGGTAGCGCAGCGTCGGCCCCGGCTGGATGCACGAGTCGAGGACGGGCTCGGCGCCCGCGGGCGAGGACGCCGCCATGCACCCGGCCGCGAGCAGGGCGGTCATCGCCGCAGCCCGTGCGCGGTGGAGCAGAGGCACCGGGGACCTCCAGGTCGGCAAGGCGTCCAGTCAGCCGGACCGTAGCCACGCGCAACGATCTAGACAAGCTGAACGTTCTGAATCAGGTTCACGGTACCGTCCTCCTGGACGAACAGCCTGCGCCGATGGGACCGCTCACCCGTCGGAACACCTCATGGGAGCACCACTGAGCCGCCATCAGCCCAACAACCCTTCGGCCGCCGCCGTGCAGAAACTGCGCCTCCGCTACACCAAGCGGGGGAGGTTGCGTTTCACCTCGCACCGCGACATCGCTCGTACGTTCGAGCGTGCGCTGCGCAGGGCCGGAGTGCCCATGGCGTATTCGCAGGGCTTCAGTCCTCACCCGAAGGTGTCGTGGGTGGGGGCCGCACCGACCGGCGTCGCCAGCGAGGCGGAGTACGTCGAGGTGTCGGTCGTCGAACGGGTCGACCCGGAGGCGCTGAAGATCGCGCTCGACGCGGCGCTGCCACCCGGCATCGACGTGGTCGACATCGTGCAGGCGCACGGTGGCAACCTCACCGAGCGCATCGACGCGAGCGAGTGGCGGATCGAGCTCGACGGGGTGGACCCCGACGCGCTCGCGGCCGCGGTCGGCGTCTTCCTCTCGCGGGAGCGGGTCGAAGTCGAGCGTCTGACCAAGGACGGCAAGAAGATCATCGACGTGCGGCCCGCGGTCGTGTCGGCACTGGTCGAACCACGTTCGAGCGACGCGGGACACGATGAGGCCGGATTGTCACAACCGTGTGGGATACTCATGACGGTCGTTCGGCAGGTAACGCCTACCGTCCGACCCGACGACGTGCTGAATGCGCTTCGTGTCGTCGCCGATCTCGTGCCGCCGGTACCTGCGAGAGCAACCCGGATGGCGCAGGGACGGCTCGACGGCGAAGGCAGGCTGGTGGACCCGCTCCAACAGGACAGAGAGTCCTGACGCAGGGGCGCTGGAACGACAGTCGCGACGCATCAGGAGGAGCGGCGCTGAGGGTGGCGTCGTCGTGGGACCTGCGCAAGCGTGCGCCCGGTGAGGCGCCACGCCGCTGCGCGCGAGGCAAGGATTCCCGCCGCGAGCAGCGGTGGAGAGAGACAAGAGAGGCCCCTGCGCGGCCGCGTCCTCACGGGACGCGCCCGGGGGTGGAGGAGCTGCATGTCGAACAAGGACAAGCCTGCCGGCCGGGCCGGCGGGCAGGGCGTGGTATCCGCACGCCCCGAGCTGGCTGATCTGCCGGACAAGCTGCGGGTGCACGCGCTGGCGAAGCTGCTGGACGTCTCCAGCAAGGACGTGATGACGGCGCTGGCCGACCTCGGCGAGGTCGCCCGCAGCGCGCAGTCGAGCGTGAGCCGCGACGTCGCGCTGAAGGTGGCGGAGACGCTGCTGGACTGGGACGACGTCGTCACCGGTGAGATCACCGAGGACTACGAGGCCCCCGCGGTCCCGGCGTTCGAGGCACCGGCGCTCGCGCCGATCTTCGCCGCGCCGAGCGCGGTGTTCCTGCCGCCTCAGCCGATCGAACGGCCGAAGGCGGCCGCCTCGCCGTTCGTCGTCGAGGAGCCGGTCGCCGAGGACGAGAAGTCTGTCGGCGAGATCGCCGCGGACGAGCTCGACGCCGCCGAGGCCGAAGCCGACGCCGATGGCGACGACGAGGGCGAGGGCCGTCGCCGGCGCCGCCGCGGCCGTCGTGGCCGTGGCCGCGGCAAGGGTGCCGAGGCCGACGGGGGCGAGGAGTCCGAGGAAGGCACCGAGGAGGCCGAGTCCGCCGAGACCGAGGCCGCCGACGAGGCGTCCGACGACGAGGGCGACGAGAGCTCGACCCGCCGTCGCCGCCGTCGCCGTCGCCGCAAGACCGGCGCGGACGACGAGGCGACCTCCGAGGACGACCCGCCGAACACGGTGGTGCACGTCCGCGAGTCCCGTGACGCGCGCGACGACAAGGCCGACTCCGAGGCCGCGCAGAGCGAGGTCCGCAGCATCCGCGGCTCGACCCGGCTGGAGGCCAAGCGCCAGCGCCGCCGGGACGGTCGCGAGGCCGGCCGCCGTCGCGCCCCGGTGCTGACCGAGGCCGAGTTCCTGGCCCGCCGCGAGGCCGTGGCCCGCACGATGGTCGTGCGCGAGCGCGGCGACCGCACCCAGATCGGTGTGCTGGAAGACGGCGTGCTGGTCGAGCACTTCGTCACGTCGTCGGGCACCGGCTCGATCGTGGGCAACGTCTACCTCGGCCGCGTGCAGAACGTGCTGCCGAGCATGGAGGCCGCGTTCATCGACATCGGCCGCGGCCGCAACGCCGTGCTGTACGCCGGTGAGGTCGACTGGGACGCCGCCGGTCTGGAGGGCAAGTCCCGCAAGATCGAGCAGGCGTTGAGCAGCGGCGACTCCGTGCTCGTCCAGGTCACCAAGGACCCGGTCGGTCACAAGGGCGCGCGCCTGACGACCCAGATCAGCCTGCCCGGCCGCTTCCTGGTCTACGTGCCGGGCGGCGGTGCCACGGGCATCAGCCGCAAGCTGCCGGACAACGAGCGCAAGCGCCTCAAGGACATCCTCAAGCGGGTCGTCCCCGAGGACGCCGGCGTGATCATCCGCACCGCCTCGGAGGGCATCTCCGAGGAGGAGCTGGCACGCGACGTCACGCGTCTGCAGGCGCAGTGGAAGGTCATCAAGGAGAAGTCCGAGAGCACCTCCACCAAGGCGCCGACGCTGCTCTACGAGGAGCCGGACCTGCTGGTGAAGGTCGTCCGCGACCTGTTCACCGAGGACTTCGCCCAGCTCGTCGTCCAGGGCGACGAGGCGTGGGACGTCATCGACGGCTACGTGCGCCACGTGGCGCCGGACCTGCAGGACCGCCTGAAGAAGCACGTCGGCAACAACGACGCGTTCGTCGAGTACCGCATCGACGAGCAGCTGATGAAGGCGCTGGACCGCAAGGTCTGGCTGCCGTCGGGCGGCTACCTGATCATCGACCGCACCGAGGCGATGACGGTCATCGACGTCAACACCGGCAAGTTCACCGGATCGGGCGGAAACCTCGAAGAGACGGTGACGCGCAACAACCTGGAGTCGGCGGAGGAGATCGTCCGCCAGCTCCGGCTGCGCGACATCGGCGGCATCATCGTCATCGACTTCATCGACATGGTCCTGGAGTCGAACCGCGACCTGGTGCTGCGCCGCCTGACCGAGTGCCTGGGCCGCGACCGCACGCGCCACCAGGTCGCCGAGGTCACCTCGCTCGGCCTGGTGCAGATGACCCGCAAGCGGGTCGGCACCGGTCTGCTGGAGGCGTTCAGCCAGACGTGTGAGCACTGCCGCGGCCGTGGCGTGATCGTGTCCACCGAGCCCGTGCACTCGCACGGCGGTGGCAACGGCAACGGTGGCGGTGGCCAGCAGCAGCCGCAGGGCGGTGGCCGCAAGTCGCGCCGCAACAAGGGCGGGTCGGAGCAGGCCGCGGACGCCGCCGAGGTGGTCGAGGCGACCGTCGAGGCACCGGTCGAGGCCGAGCCCGAGGTCGTCGAGTCCGGTGAGCCGGAGGACACCTCCGAGGCCGCCGTCGCCGCCGACCAGGAGCACGAGGGTCACGGCGGCCGCCGTCGTCGCCGTCGTCGCCGGGACAAGGAGCCGCAGGCGGTCGTCGACGCGGTCGTGGTCGAGGAGCAGGCGCTCAACGGTCACGTGCCGCACGACACCGCCGAGGTGGTCGAGGAGGAGCCTGTCGAGACCCCGGCGGAGGAGCCTGCCGCCGCGGTGATCGAGGAGGCGGCGCCGGAGCTCGTCGAGCCGGTGACGGTGGCCGAGCTGGTCGCCGAGGAGTCGGCCGAGGTCGCGGAGGAGGCCGCCGAGGTGGCCGAGCTCGCGGCTGAGGCCGTCGCCGCCGTCGAGGCTCCGGTGGCACCGGAACCGGTCGCCGAGCCCGCAGCGCCCGTCGCAGAGGCTCCGGTGACCACTTCCGGTGCCCGTCCGCGCCGCCGTGCGGCCAAGCGCGCCGCAGGTGCGCCGGTCGTGCAGGAGGCGCCCGCTCCGCTGGTCGTCGAGGTGCCGAAGCAGCCCGAGGTCCAGCTGCCCGCGCCGGTGGTCACCACCACCCGCAGGCGCCGCGCCGTGTCGCGGCCCGCGGGACCGCCGGTCCAGGAGAGCTGAAAGCGCTGGCAGTGAGACCGGGGTCGCCTTCACGGGCGGCCCCGGTCTTGCGTTGTGAGGGACCGCACAGCCTGCGCGAACGCGATCAGGGCACCCCGGTTTGCTCCGGCCGCACCCACTCCCGTAACCTTGTTGACGGCCCGTTATCCGACGGGTCCTGTCGTGTGCCTCCTCTGGTGATTTTCCCGGTTGGATGGCGCATGGCCCGTCACCATCGAGTAGCAGGAGACTTCCGTCCTGATGTACGCGATCGTCAAGACCGGCGGCAAGCAGTACAAGGTCGCTGTCGGCGACATCGTCGAGGTCGAGAAGCTCGAGGGCGAGCCGGGCACCGAAATCTCCCTCCAGACGCTGCTCGTGGTCGACGGCACTGACGTCACCGCTGACGCGGCGGCCCTGGAGAAGTTCTCGGTGACCGGCAAGGTCGTCGAGCACACCAAGGGTCCCAAGATCCGCATCCACAAGTTCAAGAACAAGACCGGCTACCACAAGCGCCAGGGTCACCGCCAGAAGCTGACCCGCGTCGAGGTCACCGGCATCACCGGTAAGTGAGGACCTGACTTCTCATGGCACACAAAAAGGGTGCGTCCAGTTCCCGCAACGGCCGTGACTCCAACCCCCAGTACCTGGGTGTGAAGCGGTTCGGCGGTCAGGTCGTCAAGGCCGGCGAGATCCTGATCCGCCAGCGCGGCACCAAGTTCCACCCCGGCGTCGGTGTGGGCATCGGCAAGGACGACACGCTGTTCGCCTTGCAGCCGGGTGCGGTGGAGTTCGGCATGAAGCGCGGTCGCAAGACCGTCAACATCGTCCCGGTCGCGGTCTGAGGACCGTTTTCCGCGACGTAGCACTACCTCTGCGAGGGGCGGGACCGGTCTTCCGGCACCGCCCCTCGTTGCTTGTCCAAGACTTTTGAAGGGAAGTAGTTCCGTGGCCCGCTTCGTAGACCGGGTGGTGATCCACGCTGCCGCCGGCAACGGGGGCAACGGTTGCGCTTCCGTGCACCGCGAGAAGTTCAAGCCGCTCGGCGGCCCGGACGGCGGCAACGGCGGCAAGGGCGGCGACGTCGTGCTCGTCGTCGACTCGCAGGTGCACACCCTGCTCGACTTCCACTTCCGCCCGCACGCCTCCGCCACCAACGGCAAGGCGGGCGCGGGCGCGAACCGCGACGGCGCGAACGGCGAGGACCTGATCCTGCGCGTCCCGGACGGCACCGTGGTGCTGACCGAGGACGGCGAGATCGTCGCGGACCTCGTCGGCGAGGGCACCCAGCTCATCGCGGCCGCCGGCGGCCGTGGCGGTCTGGGCAACGCCTCGCTCGCGTCGAAGGCCCGCAAGGCCCCCGGTTTCGCGTTGCTCGGTGAGCCGGGCGAGACGCGTGACCTGGTGCTGGAGCTCAAGTCCGTCGCGGACGTCGGCCTGCTCGGCTTCCCGTCGGCGGGCAAGTCGTCGCTGATCTCGGTGCTCTCCGCGGCGAAGCCGAAGATCGCCGACTACCCGTTCACCACGCTGGTGCCGAACCTGGGCGTGATCACCGCGGGCGAGACCATCTTCACGATGGCCGACGTGCCCGGCCTGATCCCCGGTGCCTCGCAGGGCAAGGGCCTCGGCCTCGACTTCCTGCGGCACATCGAACGCACCGCCGTGCTCGCCCACGTCGTCGACTGCGCGACGTACGAGCCCGGCCGCGACCCGATCGCCGACATCGACGCGCTGGAGCAGGAGCTCGCGGAGTACACCCCGTCGCTCGGCGGCGACTTCGCCGACCGTCCGCGCGTGGTGATCCTCAACAAGATCGACATCCCGGACGCCAAGGACCTCGCCGACATCGTCCGCCCGGAGATCGAGGCCCGCGGCCTGCCGGTGTTCGAGGTGTCGACCGTGTCCCGCGAGGGACTGCGTGAACTGACCTTCAAGCTGGCCGAGGTCGTGCGCGAGTACCGCGCCGCCCAGCCGAAGAAGGAATCGACCCGAATCGTGCTGCGGCCGACCGCCGTGGACGACCAGGGCTTCACCGTGACCGAGGACCCCTCGGTCGAGGGTGGCTTCATCGTCAGGGGCGACCGTCCCGAGCGCTGGATCCGCCAGACCGACTTCTCCAACGACGAAGCCGTCGGTTACCTCGCCGACCGCCTGAACAGGCTGGGTGTCGAGGATCAGCTCGTGAAGATGGGTGCCGTTCCCGGCTGCCAGGTCACCATCGGCGACCTGGTGTTCGACTGGGAGCCGACCACGCCGGCGGGCATCGCGATGACGATGACCGGACGTGGCACGGACGCCCGCCTTGAGCGCAACGACCGCATCGGCGCCCACGAGCGCAAGGCCCTGAAGAAGGCCCGCCGCGCGCCCGGCGACTACGGCGACGACTTCGACGAGGAGTAAAACGTGACGGCCCCCGCGGTCTCACAAGCACGGCGAGCGGTCGCTTCGGCGAACCGCATCGTGGTGAAGGTCGGTTCTTCTTCTTTGACCACGGCGGAAGGCGGGCTCGATCCGGCCCGCCTCGACTCCCTGGTCGACGCGGTCGCCGCGCGGTGCGGTGCGGGCAGCCAGGTCGTGCTGGTCTCGTCCGGTGCGATCGCCGCGGGCCTCGCGCCGTTGAAGCTGTCCCGGCGCCCGCGTGACCTCGCCACCCAGCAGGCCGCGGCGAGCGTCGGCCAGCTGACGTTGGCACACGCCTACGCGAACTCGTTCGGCCGCTACTCGCTCACCGTCGGCCAGGTACTGCTGACCGCGGACGACGTGGTGCGCCGCGCCCACTACCGCAACGCCCAGCGCACGTTCTCCCGGCTGCTGGCCCTGGGTGCTGTGCCGGTCGTGAACGAGAACGACACCGTGGCCACCGAGGAGATCCGCTTCGGTGACAACGACCGCCTGGCCGCCCTGGTGGCGCACCTGGTCGGTGCAGACGCGTTGTTCCTGCTGTCCGATGTGGACGCGCTCTACTCCGGTGACCCCCGCAAGCCGGGGGCGGTCCGCATCTCGGAGGTCGCTGGAGCGTCCGATGTGGACGGAGTGCAGGCCGGAACCGTTGGCGCGTCCGGTCTCGGCACCGGTGGCATGGCCTCGAAGCTGGCCGCGGCGCGGCTCGCCTCCTCGGCGGGCATCCCGGTCCTGTTGACCAGCGCCACCGAGGCCCATCGCGCGCTCACCTCCGCCGACGTCGGCACCGCCTTCGCCGCAACGGGTTCCCGTCTCACCGCCCGCCGCTTCTGGCTCGGCTACGCCACCGACGCGAACGGCCGCCTGCACCTCGACGACGGCGCGGTCGCCGCTGTGGTCGGCCGGCGTCGTTCGTTGCTGGCAGCGGGAATCACCGGAGTGGACGGCGACTTCGACGCAGGTGACGTCGTCGAGCTGGTGAGCCTGGCCGGCGAGGTCGTGGCCCGCGGTGTGGTCGGCTACGACTCGGGGGAGCTGCCGTCGTTGATCGGCCGCAAGACCCACGACCTGCCCGAGGAGCAGCGCCGCGAGGTCGTGCACGCCGACGACCTGGTGCCGCTCGCTAGGTGAGCTCCGCGCCCTTCGTCTCCGGCAACGACAGGACGACGAGGAACGTGATCACCGCGGCGACGGCGACGTACCAGAAGAACACCGTCCCGCCGACGGCCTGGATGACCAGCGGGGCGGTGCCGCCGAACAGCGCGACCGTCAGGTTGTACCAGGCGCCGATGCCCAGTCCGCGCAGCTCGGTGGGGAACAGCTCGCTCATGATCGCGGGCGCGATCGACGTCATCGCCGTGTAGAGCCCGAGCCCGACGCAGAACACGACGACCAGGTTCGCGAGCCCCGGTTTGACCAGCGCCGACAACGGCACGACCAGCAAGGCCATCGCCGCCGACCACACGAGCAGCTGCGGTTTGCGGCCGTACCGGTCGGCCGTCCACCCCAGCGGGTACTGCAGCGCGATGAACACCAGCGTGCCGATCGACAACGCCAGGAAGACGTCGATGGCGCCGGCGCCCCTGGCCGTCACCGCGAACGGCGTCAGCGCGGAGAAGAACGTGTAGAAGCTCAGCGTCGACAGCAACGTCACGCCGATGAGCTGGCCGACCGCCTTCGGGTGCTCCCTGAGCGTGGTCAGCAGCGGGTTGCGCAGGCGTTCCGCCTTGGCCCGGTTGTCCTCGAACTGCTCGGTCTCCTTCAGCTCCCGCCGCAACCACAACCCGATCAGCCCGAGCACACCGCCGACGAGGAACGGCACGCGCCACCCGTAGGACGCCATCGCGGCCTTGTCGAGGTTGCGCGACAACACGAACCCGAGCAGCGACGCGATCAGCACCGCCGCCCCGGTGGAGATGTAGAAGAACGACGAGTACCGGCCGCGACGGTCGGCGGGCGCGATCTCCGCGAGGTACGCCGACGCGTTGGACACCTCGCCGCCGAGCGCCATGCCCTGCGCGATGCGGGCGAGCACCAGCAGCACCGGTGACAGCCAGCCGACCTGGTCGAACGTCGGCAGCAACCCGATCAGCACCGACCCGCCCGACATCAGCACGATCGTCAGCAGCATCGCGGTGCGCCGGCCTTTGAGGTCCGCGAACCGGCCCAGCAGGTACCCGCCGAGCGGCCGGAAGAAGAACGCGAGCGCGAACGTCGCGAACGTGCTCAGCAGCGCCGCGGCCTCGTTGCCCTTGGGGAAGATCTGCGTGGCGAAGTAGATGCTGAACGCCGTGTAGATGCCCCAGTCGTACCACTCCACCGCGTTGCCGGCGCTTGAGGCGACGAGGGTGCGCACGGGCAGTCGATGCGTCTCCGATGTAACCGCCATGGAGGCACCCTGTCACACTGAGCAGCGTGCGCTCTATGGGCTTGGTGACCTTGGTGGTCCGCGACTACGACGAAGCGATCCGGTTCTACGTCGACGGTCTCGGGTTCACGCTGGCGGAGGACACGCCGCAGGGCGACAAGCGCTGGGTCGTGGTGTCCGCGGGCGGGGGAGCGTCGTTGCTGCTGGCGCGGGCCGACACGGACCAGCAGTCCGCACGGGTCGGCGACCAGACCGGCGGCCGCGTCGGGTTCTTCCTCACCACCGACGACTTCGACCGCGACCACGCCCGCATGACCGAGTTCGGCGTGCGCTTCCTGGAGACGCCGCGCGACGAGGTCTACGGTCGCGTGGCCGTGTTCGAGGACCTCTACGGCAACCGCTGGGACCTGCTTCAGCCCGCCCGCGCCTGACCCGGCGACACCCCGACGATCCGCTTGAACGCCCGGCTGAACGCCGCCTCGGACTCGTAGCCGAGGCCGCGCGCGATCTCGCTGACCGTGCTGTCGCGGTCTTTGAGGCGGTTCATCGCCACGTGCATCCGCCACCGCGTCACGTACCGCATGGCCGGTTCGCCGACGAGATCGGTGAATCGCGCCGCGAACGCCGAGCGGGACATCGCGGTCTCGCGCGCCAGCCGTTCGACGGTCCACGGCTGCGCGGGGTCGCGGTGGATCAACGCCAGCGCCTGCCCGATCTGCTCGTCCTGCAACGCACCCAGCCACCCGGTGCGCGCGGCCGGGTCGTTGGCGAGCCACGAGCGGATCGTCTGGATCACCAGCACGTCCGCGAGCCTGGTGATGACCGCTTCGCCGCCGGGACGCAGGTTCCGCGCCTCGGCGGCCATCAGGTCGATCGTGGCGCGCATGTCGTCGGCCTGCCGCACATACAGCACGTGCGGCAACACCTTGATGAGGTGCCGTGCGGCCGGGTGGTCGAAGCGCACCGCACCACACACGAGGTGCGTCACGGCGCCACCGTCGCCGTGACGGAGGATCGCGTAGTTGTCGGTCTCGAACTCGTGCGGCAACGTCGTGACGAGCGGCGTCGGTGAGCTTGCCGAGTCGAACAGCCGGTGGCCCTGGCCGCCGGGCACGAGCAGCACGTCGCCGGGTGCCAGCGAGGTGATCTCGCCGTCGACCTCGATCTCGCAGCGGCCGCTGGTGAGGACGTGGAACCACAGGCAGTCGGCCATGTCGGGCATGGTCAGGCCCCACGGCTCGGTGAGCTCGGTCCGGCAGTAGAACGTGCCGGACATCCTCATCAGGTGCAGCGCCTCGCCCAGCGCTTCGGTGATCATCCTGCTGCCCGGACCTTGAGGCCGTGCTTCGGGCGCATCGCGGCGACGCTCGCCGGCGTGATGCGCTGCCTCACCAACTCGGGTTTCGGCCGCTGCAGCAACGCTTTCAGCATCACGGTCAGCTCGGTCGTGGCGAGGCCGGCCCCGATGCACCGGTGCGGGCCGCCGCCGAACGGCAGGAACTCGTGCGGCGCCGGCTTGCGCTCCCACCGGTCCGGGTCGAACCGCAGGGGATCCGGCCACACCTCGGCCAGCCGATGCGTGACGTACGGGCTGTACAGCAGGAAAGTGCCCTCTTTGATCTTCTTCCCGGCGAACTCGAACGGCTGCGCCGCCACCCGTGCCGAGACGACCGCCGGCGGGTACAGCCGCAACGTTTCGTTGACGACGTTGGCCAGGTACTCGTCGTCGTCCTGCGCGCGTTCCCAAACTCCGTTGTGCCGCAACAGGTTGAACACCGCCCACGCCATCGCGCCGCTGGTCGTCTCGTACCCGGCCGCGATCAGCGTGACGACCTGGTCGCGCACCTCCAGGTCGCTCAGCCCGTCCTTCTCCCGCACCAGCGAGGCGAGCACGTGGTCGTCGTCGGCCGTTCCGCCCTGCCGTGCCTCCGCGATCGCCGCGTAGACCCGTGCGTCGACGGCCCTGCGCGCCCGCATCGCGTTGCGCCAGGCCGGTGCCTTCGTCCGCCGCAGCCACGTGACCACCGCGGGGTTCCGGTCGATCAGGTTGATCAGCAGCTGCAGGTGCGCGCCGAAGAAGTCGGCGTCCCGCGCCATCTTCTCGCCGAACAGCGCGTGGATCGTGCTGCGCCGGATGGCCCGCCGGAACTCCTGGTAGGCGTCCACGACCTGCCCCGGCCGCCACGAGTCGAGCGCCGCCTCGGCGTTGGCCCGCATGACCGGCTCGTAGCCGGCGATCTGCCGGTGCACCAACGCCGGCTGCACCAGCCGGCGCCGCCGCTTGTGGTCCTCGCCGTCGCTGACGATCAACGACGTCGGCCCGTCCACCGGCACCAGCACCTGGAACGCCCGCTCCACCTCGAACAGCTCGGAGTTGGCGAACACGAACCGGTTCGCCTCCGGTCCGAGCAGGTAGGTGTACGGGCCCATCCGCACCACCGGCCCGAACCTCCGGTGCAGCACGGAAAGTAGATCTGCCTGCCGGAACCGCACGACGTCCGGAATCATGGCCAAGACAGTGCCACACCGCACCGGGGGACGGTTCGCAATGCCAGCACGGGTTCCGCTGCCGACGCTGAACGTCGGCGGTGCGACCATCGCCTATCGCCTGGACGGATCGCTGGAAGGCCCGCCGACCGTGCTCCTGCACGCGTTGGCGAGCAGTTCGGCGACCTGGACGGGCTTCACCCGCTCGCTGGTGGCCGCCGGTCGCCTGGTGATCGCTCCGGACCTGCGCGGACACGGTGGCAGTGCCCGGACCGGCGACTACCGCCTCGACTCGGTGCAACGCGATGTCGTGGGCGTGCTCGACGCGTTGGACATCGCCGAGTTCGACCTCGTCGGCCACTCGCTCGGTGCCCACGTCGCGGCACTGCTGGCGGGCCGCCGCCCGGACCGGGTGCGCAAACTCGTGCTGGAAGACCCACCGCCCCCGCCGCGCTCGGGTGAGCCACGCCCGCCGAAGCAAGGCGTGGCACTGTTCCTGGCGCTGCAGGGACTGTTGCGGCGCGGGTTCGACCGCCGGGTGGTGCCGCAGGTGCTGACCCAGCTGCGCGCACCCGATCCGGTGTGGTGGGACGGCCTGGCCGCGATCAAGGCCCCGACGCTGGTGATCGGCGGTGGTCCGCGCAGCCACGTGCCGCCGGAACGGCTGGCCGAGGTCGCGGGGATGATTCCCAACGCCGAGCTCATCACGATCGACGCAGGTCACTGCATCCACAGCAGGAGGCCCGCCGAGTTCCGCGACGCCGTGCTGGGGTTCCTGGCCTGACGTCCGAACGGATCACGTTCGGCGGCGTTCGGGTGAAGTTCGTGTCGTCTCGAACTGCGGTGCGGGATCCTTTCGCCGGGTCGGGGCCCCTTCTGCACGGAAGGCACCCCCGTGTCCCGAGCCAGGCTCGCGACGGCGCTCACCATCGGACTGATGGGCGCGAGCGTTGTCTTCGCACCACCGGCACTCGCCGACCACTTCGTCTCGAAGACGTTCCAACCGACCGGCGGTGAACAGACCTACTCGATCCCCGCAGGCGTCACGAAACTGCGCGTGGTGGCCATCGGCGGACACGGCGGCAAGGGCGCCGACGGCGGCGACGGGTCCGCACCGGACGGTAGACGTGGTTATCGAGCCACCGCAGACCTCGCCGTTCCGTCCGGGGTCACGCAACTCGTCGTCGCGGTGGGCCAGAACGGCGGCGACGGCAGCGGCGCGAACGGCGGCGCGCCGGGCTTCGGTGGCGGCGCACCCGGTGGCCTCGGCACCCCGTTCGCGGGCGGTGCCGGTGGTGGCGCGAGCGACGTGCGGCTGTGTTCCGCCGCAGCGCCGTGCGACAGCCTCGCCAGCCGGCTGGTCGTCGCGCCCGGTGGCGGTGGTGGTGGCGGCCGGTGCTTCGCCATCGGCTGCGTCGCCGGAAGCAACGGCGGCAACGGCGGCGACAACAGCGGCGGCACACCCGGCATCCCGGGACCGGGCGGATTCCCCGGTCTGCCCGGCGGTTTCGGCGTCGGCGGGCTCGGCGCACCCGGTAACCCCGCGACCGCAGGTGGTGGCGGCGGGGGAGGAGGCGGCGGTGGCTGGTACGGCGGTGGCGGCGGCGCGTCCGGCTTCCAGGCGCCGACGCCGTTGATCATCGCCGTCCACGGCGGTGACGGTGGCAACGGCTCCGCCCGCGCGGGCGCCGGCGTCTCGAACCTCGCGCTGGAGGAGACCGACGAGCAGCCGTCGGTGACCATCAGCTACCTCGTCGAGTCCACCAAGATCACCTACACCGGCCCGTCCTCCGGCTTCACCGGCGACCCGGTGACGCTCTCCGCCCGCCTCACCACGACGACCTCGGGTGCGCCCGTGCCGAACGCCTCACTGGTCTTCCGCCTCAACGCCGACGAGACCTGCGTCGGCACGACCAACGCCAACGGCGTCGCCTCCTGCACGATCACGCCCGACGAGGCCGGGGGCACCTACCTGCTGGCGATCGGCTACGGCGGCGACGTGGTGCACCAACCGTCGAGCACCGAGGTCCAGTTCGAGGTCACCCGCAAGCCGACCACCCTCACCTACACCGGCGCGCTCACCGGTGACTTCCACGATCCCGCAACGGTTTCCGCCCGGCTGACCCTCACCGCCACCGGCACGCCGGTCGGCGGCCAGCCGGTGGTCTTCACCCTGAACAACGCCGAGACCTGCACCGGCACCACCAACGCCGACGGCGTCGCGTCCTGCCCGATCACACCGAACGAGCCGGCCGCCACCTATCCGCTGACCGCGGCGTTCGCGGGCAGCAAGAGCCTGCTGCCGTCGGGGACCGCGGTCGATTTCGTGGTCACCAAAGAAGAAACCACGCTCACCTACACCGGCGCCGCCAACGTGGCCAACGCCGAACCCGCCCGCCTGGCCGCGAAGCTCACCGAGGACGACGGCACTCCCGTCGCCGGCCGCAGCGTCCAGCTCAACCTCGGCGGTCAGTCCTGTGTGGACACCACCGATGCCCGGGGCACGGCGGAGTGCACGATCGCGTCCGTGGACCAGCCGCTGAACGCCACCGCGACCGTGCCGGTGACGGCCACGTTCACCGGCGACCCGTTCTACGAGCCCAGCCAGGCGTCCACCGCGGTCGGCCTGCAGCACATGACCGGCCGCGGGTTCGGCCTCTCCGGCACCGCCCTCGGCCTGACCGTGCCGCCGACCCCGGACACCGGCGAGGTCCGCGTGGCCCGCGCGAGCACCACGGCACCGCCGTGCGTGGCGACCTCATCGCTGGGCGCCCGCGCGCTCTGCACGTCGGTGGTGACGACGCTGGCACCCGGCACCTCCACCGCACGCACGTCCGTCGCCGAAGTCGGCGTTGGCGTCGTCGCGCTGCGAGACGTCGTGGCCACCTCGCGCAGCACGTGCGGCGGCGCCACCGGCACCGTCACCATCGGCGCGCTGACCGTCGCCGGCCTCCCGGTCACCGTCACCACCGCGCCCAACACCACGATCCCGCTGCCCGGCGGCAAGATCGTGATCAACGAGCAGGTGCCGGTGCCCGGTGGCCTCAAGGTCAACGGCGCGCACATCACCCTGCCCGGCGTGGATGTCATGGTGTCGTCCGCGACCACCGCCATCCACAACTGCTAGCGCGGTTCACCGAGGAGGACGACCGGCCGGCCACCACCGCGCGTCGGTGGGCAGCGGATAGCCCCGCACCGGCCGGTGCTCCCGGCGTGACGCCCGCACCAGGCCCAGCAGCCAGACCAGCCCGACCACCGAGATCGACGCCAGCCCGAGCCACGTGACGACCGTGAACAGCTCCGCGTGCCGTTGCCACGGCTCACCCGTCACCACCACGGTGATCACGACGGCGATGCTGTTCATCGAGTCCCACAGCGCGTGCAGCAGGGACACCCCGACGTAGGCCCAGAACAGCCGCCCGGTGAGCAGGAAGTGCTCGCGCACACTGCGCGAGAACAGCACACCGCCCAGGATCGCCGTCCACAGCCCGTGCCCGAACGGAGCGAGGAACCCCCGCAACAGCTCGGTCGTGACCAGGTCCATCAACGACAGCCCGTTGTCGGTCAACGTCGCCGTGAGCGCGTACCCGGCCGACTCGAAGGCCGCGAACCCGAACCCGACACTCGCGCCGAGCACCAGACCGTCCCGTGTGGACTTGTGCACCAGGTGCCGCGTGAGCAGCGCCAGCGCACCGAGCTTGACCGCTTCCTCGATCAGCCCGACACCCACGAACAGCCACGGTGACGGGTGCAGCAGGTACGACTCCAGCAACGACGCGCCCAGCACACCCAGCACGCCACCGACCGCGAACGTCCTGAACACGATCTCCCCGGTCACCTCACCGGAGTGGCTGTGCTCGAACGCCCACGTCACGAACGTCGCCGGCACCAGGAAGCTGCCCAGCAGCACGATCGTCGGAATCAGGTTGGCGTTGCCGGTGAGATAGGTGATCACCACCGTCGCCACCCACAGCGCCAGTCCCACGAAGAACATCCGCAACCACGACCTGCGCGGGCGAGGCGTGGCTGGTCCGGGCATCACCATGGGCGAAAGTTTCTCGCCCGATGGGAACCGGAACAATCCGGGGTCAGTTCGTGACGGCCAGTGCGAACGGCAACACCGCGGGCACCCCCTCCTTCCTGAGCATCCGAGCGGCCACCGTCATGGTCCAGCCGGTGTCGACGTGGTCGTCGACCAGCAGCACCGGACCGTCCACACCGGACACGT
Organism: Lentzea sp. NPDC004789; assembly: GCF_053601075.1. Classification (NCBI taxonomy): domain Bacteria; kingdom Bacillati; phylum Actinomycetota; class Actinomycetes; order Pseudonocardiales; family Pseudonocardiaceae; genus Lentzea; species Lentzea sp. NPDC004789. Next base: position 23,542 of record NZ_JBSGBE010000039.1, on the reverse strand, counting down.
CCGGTGTCTCGCCCGACCGCACGAGACCGGCCAGGCGCTGGGCGCTGTTGGCCCGGTGCGTCGACTCACCGAGCCACACGGTGCCGAGCAGCGGCAGCCGGCCGATCGACGCGATTCGCCGGCCGAAGCTGCCGACCAGGGCCGGGCGCCTGCGGGAACCGACCGTCACCACGCCGACCGGACGCTCGTCCCAGCCCCACGCCGACAGCACCTTCACGCAGGCCGCGAACACGTCCTCCGGGATCTCGCCGTCGGCGCCGTCGGCCAGCAGGTCGCGCAGCCGGGTGCCCCAGCCGATGTCGGTGAGGCGGCCCAGCGCCCTGCCCGTCGCCGCGAGCTCCGACGGCGGGATCTTGCCGGACAGGGGCACGCCGATCGCGGCCATGCCGGTCGGCCACATCTTGCGCGGCGCCACGTCCAGCCCGGGCCGCAGCAGGCGTTCGCGGGCAGCGCCTGCCGCGGTCTCCGACACCTCCACCGACAACCGCTCGCCGGTGCAGTTGTCGCAACGACCGCACTCGCGCGCGTGCGGGTCGTCGAGCTGGTCCTGCAGGAACTTCATGCGACACGACGACGTGCGCAGGTAGTCGATCATCACCTGCTGCTCGGCCCTGCGCGCCTCGGCGATGCGCGCGTACCGGTCGCCGTCGTACTCCCACGGACGCCCGGTCGCTTCCCAGCCACCGCGCACCCGCCGGACCGCGCCGTCGACGTCCAGCACCTTCAGCACGACCTCGAGCCTGCTGCGGGACAGCTCGACCATCGGCTCCAATGCCGCCGTCGACAGCGGTTTGCCAGAGGAGGACAGCGCCGACAGCACCTGCCGCACCACGACCTCGGCCGGGAAGGCCAAGGACGCGAAGTACGCCCAGATGTCGCGGTCCTCGTGGCCGGGAAGGAGGATCACCTCGGCGCGTTCGACGCCTCGGCCCGCCCGCCCGATCTGCTGGTAGTAGGCGATCGGGGAGGACGGCGCGCCGACGTGCACCACGAACCCCAGGTCCGGCTTGTCGAACCCCATGCCCAGCGCGGACGTGGCGACGAGCGCTTTGACCCGGTTGCCGAGCAGGTCCTCCTCGGCGCGTTCGCGTTCGGCGGGCTCGGTCTTGCCCGAGTACGCGGCCACCGGATGGCCGCGGTCGGACAGGAACGCGGCGATGTCGTCCGCCGCCGCGACCGTGAGCGTGTAGATGATCCCGGAACCGGGCAGCCGGTCGAGCTGCTCCGCGAGCCACCCGAGGCGCGACTCGGCGGTGGGCAGCAACGCGACCGACAACCGCAGGCTGTCGCGGTCCAACGGCCCGCGCAGCACCAGCGTGCCCTCGTCGGCACCGAGCCCCAGCTGCTCGGTGACGTCGTGGACCACGCGGTCGTTGGCCGTCGCCGTCGTCGCCAGCACCGGCACGCCCGGTGGCAGCTCCGTCAGCAACGTCCGCAGCCTGCGGTAGTCCGGCCGGAAGTCGTGCCCCCAGTCCGAGATGCAGTGCGCCTCGTCGACCACGAGCATGCCCGCGGACGCGGTCAGCGAGGGCAGCACCGCGTCCCGGAAATCTGGGTTGTTCAACCGTTCCGGACTCACCAGGAGCACGTCGACGTCGCCGGCCGCGACCTGCTCCTGCACGGCGTCCCACTCGTCGGTGTTCGCCGAGTTGATCGTCACCGCGTGCACACCCGCCCGCGCCGCCGCGTCGACCTGGTTGCGCATCAACGCGAGCAGTGGCGAGACGATGACCGTCGGTCCTTCACCGAGCTGCCGCAGCAACGCCGTGGCGATGAAGTACACGGCCGACTTGCCCCAGCCGGTGCGCTGGACGACGAGAGCTCTGCGCCGCTGGGCCACGAGGGTGTGGATCGCCGTCCACTGGTCCTCGCGCAGCACCGCCTGCGGGCCCGCCAGTGCCCGCAGCCGTTCCTCGGCCAGCTCCCGCAACGCGATGTCGTCCATGGGGAGCAAGCTTGCCACCCGCCACCGACAGTTTCCGATTGCCGCTGCTCCGCAGGCGGCGGCGAGTTCGCCGCGGAGTCGGCCGTCCGACGCGAACTCGCGGGGCGGCATTAACCCGTTCTTGGCGTCGAACCGCAGGTCGTAAGCTGTCTGACGTGACTGATGACCTGCGCGACCAGGTGCACGCGGCAGCCCGCCGCGCCCGCGTCGCCGCCGACGAACTCGTCCTCGCCACCCGCGAGCGCAAGGACACCGCGTTGCACGCGATGGCCGCCGCTCTCCGCGAGCGCGCGCCAGAGATCATCGAGGCCAACGGCAAGGACCTCGAAGCGGGCAGGGCGGCCGGCCTCCCGGACAACATCCTGGACCGCCTCAGGCTCGACGAAGCTCGCATCGAGGGCGTCGCGGTCGGCCTCGAAACCGTTGCGGGACAAGCCGACCCGGTCGGCGAGGTGCTGCGCGGCGGCATCCTCCCGAACGGTCTGGAGCTCAAGCAGGTCCGCGTCCCGATGGGCGTCGTCGGCATGGTCTACGAGGCTCGCCCGAACGTCACGGTCGACGCCGCCGGTCTCGCGCTGAAGTCCGGCAACGCCGCGCTGCTGCGGGGTTCCTCGACCGCCGAGCACTCCAACACCACGCTCGTCGCCGTTCTGCGCGATGCACTCGAAAGCGTGAACCTGCCGGCCGACTGCGTGCAGCTGCTGCCGTGCCACGACCGCGCGTCCGTCACCCACCTCATCACCGCACGCGGCCTGGTGGACCTGGTGATTCCGCGCGGTGGCGCGGGTTTGATCAACGCCGTCGTGGCGCAGGCGACGGTTCCCACGATCGAGACCGGCGTCGGCAACTGCCACGTCTACGTGGACGCGCACGCGGACCTCGACATGGCGGAAGCCATCGTCCTCAACGCCAAGACGCGGCGCACGAGCGTGTGCAACGCCGCGGAATCCCTTCTGGTGCACAAGGACGTCGCGGCCGAGTTCGTCCCGCGCATCACCAAGGCGTTGCAGCAGGAGAGCGTGACCGTCCACGGTGACGCCACGTTCGCCCAGCAGGCCGATGTCGTGCAGGCGAACGACGAGGACTGGGGCACCGAGTACCTGAGCCTCGACATCGCCGCGAAGGTCGTGGACTCGCTGGACGAAGCGGTGAGGCACATCGCGACGTACGGCTCCGGCCACAGCGAGGCGATCGTGACGAACGACGTTGCGGCGGCACGGAAGTTCACGACGCGGGTGGACGCGGCGGCGGTGTTCGTCAACGCCTCCACGGCGTTCACCGACGGCGCGGAGTTCGGCATGGGCGCCGAGATCGGCATCTCCACGCAGAAGCTGCACGCCCGCGGTCCGATGGGCCTTTCCGAGCTGACGTCCTCTAAATGGGTCGTCTGGGGCGAAGGCCACACGCGTCCCAAGGCGTAGTCCTACGTTGGGAGACATGGCTCCCACCTACCCGTTCTCCGAAACCGACGGCCTGGCCCTCGATCCGACCTATGAACGTCTACGGCGTGAAGAGCCCGTTACGCGCGTGACGTACCCGTACGGCGGCGAGGGCTGGCTCGTCACGTCCTACGAAGAGACGAAGTTCGTCCTGGGCGACCCGAGGTTCAGCCGAGCGCGGACGATCAACCAGGACGTGCCGAGGATGCAACCCCTCATCGCGCCCGGCGGCTCGATCCTCACCCACGACGGCGCGGACCACGCGCGCATGCGTCGCCTGGTGTCCAAGGCGTTCACGGTGCGGCGCATCGAGGAGCTGCGGCCGCGCGCGCAGCAGATCACCGACGAGCTGCTCGACCGTCTGGACAACCCCGGTGACCTGGTCGAGGGCTTCGCCATGCCGTTCCCGATCACGGTGATCTGCGAGCTGCTCGGCGTGCCGTTCGAGGACCGCGCGGACTTCCGCATGTGGTCGAACCAGGTGATGGCCACGGTCGGCGGCCACACGCCGGAAGAGGCCATGCACGGCATGGTGAAGCTGCACGCGTACTTCACCGGCCTCGTCGCGAAACGCCGCGAACAACCGGCCGGCGATCTGATGAGCGCGCTCGTCGCCGCCCGTGACAACGAGGACCGGCTGAGTGAGGACGAGCTCGTCCGGTTCGGCATCACGCTGCTCGTCGCCGGCCACGAGACGACGGCGAACATGCTCGCCAACAGCGTCGTGACGCTGCTGGAGCACCCGGACGGCTTGAAACGCCTGAGCGAGGACGACCTCCCGAACGCCGTCGAGGAGCTGCTGCGGTTCATCCCGTTGGGCAGCGGTGCCGGCTTCACCCGCATCGCGACCGAGGACGTCCAGGTCGGCGACGTGCTGGTGAAGGAAGGCGAGGCGGTGCTGGTCGTCGTGTCGTCGGCGAACCGCGACGAGTCGGTCTACCCGAAGAGCGACGAGCTGGACCTCGACCGCGAGGTGGGCCAGCACCTGCAGTTCGGGCACGGCATCCACTTCTGCCTCGGCTCGCAGCTCGCCAGGATGGAGCTGCAGGTGGCGCTGGGCGCGTTGCTGCGCAGGATGCCCGGCCTGCGGCTCGCCGAACCCGTCGAGTTCCGCAGGGGATCGCTGGTCAGGGGACCTGTGAGCCTGGTCGTGTCCTGGTGAGAAAAATCTTGGCCGAACCGCGTAATGGGGGAGCGGCGCGTGCGTTCCTCCGTTGCGCGGCTCTGCTTCGGGGTGGGCCGCGACCCGTACGGCCCGTCCTCCCCCAGGGCCGTCCGGTGTGATCAGCACGACGGGCGCTGGACCACGGGAGCGGTCCGGCGCCCGTCTACGCTGTTTCGATGCGCATCGGCGTCATGGGTGGCACGTTCGACCCCATCCACCACGGTCACCTGGTGGCGGCCAGCGAGGTGCAGGCCAAGTTCGACCTGGACCGCGTGATCTTCGTGCCGACGGGTCAGCCCTGGCAGAAGTCGTCGCGGGAGGTCTCGGCCGCCGAGGACCGCTATCTGATGACGGTCATCGCCACGGCGTCCAACCCCCGGTTCTCGGTCAGCCGGGTCGACATCGACCGCAAGGGCCCCACCTACACCGTGGACACGCTCACGGACCTCAAGAAGCAGTACCCGGACGCCGAGCTGTTCTTCATCACCGGTGCCGACGCGCTGGAGCAGATCCTGTCGTGGAAGCGCGCCGCCGACGCGTTCGACCTGGCCCACTTCATCGGGGTCACTCGTCCGGGTTACACGCTGGACGACCATCACCTGCCGCCAGGTGCCGTGTCGCTCATCGAGGTCCCGGCCATGGCGATCTCGTCCACCGGGTGCCGCGCGAGGACCGCTTCCGGCCAGCCGGTTTGGTATTTGGTCCCAGACGGTGTGGTCCAGTACATCGCCAAAACGGGCTTGTACTCCGAGTCGTGACCACGTTCGAGTGGATTTTGCGTGCATCCGTGGGCCCAGGGAGCAACAATCAGCGGGTTGTTGCTGGTTCGTGGAAGGCAAGACTTTGGCTACAGGCACCGTGAAGTGGTTCAACGCCGAGAAGGGGTTCGGCTTCATCGCCCCCGACGACGGCTCGGCTGACGTCTTCGTGCACTACTCGGAGATCCAGTCCAAGGGGTTCCGCTCGCTCGAGGAGAACCAGAAGGTCGAGTTCGAGGTCGGTCAGGGCCAGAAGGGGCCGCAGGCCCAGCAGGTCCGTCCGCTCTAAGCTTCGGCGCAGGTGAAGGCCACCTCAGGGCGCTGAGGTGGCCTTCGTCATGCTTACGCGCGAAGTAGTCGTTGGCGCTCGCCGGTACCCTCAGTAACTCGTGTGGGCGTATCGACGCTCGCCGGAAGTCAGAGGAGTGACGTGGCAGCCACCGACGAGGCACGACGGCTGGCGCTGGTCGCGGCGAACGCAGCGGCCGACAAGAAGGCGCACGACGTGACGGTGCTCGACGTCTCCGACCAGCTCGTGATCACGGACGTGTTCGTGATCGCGTCCGCTCCCAACGAGCGGCAGGTCGGCGCGATCGTCGACAACATCGAGGAGAAGCTGCGGGAGGCCGGCACGAAGCCGGTGCGCCGCGAGGGTGCCCGTGAGGGCCGTTGGGTGTTGCTGGACTTCGTGGACGTCGTCGTGCACGTGCAGCACACCGAGGAGCGCAGCTTCTACGGCCTGGAGCGGCTGTGGAAGGACTGCCCGCGGATCGAGTTCGAAGCGGACGTCCCCGCCGACTCCACGGCTGAATGAGGTAGCTGATGGCCCTGAGCCGGCTCGTGCTGTGGCGGCACGGTGAGACCGACTACAACGCGACAGGTCGTCTGCAGGGTCATCTGGACTCGGCGCTCACCGAGACCGGCTTGAACCAGGCCCGCTTCGCCGTCCCGGTGCTCGCCGGGTTCGAACCGGAGGTCGTGGTCGCCTCCGACCTGCAACGCGCGCGTGACACGGCCCGAGTTTTCACCTCATCGGCTGACGTTCCGCTGCGGATCGACGAGCGTCTCCGCGAGACCCACCTGGGCAAGTGGCAGGGGCTGAACCTGGCCGAGGTGGAGCAGGAGTGGCCGGGCGCGGTCACGATCTGGCGGACGGACCCGACGTACACGCCACCGGACGGCGAGTCGCGGGTCGAGGTGGCCGAGCGGGCCATCGAGGTCGTGCGCGAGGTGGACGCGGAGTTCTCCGAGACCGTCATGCTGTGCGCGCACGGTGGCCTGATCAGCGCGTTGACGGGTCGTTTGCTCGAACTGCCGGTGCACACCTGGTCGCAGCTCGGGGGCATCTCGAACTGCCACTGGACCGTGTTCACCCGCCGCAACGACCGGTGGCGGCTGACGTCGTACAACGCGGGCACCACGCGTTGAGACTGCTCGTCCTCGGGGACTCGCTGTCGTTCTTCGGTCCGTCCGGGCCGTTGCCCGCTGATCATCCGCGGCTGTGGCACAACCTCTGCGCCGCGGAGCTGGGTGGTTCGGCCGAGCTCGCGGCGGGGTTCGGGTGGACGGCTCGGGACGCCTGGTGGGCGCTGACCGGGGATCCGCGGATCTGGTCGCTGCTTCCTCGTACCGACGTGCTGGTGTTCGCGGTGGGCAGTATGGACACGCTGCCCTCGCCGTTGCCCACGTACCTGCGCGAGGGGCTGCGCTATGTGCGGCCTGACTGGCTGCGGCGGTGGGTGCGTGCACGCTATGCCGCGGCCCAACCGCTGTTAGCGCCCTATGCGCGTGTGGCGTTGCCTCCTGCGCTGACGGCGCGGTACCTGCGGGACATGCTGCAGTCGGTGCGCAATCTTGAGTACACGATGCCGGCGGTGGGGATCGTGCCGTCGGTGCACAGGGCACCTACGTACAGCTTCGTGCACAACGGGCACGCGGCTGCGGTTGCGGCGGTGCGGGGCTGGGCCGCACGTGCGGATGTGCCGTTGCTGGACCTGCCTGCCGTGATCGGGGAGCACGTGCGGTCCGGCGCCGGAAATCCGGACGGGATGCACTGGGGCTGGGAAGGCCACGAGCTGGTGGGCAAGGCGATGGCCGCGTTGATCTCGTCCGTGGCGTTGAGTCCCTCGGACGAGTGAGCCCCGTAGGCTCGTCGCTCGTGCGCATCTCCATCGTCACCGACTCCACGGCGTATCTGCCCGAGGGGTTCGCGAAGCGCCATTCGATCACCGTGGTGCCGCTGCACGTGGCGGTGGACGGTGCCGGACGCCTCGACGGCGTCGACTTCGGCCCGTTCGAACTGGCCGCCGCGCTGGCCGAGCACCGCCGGGTGACCACCTCACGTCCGACGCCGGGTGAGATGGCTGACGTGTACCGGGACGTCCTGTCGTCGTCGGACGCGATCGTGTCGGTGCATCTCTCTCGTGAGCTGTCCGGGACGTGGGAGGCGGCACGGCTGGCGGCGGAGGAGGTCGATTCCTCGCGCATTCGCGTGGTCGACTCGCGGTCGACCGGCATGGGGCTCGGTTTCGCGGTGTTGCGTGCGTGCGCGGCTGTTGCGGACGGACGCTCGCACGCGTCGGTGGAGGAGGCCGCTTCGTCCGCCGCCGCTCAGACGCGGATGTTCTTCTGCCTGGAGACCCTGGAGCACCTGCGGCGCGGCGGGCGGATCGGCACGGCGGCGGCCCTGGTTGGGACCGCGCTGGCCGTGAAGCCGTTGCTGCACATGGACGACGGCCGGATCGTGCCGCTGGAGAAGGTCCGCACGATGAGCCGGGCCGTGGGCCGCCTGGTCGACCTGGCGGCGGCCGCGGCGGGCGACGGCCCGGTCGGCCTGGCCGTGCACCACCTGGCCGCCCCCGAACGAGCCGCCGAACTGGCGACCCGGCTGGACGAACGCCTGCCCGGCTCGACGGGGTGCGTGATCTCCGAGGTCGGCGCGGTGATCGGCGCCCACACGGGTCCCGGCGTGCTGGGCGTGGTGGTGCTGCCGGGAGGACCCGACATCCTCCCACACACCCCCGACAATTCCCGGCTCCCCAGCCCCGAGTGATCGCGACCTGTCCACAACCCGCGAGTAATCCACAGCCCCGCGAGCAACCCGGTCTCCCCACCCACCCCGCTCCGTAACGTCGCCCCCATGCTCCCCCGCCCCCACCCGGACGACAGCCCGAGCGAACGCCTGGCCGCACTGGCCGCGAAGGTCCGCGCCAACCCGACCTTGGTCTACGCGCGCTCAGAAGACTCCGACGAACACGGCAAACCCCGCCGCCGCTTCCACCTGCCCCGCCTCCCGCGCCGCGGCCTGCTGGCCCTGGGCATCGCCGTGGCCTGCACGGTGATCGGCCTGGGCAGCTGGTGGCGCGGCCCCGCCGCCGAACAGGCCCCGGACGTGGCCCTGGTGAGCACCACGGCCCCGGCCCCGGAACTGGTGGTGAACGTGATCGGCGAGGTCGCCACGCCGGGCCTGGTGACGGTGACCTCAGGTGCCCGAGTGGCCGACGCCGTCCGCCTGGCAGGCGGCCTGAAACCGGGCGCCGACCTCCACGACCTGAACCTGGCCCGCAAGCTCACCGACGGCGAACAGATAGCCGTGGGCATCCCACCCCCGGCCGGCCCCGCCGCCACCCAGTCCAAGCTCAACCTGAACTCGGCCACGGCCTCCGAACTGGACGCCCTCCCAGGCGTGGGCCCGGTGACGGCCCAACGCATCGTCGACCACCGCACCCGCAAGGGCCCGTTCGCCTCGGTGGACCAACTCCGCGAGGTGGAAGGCATCGGCGACTCGAAACTCGCCAAGCTGGCCGACCTGGTCCACACATGACCCTCGCCACCACAGCGCTGACCCTCTACCTGCGCCCTAAGGCCCAGCCCCACCACCTGACCAACCCAGCCCGACCTCCAGCCGACCACAACCACCCACCCCACCCGATCACCCTCACCTTCCCTCTCCACCCACCCGAGCTCCGCACCCACCGCCTACGTCCCACCCACCCGCCCCCTTCACCACCCCCACCCCGACGCCCGACCAAAACCCCGTCGTGCCGCCTGTGCACGGCAAAACACGCCTAGCCGTCCGTCCGCCTCCACCGCCTGTCTCCGCCCGACCGGTGTCGCCAGCGGCTCGGTGTCGCCGGCCATCCCAGCCCGCCGCCTGTGCCAGCGCTATCTGTCCAGCTTCAGTCACCAATCCCGGCCTCACCACCAGCCCCGGTGCGGCCGCCGAGCCCCTCCCGCTGCGGAGCCCTTCCACCACCAAGCCCGTCTTACCGCTGCCCTCGCGTCGCCCGGCCGTCCGCGAAGAACCCGCCATGCCGCATGCCCCCAACGACACCACCCATCCAGGCCCGCCCCTACGTCCCCCAACCCCAGCTCCGACCTCGACAGGAGTTCCGGAATGCGATCCGTACGAATCACCCACCAGCTCAGTCCCCACCCCGCAGCAGCCATCCGCCCCGGTCACCAACCACCCGACCCGTCCACCCACCCAGGCGAGCGACAACCGCACATCGACCTCACCTGGCACCACCCAGATCTCCGCCCACCCCTGATCGAACCGACCACCGCGCTTCCTCAACCACGCCAAGGCAGCCCAAGCCCTGACCCCAGGCCTCCGACCGGGCACCGGAGGCCGCAATGGCCCGCAGACACCCGCTGACCCACGACTACCGCCTGGTCCCCGCCGCAACAGCGGTGTGGACGACCTCCGTCGCCGGCCTCTTCCTGAACTGGCAGGCAGCAGTCCTCACCGGCCTGGCCGCAGGACTCATCGGCCTGGTCGCCTGGCGCAGGGCGTGGTGGACCAGGACGTGCGCGATCGCCCTCCTGATCTCCGGCCCGGTGGCCGCGGCGTGGATAGGCGGCGCCGTGCTGAGAGCCGAAACCCACCCACTCCGCCTCGCCGCCAACGACGGCCGCGCCACCACCCTCACCGTTGAACTCACGACCAGACCCCGAGGCATCCAGGCTGCGGGCTTCGGTGGCCACCAGGCCGGCGTCGACCACGTGGTGATCACCGCGAAGGCCAACGGCGCTCACCTCGTCCTGCTGGCTCCGGCCGACCGGTGGCGAACGCTGTTGCCGGGCCAGAAGGTCACCGCCAAGGGAACGCTGGCGCCACCGAGAGGCGGCGACCTGTCCTCGGCACTGCTCAGAGTTCGCGGCCCGCCGATCGACCCGCAGCCACCGCCGTTCTGGCAACGCTGGGCGGACGACCTCCGCGACGGCCTGAGAGACGCCAGCGCTGTCCTCGGCGACGAGGAAGCCGGACTCCTGCCGGCGCTGGTGGTGGGCGACACCGACCAGATGGCTCCGCGCATCGTCGACGAGTTCCGCACCGCCGGGCTGTCGCACCTGCTTGCTGTGAGCGGCGCGAACCTCGCCATCGTGTGCGGCGCGGTCTACCTGCTGGCCAAGCGGCTCAGAGCCGGCCCGCGGACGGCGGCTGCGGCGGCGATGGCGGCGCTTGTCGGGTTCGTGGTGCTGGCTGGCCCGGAGCCGAGCGTCCTCAGAGCGGCGGTCATGGGTGCCGTCACCTTGCTCGCCCTCGTACTGGGCAGGCGAAGGTCCACACTGCCCAGTCTCGCCACGGCCGTTCTGGTCCTGGTGTTCGTCGACCCGGCATTGGGTGGTGAGCCGGGGTTCGCGCTGTCCGTGGTGGCCACGGCGTCGCTGGTGCTGGTCGCGCCGAAGTGGTCGAAGGCGCTGAAGCAACGCGGCGTGCCGAACGGTTTGGCCGAGGCGGTCGTTGTGCCGACGGCCGCGAGCCTGGCCACGGCTCCGTTGGTCGCGGGGCTGTCCGGTCAGGTGAGCCTCGTGGCGATCGTCGCCAACCTGGTGGCCGGACCGGTGGTCGCGCCGGCGACGGTGCTGGGTGTGGTGGCGGCGGCCATCGCGCCGCTGCACCGGCCGGCGGCCGAGCTGGTCGTGCACATCGCCGGACCGGCGGTGACCTGGTTGATCCAGGTCGGACGGCAGTCGGCGACGGTGCCCGGTGCCTCGGTCGGCTGGCCGAAGGGCTGGCTCGGAGCGCTCGCGCTGCTGGCGGTCACGGCAGCGGTGGTGTTGTTGCTCCGCTTCAAGAAGACGCGGACGTTGGTCGTCGCGGTGCTGGTCGGCGGGTTCGTCGTGCTGGTGCCGATGAAGGTCATCGCACCGACGTGGCCGCCCGACGGCTGGAAGGTCGTCATCTGCGACGTCGGTCAGGGCGACGCGCTGGTTCTGGCGACGGACGAACCCGACCGAGCGGTCGTCGTGGACACCGGACCCGACCCCGGCGCGGTCGACCGATGCCTGAAGACGTTGGGAATCAAGAGGATTCCGCTTCTCGTGCTGACGCATCTGCACGCGGATCACGTGCAGGGCCTGCCTGCGGTGCTCACCGGGCGTGCGGTGGGTGCCATCGCGACCGGTCCGCTCAAGGAGCCCGCATGGGCGTGGAAGGAGGTGAACAGGCAGGCCCGCGGTCACGGCGTGCGGGTCGTGGAACCCAAGGTGGGCGAGCGGTTCGCCTGGCCCGGGCTGGAAGTGGAAGTCCTGGGCCCGCGGCGGCCACCGACATCAGACGACACGAACACGACGGTCAACGACTACTCGCTCGTGCTGAAGGCACACACCAGAGCAGGCCGTGTGCTGCTCACCGGTGACGTCGAACTGGCAGGCCAGTCGGCGTTGCTGGGGGAGCGGGACCTCGGGGTCGAGGTGCTCAAGGTGCCGCACCACGGGTCGCGGTACTCGCTGCCCGCGTTCCTCAAGGCCACGCATCCGCGAATCGCGCTGGTGAGCGTGGGCGCCGGCAACCGCTACGGGCATCCCAGCGAGCACGTGCTCGACCTGTTGCGGGCGGGAGGTGCGCTGGTGTTGCGCACGGACAAGGACGGCGACCTGGCGGTCCTGCCGGGAAACCGAACAGTGAGAAGGAGAAGAGAATGGTCTGGATCAGGCTGCACAACGCGCGTTACCCGGTTCCCGGTGGCACGCCCCGGATCGCGTGGGCGATGTGGCAGACGAACTACTCGGCGACGCCATGGCCGCACGACGAGCTGAAACCCGATTTCGGTTACTACATCTGCGAAACACTCGAAGACGGCACACGCGCTCTCACCTATCGGGGGACGGTCACGCACGTGCTGCCGCCCACCAAGGTCGGCAAGCCGGAGGAGGCGTACGACCTCGTCGCGGAGCACCTGTTCGACGAGGGTCTGCGGATCGCGCCGCACGACTGGCACAACTACCACTACAACGCGCTGAAGGCGGAAGCCCCGTGGCCGCAACGGATCGTGGCGTGGCGCGCGCGAGTGGAGCCGTTCGGGCCGCACGTGATGGAAGGCCTGCAACGGTTCCCGCGCTCCGGCTGGACGCAGACGGACGCGATTTCCCTCTGAGACAACATGAGTCCGGGGACGCGTGCGCGTCCCCGGACCGGAAGGAGGTGACTAGCCCAGCGCCTTGATGACGGCCTCGGCCGACGGCGGCACCGTCGCGCGCGGGCCGATCGTGTCGCCGAGCGCGTCGAGGGTCTTGAGGCCGTCGCCGGTGATCAGCAGCACGGTCTCGCCGTCCGGGTCGAGCTGGCCCGACTCGATCAGCTTCTTCGCCGTCGCCACGGTCACGCCGCCGGCGGTCTCGGCGAAGATGCCCTCGGTGCGGGCGAGGAGCTTGATGCCCTCGACGACCTCTTCGTCGGTCACGTCCTCGATGGCGCCGTTGGTGCGGCGGACCGCGTCGAGCACGTAGGGGCCGTCGGCCGGGGCGCCGATCGCCAGCGAGCGGGCGATGGTGTCCGGACGGACCGGGCGGATGACGTCGTGGCCTTCCTTGTACGCGGCGGACACCGGCGAGCAGCCGGTGGCCTGGGCACCGAACACCCGGTACGGGGTGGCCTCGACCAGGTCGAGCTGGCCGAGCTCGCGGAACGCCTTGTCCACCTTGGTGAGCTGGGACCCGGACGCGATGGGCACCACGATCTGGTCGGGCAGGCGCCAGCCGAGCTGCTCGGCGACCTCGTAGCCGAGGGTCTTCGAGCCCTCCGCGTAGTACGGGCGGACGTTGACGTTCACGAACGCCCAGTCCTCGTGCTCCGCGGCGAGTTCCTGGGCCAGGCGGTTCACGTCGTCGTAGTTGCCGTCGACGGCGATCAGGGCGCCCTCGTAGACGGCGCTCATGAGGATCTTGGCGCGCTCAAGGGAGGAGGGCACGAGAACCACCGACTGCCAGCCCGCGCGGGCGGCGGCCGCGGCGACGGCGTTCGCCAGGTTGCCGGTGGACGGGCAGGCCAGCACCTTGAAGCCGAGCTCGCGGGCCGCGGCGAGCGCGACGCCGACCACGCGGTCCTTGAAGGAGTGGGTGGGGTTGCCGGTGTCGTCCTTCACCCAGACCTTGCGGACGCCGAGGGCCTTGGCCAGGTTGTGGGCCTCGACCAGGCGAGTGCCGCCGGGTTCGGTGTTCGGGTGCTGTTCCACAGTGGACGGAACGGGGAGAAGGCCGCGGTAGCGCCAGATCGACCGGGGGCCGGCTTCGATGTCCTCGCGCCGGATCCTGCCGAAGTCGTAGGCCACTTCCAGCGGCCCGAAACACTCCAGACAGGCGTACTCAGGAGCGAGAGGAGTCTCATTACCGCACTCACGGCACAACAGTGCGCGGGCGGGGCCGAGGTCGAAGGTCGTGCTCGTGGGCACAGTGACAGCAGTCATCGCGAGGTATCTCCTCATCTTTCCCGCGAAATCGAACGGGTCGGAATTGGCACCGTGATCGTCTGCGCGCAGTTATGCACGTGGCGCTGACGCCGGTTGCCGGGGCTTCTTCGGGCCGGTCCCTCTGCCCCTCTGGATGAGCGGTGTTCAGTTGTGGCCACCAAGCTACGGCAACGGTCCGTTGCTCAGCCACAAACGTCCACGATCCGGGACGTGGGAGGATGCGGAGCGTGAGCGCACCGGAGTCACTGCACCTCGTCGTCGGCGAGGAGGAGTTGCTGGTCGAACGTGCTGTTCGGGCGGCTCTAGAGGCCGCACGCAAGGCCGATCCGAACGCCGACCTGACCCGCGTGCAGGTGACTGATCTCACCCCTCCCGAGCTGGCCGAACTGGTGAGCCCGTCGCTGTTCGCGGAGGGTCGCGTGATCGTCCTGCAGAACGCGCAGGAGATCAGCAAGGAGATCGCCGACACGGTGCTCTCCTACGTCAAGGCACCCGCGGACGGCGTCACGCTCGTCGTCGTGCACACGGGCGGTGGCCGCAGCAAGGCGGCCAAAGACCTGCCCGGACAACTGAAGAAGGCCGGTGCCGCGGTCACCGAGTGCGCGAAGGTCACCAAACCCGGTGATCGGGAAGCGTTCGTGCGCAACGAGGTGCGGCAGGCCGGCGGCAAGATCGACCCCGAGGCCGTCGCCACGCTCATCGACGCCGTGGGCACGAACCTGCGCGAGCTGGCCGCGGCGGCGTCCCAGCTCGTGTCCGACACCGACGGCAAGGTGACGGTCGACGAGATCCGCCGCTACCACCAGGGCAAGGCCGAGGTGACCGGGTTCGCGGTCGCCGAGAAGGCCGTGACCGGTGACCGGGCGGGCGCGATGGAGGCGCTGCGCTGGGCGATGCAGCTCGGCGTGCCGCACGTGCTGGTCGCCGACGCCCTGGCGGACGCGGTCCGCACGGTCGCGCGTGTCTCCGCGGTGGGCAGGGCCGACCCGTTCAGCCTGGCCGGGCCGCTCGGCATGCCGCCGTGGAAGATCAAGAAGGCGCAGGCCCAGGCCCGCGGCTGGGACCAGTCGGGCCTGGCCGACGCGATGCAGGTGGTCGCAGGGCTCAACGCCGACGTGAAGGGCGTGGCGGCCGACGCCGACTACGCGCTCGAACGCGCGGTGCTCAAGATCGTCGCCGCACACGGACGCCGCTAGCCGACACCGGCACAGGCGGCGACGCTCGGCTCCGGGACGGCCTGATCGCCGAAGTGGGTCTCCGAGTCGGTTTCCGCAACGGCTTTGATCTCGTCCGGCGTCTTGCCGAAGGCGCCGCGCAGGTCGGCGCCACGCAGGTCTGCCCCGGACAGGTTCGCGCCGTGGAGCTGTGCGCTCTTGAGGTCCGCGCGCTTCAGATCCGCCTTGCTCAGGTTCGCTTCGGTCAGGTTCGCGTACATGAGGCAAGCGGCTTCTGCCTTGGCGTACGTCAGGTCGGCAGCCCGCAGGTCCGCCCAAAACAGGTCGGCGAACGTCAGGTCGGCGCGGCTGAGCCGCGCGTTCTGCCCGGTCGGCATTCGCATGATCGGGTGGTCGGCTCGCTGCTGGACGGAGGCGCCGCTGCACTGCGGTGCGGGCCAGCACGCTGTGGATCGTGGATCGGCCCTTCGGCGAGTCGTCGGCGATGCGCCGCAGGGCGTGGATGGCGCCGAGCCGGGCGTCCACGGCGGGCGAGGAGAGCAGTTCGACCGACTTCGTGTAGCGGTCGGTGATCTGGCCTTCCTGTGTGGTCCGCAACGTCTGCGGGGTGTAGTAGAGCCCGAAAGCGGTGAACCCGACGCCGAGGAGCACCCCCGACGGCAGTCCATCCGCCGAAGCGGGACACCACAGCACCAGAACAGCGAAAGGGCCCGCTCAACGAGGAGCGGGCCCTTCTCAGAGGCTTGAACCGAGCGGGAATCAGCCCTCGAGCTGGTTCGCGCGCAGCGCCATCGCCGACTTCTTGTTGGCGGCCTGGTTCGGGTGGATGACACCCTTGGTGGCGGCCTTGTCGAGCTTGCGGGACGCGTCCTGCAGCAGCTCCAGGGCCTTCGCCTTGTCACCGGCCTCGGCAGCCTCGCGGAACTTGCGGATGGCCGTCTTGAGGGACGACTTGACCGACTTGTTGCGCAGGCGCGCCTTCTCGTTGGTCCTGATCCGCTTGAGCTGGGACTTGATGTTCGCCATGCGACATCACCCTTCTTGTCGAAACCGGAGTTCGTGACGCGCTTGGTCGGCACCGGCCAAGGGCCGGCTCTCCTCCACGGCGGAGTGCCGCGCGTTCACGACGACGAAGGATATCAGGCCTGCTCAGCGCACCGTGAACGCGGCCTTCTCGGCGCCCACCACGGCCTCGTAGCCACCGCGCGCGACCTCGCGCCTGCCGTCGCCGTCCACGTCGCCGACGGTCAGGGCCAGCTGCGAGAGCTGGAACGACACCTCGACCTGCTTCGACTGGCCTGCGGCGAGCTCGACGCGGGTGAAGCCCACCAGGCGCTGGTCAGGCGTCAGCACGGGCGAGGCCGGCTGCCGCACGTGAACCGGCACGACGACGGTGCCCGCACGTCCGCCGGTGTTCGCCACCGTGAACTTCACCACTGCCGTCGAGCGGTCGACGGCCACGGACGTGCCCGAGGTCGCGAACGACGTGTACGAGAGGCCGTGCCCGAACGGGTAGAGCGGGTCGTACTTGGCGGCGGCCGAGGTGTTCGCGCCCGGCAGCTGGTCGTAGGTGAGCGTCGGGTCACCGAGCGTCCGAGGCCACGACACCGGCAGCCGGCCGCTCGGGTTCACCGCGCCGAACAGCACGTCGGCGATGCCGCGGCCACCTTCGCTGCCCGGCAACCAGCCCGCGACCAGCGCGTTCGCGTCCGCCGCCGCCCCGAGCACCTGCGGGCGCGCGGTCAGCAGCACCACGACCACCGGCTTGCCAGTCGCCTGCACCGCGTCCACCCACGCCTGCTGATCGGCCGTCAGCACCGGGTTCTCCGTGTCGGCCGGACCCTCCGCGCCGGGCTTCTCGCCCAGGACGACGACGACCGCGTCCGAACCGGCAGCCTCAGCAACAGCGGCCGCAGGCGTCGGAGCATGCACGACGGAAGCCTCGGGAGCGGCCTCGCGCACACCGGTCAGCACGGTCGCGGTCGGCGGCAACGGCGAGTCGTCCGGCACGCCCTGCCACTCGACGGTCCAGCCGCCGAGCTGGCGCCGCACGTCGTCCGCGGTCTCCCCGGTCACGACGATCTTCTTGGCCGACGTGGACAACGGCAGCACACCGTCATTCTTCAGCAGCACGGTGCCTTCCGCGGCCGCCTGGCGCGCCAACGCCCGGTCCGCGCCCACGACAGCCCCGTCCGCCTTCGAGGCGTCGACGTACGGCTTCTCGAACAGCCCGAGGTCGAACTTGAGCTTCAGCACCCGCCGCACCGCCTGGTCGATCCGCCCGCGCGACACCGCCCCGTCGCGCACGTTCGCCAGCAGCAGCGAGGTGAACTCGGCCGCGTTGGACGGCTCCATCGCCATGTCCACCCCGGCGTTGACGCTCATCGCGATGGCCGTCCGGTAGTCCGGCGCGATCTTGTACCGGTCCACCAGGTACTTCATGTCCTGCCAGTCCGACACCGCGACGCCCTTGAAGCCCATCCGCTCCCGCAGCTGCTTCTGCAGCATGTACTTCGACGCGTGCACCGGTACCCCGTTGACCGACCCGGAGTTGATCATCACCGTGCGCACCCCGGCGTCGAACTGCGCCTGGAACGACGGCAGCACCACGTCCTGCAGCTGACGGATCGGAATCTGGGCGGGGGAGCGGTCGTGCCCGTTCGACGGCGCCGAGTAACCCGCGAAGTGCTTGGCGGTCGCGGTCAGCTGAGCGGTGTCGTCCACCTTGGACTGCTGTCCGCGCACGTTCGCGGCGGCCATCTGCCCGGCGAGGAACGGGTCCTCGCCGTAAGTCTCGTAGTAACGCCCCCAACGCGTGTCGCGCGCGATGTCCGACACCGGAGCGAAGTTCCAGAACACGCCCGTCGACCGCAACGCTTTGGACGCGGACACACCGATCCGCTCGGAAAGCGCCGGATCCCACGTGGCACCGAGCCCGATCTGGTGCGGGAACATCGTCGCCGAAAGCACGTTGTTGTGCCCGTGCACGCCATCCGCGCCGTAGATGATCGGGATCTTCAACCGGTTGTGCTCCAACGCATAGCGCTGGATCGCGTTGTTCATCTCGGCCCACGCGCGTGGCGTGTTCTCGACCGGTGCGTCACCGCCACCGGACAGGATCGAGCCCGTGTGCGCGTCGGAAAGCACGGCCTTCAGGCACGAGTCCACCAACGGCCCGTTGGCGTTGTTGCAGTCACCGCGCAGCTTCCCGACGCGGATCTGCACCATCTGCCCGATCTTCTCCTCGAGCGTCATCCGCCGCAGCAGGTCCTCGACCCGCCGCTCCGACGACGCGCGAGCGTCCAGGTAGATCTCCTTGCCGGCCGCCACACCACCGGCCGGCGTCAGCGACATGAGCAGCACGGCAACGCCCAGCACGGCGCGCCTGCGGGAAAACAAAGACAAGACTCCTCCACGTTCCCGTGCGCCCGCCGCACACGATCGCGTGGAGGAGTCGGACCGCACACCCGCCGAACGGAGGAACTCCGCGGAAGCGGTTTCATGCTGGTGAAACGCCTGTTCAGCCCTGGCTCGCCGAGTCGTCTTCCCCGACCGGGTTCTTCGGGGGCCTGCCGCGGCGAGGCATCTTCTTCGCCTCGCCCGGCAACCGACCGGCCTCCGCCAGTGCACGCCGCAGCAGGAACTCGATCTGCGCGTTGGTGCTGCGCAACTCGTCGTTCGCCCACCTGCTCAGCGCGTCGTGCACGGCCGGATCGAGCCTGAGCAGAACGCTCTTGCGCTCCGCCATCAGGTGTAGAGCGAACCGGTGTTCACCACGGGCTGAGTGGAGCGGTCACCGCAGAGGACGACGAGCAGGTTGGACACCATCGCCGCCTTGCGTTCCTCGTCGAGCTCGACGACGTCCTGCTCGGCGAGTCGCTGCAGCGCGAGCTCGACCATGCCGACGGCGCCCTCGACGATCCGGGTGCGGGCCGCGACGACCGCGGAAGCCTGCTGCCGCTGCAACATGGCCTGCGCGATCTCCGGCGCGTACGCGAGGTGCGTGAGCCGCGACTCGATCACCTTCACGCCCGCGGACTGCACGCGTGCCGAGATCTCGATCGCCAGCGTCTCGGTGATCTCGTCGGCGTTCTCCCGCAACGACAGACCGCCTTCCTCGTGGCTGTCGTACGGGTAGCTCGTCGCGATGTGCCGTACGGCGGTCTCGGTCTGGATGCCCACGAACCGCACGAAGTCGTCCACTTCGAACCGTGCGCGCGCAGTGTCTTCCACCTGCCACACGACCACCGCGGCGATCTCGATCGGGTTGCCGTCGGCGTCGTTGACCTTCAACGGCTGCGTCTCGTGGTTGCGGATCCGCGTCGAGATCTTCTCCCGCGTGGTGAACGGGTTGGCCCACCGCAGGCCGTCCGTGCGCACCGTGCCCACGTAACGGCCGAGGAACTGCAGCACGCGCGCCTGACCGGGCGCGACGGTGAACAGTCCCTTCATGATCAGGGAGGCGGCGAAGAGCACCAGCACCCCCGTGATGACAACCCCCGCGGACGGGTCGGTGCCCGCATCGGCCGCGTCCGCGATCCCTCGCACGAGCACCCAAGCACCCACCGCGTACACCGCCAGTCCTGCGAAGAACATCGGGAGACCGGGCAGCTCGCGTGCGTGCCTCTCACGCACTGCGGGCGCCGGCATGTGCACCGTCGTGTCGACCATCTGACTACCCCCTGTCGAAGTACTATCTAAGTGATATCACTTTTTCGCGATGATCACCAGCTAGGCTGATCCGCATGAGGGCGAAGAAGCAGCGCGTGGCCGCGTACGGGGTGTGCCTCAACGACAAGGACGAGATCCTGCTCGCGCGCTGGCTCGGTCCGAACGGCAAGCGGTGGATCCTCCCCGGCGGCGGCATCGACCACGGCGAGCACCCGTACGACGCGGTCATCCGCGAGTTCGAGGAGGAGACCGGCTACGACGTCGAGGTCCTGCGGCTGCTCGGCATCGACTCGGAGTTCCGCGAGGAGTCCCGCCGCGACTACCACGCGTTGAGGATCATGTACGAGGTCCGTGTCGTCGGTGGCGCGTTACGGAACGAAGTGGGCGGCACGACCGACCTCGCCCAGTGGTTCCCGATCGCAGACATCGGACAACTTGACCGCGTGCCTTCGCTGGATACGGCTCTTGGCTTGTACCGAACTACCCCACCTGCCGGAATATTGCGGTAACTTACGACTACCGCCGCCGACGACCATCACTGGAGTTGGCGAATGATCCGATCACTGGCCGCAGTCGGCGCGGTCGCCCTGCTGTCGTCCTTCGTCCAGATCCCCGCGTACGCGGCTGTCGTCGGCGTCTCGAACGTGTCCTCCCTGCAGGCCGCGATCGACTCCGCCCGGCCAGGTCAGCGCCTCGTGCTCGCCGACGGCGTGCACGCGGCCGGCCAGCCCGTCAAGATCACCAAGTCCGGCATCACCATCGCCGCGCAGACCGTCGGCGGCACGGTGTTCACCAGCGGTGGCTTCCAGCTCGGCGCCGTGAGGAACGTGACCATCGAGGGTTTCGTCTTCGACGGCACGAGCAAGCTCGACGTGCCGGTCGAGGCACAGGCCACCCGCATCACCCGCAACACCTACAACGGCAACAAGGACGGCGCTTCCCTCAGCGTGAGCGCCGACGACGTGCAGGTCGACCACAACACGTTCTCCAACCGCACCAGCGAGGGCGTGTACCTGCAGATCACCGGGCCCGGCGACGACATCGCCAAACGGACCTGGGTGCACCACAACTACTTCTACAACCATCAGTTCAAGGGTGCGAACGGCGGCGAGTCGATCCGGCTCGGCTACAGCCACAAGCAGTCGAAGTCGGCGAACGCGATCGTCGAGTACAACCTGTTCGAGAAGGCGGACGGCGACTCCGAGGCCATCTCGGTCAAGTCCTCGGACAACACGATCCGCTACAACACGATCCGCGACAGCAGGGGCTACATCGTCCTGCGGCACGGCAACCGCAGCACCGTCGAGGGCAACCTGCTCTTCAACAGCGGCATCCGGTTCCACGGCAACGACCACAAGATCTACAACAACTACGTGGAGAACACCCGCGACCGCGCGATGGTGTTCGGGTCGGGCAGCGAGGCGGACAGCGGACCGACCTCCAAGGGGCACGACCGCCCGGACCGCGTGACCGTCGCGTTCAACACGCTCATCGGCACCGGTGCGGTGGTGGACAGCGACGGCGGCAACTTCAACCCGAAGGACTGCGTGCTGGCGAACAACATCATCAAGGGCTCGTCCGGCGGTGTCGTCTCCATGCACAGCGGTTCGACGGTGAAGTACGAGGGCAACGTCATCTGGGGCGGGACCGGCGGCAGCATGCCGGCGTCGGGCTACAGGTCCGTCGACCCGAAGCTCGTGAAGGACGCCAACGGGCTGTTCCGGCTCACGTCCGGCAGCCCGGCCATCGACGCGTCGGTGGGCACCTACTCCTACGTGACGCGTGACTTCGACCCGCAGGCGCGCTCGGGCAAGCCGGACGTCGGCGCGGACGAGTACAGCACGTCGGCGATCCGCAAGGCGCTCACGAAGGCCGACGTCGGGCCCACGGCGCCGTAGCCTGCCCCTGAGGGCATACATCGGACCCATTCCTGCAGGACGGGGCAAGCGGCCCTGCCGGACTACCCCCTTCTGCAGGAACTCGGCAGTACTTTCGGTCCACCGCTGCCGATGGGCCACCACAGGAGTTGGCTAATGATCCGATCACTGGCCGCCATAGGTGCGGCTGCTCTGCTGTCGTCCTCAGTCCAGGCACCCGCGTACGCCGCCGTCGTCAGCGTGCCGAACGTGACCGCCCTCCAGGCCGCGATCAACGCGGCCAGAGCGGGTCAGCGCATCGTGCTCGCGGACGGCGTCCATCGCGCCACCAAGCCGATCAAGATCACGAAGTCGAAGATCACCATCGCGGCCAGGCACGCCGGCCGGGCGGTGTTCGAAACCGGCGGCTTCGAGTTCGGCGCGGTGCGCGGTGTGACGGTCGAGGGTTTCGTCTTCACCGGAACGAGCAAGCTGGACGTGCCGGCCGCGGCGGAAGCGACCCGCATCACCCGCACGACGTTCGACGGCGACAAGGACGGCGCCTCGCTCACCGTCAGCGCCAACGACGTCCAGGTCGACCACAACACGTTCTCGAACCGTTCGAACGAGGGCGTCTACCTGCAGATCACCGGACCCGACGGCGCCATTGCCCAGCGCACCTGGGTCCATCACAACTACTTCTACAACCACCACTACGACGGCACGAACGGCGGTGAGTCGATCCGGCTCGGCTACAGCTACAAGCAGCAGCTGTCGGCGTACGCGGTCATCGAGAACAACCTCTTCGAGAAGGCCAACGGCGATCCCGAGGCCATCTCGGTCAAGTCGTCGGACAACACGGTCCGGTACAACACCATCCGCGACAGCAAGGGCTACATCGTCCTGCGGCACGGCAACCGGACGACGGTCGAGGGCAACCTGCTGTTCGGCAGCGGCATCCGGTTCCACGGGAACGACCACAAGGTCTTCAACAACTACGTGGAGAACACCGGCGACCGCGCGATCGTGTTCGGCAGGGGCTCCGAGGCCGACAGCGGGCCGACCTCGAAGTTGCACGACCGTCCCGACCGCGTGGCGGTCACGTTCAACACCCTGATCGGAACGGGCGCGGTGGTCGACAACGACACCGACACCTATGCGCCCAAGGACTGCGTCTTCGCGAACAACATCATCAAGGGTTCGTCGTCGAAGTTCATCGACATGATGAGCGGCGCGACGGTGAAGTACGAGGGCAACATCATCTGGGGTGGCACCGCCGGCATCACTTCCGGTTACCGCTCCGTGGACCCGAAGCTGGTGCGCGACGCCAACGGGCTGCTGCGCCTCTCGTCCAGCAGCCCGGCGATCGAGAGCTCCGCGGGTACTTACTCGTACGTGACCCGCGACTTCGACCCGCAGTCCCGCGTCGGCAGGCCCGATGTGGGGGCGGACGAGTACAGCTCGTCGGCAGTTCGGAAGGCGCTGACGGCGGCGGATGTCGGGGTCTCCGCACCCTGACACGGGCATTTGTCCTGGTGGTCGCACGTTTCGCGGCCACCAGGACCCCCCGATTTGGAGATCGAAACAGGCCCGTGTAATGTTCTCTCTGCCAGCGCGGAACGGGCCGGAAATCAAAACCGGAACGAGCGGGGCACAAGCCGGAGAGAGAAAGCCTCCTAGAGGCCGATTTGACACCGGCGAGCAACACCAAATAAGCTTCAGCAACACAAGCCCCGAGTGAAAAACTCCGGAAACGGAGAATGGAACCGGTGAGCGCGTGTTCTTTGAGAACTCAACAGCGTGCCGAAACACAGCCAGTAATATGAATACTCCTCGTCAG
>NZ_JBSGBE010000038.1:0-49482 GCF_053601075.1 Lentzea sp. NPDC004789 | reverse complement strand
CAACCTGCCGCCCGCGGGCGACAAGGCGTGGCTCGAGGTCGGCGAGTACCTGCGCGGGCAGGGGGTGCCCGCGTGACCCCGGCACCACACCGGCTCGTACTGACAGCCGGCGAGCTCACGTATCTGGTCGAACGCGCAGTTGTCGAACTGCCGCCCGCTTGGATGTCGTCCGCTGACATCGGCCCTGCCGAGGCGGGGCTGATCAAGAAGCGCGTGGTCGACGGGGTGGGCGGCGAGGTGCATCGGTCGGTGGTCAAGAATCTGGAGATTCTGGCGTTGCCGATGGTCATGCTGGACACGGTCGCGGCGATCGACGGCCAGGGGCTGCACAGCGTGCACGCGATCTCCGGTCCGTTGGGGGCGTCGTTGTTCGAGCTGGGTGACGGTGCGGTGGAGATGTCGATGTTCGCCTCGGCGGATCTGGGCAAGGAACTGATCCGGGCCGTTCCACCGGAGAGCCAGGACACGAACGCCGGGATCGAGTCACGCCTGGGCGGAGGCGGACCAGAGCAGGCTCCTTTGCGTGGTCGGCTGCCGCTGGCGGTGTTGCAGGAGATGGGCGCTGCCCGGCTGTTTCGGGATGCCGACCCCGGCGGTCCAGCCGCCGTGGTGGCGAGGTTGAACTTGTCCGGCGGCGAGGCGGCACTCGCTCAGCGGGTGGCGATCGAGACAGATGGGGCGTTGCGGTGTCTGGTCGTCGGTCGTAACGGGATGACGTCTCAGGTCAGCTGGGTGCACACCGACGGCGGCTGGAGCGGCCTCGATCCGGAGCCGGACGGCTCCGGGCGTCGGATGGTGCGGCTGGAACCGGCCGCTCGTAAGGATCTGGGCACGTGGGTCGCCCCGGCTGTGGCAGGAGCGCTGTAATGCCTGAGGACATGACGGTCGGGATTGCCCCGGTTTCCGGTATCGAAGTCAGCGGTGGCGCCGGCGGGTTCCGGGCCAAGGGCGAAGATCTCGTGGCGATGAGCGCCCTCACCGATGAGGTTGCCGGTGACACGCTGAAGACGGCGTTGGCCGGGCACAAGTTCCTCGCTGAGCCGGACGTGCTGGCCTCGGCTCTGCTGAACCCGTCCGGGGTGGCGAAGTTCGAGGCGGCCATGGCCACGGCGCTCGACGGGCCGACCGGTCTCACCGCGACGTCCGCGGCTATCGGCCTACGCGGCGATGCGCTTCGCGCCACGAAACTGGCCTATGAGGCCGCGGATGAGCTCGCCGCCAGAGGACTGGATGCCTCGCGATGGATGGCGGGTCTGGCGGTCGCTTCGGTACCGGGCGGTACTGTCGTGGCCGCGCTGGGGTCGGGCACGGCGATCGCCGCGGACGTGTACGCCAACTACGACGGCGACTGGCAGAAGTGGCTGGTCGATCACCCCGGCATGGTCGACACCCTGATCGGCATGTCACCCGGCATGCTGTCCTCGCTCGGCGTGCCCGTGGACCTGGCCACCACGTTGGACCTGCTGGCCGCGACCTACGCGGACGGCACAGCGGAACTCGATCCTGTCGCGAGCCACCCCGACACGGCACCGCACAACCTGCACGACATCTTGCTGGGTCTGGACGAGCGCAACAGACCCAGGAACGCGGAACCGAGCAACATCGACGTCAGGGTCGTCAAGGACGCCAACGACAAGCCGATCGGCTACATCGTGGACATCCCAGGTACCAAGGACTGGAACGCGCCCTGGGATCCCAAGAGCGCCAACGACTCCGGTGTCAACATCGACGCGATGGCGGGCAACCGAACCGTGCTGCAGCAAGGCATCGAGAAGGCACTGCACGAGGCCGGTGCGCAGGGAACCGGTGTCCCGGTGATGCTCGTCGGTCACAGTCAGGGTGGCATCGTCGCCGCCCAGTCCACCAACGACCTCATCTCGGGCGGGTACAACGTGACGCACGTGGTCACCGCCGGATCCCCGGTCGGGCGAATCGACATCCCCGGCAACGTGCAGATGCTGTCGCTGGAGAACAAGGGCGACATCGTTCCGCACCTCGACGCCAGCGACAACCCGAACATCGCGAACCGCACGACAGTCACCTTCGAGAACCAGACCGGCTCTGTGGGCGGTAATCACGACATCGGTGGCTACCGGTACGACGATCAGAATCCGGACAAGCCGCGGGTCGACCAGAACTACGTCGCGGTCGCGGGACAACTCGACCAGAGTTCGGATCCGTCGGTCCGGAGGTTCCTCGACAGTGCGGACGTGTTCACTCAGGGCGGGCCGAAGTCGACGACGCTGACCTACCACGTCCGGCGGGAGGGAGTGAATTGAACGTGTCAAGGCGCCTGATCGGTGTGGTGGGCGGGGTCTTCCTGTTGATCGGGCTGCTGACCGGATGCAATGTCTTCGTGCAGTACTACGAGGATGTGGACGAACTCGGCAAGAAGATCGTGGCGGACTGGAAAGGGCAGTCAGAGGTAGCCGATGCGAGTTATGAGTACGTGCACGGCGTCGACTCCGGCCAGCAGCTGAACCTCAAGGTCATCGTCCGCGCGGAGTCGGCTTCGAACGAGGTCGTCGACAAGCTGAAGGACATCGCCAACCGCGACTACTGGCAGAGCACGGCGTACGACCGCCAGATATCGCCGCAGTTCGTCGCCTACTCTTCGGACAATCTGCCGGTAGAGGGGAAATGGGAGCTCGCCAGCCCGATCGGCAAGGGCGGCCTCGGCGTGCCCGAGAAAGTCGGGTTGGAGAAGTACGGCCCGAGGCCTGCGAAGAGGTGAGTGGACGATGACTCCGGACGAATGGCTGGCCGACTTCGAGGCCAAAACCGCGGAACTGCAGCGCAACGCGGTCGCGTTCCGCCGCAACCTGGAGGCAGCGGGGCAGACGGTCACTTCCGAGGACAAGGCGTTGACCGTGACGGTGGCGCCTAACGGTGCGCTGCTCGACCTCAAGATCGCACATAACCCGGACCTCGCCGCGAGCATCATGGAGTTGGTGCGGCAGGCAAGGGAAGGTGCCGCGGCCAACGTGCTCGGCGAGTTCCGGAACGCGGTCGGTGGACAGGCAGGACAGCTCGACACCGATGTGTCGGTGCCGGCGTTCGGTACTCCTGAACCGCGGAGGCCCGTGCCGCGGCCGGTCGAGGACGACGACTTCAGTGACAACTCGATCTACCGGCGACCTTAGTGGTTGTGCAGCGGGCGGCCCTGTGTCACCGCGAACCGCGAGACGGCAACGTTGAGATCAAGGCCGATCAGAGCTCGGATCCGCCTGCTCGAAGGCTTCGCGATCTGTGCAGCGTCTCGCTGGAGGTGAACCGCATTGACTCCGATCGCGGGTGCCGGGCGGAGTACCGCCGCGTCATCTCAGCGCGGGGCACATAGTTGTTGTCGAGGTCGCCCTCGCGGCGGGATCGCATGATCGCAGGTAGATGCGTTGTTCGCCGACCTAGCGCTGGTTGCGTTCGTCGTCCATATCCGGTGATCCGCAGCCCTTGACCGCCATGCGCGACTCGTCGGTCTCCACGACGTGGATCACGCGCTGGAACGAATGATCGAGCCTCTTGCCGAACGGCAGACGTGTTCCCACTGGCGTGCCCCTCGTGGAGGTCGTGCACGAGGCGCGAACGACCTCACGGCCACGCCCGCGGAGCACGTAGGCGAGGTCGTCAGCAGGCACTGTCTTGCCCAACCCGTTGGCGCCATCGACGGGTCGGGCAGCGGGCTCTGCCGATCCCTGGTTCCCGCCGCGTCGCACCACCTCTGCGTTGAGCCGAGTGGGAGCAAGGTTCTGCAGGCTGTCTGTTGGCGTTGTTAACAGATTGAGTGGGGAGTGGGATGGTGATACCGTGTACTTCTGTTACGTGCGGGGGCGTCGTGACGACGTAGGGCGAGTGGGCCGTTCGCGGTCGACGAGTGCGGGAGGGTGGGAGTGTGAAGCCGGAGATGGACCTCGTGGCTGGCCGGTTCCGGCTGACGGCTGCGATCGGCAAAGGCAACATGGGCAAGGTGTACTGCGCGGAAGATCTGGAGAGCGCGGACCGGGATGTTGTTGCCGTGAAGCTCGTCCTGCGCGGCCGATCAAGTGCGGTGCTCGTCCCTGGATTCGACGAGAAGGCCGTTCGGCGGTTCGAGCGCGAGGTCCGGATCATGCGCAAGCTTGATCATCCCAACCTTCCGCGCTTGGTGGCTGGTGGTGTCGACCAGCTTCCTTATCTGGCGATGGAGCTGTTGGACGGCCGCACGCTTCGCGATCTCGTGGACGAGCATCCGCAGCTGCCTGTCTCCTGGGTTGCGGCGATCGGCGCGCAGATTGCCGATGGTCTCTCCGCAGCGCACGCGGTGAATGTCGTTCACCGTGATCTGAAGCCGGCCAACGTCATGCTCGTCCAGGGCGGCGGTGTGAAGGTCCTCGACTTCGGCATGGGGCGGATCGTTGATGATGCCGAAGACGGGAAGCTGACCAGCAGCGGTGTCACGGTCGGTACGGCTAGGTACATGGCACCTGAGCAGTTCGAGGCCGCCTCCGTCACCCAGGCGGCCGACCTGTACGCGCTGGGTTGCGTTTTGTTCGAGCTGTTGAGCGGTGTTCCACCGTTTCACAGCGAATCCGCGCACGGGCTCGGTCAGAAGCATCTGAAGCAGCAACCGCCGTCGATCAAGCTCATGCGCTCGGACACGCCGGAAGCGCTGGCGCTGCTGATCGAGAAGCTGTTGGCGAAGAGTCCTGCGAGCCGCCCATCCGACGCTGTCGCGGTTCGGGAGGCGTTGTTGCCACTCGCGGTGGGCGATGAGGGAGTTTCCGGCTGGGATTCCCTGAACCCCGTCGCTTGGCTTGAGGCGAGGCGCGGAGCGGAGCGCGTGAACGTGACGTCCGCATCCAGTGCGCTGGTGAAGACATCCGGAATGGACGTCTTTGCAGTGCACGAGAAGTTGATCGCCGACTACCGGGCTTTCACCGAGGGCGGCACGATCATTCGCGACGATGAGATCGCCGAGTTCGTCCGGCAGGACCTGGACAGCAAGTCGCAGTGGCCGGACCCGTGGGTGTCGTTGAACCCGTTCTTCGCTTCCGGTGGAACGGTGCTCGAACTGGTCAGCGATGGCGTGCTGCACAGCGAATGCGCGCGGATCTTCCAGGCTGGCAAGACTGAGAGTGGCACTGTGTGCGACGGTCGTCCTCTGACCCTGCACCGTCACCAACGCGAAGCGATCGACATCGCGGATGCGGGCCATTCCTACGTGCTGACCACAGGAACTGGGTCCGGCAAGTCGCTCTCCTACATCATCCCGATCGTCGACCGAGTGCTCAAGGAGCAGGCTGAGGCGGGACCACCCGCACGCAGGCGGGTTCGCGCGATCATCGTGTACCCGATGAACGCCCTGGCCAACAGCCAGCTCAAGGAGCTCGACAAGTTCCTGCTCGACGGCTACGGCAAGGGTCACGAGCCGATCACCTACGCCCGCTACACAGGCCAGGAAACCGACGAGCGCCGCAAGGAGATCCGCGACAACCCGCCGGACATCTTGCTGACGAACTACGTCATGCTGGAGTTGATGCTCACCCGACCGGACGACCGGAAATCGCTGATCAGAATGGCGAAAGGTCTGCGGTTCCTGGTTTTCGACGAGCTGCACACCTACCGTGGCCGGCAAGGGGCTGACGTAGCGCTCTTGATCCGCAGGGTTCGTGACGCGTGTGAAGCAGACGGGCTGCAGTGCATCGGCACCTCCGCCACCATGTCGAGCGAAGACACGTTCGACGATCAGCGGAACGTCGTCGCCGACGTGGCCACGATGCTGTTCGGCGCCGAAGTGCGACCAGACAACGTCATCGGCGAGACGCTTGTGCGCGCCACCAGTGGTGACGATGGCGCTGTTCCGATCGGACGGCTTCAAGCACTCGAACCGCCACGCGCGTATGCGGACCTCGTGACCGATCCTCTCGCCTCCTGGATCGAGACGCGCTTCGGGCTGCGAACAGACACCACCGGTCGACTGGTCCGGCAGAAGCCCGCCAAGATCGAAGACGCTGCCCGCGAGCTCGCCGACGCGAGCGGGCTCAGCGTGAGTGTCTGCAAGGAAGCGATCCAGCGGACCCTCAAGGCGGGCTCGGAGGCCCGGCATCCGGTGACGGACCGTCCGCTGTTCGCGTTCCGGCTGCACCAGTTCCTGTCGAAGGGCGACACCGTCTACGTCACGCTTGAAGACAAGGCATCGCGCCACCTGACTCGCGACTACCAGCGCGTGCTGCCCGGCTCTGACGGCAAGATCCTGCTGCCGCTGGCATTCTGCCGCGAGTGCGGGCAGGAGTACCTGACCGTGTGGCGGACAGTCAAAGACGGCACGGTTCGCTACGAGCCCAGGCGAGACACCTCGGCAACGGGTGGACGTGCGGGCGACGGCTACCTCTACTTCGACGCGGATCGGCCCTGGCCCACCACCACGGATCAGGCGATCGACGGTCGCCGGCTGCCCGAGTCCTGGCTGGAAACGGATGACCACGGCAACGAGCGCGTGCGTGAGTCGTATCGGCCGAGGCTCCCGATTTCCGTCAACGTTGATCCGTACGGCAAGGAGGTGACGGCCGGGCTCGCTGTCGCGTTCATCCCGGCGCCGTTCCTGTTCTGCCTGCACTGCTCAGTCAGCTACGAACAGACGCGGGGCAAGGACTTCGCCAAGTTGGCCACCCTGGACCAGGAGGGACGGTCGTCAGCCACGTCCCTGGTGTCCGCGTCTATCGTCCGCTCGCTCAAAGCCGTCCCGGAGGAATCGCTCAGCAAGCGAGCGCGCAAGCTGTTGACGTTCGTCGATAACCGTCAGGACGCGTCGCTGCAGGCGGGGCATTTCAACGACTTCGTGCAGATCACGCAGTTGCGCGGGGCGTTGTACCGCGCGGTTGTGGCCGCAGGGGATGCGGGCGTTCGGCACGAGGAACTGTCGTCACGGGTCGCTGGTGCGCTCGGCCTCACCCCGGCTGACTACGCGAAGGGGGCTGACGACCTCGCCCCTGGGTTGCGCACCCGTGCTGCCAAGACGTTGCAGGACGTCATCGCCTTCCGGCTCTATCTCGATCTTCAACGTGGCTGGCGGGTCACGATGCCGAACCTGGAGCAGACCGGACTGCTCCGGATCCAGTACGAGGACCTCGAGTGGCTCGCCGGCTCGAACGACCGATGGACCGGCACGCACCCGAGCATCCGTGACGCTGAGCCGGACCGCCGAGCGGAGATCCTCCGCACCCTGCTCGACCACCTGCGCCGCAACCTCGCCATCGACGTGCAGTACTTCCGCGATGATTTCGACTCCCTGCAGCGTGCCAGCGAGGAGCGCCTCGTTGATCCCTGGATCTTGTCGACGAGCGACCAGCCGCAGGTGGGAACGGCTTTTCCAGGGAGTTCCCGGCCGGGGATGAGCCGGTCCAGCCTGTTCGTGTCCGGCCGCGGAAAGTTCGGCAAGTACCTGCGTCGTGAGCATTTCAAGGGCCTGTCGACGGACGATGCCGCGCAGGTGATCGAGCAACTGCTGGAACTGCTCGCCGAAGCCGGGCTCGTCGAGCGAGTCGACGTTGCCCCGCAACGCTCCGGGCGGTTCCGGAGAGGTACGGGGTCGAGCGCCACCGGTTACCGTGTCGCGGCGAGAACCCTGATCTGGCAGGCCGGAACGGGGGAAACGGGTTCGCACGACCCGCTGACCCGCACCTATGCCAGCGGGGACGGCCCAAGGGTCAACACCTTTTTCCGCGATCTGTATCGAGAGGCCGGCAGTGCGCTCAGCGGTCTGGCCGCTCTTGAACACACCGCGCAGGTCGATCCGGAAAGGCGCGAGCAGCGCGAAGAGGCGTTTCGCAGAGGCGACCTGAAACTGCTGTACTGCTCGCCGACCATGGAACTCGGTGTCGACATCGCCGAGCTGAACGCCGTCATGCTGCGCAACGTTCCGCCGACTCCTGCCAACTACGCGCAGCGCAGTGGCCGGGCAGGCCGGTCGGGCCAGCCCGCGCTGGTCACCACCTACTGCGCCACCGGCAACAGTCACGACCAGTACTACTTCCGCCGCTCCGACCGGATGGTCTCCGGCATCATCACCCGGCCTCGACTGGACCTGACGAACGAGGACCTGGTGCGCTCGCACGTGCACGCCATCTGGTTGGCCGAGTCGGGACTCAAGCTGGGGCGGGCGATTCCCGACATCATCGACATCAGCTACCGCGAGGACACCCGCCTTCCCAATCCTGAGCTGCGCCTGCACGACGACATCGATGCGGGACGCCGTGACCCGCAAGCACAACGCCGTACCGTCGAGGCGGCGCATCGCGTGTTCGGTGCGATGCGAGCTGAGTTCGCCGAGACTTCCTGGTGGCATCCGCAGTGGGTCGAGGAAACCGTGCGTGTCGCAGGTGAACGGTTTGACGAGGCGTTCGACCGGTGGCGGCAGCTGTTCAAGGCCGCTCTGGTCGATCAAGCAGAGCAGAACCGCCGAGTGCTCGACCACACACTGTCCAAACGCGACCACGACATCGCCAGTGCCCGGCGACGCGAGGCGGAGACGCAGCTCAACCTGCTCAAGAACGACACCGCCGACAGCAAGTCGGTGTTGTCCGACTTCAACCCCTACCGCTATCTCGCCAGCGAGGGGTTCCTGCCGGGCTATTCGTTCCCTCGGCTCCCACTCGCTGCCTACGTGCCCACCTCAGGACGTCGCTTCGGTGACGGTGACTACCTCCAGCGGCCGCGTTTCCTGGCCATTCGCGAGTTCGGTCCAGGAGCGCTGATCTACCACGAAGGAAGCCGGTACCAGGTCACCCGGATCCAGCTGACGCCCGACGCGAGCGGTGACCTGGTCACCACGAGTGCAAAGCGCTGTGGTGGCTGCGGTTACCACCACGACGTCGTGGAGTCGGCCAGCCGATGCCAGATGTGCAACGAACCGCTGAGGGAGAACACGACCGGCCTTCTGCAGCTCCACACGGTGTACACCCGCAAGCGCGAACGGATCTCCTCGGATGAGGAGGAGCGGC
Source organism: Lentzea sp. NPDC004789 (assembly GCF_053601075.1). Classification (NCBI taxonomy): domain Bacteria; kingdom Bacillati; phylum Actinomycetota; class Actinomycetes; order Pseudonocardiales; family Pseudonocardiaceae; genus Lentzea; species Lentzea sp. NPDC004789. The sequence goes on along the minus strand of NZ_JBSGBE010000038.1, from coordinate 40,507 downwards.
GCCGGGCCGGTTTCCGCCTGGTGACGTCGTACCGCTTCCACGATCACGGCGCCCGTCCTGGGCGGAGGGATGCTCTGGTTTCGGATGCAGACGGCCAGATCGCAACGGTGATCTACGGGGACTCGGCAACGGTGCGGATCACCAACGTCGGCCGGGTGCGTGCGCGGGAGGACGAACCGCCGGGTTACTGGCTCGACCCCGCGGACGGTCGCTGGCTGAACGAACGTGAGGCCGGTGAAGCCTCCGGGGACTCCAGCGAGCTACCGGTGATCGACAGCGACGGCAACGAGAAGCGACACAGGAAGCGGGTCATCCCGTACGTGGAGGACCGCCGGAACGTGCTGGTCTTCAAACTCGCCGAGCCGCTCGACGAGCCGGTCGCACTGTCCTTGATGTACGCGCTGGAGCGCGGCATCGAGGCCGAGTTCGAGCTGGAGGACTCGGAGCTGACCAGCGAGCTGCTCCCGCCTGATCAGGGGCCGCGCGAACGGTTCCTGTTCACCGAAGCGGCGGAAGGTGGTGCGGGCGTCCTGCGGCTGCTGCAAGCGGACCCCGATGCACTTCGGCAGGCGGCAGCCAGGGCGCTGGAGATCTGCCACTTCGCTCCGGACGGCACAGACCTCGGTGGCCCGCACCCGGAACGGCTCTGTGCGCGAGGCTGCTACGAGTGCTTGCTGACCTACGGCAATCAAAGCAGCCACGGCATGATCGACCGCCATTCAGTGCGCGCTTTGCTCCTGAGACTTGCCGGTGCCCGTGCGGAGGCGACTGGCAGGGGTGAGTCCCGAACCGAGCAGTTGGAGCGGTTGTCACAGCAGTCGGAAACCGGGCTGGAGCAGCGGTTGATCACCTGGCTGAAGGAGCACGGCCTGAGGCTTCCCGACGAAGCCCAGCCGTTCATCGCCGAGGCGCTCGCACGGCCTGACTACGTCTACCGGTTGCCCGGCGTGAACGTGGCGGTGTTCGTCGACGGCCCCGTGCACCAGTACACCGAGGTCGCGCAACGCGATGCGGAGGCAGAGAACCGCCTGGAAGATGCGGGTTGGGATGTGGTCAGGTTTCCCCACGACGGCGACTGGGCCGCCATCGTGAGTGAGTGCGAACGCTACTTCGGCCGCATCGCGGGCGTTTGACGACGGAAGAGAACAGCACACAGATGAGCACTTACACCGCAGGCTCGCTGGTTTCCGCGCGCGGCCGCGACTGGGTGGTACTGCCCGAAAGCGCCGATGACATGTTGGTCCTGCGGCCGCTCGGCGGCTCGGACGACGACGTGGCCGCCGTCTTCCCGGCTTTCGAGGAGGTCCGGTCGGCGGAGTTTCCCCCGCCCTCTCCCGACGATCTGGGTGACGACCTTGCTGCGGGGATGCTGCGCTCCGCCCTGCGAATAGGCTTCCGATCAGGCGCAGGGCCTTTCCGATCGCTCGCCGGAATCGCGGTCGAACCACGCGCATACCAGCTCGTACCTCTGATGATGGCCCTGCGGCAGAAGACCGTGCGCATGCTGATCTCCGACGACGTCGGGATCGGCAAGACCGTCGAGGCCGGTTTGATCGCGAGCGAGCTGCTCGCCCAAGGCAGTGCGCGCCGGCTCGCCGTGCTGTGCTCACCCGCTCTGGCCGAGCAGTGGCAGGAAGAGCTGCGGACCAAGTTCGGCATCGACGCCGAGCTCGTCCTCGCCTCCACCGTGTCCAAACTGGAGCGCAAGCTCGACCTCGGGCAGTCGCTGTTCGACCGTCATCCGAACGTGGTGGTCTCCACCGACTTCATCAAGTCGACCCGTCACCGCGACGACTTCGTCAAGCACTGTCCCGACCTCGTGATCGTCGACGAGGCGCACACCTGTGTCACCGCGGACGAGACGTCCTCGACGCAGAGCCAGCTGCGCTACGGGCTCCTCCAGCGAATCGCGGCCAACCCCGATCGGCATCTCCTTCTGGTGACCGCCACGCCACACAGCGGCAAGGAGAGCGCATTCCGCGCCCTCCTCGGTCTGGTCAAGCCTGATCTCGCCACCGCAGAACTCGACACCGACGCGGGCAGGCGCCTGCTGGCCGGCCACTTCGTCCAGCGCAAGCGGGCCGACGTGCGGCAGTTCCTCTCCACAAAGGACGGACTCGCCGACGACAGCCTGCGTGAGGACACCGTGTTCCCGGCGGACCGGGAGTTCAAGGACGAGACCTACCAGCTGTCCCCGGCCTACCGCGCGTTGCTCGAGGACGCCATCGCCTACGCAGGAGAACGGGTCAGTGCTGCAGGTGATCGTGGCAAGCGGGAGGCCCGTATCGCCTGGTGGTCCGCGATCGCCCTGCTGCGATCCCTGGTCTCGTCACCGCGTGCCGCGGCACAGACGTTGCGGACTCGCTCGGCGGCGGCTGCGGCTTCGACGGTGGAGGAGGCCGACCTGCTCGGTGCACCTCTCACCAGGGACTCCGCAGACAGCGACGCGCTGGAAGGGCTTGATGTCGCTCCCGGTGCGGAGCTGGACGAGCCGGGAGCACGGCTGGCAGAGCTCGCCGACCGAGCGGCTGCTCTCGAAGGCCCTGCAGAGGACCTGAAGCTCGCTGCGTTGATCAAGCATCTGAAGGCGTTGCTCAGCAAGGGGTACAACCCGATCGTCTTCTGCCGCTACATCCCGACCGCCGAGTACGTGGCCGAGCACCTGGCGGAGGCGCTGGGCAAGAAGACGTTTGTCCGGGCGGTGACCGGAACGCTGTCCCCTCAGCAGCGGATCCAACGGATCGAGGAACTTGCAGACCAATCGCGAGGGCCTGGCGCGCGGCGAGTTCTGGTGGCGACCGACTGCCTCTCCGAAGGCGTGAACCTCCAGCACCACTTCGACGCCGTCGTCCACTACGACCTGGCGTGGAACCCGACCCGGCACGACCAGCGGGAGGGCCGTGTCGACCGCTTCGGCCAGAAGACCGACGTCGTCCGGGTAATCACGTTGTACGGCAGTGACAACGGCATCGACGGCAAGGTGCTGGAAGTTCTGATCAAGAAGCACCGGCAGATCAGGAAAGACCTGGGCATCTCGGTTTCTGTGCCCGACGAGATGTCGTCCGGCGTGACCGACGCGGTCGTGGAGTGGTTGTTGTTGCGGGATCGGCGTCCGGAACAAGCAACCCTGTTCGAGGTTGAGACCATACGCGAACGTGCTGCCGCTATCGAGGCGGAGTGGCAGTCTGCGGCCGAGCGGGAGAAAGCCTCGCGGTCCCGGTTCGCCCAACGGACGATCAGGCCGGAGGAGGTCGCGAGAGAGGTAGCGGCCGTACGGGACGCACTGGGGCGCGCGAGCGAAGTCCGCGGGTTCGCCCGGCAGGCGCTCGGTTCGCTCGACGCCGTGCTCCGCCCAGATGGCGACGGCTTCACCGCTGACGTGTCCGGCACTCCGGCTGGACTGAGGGACGCGCTCGCACCGGTCGTCGGAGGTGACCTGGACAAGCCGGTCGCGTTCCGCACCAGCGCCGCGGTGGCCCGCGGTGAGGCGGCTCTCGTGCGCACCGATCCGGTGGTGGGCGCGCTGGCCGGATACGTCCTCAACTCCGCGTTCGACGAGAAGGTCTCCGGCCCGAGGCCGGCTCGCCGCTGCGGGGTGATCCGGACGAAGGGCGTCCAGACCAGGACGACCCTCCTGATCGTTAGGTATCGGTTCCACCTCACGCTGCCGTCCCGTGCAGGAGAGCGGCAACTGGTGGCGGAAGACGCCCGGCTGCTCGCCTTCGAAGGCGCGCCGGCGAACGCCCGGTGGCTCACCGCGGACCAAGCCCAGGCGCTGCTCGAACTGACGGCTGACGAGAACACCGATCCGGCGTTCGGTCGTCGCACCATGGCCAGGGTGCTCGACGGACTGCCGGAGACCGCCGAGCACTTGACGTCTTTCGGTGACGAACTCGCCGCCGAACTACTCGCGTCGCACCGCCGGGTCCGCAGCGCGTCCGGTGAGATCGTCCGCGGTGTGCACGTGACGGCGCAGAAGCCTGCCGACGTCCTCGGTGCCTACATCTACCTGCCGGTCGCTGGAGGTGCTGCCTGATGTCCGCTGTAACCCGCAACCAGGTCTTCCCCGCCGTCGACACAATCGGCGGACTGCTGCCCGCGGACATGCTCCTGCGCATCGCTGAGGGCAAGGACGTCAGGGGTTGCACGCCTGCTGACTACCGCGTGTTCGGCTCGCGGTCGGTGCGCGACGAGGCCGAGCGCCATTGGGACTACCTCAGGGCCGCCTGGACGGAGCTGCGTGAGCACCTGCCCGTCGCCCCGGAACAGGACACGCCGGCTGATCCGACCGGCCGGGCGGTCACGGAGTGGTTGTTGCCGCTGTTCGCTGAACTCGGCTTCGGTGAACTGACAACCATCGGTGCCTCCGGCATCATCGCCGACGGTGATGACAAGAGCTTCGCGATCAGCCACCGCTGGAATCACATCCCGATCCACCTCGCGCCCTGGCAGTCCAAATTGGACAAGAGGCCGGGTGGCCCAGGCACGGTGCCGCCGCAGTCTCTGGTCCAGGAGTGCCTGAACCGCACCGACGCGCATCTTTGGGGCGTTCTCACCAACGGCAGGCAACTGCGGCTGCTGCGTGACTCGAGTGCGCTGGCCACGGCGTCGTACGTCGAGTTCGACCTGGAGGCGATCTTCGACGGTGAGCTGTTCAGCGAGTTCGTGCTGTTGTACCGGCTGCTGCACGTTTCCCGCTTCGCCGTGCCAGAGGGATCTCCAGCCGCGGCGTGCTGGCTGGAGAAGTGGCGTCTCGACGCGATCACGTCGGGCACCCGCGCGCTCGACCAGCTCCGGGACGGCGTTCAGCAGGCGATCACGACGCTGGGTACTGGCTTCCTCCGTCACCCGGCCAACTCGGACCTGCGTGCGAACCTCGACGTCACCACGCTCCACAACGGACTGCTGCGGCTGGTGTACCGCCTGCTGTTCGTCTTCGTGGCCGAGGACCGAGGTGTCCTGCACGCGCCGGACGCCACAGAGCAGGCCAAGGACCGGTACGCCGCCTACTTCTCGACGGCGAGACTGCGTGCTCACGCGCGAAGGCGTCGCGGTACCAGCCACGACGACCTCTACCAGGCGCTGTGCATCGTCCTGTCTGCTCTCGGTGACGAGAACGGTCGCCCCGAACTGGGACTGCCGGGTCTGGGCGGCATCTTCGATCCGTCTCCGGCCGACGAGGTACTCAACGGCCTCGCGTGCTCGAACGAGTACCTCTTGGCTGCGGTCAGGCACCTCGCGCAGGTGCGCGACATCGGCTCACGGCGGGTCAGGGCGGTGGACTACCGGCACCTGGACGCCGAGGAACTGGGGTCCATCTACGAGTCGCTGCTGGAGCTCGTCCCGCGGCACAGCGCGGTGGACCGCAGCTTCGAGCTGGTGGAGATCGCGGGCAACAGCCGCAAGACGACCGGCTCCTACTACACGCCGTCGTCGCTGATCGAATGCTTGTTGGACACCACTCTGGACCCGGTCATCGACGACGCCGTGAAGCGCGGTGAGCAAGTAGCTTCAGCCGCCGGCCAGGCCGATCCCACCGACTCGATCGTGAGTGAGCTGCTGTCGCTGACGGTGTGCGATCCTGCCTGCGGCTCAGGGCATTTCCTGGTCGCATCAGCTCGCCGGATCGCCAAGCGTGTAGCCGCAGTGCGCGAACGTAATCCCGAGCCCGTCACGGAAGCAGTACGGGAGGCGCTGCACGAGGTCATCGCGCGCTGTGTCTACGGCGTCGACCTCAACCCGATGGCGGTGGAGCTCGCGAAGGTGTCGCTGTGGCTGGAAGCCCTCGTACCCGGGAAGCCGCTGGACTTCCTCGACGCCCACATCAAGTGTGGCAACGCCTTGCTGGGCACCACGCCCGCTTTGCTGCGGAGAGGCATCCCGGACAGCGCGTTCATCGCGACCGAAGGCGACGACAAGAAGTTCGCCAAGGCTCTCGAGAAGATCAACGTCGAGGAGCGAGAGGGTGATTTCACCCTCTTCGACATCGAGGACGCTCCGGTGAAGGTCACCAACGCCGCATTCGCCGCCACCGTCCGGCGGATCACGGGGAAGTCCTCCGGCAAGCTCCACGAGGTGCGGCAGAAGGCCGAGGCTTACGCGTCCTGGACGGAAACGCCGGAATACGTGGAGGCCCTGCACCTTGCCGACGCCTGGTGCGCAGCGTTCATGTGGGTCAAGACCGGGGACCGTCCCCGAGCCGTGACCGAGAAGATCTTTCGGGCACTGGAGGACTCTTCCGGGGACGGTGTGTCGCAGGCGACCCACGACGAGATCGTCCGGTTGCGTGATCAGTATCGGTTCTTCCACTGGCACCTCGAGTTCCCGGAGATCTTCGCCGCTGACGCGGGCGCAGACCTGGCGGGGACTGGGTGGCGCGGCGGGTTTAGCTGTGTTCTCGGCAACCCGCCATGGGACAGCGTTGAACTCAAAGAGCAAGAGTTCTTTGCCCAGCGCTCGCCTGACATCGCCGCTGTGGGCAAGGCGGACGCCCGGAAGAAGATGATTGCGGCGCTACGGGACGACCCGGACACGCTGCCGTTGTTCAATGCCTACGCCGACGCGAAACGCGCTGTCTACGCCGAGAGTCACTTCCTGCGACGGTCGGGCCGAGTTCCCTTGACGGGCAAGGGGAACCTCAACACCTACGCGGTGTTCTCGGAGACCGCCCGCATCCTGACCGGCGACCGCGGTCGCGCAGGCGTGATCGTGCCGACCGGGATCGCCACCGACGCCAGGACCCAGTACTTCTTCAAGGACCTGGTGCTGCGCGGCTCACTCACGGCGCTGTACGACTTCGAGAACGCTGGGCCGCTCTTCCCGGACGTCCATCGCTCATTCAAGTTCTGCATCATCTCGATGGCTGGGCAGGCGCTTCGTGAACCGGCAGCCGAGTTCGCGTTCTTCCTCCACGACCCGGCCGAGCTGGACGAGGCAGGGAAGGCGTTCGCCCTGTCACCGGAAGAGATCACCCTGCTCAACCCCAACACAGGCACCTGCCCGATCTTCCGGTCACGTCGCGACGCTGAAATTACCATGGGGATCTATCGTCGTGTTCCTATCCTCGTAAAGGAACCGGACGAGCGAGGTGAAGGCGGTAGTAATTCCTGGGGAGTATCGTTCCTGAGAATGTTCGATATGTCTCATGACGCGCGTTTCTTCCGTACTCGTACAGAGTTGGAGCGAGAAGGCTGGAGACTTGTCGGCAACGTCTTCGTAAAAGGTGAGCAGCGCATGCTTCCTCTGTATGAGGCGAAGATGCTCCATCACTACGATCACCGTTGGGCTACATACTCGGACGACGAGTCGACGCGCGACCTTGATCTCTCTGAGAAGCAGAACCTGGATGTAGTCGTTCTGCCTCGATATTGGGCTTCCGAGCAGGATGTGCCGACCGGCAAGGTGGACAAAAACGGCCGCGAGATCCTGGATCCAGGGGTGTCTAGCCGTCTCGCTGCAAGGGGCTGGACTCATGGCTGGCTGATGGGCTGGCGTGACATCTGCCGGGCAACGGATGAGCGGACTGTGATTTCCTTCTTGTTTCCCGAGGGAGCAACCGGAAATAAGTCTCCTCTCATGCTTGGAAATTTCTCGGCCTTGCTCGCTGGGTCGCTGATATCGTGTCAGTCATCGTTTGTCTACGACTTTTCTGCCAGGCAGAAGATTGGTGGCACGACGATGAATATATTTATCTGGTGCCAGCTTCCAATGCTCGACAAGGACGTGTTGCTGGAGCATTCTTCGTGGATTTCCGCGCGAATTGCGGAACTTGCCTATACGGGCGAGGAAATGGCTTCCTTTGCGAAGGATCTGGATAAGGGTTATAGTCGTCCATTTAAGTGGGATGACGGTCGGCGCGCTGTAATCCGCGCCGAACTGGACGCGCTGTTCTTCCACCTTTACGGGATCGAGCGCGGCGATGTCGACTACATCCTCGACACCTTCCCGATCGTCAAGCGCAAGGACGAGGCCAAGTACGGCACCTACCGCACCAAGGAGCTGATCCTCGCCGAGTACGACCGCATGGCCGCGGCCGGCGTCAGCCTCACCAACCCGCTCGTGGACGGTGAGAACTACACCTCCACCCTCACCCCGCCGCCGGGGCACGGTCCACGTCATCCCGCCCGAGACGAGCAGCCAACGGGGTAGCCGACGATGCCGCAACTCGCGTTCGCCAACAGCTTCTGGGAAACCTATGACCAGCTGGAGAAGCAGGTCAGGGCTGGGGTGCGCAAGGCCATGTCCAAGTTCCAGCAGCTCTCGATCGCCGAGCTGTACGCGGACAAAGGGTTGCACCTCGAGTCTGTTGACAAGGCTCGTGATCCGCGGATGCGCACCATCCGGATCACCGACTTCTGGCGCGGTGTCGTGCTCGCACCAGACGACGGGAGTGACATCTTCCTGTTGCTCAACGTCGTGCCGCACGACGACGCGTACACCTGGGCTGCGAAACGGCTCTACACGGTGAACACGGCCACGCGGGCGCTCGAAGTCCGCAATGTCGTAGCGATCGAGCAGTTGACGCCTCCCTTGGAGCAAGCGGCCGCGAACGCGCCAGTGTTGCTGTTCGAGAAGCATTCCGACACAGTGCTGCGGGATCTCGGCATCGATGACCAGGTGCTCCGGGCGGCGCGCGCGATCAGCGACCGGGCGCAGCTGGAGGCGTTCGGCAGCCTCCTGCCGGAGGACCAGTTCGAGGTGTTGCAGTACCTCGCAGAAGGGTTCTCGCCCGAGGAGGTCTACCGCGATGTCGTAACCGAGCGCCGGCCTGCCGATCAACCGTCCGAAGTGGACGACAGCCTGGCCATGGCGATCACCAACACGCGCACCCGCATCACGTTGGTGACGAGCCCCGACGAACTCGCCGAGATCCTGGACAAGCCGTTCGCGGCCTGGCGGGTGTTCCTCCACCCGTCACAGCGACGGGTGGCCTACCGCATCTCCTACAACGGCTCCGCGCAGGTGACCGGTGGCCCCGGTACGGGCAAGACGGTGGTCGCGTTGCACCGGGTGAAGCACCTGCTTTCCCGTTCTCCGGATCGCCGGATTCTGCTCACCACCTACACCAACGCCCTCGCGAGGGCGTTGCGCGAAAACCTGGCGTTCCTGCTCGACGATTACGAGCAGCTTGCCAGGGTGCACGTGACGACTGTCGACGCGTTCGCGAACCGAGTTCTCCGGGACCACGCCGGACGGGTGCTGTCTCCCATCTCGGACAACGACGAACGGCAGATATGGCGGCGCGTTTGCAGACAACGAAACCTTCCCTGGAACGAACAGTTCCTCGCGAGCGAGTTCCGGCACGTCGTGCTGGCCCAAGACGTGCGAACCCACGACGAGTACCTCAAGGTCGAGCGTCGTGGCCGCGGCTCGTCGCTTCGGGCTGCGCAGCGCAGTCAGATCTGGTCGGCGATCGAGGCTTTCAAGGCCGAGTTGCGCTCGGAGGGCAAGACCACGCACCTCCAGATCTGCGCCGAGGCGGCGGACGTCCTCACGGCGGCGAGCACCAGTACGACCACGTGGTCGTGGACGAAGCCCAGGACCTGCACCCGGCTCAGTGGCGAGTGCTGCGCGCCTCCGTCAAGGCCGGACCGGACGACCTCTTCATCACCGGTGACCCACATCAGCGGATCTACGACTCCCGGGTTTCGCTGCGCGCGGTCGGCATCTCGGTCGCCGGCCGGAGCAGCAGGCTGCGGATCAACTACCGCAGCACCGCCGAGATCCTTGCCTGGTCGACCAAGCTGATGGCCGACGTTGCGGTCGACGAGCTGAGTGGCGACGGCGGCGACAGCTTGGTCGGCTACCGGTCCCTGTTGCATGGCGGGAAGCCCCGGCTGGCTGGGTACCCGAACGAGCAGGCTGAGGTCGCGGCGATCGCCGGGTGGGTGCGCGACTTGATCGCCCAGGGGATTCCGGCCGCGGACGTCGCCGTGTGCGCCCGGTTCAACCTGACCTTGGACAAGGTGTTCGACGAGCTCACCGCCGAAGGGATCCCGGCGGTGCGGGTCAAGGACCAGCCGGGTGCCGATGTCGACGGGGTCAGGCTGGCCACCATGCACTCGATGAAGGGACTGGAGTTCCGGTGCGTGGCTGTGGTCGGTGTGACCGAGAGGGCACTGCCGTTCGCGAAGGAGATCACGCCTCCTGACGTCGATCCGCGACAGCACGAGAGCAACCTGCTCAAGCAACGGTGCCTGCTCTTCGTCGCATGCACGAGGGCAAGGGAGGCCCTCGCGGTCACGTGGAGCGGCTCGGCCAGCCCGTTCCTACCCGCAGGTGCGGAACGCCAGGGGTGGCACTGACGGCTCGCTGCTGTCGTCGTGTAAGCGTTGGCGAGGCATCTCGCGGCCTCGTCCTCGTCCTCGTAGCCAGGTCGAGCGCCGGTGGCGGAGAACGTGCCTCGAAACCTAGTCGGCGGTGTTCGGGTCAGGACGCAGAGCACCGCGAGTCAGGCCGTCGCGAGCCAGCTCGGCGGCGCGCCGGCTCCACCTCGCGAGTTCGGCTACAGATCTCTCGAACTCGTCGAGACGGCGGAAGGCCGCGCCATAGGTTCGTTGATCGGCGATGCTCATCTGGGGAATCCGCGCACCGCGAACGTCCACGCGGAACGTGCCGCTGCCGCTGGTGGCACGCTTGGTGTTCGCCGCGCTACGCACGAATCCCGTCAGGTAGTCGGTGTCAAGTCTGTCGCTGGTGGAGGTGACGGCATCGCCAGAGACCTCGACGAGCCCGGCCCTGGCCAGATCAGCGATCTTGACCGCTGCACTGTCCAGCGAACCAGGACCTGCCGTGATTGCGGGCAGTAGCGTTTCCAGTTCCGCCAGCCGGGAGGCCACCGCTGCGCGAGCCGCTTCGTAGTCGGCGAAGTGGTCGATCCGGGCCGCCACCACGTACCTGCCTGGAGTCAGATCGACCTCCTCGTCAAGCAGGTCGATGGCGGGCACGTCAACCGCGTGCGCCGTGTCCGGTTCGAGGGTGTCGTCTGGTGCGTGGTCACTCAGATCGATCATGCGGACATGGCTGCCGACTGGTTCCCCATCGACCGGGCGCGTCAGCGACCAGAGCTGCACCGGCTGTTGATGGGAGGCGACCATGCCGCCCGGCAGAGCGACGACCTGGGTGAGCACACCGCGGCGGACGAGTTCGGCCCGGATTCGTCGCCCGGCCTTGCGATAGGCGGTTGAAGCCGGCATGACGACGACCGCCCGGCCACCCGGCGCCACGTGGGCATAACAGTGCTGGAGCCAAGCCAGCTCGCTTTCCGCGCGGGTCGGCACACCGAACTCCCAGCGCCTGTCCAGCAGGAGTTCGTCACGTCCCCAGTCGCTGGCGTTCACCGGTGTCTCGCATACAACGAGATCCGCGCGAAGGTCCGGCCACTGATCATCGCGAAGTGAATCTCCGACTTTGATCGTGACTTGAGGTCCGCCGCTGAGAGTCGCACGGGATGCGGCGAGGCGCGCCGCGTTCGGATCCAACTCCTGTCCGAACAGCGCCACCTCATGAGACTCGCGGCACGCGAGTAGCAACGACCCGACACCGCAGGCCGGGTCGAACACCTTTCCTCTCACTGGACCGGCGAACCGGAGCACAGCACCTGTCAAGTGCGGTGTGGACATGGGCTCGGCGCCGGCTCGGCTGGGAGACGCGAGCACCCTTGCCAGCAGCGCGTCGACGACCTCGTTCGGTGAACTGTCCCGCGCCATCTCGTGCACCTTCGCGCGGGAGGCCGATCCAAGGCTGCTTGAGTTTCCCGTCGCAAGCTCGTCTGCGACGTCGGCCACGGCTTCGACGAGGTCGTCGCCGTACTGGGCGCGCAGGGCCTGCCAGAGGGGAACTTCGGGTGAAGGGCTGTCGTCTGTCTTCCCCTGGCTGTTCAGCCACGCTTCCACGTCTGCCAACGCGAATCGGGCGGTACGGCCGACCCCGCTGGCAGGAGCAGGGAAATCCGGATACCGCTTGCGCCAGTTGGACACCGCGGCCCGCGTGACATTGGCCAGCTTCGCGATCTCGGCCGCCGTCACCAGCGGTCCGGGTTGATCTGCGAAGTCCGTGTTCACGAGACGATCGTACACGTCGGTCGCAGTTCAGCAGTCGTCTAATGTGTTAACAGAGTCAACATATGCCGATCCAAATGAATCGATTTGCCTGGGCGGGTGGCCTCGTCGCTCAGTCCAGTCGTGAGCCGCAGTCGCTGAACCGCGACACCCTGCGGATCAGCTGGCACGGCGGAGTCCAGTTCGTACCTTCCGGGGTAGCCATCAATCCTGACCTTGAAAGATCAGTCGGAGACGGGTTGCGGCGTGGGCGAGTGGGATGGCTTCCTGCTCGATCCTTCGGAACGGGGTGGTACCTGCGGTTGCGATGATGTTGTACGCGGTGGTCTCGGCTTCGGTCAGGCGCGGCAGGGTCGTCGCTGACGGCTTGATGGGGCGGCCTGACTTGTCGTGGTTGACACCGTGCTGGGCGTACTGGTGCAGGTCCGTGGCATCCATGAGAATGGAGGCGACGGGTCTCGCCGGTGCGCCGTCTGGCGCCGGTTCGGCCAGCGCGGCGCGGAACTGGTCGAGGATCGTGTACCCGTCCGCGTCGATGTCGCCCCAGTAGACGACGTGGTCCGCGGCACGGATCCAGGGGATGTTCGCGAGGAGCGCGGCTGCGGCCTTGCCACCGCCCTCGACCACGATTGTGTTTCTGACTGCTGGGAACCAGAGGCGGGAGTCGCGGTTCTCGACGACGAGGACGACGCGCGGCTGATAGGCGATGTCGTGAACATCGCCGGTGGTCCAGGCGTCGTGTCTGCGACGGCCCGACGCAATGTGCTCAGGATCGACATAGGTCAGGTGCACAACGGTCAGCCGGGGCCGGACTTCCTCTCGGACATCGCGTCCGGCGACGTCGCGCAGCAGCGTGCCGTGGGTGTCCAACCACTTGGTGTGCATTCCGGGCACCGGGAGTTGCCGCAGGGTCCATGTGCCGGCGTCGGGGTGCTGACGTAGCCAGGTCACGGCACTGAGCAGCACCTCCACGTCAACGGGCTGAAGACGGTAGACGGCCCGGAGCGTGGCCGGGGTGAGGACCGCGCCGGTGGACCGCAGTGTCGACGCGAGCGCACGGGCGCGGTCGATGGCCACGGCTGGAGGTTCTGCGCCAGCACGGTCGCTGGCTATGAGGGCGACGGCGCCTTCCAGATCAGTGATGAGCGTGGCGGGAAAATCTCCGGCGACTCTGCGGATGGTCACCGCCTTGCGAACGAGTTCCACTCCAGTGGGGAGCTGGCTGGCGAACTCACGCCACTGCATGTGCCACTCGTGCCAGGCAGCGTGTCCGAGCCGCTCGACGGCCTTGCCGGTCGACACGCCGGGTCGGATCGGAACTGAGAACACGACCTGTTCGCCGACACTGAGTTCCGCGCACACGGCCTCTGCCCACTTCTGGTCGACCTTGCGGCGAACAGTCGCTATGGCGTCTTTCGGCGTGACGAGTGCGCTCATGCGTCGGGAACACCGACCAGGGGTTTTGCCCAGGATCGGCCCTGGGAGTTTTTGAGGATCAGGTACTCCGCGTCCACGTGCGGTTCGATTGCGCTGTGCTTGTCGTTGGGCGCGCCGATGACGAGCTGGAAACCGAGGCCGCGCCACGCGCCGATGGCACGGCCGGTGAAGTGTGCGTCCGCCTTAATCAGCGCCTCGTCGAGGAACACGGGCGCGTAGCGGGGGCGGTCGGCGCCCGCGTCGCCCAGCTGGTACCGCAACGCAGCTCCGACGATGAACGCGACCAGCTCCTGCGACTCACCGCCGGACTTCTCGCCGATGTGGTCGTACACGGCGACGTGGTGACCATCGAGATCGCGTTTCTCGGCGCTGATCCGAACATGGTTGCGCACGTCGACGAGGTCGGCGAAATCAGGCGCGGTGCGTCGGATGCGGTCGATCACCTTGGCCATTCGGTGATAGGCGCGTTCCCTGTCATCGTCCGTTGCCGCCTGGTCGATGAAAGCGCGGACTTCGCGTAGCTCCTTGCGGAACCGGGCTCGCACCGCTGAGTGGCTCTCCTGTGGGTCGATCCGCAGCCGGTGGTTGTCGTCGGAGAACGGCAGTTCGGCGAGGATGCGGTTGACCGGGTCGATCCGGTCGCGGATCTCCCGGACGGCGGCAGCGAGCTCGCTGTCCAGTCCGGTCAGGTCGTTGCCGGACAGTTTGAGCAAGCTGTCGCGCCACTCGTCTTCCAGCTCGTGCAGGCCGTTGGTCTCCAGATCGGTGAGCAGTCGGTCGAAGTCGCGGTACGAGGCGTCCGCATCGATACCGAGGTTCGGGTTCGGCCAGCGCTCGAGGAACGTCGAGAACGTGTCGAGCAGAGCCTTCTTCGACCGGCCGATCGCCTCCACTGCGGACTGCCGGTCGGCGCGCAGCCGCTCGGTGGCCCGCTTCACCGCCGCGTCGAACTCCGCGAGCATCCCAGCCGGGACGGTATCGTCCAGATCGCTGGAGGACAGCGCTTCCAGGTACGCGCGGTGCGCCGCACCGACATCAGTGCCTGTCTCTGCGGCAGTGTCGAGCGCGAGCTGGGCGCGGTCCACCTCGTCGACGGTCGTCTCCCAGGACTCACTGAGTGCCTTCACGCTTTCTTTCTGCTGGCCGACGCGTTCGGTCAGTTCCCTGGCCCGTTCCTTGAGCTCGTCCACCTGGCGCTGCAGCTCATCGATTCTCGGGTTGCCTGCGCGGACCTCCTCGATAACGCGGTTCCAGCGGTCTCGTTCCGCCTGAACGGACTTGATGTCGACCTGGTCCCAGGACAACTCGGTCAGGGCCTGGTAGGCCGTGCGCCTGGTTTCGAACGAGTTGAGGTTCTCCTCTGCCCTCGTTGCAGCACCGACAGCATCGTCAAGGCGTTTGCGTGCAAGGCCGATTCGGTTCTCGAGGTCGGCAAGCAGCCTGTTGTTGGTGAAACCGAGCAGGTTGGGTCGGCCGTGACCGCCGTGTGCGCCTCGACCGCCTTCCGACGTCTGGCCGGTGATCGTGAGCGCCTTGGGGTGCTGCGCCAGCAACTTGGGGATTTCGACGCAGACGTAGTCGAACCGGCGGGCGAGTTCGCTCTTGAGCCAGGCGGTGAACGGCGACGGCCGGTAGTCGAGCCGACCGGGGAGTGTCTTGCGGTCCACCCCGATTTCGTCGCGCAGGCCGGTGGGCACGCCCTCGAACTGGATCCGCCGGGCGGTCGGCACCGCGTTGATCGCCTCGCGGAACGAGCTCAACCGGCCGATGTCGATCAGCATCCGCGTGGCGAATCCGCCGAGCGCCAGGTTGAACGCCTCGCGCCACGGCTCGAACTCCGTCCGTACCTCGATCAGCTCCCCGACGAACGGCATATCGTCCGGGCTGAGTCCGGCGGCCTCCGCCAACGTCGCGCGAGCCGCGTGCAGCTCGGTCGGGATGTTGCCCCGCCGGTTCTTCACCGCCATGTGCTCGGCGCGCCACCCGGCCAACTCGCGTTCGGCTTCTTTCTTCTCCGTCATTGCCTCGGCGAACTGGATCTGGGCGGTCCTTCTGGCGTCGGTGTCTGCCAGCGACTGGTGCGCCGTCTCGACCAGTGCGGCGAAGTCCTCCCCGGTCGACACGGTCGCGCCGATGGTGGCGAGCGCCCGATCCAGCCGCTCCCGCGAGCGTTGGACATCGCCCAGCCGCTGCTCCACGCCGCGGATCTCCCGGAGTGCGGTGTCGAGGCGGTCACCACCGGAGGCACGAAGCGTGTCAGCCACCCCGTCGCGCCTTACTTCGGTTGCCTTGACCAAGGCGATGGTCTCTGACAGTTCGTCTTTCGCGCGGCGGTGCCGCTGGGAAAGGTCTGTTTCGGCCGCGCGCAGCAGATCGAGCCGGCGTTCATGACGCCACAAAGCGGCAGGGGACGACGTGTCTGTGAACGATCCGACCTCGTCGATCAGGCGTAGCCGGTCCACCGCTTCGTCGATGGTGTGCCGGTGTTCGCGGATCGGGGTCAACGCCTTCACCTGCTGGCGGGCGGTGATCATTCTCTTCCTGGTGCCGGACAGCTCGTCGAACTGCTGCACCACCGCGTCCGCGGTGGCCAGCGTGGACGGCTCCTCGAGGACCATCGTCTTGTACAGCGCATCGACGGTGGTGATCTGCTGACCGGCCTGGATGCGACCCAGCAGCGCGACCGCCTTGTGCCCGTCGCCCGCAGCGCCGATGCCCAGCGTGGTGTGGAGACGCGCGGTGAAGTCCCGGTCGGTGTCGAAGCAGGTCAAGCCGGTTGTCGTGACCTCGGCGCGAGCGAGCTTCTTGCTTGCCGGGCCTTCCAGCGCCCGCAGTTCGTAGGCGTGGTCACAGGTGGCGCGCACCGCCACGACGTCGTCGAGTCCACGGGCGGACGATGGCACGTACCAGGCCCGAAGCGCGGTGAATTCGGCGCCGGTGTGGTCGGCCCATGTCATTGCGATGGCGGACCAGGTGTCGCGGCCGTCGCCGCGCAGCACCCGCAATTTCGTCTCGCCGTCAGTCCGGGACTCGTCGAGTTTGCCGCGCGCGTAGGAGAGGATGTTGCGCTGGTCCTTGCCACGGGGTCTGCCGACCACTCCGCCGTTGGACGCCCCGTTGAAGGGCGTCGTGTGCGGCATGAGCAACGCGATGTAGGAGTCCATCAGCGTCGACTTACCTGAGCCGGAACCTCCGCTGAGCAGGGTCGCTCCCGGTGCGAGTCGCAGGTGGTGGTACCCGTCGTAGCCGCCCCAGTTGACCAATTGCAGGTCTCGTGCCACCCACTGCTGACCCCGCGACGCTGCCGGGATCAAACCGAACAGGGTGTCGATCATGCTCATGCCGTGGCCTCGTTCCGTCCGCGCAGCCACTGCTCCAGCTCGGAGAGCTTTGCGGTGCTCAACACAACCTCCACCATCGGGGTGATCCGATACCGGCCCGCTGACTCCTCTGTGAGCAGACCTTCGGTGACCAGCCGCTCCACGGCTTTGCGGACCTCTTGCTGGCCGCGGGCCAGGTTGTGGTCGTTCGGATCGAAGTAGGTCAGCACGGTCTGTTCCAGCTCTTCGATGTCCACCCGCGCGGACGTCTCGCCCGTGCCGCGTTCGCGTTGGAAGACGGTCCGCAAGTGCACGAGCACCAAGGTCTCGGCCCGGTTGTAGGGGTCGTCCTTGAGAAGGATCGGCACGTCGAGCTCCGCTGAGCGCACCTGCTGCTTGTAAGCGACGCCCCGGTCGTGGTCGACCACGAGGCGGATGAACAGATCATGCATCCGTGACTCGATGATCTGCTGGTTCTCCAGCAGCGTGCGCCACTGCGTCGAGTTCTTCTCGGCCAACAAGAACTTGCGCCGCAACAACTGCACCAGCACCCGCCGCACGTCCGCGTCCAGGGTGCCCGCGTCGCCGGCGAACAGCTCGGCTGGATCGTCCTCCATCGAGACCGGGGCGATGAACCCGGCCTCCGTGCCTGCCGACCAGTCGTCGTCGGCGCCGTCCGGTTCACTCATCGCCACCGTTCCTGTCAGCACTCGCCGGGTTCGCCGCCACCACGCCGCCGAGGGCGAACCGACGCCGGGTCTGGTCGGGTCGGACCGTGTCGACCACGGCGACCTCGGCCGTCTCGGCCATACCGGCGTCATGGGCGATTTCCAGCAGGCCGAGCAGGTCTACCGGCCGCTGGATGTCCTCATTCGCCGCGCGGAACGCGGCCGTGACGTCCACGCTCTCCGCATCGCCCGCGAACGCCGCCAAATGCGCGCGTAGTTCGGCGTACCTGGGGCCACCCCATGCGCGGGTGTCCGCGTCCGCCGTGTCCTCGGATTCATCCCATTCCCGCAACGGCGCAGGCGGTTGTGGTGGCCGCAGGTCGCTCATCCGCTGCCGCAGGTGCCCGACGTCAGCCACGGGCAGGCGACGGAGCGGCTCGACAGCTTCGCCGCGGCGAGAGTGTGGAACCCACTTGTGGAAACCGGACATCACGTCCCGCAGCAGTTCGTCCACCTGGCGATCCCGCATCGGATCGTGGTTGCGGACCTGGGTGGTGATCACATGGGATGCCTGCCGCTGCGCGGTCAGCACCTCCTTGACGCCTTGCTCGATGCGTCGCGAGATCTCGGTGAGCTCCCGCCGCTGCTGTTCGGGCAGCAGATGGGTGAACCGGTGTCGCAGCACCGTGCGTAGGTAGCTCCACAGGTCATCGATCTGGGCAGGGTCGCCGATCAGACGCAACGCTCCCGCGAACGCACGGCCTTCTGGTGTCGCGTCCAGGATCCGCTGGCCGCGGGCCAGGTACTCGCGGAGCACCTCACCGGTTGGCCGCACGTCGTGCCGCAACTCGGCGACGACGTCGCGTTGGATGGCTTTGATCGACTCCGCCACGCGGGCGAAGTCTGCGGGCAGCTCCCGAGCCAGGTGCAGCACGTTCTCGGCCGCCTCAATCAGCTGCTCATCCTCGACGGTCTCGACGGCGCCACCCTGTTCGAGCCGCGTGAGCTCCTTCTGACGCTGCTGAATCTCCTCATGCAGGCGCGCTATCCGGGTCATCACGTCCGGATCGGCGTCCTGCGCGAGCCGCTCGATCGCCTCCAGCAGCGTCCTGACCCGGGACTCCGACACCCTGGTCCGCACTCCGCCGACCCGGCCGGCGACCTCGAGCGCACCGACGCCGTACGCGGACAGCCGGTACACCTCGACGTCGTCGTCGGACACCTGCCGCACCAGCCACCCCGCCTGCACCCACTGCCTGCACAGGTCCCGCGCATTCCCGGTAGGCAGCGGCTGGTTGTCCTCGTCGCCGTAGCCCGCGGCCCGTAGCTGAGCAAGAGCGTCGTTGATCTCCGCGTGTGAGTCAGCGACCGCCACCCTCGGCCGCTCCGCGGTGAACACCATCGCCAGCACCGTCACCACGAACGGTGCGTGTGTCTGGTGGAGCAGGGCGAGCATCGGGTTCTGGAACGCCCGGAGCGCGCCTTGGTAAGCGCCTTCTACGCCTCGTGTACCCATCGCCACTCAGCGTACGACTCGAGTACGACATAGGACCTTTGCTTGCCTGAAGGACATGCCACTCGTCCGCTCGCCTACGTGTCGACCTGGACCTCTTTGCCCATTGCGCTGCCGATGAGGGCGAGCAAGGCGGTCTCGCGGGCGGTCATCGCGGTCCTGAAGTCGTCGGCGCGCAACGCCTCGGGGGAGATCTTGTGCGATTGCACGTTGAGGTCGACCTGTTCGGGTGTTGTCTCGGCGCTCTTGGCGAGGCCGCGCAGGTATGCGGAGGGTGCGCGGCCGCCGATGATCCGGTTGGTGCGGGCGGTCAGCGGGGTCTTGTTGAGGATCGAGTTGTAGTCGGCGGGTGGGATGCCCTGCTTCTCGCACCAGGCTTTGGGGAAGATGTGGTGGATGTCGACTGCGTTGTCGAAGTAGTTCTCGTCGGACATGTCGGATCCGGTGCCCCAGTCGACGGGGCGGTCTTGCAGGAGCACCGCGTAGAGGCCCTTGTACGCCGCGGAGCCGCGGGTCCGCAGCGTCCAGAGGCGGCTGGAGAAGAACTGCGCTTCCTGCACGGTCCTGGGCTCGGTCCCGTGGCCGGTCACCCACGCGACGAGCTCGGGAAGGTCGCGAGCGAAGCGGGTCTCGGTCGTGCCGCCGTAGAGCTCTCCGAAGACTCCAGACCAGTACCAGCGGGAAATCTTCTCTCGCGCGCCGACGGTATCGGCCTTGTTGCCCAGCAGTGCGAAGGCGGCCGACAGCGGGATGAGTTGGCTTCCGTAGGGGAGGAAGCGGGTGTCGAAGATGTGCTGGGAGTGCAGGAACTGCGCGGCCGTTTTCAGGCCGGCGGTGACGCTGGGCGCCCACTTGCGGTACTCGGCCAGAGTGAGGTTGAGCATGTCGGTTCGCCGGCAGCCGATGCGTGGCGCGTTGGTCTCGTCGCGCCCTGATTCGATTGCTGCCCGGTGACGTTCGTAGGTGCCGAGCAGAGTCACCGCCTGGAGGAAGTCGGTGTTGGCGACCTCGGCGAGGATCGGGTACTTCCCGCCTGTCCATTGCGCTTGCCGGTCGACCCAGTCTTGCCGGAGGTCGAAGTCGTCCGCTGCGAACGTCGCCGTCAGCAGCTCGAAGACGGTCAGTGTCACGCCGCCGGTGTTGACCTTCTCGAAGACCTGGCACACCGCCTGGCGGGGTGTGCTCTTGCCCAGTTCGATCACCGGAAGCTGATACTGCTCGAACCGCTTGACGACGGCCTCGTGGAAGTGGCTCCACAGCTGGAGGTTGTCGCTCTGATGTTCCGGGGAGTGCTGGACGAACCCCATCATCCACTGCATCGAGTTGAACACCGCGGCGCAGGGGAACATCCGTTCGGAGTACTCCCGGGCTGGGCTGGAGAGGTCGAGCACGGCTTGGCCGCGGAAGTCCACGCGGACCTTGCTCTCCGGGACGAAGACCACGGCCTCTTCACGCTCGGCGTCGCCGAGCAGCGCCTTGTGCATGTCGATGTAGAACCAGCCGCGGACGGGTTTGCTGCGGCTGTCGTGGGTCTCCACCGGCTCGTTGCGGAAGAGCGATTGGTACAGCGAAGTCAGGCGCTGCTGCCCATCCAGGATGAGGCGGTCGGGAGTGGACGTGGTGGTGGGTGCGCCTTCCATGGCTCTGGTCTTGAAGCGGACGTCTCCGCCGTGCTTCAACATCATCACCGTGCCGGCGGGGTAGCCAAGGGAGATCGAGGCGATGAGGCTTGCGATATTCCGTTCCGGCCAGACCCATCCGCGTTGGAATTCAGGGAGCTTCGCCTCGCCCTTGTCTACCTGCGTGAGCAGATCCTTGAGGAACTCCTTCTCGATGCCGAAGGCCTCAACGCCCATGTGATCTCCTGACTTGCGGCGGTGTCGAGAGCTCTATCGCGGGACAGACAGAAAAGGTTTCGGTGCTTCGTTCGCACGGATCGGCCTGGCGTTTGGGGGATCAGCAGGTACTGAGACCGGGGATAACGGTGGTGTCGTTCAGCGCGATGCATGCAGTGCTGGCGTGGCAGCGGGCTGCGGCTCGCCACGGTGTCTACGAGGGGGCGAGGTGATCATGACTGTTGAGATGGACCAGGAACTGGTCGACCTGGCCCTGCAGAGGCCGATCTTCCACTCGGAGGCTGACTTTCAACACGCTTTGGCCTGGCAGCTTCGATGTAGGAATCCCGGCGCGCAGATCAGGTTGGAAACTCGCCCGACGAGGGGCGTCCGGCTGGATCTGCTCGTGTGCGTCAACGGGGTGAGGACTGCTGTCGAGTTGAAGTACCTCGTCGCGGGGTTCACCGGAGCGGTCGCCGGGGAGCAGTACGAGCTGCCGAATCAGGCGGCACAGGACATCGGCCGCCACGACGTGGTCAAGGACGTGGTGCGGTTGGAACAGCTGGTCACTGAGGGATGGGCGGACGTCGGTTGGGCGGTGACGTTGACCAACGATTCCAGCTATTGGCGGGCTGGACGCAAGCTCGATCCGATCGACGCCGCCTTCCGCCTGCACGAGGGCCGCACGTTGTCCGGAACGCTGGGCTGGGCACCGCACGCCGGCACAGGTACCACGCACAAGCGAGATGTACCGCTCGTACTGACGGGAACGTATGGATGCCGGTGGCGCGACTACTCGACGGTGGTGGACTCACGCGGCCGTGAAGCTGCATTCCGCTACCTCTGCCTCGCAGTTGCTGGAACACCGAGCGAGCAGAGCATCAGCTCCCCGAGGAACGCCGGCCTCGCCATGACCGACCCGCCGCTGAGCTTGCCGTTGGTCGGTGTCGGTGCACGGGAGGAGATCCTGGAGGCGGCGAAGATCCTCGCCGCGCAATCTCCTGACGGGACGTTCACGCTGACCGAGATCATCGATGAGGTCAGGCGGCGTGGCAGCCGCTACGCCGTGGGCACCGTACGCACGCACGTCACTTCTCGTATGTGCGTCAATGCACCTGATCACCATGCGACTGTGTACCCCGACCTCGAGCGGGTCGGCCCCGGCCGCTACAGACTCGTTGCTTGACAAGCAGAACAGGAGGTCGTGATCAATCGAACGCCCGCTCGTGTCATGAACTCGCTTTTGCTCAGCCCGCTGGATTTGGGTTGTCAGAGGGCATTGAGCCGTAGACTTCGGCGGTCAACGCCGACGAGGTCCGGCCGTTGCGCGCTTGTGGGGAGACGATCGCATGCAGGACCCTTCGGACTCGATGGAGATCGCCGAGCCTGAGGAGAACGGCCGGAGCGATACCACCGACTCGCCTGTGGAGGACGATCCGACGTCCGACTCAGACATCGACTCGACGACGTCGACGGTACTGGTGGAGGTGCTCCCAGGGGTGGCTGTCGTCGCCGGTGAGATTCCGCCGGAACTGAAGCCCGATCTGGTCGACTTTGGGATCGTGCCGGCTGCCGACCGCAAGCAGATCTCAGCGATCCTTGCCTCGATCGGGAACGCGGCCACCGTGGTCGGCAATGTTGGCAACGCGTTCGCCAGCGTGCAGGGGCTCTATAGGATCGGCGACACGGCACAGGCCCTGCTGAACAGCGGCGCGACGCTCGCCGTCAAGGACGGCGGGAACCTCGGAGCGGTGATGGGTCCCGGCGGCATCCTGCATCAGGCCCGCTTCTACCCCGTGACCGCGGTGAGTAAGGCGTCGATGGCGGCCTCGGTCGGGCCGGCACTGGCCATGGTCGCGTTGCAGATGATGCTGAACGAGGTCTCGGGCCTCGTCAGGGCCAACCTCGCGCTGACGAACCAGGTCCTCACCGCCGTCCGCAAGGATCAGTGGGCCGAGCTGACGGGGCTCGTCGCCGCCGTCGATCGCGCGGTCGACCAGGCCCGCGAGATCGAGTCGGTCCCGACGTCGTTGTGGGAGGACGTCGCGGGCAGCGGGGCGCTGCTGCGGAAGCAGCTCGAGCTCTACCAGGGCAACGTCCGCGACCACGTCAAGCGGATCGATCGGGCCGACGCACGCAGCCACCGCGAGTACCTGCAGACCAACGCCGAGGTGATCGCCTTCGACGTCTACGGCCTGCTGTCCTCCCTCAACGCGTGGACGGGGTATCACGCGCTGCGCGCCGCGAGGGCGAGGGCCGCCGGGCGTGAAGATGTCGCCGAGGCGCACTACGCCGAGGTCATCGCCCGCGACACCCGTGCGGAGTTCGACTCGACCCTCGCCGAGATGAGGAGCCTCGTCGACGCGCTGGTTCGTGAGCTTCGGATCACCGCTGAGCTTCGCGACCCGGACGCATGGCTGCTGTCGGGGAAGCGGAAGGACGTGAAGGCAGCCCGCGAAATTTCCGCCCGGCTTCTGGAGGCGATCGAACCCCTTGCCGACTCTCTCCATCCGCCGGTCCCTCCGCTTGAGGTCCCCGACGTAATCTGCGGACCCGAGTCGCTGGACTCAGAGCCGTACCTTCGCATTCTGCGGTGGCTCTTCGACGACGGTGAGACTCTGCGTGCCCTCGGCTTCCCCGAGCAGCTCGACGACGGTCCCATTTCCGCGATCGTCGGTGGAGCAATGGGGATGTTGGCGGCAGCGATGGACAAGACCTCGGACAGGACACTGGTCGCCGTCACAGATCGCCGCATCATCCTGGCAAGGACGAACACTTTCCTCGAGCAAGCCGAGATCTACCAGGACATCCCGATCGACCAGGTGCGCTACGTTCGAGCACCAACCACACCGAGCAGTGATTCACGCCCGGTGATCGACCTCATCACACGCGACGAGAACATCCGGTGGCGCTTCCACACCGACGTCGACAGCGCTCAAGCGGACGCGCTCGCCGCCGTGCTCTCCGAGTCGATGACGATCCCGGACGCTGAACGCGATGAGCTTCAACGGCGGCGCTACGCCTCCATTGAGACGGGTGAGAAGAGCGAGAGCGCCGGCACGCGGTCTGCCGAACCGACTGGAATCTAGGCCACGGCCAGCGATACCCAGTCCGGTAGCCGGTGCGAGGCCTCATCCATGTGACCAACTCGGAGCGCCTCGTACTCGCTGTACAGGGTCGCTCCGGACGAAGCGGTAGCCGCGGTGGAGGCCCGCATCGCTGCTGGGTTGCCCATCTCTACGTCAGACGCAAGCTGTCTCCGGGAGGTCCGGCCAGGCTCTGTGGACGTCCTTATGAATAACGTGCGTGAGGCACCCGACTCTGCCGACGCTGCCCGAGTCTTCGGCTGCACGGGCCGCCTCGACGCACTTGTGCAGTTGAAAAAGCATCTGGCCAGTCCCGATCCAACGGTGCGCCGCGCAGCAGAGGGCGGCTGCTCCTGGTGGTACGGCAACGCACTCGATCCTTCAGGCTTCGCGCTGTTCGCCGAGCTGGCCCGGAACGACCCGCACCCTCATGTCCAGCTCGCGGCTCGGGGCACGCTCGAAGACGTAGGGCGCAGCGTGCCGTGGGTGAAGCGCGCTGTGGACGACCTGTTCGAGCCGCTCTTTGACACCGATGAGCACCCACCGTTGTCTGACATGGCGTCTCTCGCAGCGCGCCTGTGGCCGGTCGGACCTGCCACCCGGAAAGCAGTCGCGATGCTGACCGCAGAGCCAAGGCTTGTCAGGCCCGAACTTCGGGAACCGCTGTCGAATTTGCTGAACGCCGCAGTGGCAGGAGAAGTCGGACTGGAGCTGAACATGGACGTCGCGAGGTTCGCGGGGAAAAGTTTCAGAGAATCTGCCCTTGTCGCCATGGCAGGCGATCAGCTGACACCCACGGGACGAGTAGAGCTCGCGGCCACCTTGGGAATGGTGTACCCGGACGATGCAGACGTTTTTGACCTGCTCGTCGCTTCGACCATTACTACACCGTCCCTGCTGTTAGAAGGCGTGATCAGCCTTTCCAGGGTTCCCAGTGCGCGAAAGATCGAAACACTATGCAGCGCTATCGAGAGTTTGCGCGAACACAACAGAGAGGCGATTGAGATGTGCGTAGGCGCGATGCGAAACATACTGCACGGGATGTCAGACGACGACCGTTCGACGGTTCGCGCCATGTGCAACGAAGCGACCGGCCGAGCTCTCGCACTCGCCGCCGAGCGTGAATTTGATCACTAGACACAAACAGCGCGTGCAGACGTCGGGTCAACGGCCTGCACGCGCCGTTCGGTGATTAAACTCTATGCCGCGGGCTAACTAAATCGCGCCGCTATCGTCCGCGAGTCACAAGGGCGGGCGAACCTGGATTTTGAGAGATCTCTGACCACAAAAGAGCGAACGACGAAGCGGTCAGAGCCGTCGAAAAGCGGGCGGAACGGAGACCTCCCGTGCACTACCCTGTGGTTGTCGATCAGGAGCAGGTCACCCGGTTTCAGCACATGGCAGTGCCTGTGTCGGCGGTAAGTGTCGATGACGGTGTCGAAGGCGGCCGTGGCCGCAGACTGGTTGCTCGTCATCAGGTCCTGGTCGAAGACGATGAACGGGTCATCCTCAGCTCCTTCGAGGATGGACAGCGGACCGCGGATCTCACCCTTGTCGAACGCCTGCCCTCCCCTGCGGAACGACAGATCAACACCCGTCATCCAGCATTTCTGGCGAAGTGTCTCGAGCTCGGCAGTGGTGACCGCTTCGGCGACCTGGCGGGCAGTGAGGGTGTAGGTCTGGGCGTTCGGGTCACCTCGCAGGCATGCGAGACTGATGAAGTCCGGGCGCAGCACGCTGAAGGCCTGTTCAGTGTGCAGTTCGAGTTCCACTGAAGAGCCGAGGCTGGTCTGGGTGTGAGCAGCCGAACGAGCAGGGACCATGTCCTGGAACAGCCGACCGAACCCTTCGGCTTCGTATGCCAGCATGTGTCCGGCCGCCTCGTTGACGATGGCTTGCGCTTTGGACAGAAGCGTGGCCTCACCGAGGTGCAACGTGTTGTCTGGAGGCGTTGCGGGAATAGGCCCTACCGGCATACCCTCGATCAAAAAGGTGCCCGTAGCGCTACCCCGACGGTCGAAGCTGAGCAGAGCATCGTGGATGCGCGTGGGGAGCACTCGCGCAGCCCGACTCGCCTGAACGCAAAACAATTCAGGGTCCATAGCAGGATCAGCAGACACCGATTTGACCAGGTCCAACATTGCCTGTTTCTCGGAAGATCTCAAGACAAGCCTGTTCTCGGCAACATAACTCGACGCAACGATCTTCGGCGTCATGTTCTCGCCTCGCATTCGCGAATGGTCAGGTTGATTCGACCAAGGCCGCCCCTGGTAAAGCGCACCGCAGATGATCAGCCGATAGAAGCTGAAGCATTCCATCGCTGACGTAGGTGAGCGAACTCCGGAGTAATTTCCAGCAACGCAACCTTGCGAAAAGAACAGTATTCGCGGCGCGTGCTGCTTGCCGATACGCAAGCAATGCGGTCACCGGTTCCTGGCTTGGGCCGCGAGGAAGTCCGCGCCCCAGGTCGTTTCCAGGTTCGGTCGCTGGTAGTGCTTGTGCGTTTCGATGTCACCGCTGAACAACGAGCAGACGAACTCCGTGCGGCAGTAGTCGCGAGAGCGGGAGTCGAGACCGTCGGGGTAGGCGGCTCGCCCGCCGAGCTTGCCTGTCTGGCCGTTGCCGCCGATCGCGCCGTTGGCGTTCGGGTTGAAGTAGGGATTCCCGTAGGTGACGACTCCGAGGATCGTTGAGCGTTCCTGCGGGGTCATCAGCGCGATGGCGTCTCCGACGACCATCGCTCCCTGGCTGTAGCCGACGAGTACGGCCTTGGTGTTCTGCCATCCACACACGTTGCCGTCGGTGCGTTTGCGGAGCAGCCGCAACGTCTCGTCTCTACCCTGCGGCACGCCGGAGTACCAGTAGCTCCAGTTGGCAGGAAGGAGATCGACGTCGTACGCCGGGTAGATGACGCCCTCGGTGTCGAGCCTGATGCCGCGTTCGGCGAGCAGGTTCCGGGTTTCCTGCACCGCGGACGGTGCGGTTCCCGACTGTCCGAGGTTCTCCGGGCCGAGCGGCTCGCCGGAGCCTCGTGCCCCGATGAACAGGACCTTGGAGCAGTCGACTGGTTGGTAGTTGAGGCCGCAGCGCGGGAGTCGGCTGTCGAAGGCGTTGAACGGGGTGCCGTTGACGTAGAAGTCCGAGATGAATCCGCCGTTGACCTTGTCCCAGATCGCGCTGCCGTTTACCACGGTTCCGTAGTTCTGGCATTGGATGCTGATGGCTGTTCCTGCTGGGATCTGGCCGAGGGACGAGGCGTTGAACGACGGGGCGGATCGGATGCTGACGGTCTGTGCGGTGGTGTACGCCAGCGGTGGCGGGGGCGGCGGTGCGTCGCACCGGGGGATTCGGGGGTCGAACTGCGCGTACGGGGTCTCTTGGACGAACAGGTCGGAGATGTAGCCGTTGTAGCCGTTGAGGCGATCCCAGACCGAAGAGGTGCCCCAGCCTGCGGCTGTGACGGTCTCGCCGGCGACCTGGCAGGCGATGTCGATCGCGGTTCCTGCGGTGGGAATGGTGTTGATCTGTGCGGTGGCCGTGCTGGCTCCGGCTCGGACGCGGACACTTGAGCCGCTGGTGTGGTAGCCGCCGACGGCGTTGGCGGGTAGGGCGGTCGCGACGATCGCTAACGCGGTGATCGCGCTAGCGATTGCAGCGATGTGGAATCGGCGTGGCCTGGAACGACCTCTGGTCATGGTTTGTCTCCTCGTCGGGTTTCTCCTCCGGGTGGAAGGGAGCGAAGCGTGGCACCGCTGTTTCGGGCTCGTCATGCCGCTTGTGTGGGGGGCACGGGGGTGCATGCGGTCGTCACCAGAGGAATTGCACGTCGTTGCCCCCTGAAGAGGGGGCACGCCGGATGATCGACCGGACGTTGCGGTCGGTGGATGATCCTGGTGTGCCGGCCAGCGATCGCACCACATCCGTTGCCGAGCCTGCCTTCGAGGCGGCCGTCGAGCTCGGTGGGCGGCTTGCGCTGCAGCCAATGGGGGCTCGAGTCGCGGCGCTCTACGAAATCACCACCGTTGCGACTCTGCTCGCGGGCACGTGGGGATCGTGGACAGCGGCGTCGCTGTCAGCGATCGCGTTGTCGGTCGTGCACGGTGTGGTGCTGTACGTCGTGTGCAGGCGGTCGCGGCAGACGGTGGCCACGCTGGCCTCCCTGGCGCTTCTGCTTGCCGCGGTGGCCGCCGTCGTATCGGCTGGGACGGAGTTGGGCTGGCACTCCGTGCAGTTGGTTCTCGCCGTTCTGGTCAGTGGCTCGACGGTAGGCCTGTCCTTGTCTCGTGGTCCGTTCTGGGGCGTTGCCGGATTGGTGGTCGGTGGGGCGGGATGGGCGGGCCTTCTGATGTGGGAGGGACAAGCCCTCGATCCGGTGGTGGCGTTGAACGGCGTGATCTTCACCGCGGCGCTCGGCGTGACCGTCGCGGTGATGATGCGGAGAGGTGCCCGCTTGACCGAGGACCTCATGGCGGCGGCCGAGCGATCGCTGACGGCGCGGGAAGTCGCGCAGGCGCGATGGCGCGCGCGGCAGCAGGACAGCAGGACGTTGCACGACACCGTGTTGTCCACGCTCACCGTGTTGGCGCACGGGGGAGGCGGGTTGCCGTCGGAGGTGGTGCGCGAGGCGTGCGTCCGGGACTCCCGCGCACTTAGTGATGCACCGGAGCATCCGCCGTTGCGGGTCGACGACTCCCGATCGGATCCAGGGAAGGTGATCAGCTACCGGACAGCCGCGTGGCACGCGCTGCAGCAGCACTGGGAAGCGCGTGGAGTCTCTGTGACCGTGTTCGGCACTCCATCCGCGCTGGCGATGGACGAAGTGCGGCCGCGTGCGGCTGACGCACTCATCGCTGCGGTGAATGAGTGCGTGGCGAACGTGGAACGGCACTCCGGGGCCACCGCCGCGACGGTAAGCGTGCAAATCGGCGCGCTCGATCTTCACTGCGCCGTCGTCGACGAGGGGCGAGGGTTTGACCTCGGCGCAGTCGCATCGGACCGGCTTGGTATCGCTGAGTCGGTGATCGGCCGGCTGAGGGACGTCAGCGGCAGTGCGACCGTGTACTCGAAACCGGGGGATGGGACCACTGTGTTCCTTACCGTGCCACGCTTTCCTGCAGCCGTGACTGAGCCCGGAGTCACCTGATGACCGACCAACTCACGCCTTCCCTCGGATTGAAGGACCGGATTCTCGCGGGCGTTGCGGTCGTGCCGAACGCAGGTCGGATCGCACTGTCCATCGGAGCGGTGAGCGCGGTGTTCTCGCTGACTCAGATGATCGCGCAGTGGCACCGGTACTCCTTGCCGTGGGTGGCGGCGGTGGCGTGGCTGGTGCAGGTCTGCGTGCTCATCGCGGTGGTCGCTACCGGAACCCGGCACGCTGGCACGTTGCCGGTGCCGGTGTTGGCGTTGTCTGTGGTGCTGCTGTATGCGGTGGACGTCGCGGTTGTGTCCCAGCTGCCGTCAGAGCTGTGGTACAGCCCCGCGTCGTGGAACTGGGGCGCGGTTGCCATCGCGCTTGTCGCGATATCGCCGTATCGCCCGTCGTGGGAGGTCGTCGCGGCTGCGGCCGGACACGCGGCAATCGGTGTGGTGACGTTGGGCCTGGCGGCGAGTGCCATGCGGCTCGACAAGGTGGCGTTGGTGCTGCTGGTGTCGGGCTGTCTGATACCCGTGCTCAGCGCAGCGCACTACCTGCGGTTGTACACAGCTGTGTTGGAGGTCCGTCGGGAGATTGCGATTCGCAGGCTGTCGGCGGAGGCGCAGCAGTCTGCCGAGGCGGCGATTCGAACGGACAGCGAAAGCCGACTGATCCGGTTGCGTGCGCAGGTCGTGCCCTTGCTCTCTGAGGTGGGCCAGGGAGCGGCACTACCCCTCGACATGACGACGACGGCACGAGCGCGAACGCTCATGGAGGCGTTGCGGCGCGAGCTGGTCGAATCGAGTACCGGGGGATGGTTGCTCCAAGCGCACATCGGATCGAACGAGGTCGAGGTGCCGGTGGAAGTCGTGGGGGCACTCGCGGGGCTCGGACAGGGCGGTGGAGCCGATGTTGCCGCATTGATCGACCTCCTGCGGAGATTCCCGGAGTGGACAACTCTCCGGGTTACCGTGGCCGATTCTGATCCGGTCGCTGTAGTCGTTGTAGCGCAAGGAGCATCCGCGCAGGAGGCGAGCGCAGATCTGTCCGTTCAGGCGGCTGCCGCTGCGTTAGGCGGAGAGGTGCGAGTGGTTGGTCCGGGTGTCCTGCTGGTGGAGGGCCGCGTCCCTCGTCAGTGACGGTAAGCACTCGGACGTCTTGAGGATTGTTCGACCGGACGGGTTGACATGATTCTAAGCGCGTTGAATCGGTGCGATACTTTGAGCATGCTGGAAGTAGATCGCCAGGTGACACCGATTCGTTTGGCGATCGTCGACAACGACTCCATCGTGCGTCGCAGTCTGGATAATTGGCTGCGCGATGTCGACTCGGCCGTGACGGTCGTCGCCGTCGTGGGTTCGTGGGCTGACCTCCTGTCCGACCCGGAGTTCCCGACGGACGTGGTTCTGCTGGATCTTGATTTGCAGGATGGAATCCCCGTTGCGGTGAAGCTGGCGATGCTGCGGCCGGCAGGGGTGGCTACCGTCATGATCAGTACCTTGTCGGACCCGCGGCACGTCCGGCAGAGCGTCAGTGCCGGAGCCTTGGGCTTCTTGCCCAAAGACGCTGACGCTGAGGAGATCCTTGCGGCGGTGAAGGCGGCTTCGGCCGGAGCCAGTCACATTACGCCTACATTGGCCAAGATGCTGATCGCGGATGAGGGAATGGCCAGTCATCCGGACCTGAGTGACCAGGAGATCCGGGCGCTAACTCTCTATGCCGCTGGACTTCCTATGAAGACTGTCGCGAGGCAGATGGGCGTAAGTGTCCACACCGCCAAGTGCTATGTCGACCGAGTGCGAGAGAAATACGCCCAGGCGGGCCGGGAAGCGCGCACGAAGTTTGAACTTCGTCAACGAGCTTTGGAGGATAACTTGATTTCGGGTCAGGGTTAAGCATCCGCCTTGACTCCTTCGACTTCAAACCTCGTAACCTTCACCCCCATGCTCCAGCGGACCTGATGGCGGACGAGGACCTTCCGCATGTGTCGGGTCTTCCGCTCCCAGGCGATCCACGCTGAAGAAGACAGCATCGCTGAGGGATGTGCGGTGCGGGTGGCGCTCGCACCGCGAGGCCGGATCGCTAACTGGCGGCGCGCCTGCTCGAATGAGCGTTCCGCCGGCCAGGGTTCGCGATCTCCCTTGAACATCATTTCAAGCCGGGTATGACGACACTCAACACGCTGATGGCAAGCGGGACGAGGATCCCGGATGCTGCGGTCAGGTTCTTGCTGACGCTGGCGTCAGCGCCGAGCAGCTGGACAAGCCTGGTACGACCGCTGACCCACTCGTCAGTTGGGCGAGCGTCGGCGGGCAGAGGGTAGATGTCATCGACGAATTCGAGGCACCGCGAGCGCCAGGTAGCGAAAACAGGCACGTACAGAAGGAGCAAGACCAATGTGAACAGGACGCCGTACACCAGCAGCCATTCAGGTGGAAACAGCTCTGGCCGAGTGCCGGTCGCAAGGTACGCCTGGCGGACGGTGCCTGTGTTGATGACGGCCGTTGTTACTAAGACGGCCAGCACCGCGAGGCAGGCGCTCTTGTCCTTTCGACACTCGATCAACTCGGCCAGTACTTCGTCGGCGCGTAGCGATTCGGCGGCGCGCCGGTCGAGGACGTCCCTGATCCAGTGCATCCGGCATTGGACACGCCACAGCCGATCACGGAGGGCGCCGCGGCCATCGTGCCCAGGACGAGGATGGCCTTGGCGACCGCAGCCACGGTCGAGGGCGATAACGCGTCGACAGTTCGACCGCGTTCCCAGACGTAGGTGAAGATCGCGCTGGCGCCCACGCCATAGATGATGAGCGGCCACAAGATCCGCACTCACAGAGTCGTGAGCCAGGGTTTAGGTGCCGCATCCATCGCTCAGGGGCCATCGTCAGCGGACATCTCATCTACCGCGTCGGACTACACGAGGTGGCCAGCTCGCTTGGCCACCGCGGCAGTGTGGTCCGCTCGAACTTGGCGTCTTTGAGCGACTAGGCCTTTGCGTGCTATCGCAGCTTTCACGCAAGGGCCGCTTCATCTCGCGCACCGAGTGCACTCGCTGATCGCGCAGTGAAGTGGTACAACCCCGGTGCGGCGGAGGCGTTGAAGGCGCTCATCCCGGACCAGCCGCAGGCATACGGCCTGATGATCCAAGCACGCTCCGTGCCCGAAACTTTGAACCTGTGGTGGCTGGCCTTTCGTTTTCCGGTCACTGAACTGGCTATGCACAAGCCGGCAAGAGAGCCACCCGACGGCCGGTCGAGTCAACCCTGCATGTGAGCTTGCCGTCCATCTGGGACGGTTCGAGAAGCTGCCGATCCATGGTGAGAGGACTTGACTCTCGACCAGGAACTCTGCCGCACAGACATGCGGGTATCCAGGACCGCCAGTTGCGGGACCGAACGATTGCATCTGGACCGGCGATCCGAGTCTGCCGCGACGCCGCTCTGCTGAGCCCCGTGTGAGGTGGACGGCTCCGGCGCCAGAGGATGATGTTGCCCTGGCGCCGGCCAGGGCTTACGGGCGGGGAAGAACCATCTGTGCCACGCGCTGTCCCGTCAGCCTCGTCTGGTAGGCCGAGCGGTAGGAGAAGACGTGAGTATCCACTGCCACCTTCACGAGCCGCTTGCGGCCCTCCGGTGTGTTGACGATGTAGTCGTGGATGACGCGGCTGGTGTCGCACACGATGTCGTCGATGAAGCAGACACCGACGGTGGATCGCTTGAACCGGCCCGGAATGTCCGTCAGGCGGTCAGGAGAGGTGCACGAAATGCCGAAATTCGCCGCCTCGACGCAGATGCCGTCCGACCCGAAGTCGGCGTCGCCGAAGTCGACGATGGTCGAGAACCGGACGCGATCGGGATCGGCCAGGAGGATCACACCTCGGATGGCAGCCTGTCCGGCGTTGTCGTTCTTCCTTGAGAGCTGCTCCAGGAACTGATGCACCACCATGGCACCCTGTGAGTAGCCGGCCAGAACGATCTTCTGGTCCGGACAGTCGGTTCGGACAGCTGTGAACGTCTTCCACAGCTGCTGGATGCCCACATCCTTGCCCGCGAGATACTTCGGCAGGTTCGTGCCGAAGACCTTCTGCAAGTTGGCCAGCGGGTTTCCGTCGAGGTTCTCCACGATGACATCAACGGGCAGTGCCGGATAGTTGAGCACTCTCAAGGTATCCGTCACGCGTCCGCCAAGTCTGTCATGAAAAGCGGTGTACGCGCTCTTCAATTCCTGAGACGGATCGAGATTGGTCGGTCCGCTGTACGCCTGGCCTGACCCCATGGCGGCGACGAAGCTGACGCCGGCGCACTGGGAAAGTGCCGCAAGCGACGCCGCTCCTCCTGTCATCTGCGCGACCGAGAAGGTCGCTGCCACCGCGGCCACGACGATGAGGTTCACGGGGCGTAGCTCGGACAAACGCCTGATCTTCACGACGACACTCCTTTTCGGGAAGGAACAGCATCGATTGCAGGAGGCTGAGTTGTGAGACCGACCACCAGACTTGCAATCGCGGGCACGACTGGAATCTGAAGCGGAAAGTCGAGGAGCGCGGCCAACGCCACTGCTGCGCACACCGCAAGACCAACAGCTCGCATCTCGGGCTGCTCAGCGAGCTTCGTTCTGGCGAACGCCCTGACTATCCGGTTGACGATCAGCCCTACCGCCAAGAGGCCTGCCAACCCGTAATACGCGAAGAACTGCAGCAAGTCGTTGTGCAGAAACAGGACAGTGATTTCCCCCTTGCTGACGGCGGCGATCTCGTGGGGTCCTCGGCCGAAGATCCAGGCCTGCCCTGCCTCGTTCCAGCCGTCGCTCCACAGTCTGGTACGCCCCTGGCCACTGCCGTGATCGAGAATGCGATCACGTGACAGCGCGACAACCAAAGCCCCTGCGGCAACAGGCAGACCGAGCACAACCCGACGAACCGTGGTCGGTGTCGTGTCACTCGACGCGAAGAATGTCAGCATCAGTGCCGCGCACAGCCCTACGACCGCGCCGACCGGCTGCGCCCCGTCGCTGTGCACCGAAGGCAAAAGCCCGGCGAACGTCACGATCGCCCAGCCGCTGCTGCGCCACAGAACCATCGCTGTCGGCCGGGAGGTTCGCCACAGCACAAAACCAGCTACGACAAGCGCCGCGATCGCACCACGTGACTGAGTGGCCAACAGGCCGACGATCACCACGGCACAGCGAATCTCATCGGGGCGACGCTGAGAGATCCTGGCCAGTCCAGCGGCACAAAGTGCGCCTGTGGTCAGGATGATCCCGGCCACGTTGGCATAGCCGAGCGTGCCCTCCGCTCGCCATCCCTGATCGAGTGCGTGAGCGAAGATTTCCAGATGAAACGCGACGCCGATCCACGAGACCACTGCAACCAGGACGATCACGTCGACGACGGCCCGGATCACGAGAACGCGCTTTTCGAGCGCGTCGATCGACGTTGCGGCCGCGCCCAGAAAGGTGGCAGCCACGACGGGGAGGAGCGCATGAACGCCGTCGCTCACCGCATCGTTGGCCACCGCCGAGGCCATGATCGCGGTGCCGATGAAGCCGGCGTTGAGCAACCACCAGAAATCGGGGCGGGTGTTGCTGCCCGTGCCATGAAGGACCACGACGACGGCTGCCAGCGCGACGAAAACGTACAGATCCGAGGCGAAGAAAGCACCCCGGGCGAACAGTCCCCACGCGAGTGCGACGTAGATGGAAAGATGAGACAGGGGGAAGCGAGCGACAGCTCCGGTAGCGCCAAGGTCTGTGGCGAAGTGCGACGGGCCGGCGAACTTCGGGCCGTCAGGTGGTCGGAACCGTCGTTTCATGGGCACGCTCTTATCGCTCTTGTGCACGCCATTCGAGTGCGTGCACGTGCTCGCGAAAGTCGGCTCGGCGGAAATCTCGCGACGTCGACAATTGCGCTGCGGGGTGCTGCAGCCTGGCTATCGACGCGGTTCCGAGATGTGTTAGCGCTACTTCGGTGTGTCACCCAAACGGCGCCACGGGCTTCGCCTCGGTGAGGCGGGCTTGTGTCATCGCGACGCTGTGCAGTGTGGGCGATCCGATCCGTCTCGGCTGCGGAGAGCGCGTCCAACGCCGCGTTCAGCGTTGAGCACCACTCGTCCGAGAGATCCGGTGCGGCGACAAGGGTGCCACCTGGTTTGAGCGGTCGTGTCGGAGCTCGCGAAGCTGCTGTCTGCCATCCGCCGGGGGCGCTTTGTCGCAAGCCGTCTTTGATCACCAAGCGCCAGGAGTGTTCCATGGCCATCGAACTACTGGTGATCCGGTGATCACCGGACGTGCCAAGTGGTTGATCAGGGCCCTCGGCCCGGTGTGCGCACGCGGATTGGGGCGGCAGCGATCGTGCTGCCGCACCTCAGCGAGGTCGCCCGCTAGACGACGCGTACCCGCGGGTCGAGGACGGCGTAGAGCAGGTCAGCGAGCAGGTTGCACAGGATGATCATGGTCGCGGTCACCACGAGCCAGCCCATGAGCATGTGCGGGTCGTACTGCCGCACCGAGCTCACCAGCAGGTGGCTCATGCCGGGCCAGCCGAACACCGTCTCGACGACAAGTGCTCCACCGAGGATGCTGCCGAAGTCCATCGAGAACATCGTCAGCACGGGGATCAGCGCGTTGCGCAGCGCGTGCCTGATGA
Organism: Lentzea sp. NPDC004789; assembly: GCF_053601075.1. Classification (NCBI taxonomy): domain Bacteria; kingdom Bacillati; phylum Actinomycetota; class Actinomycetes; order Pseudonocardiales; family Pseudonocardiaceae; genus Lentzea; species Lentzea sp. NPDC004789. The sequence goes on along the minus strand of NZ_JBSGBE010000038.1, from coordinate 4,810 downwards.
CGACCCGTGCCTGGGAGATACCTTTCGCCTTGGCCGTGCGCACGTAGTCGGAGTCCAGAACCTCCAGCATCGATGTCCGCTGTAACCGGCTGTACCCGCGAAGCTGATCACCATCAGGCTGAGCGTCGGCAGCACCAACGTCCCAGAGCACTTGTAGACGATGTCCATGAGGTTTCCAGTGAACCCCATGTTCGGCGAGCCCGCGGTGGTGATCCACCTGCCCAGTCCGAGGGACACCAACAGGTCGTTCAGCCGGATTCCGTAAGTCTTGATGATCACCGCTACGCAGAAGACCGGGATCGAGAACATCACGTAGGCGAGCCCGGTGGCGACGTAGTCGAAGATCGAGTACTGGGCGAGCGCCGACAACACGCCCACCACCACACCCAGCAGCAGGGCGAGCACGACGGCGGTGGTGATCAGCCGAGCGGTGATGGATACCGCTTCCAGAACGGCTGTCTGGACGTCACCTCGTGCGCGGTTGAGCGCGACGCTGCGTCCCCAGTCGCCCTGGACGAACCCGGTGGGCCAGGCCCAGTACCGCTCGAGTACCGGCTTGTCCAAGCCGAACTCTGTTTCCAGCGCACGAAAATGGGCTTCGGTGACACCAGGCCGCAGCCGTGCCTCCGCGAGAGGGTTGCCCGCGCTGGCCACGAATAAGAACGACAGGAAGCTACCGGCCAGCAATGTGACAGCGGCCAGCAGTAGACGGCGAAGCAGGTAGATGACCACGACGAGTCCCTCTACGGTGCCTGCATAGGGGCGGACGTCACAGGCAGGGCGGACACCGTTATGTCGCTGGGGCGGCCGACCGCGTTATCCAGCGGGTCTGGGGATCAGCGCACGGGATGAGCGGTCGCGCGCAGTTGGGTCCGGGGTTCACCGCAGTCTCGGTGATCTGGACGTGCTGCGGGGCACGACTTCCGACGTACGAGTGGCAGCAAAGTAGATCGGGAGCGCAGTCGCGACGGCGATTCCGACTGCGAGCAATGGCATCGCGGACCAGTACCAGTTCGCTGAAGGTCCGTATGTGATCGTTGCCATGATGTTCAACTCCCTTCAGTGCATCGAGCGTGCGCTCTTCGGGCCGGCGAGGTATTCGCCCCTTTGAGGAGATCGGCCGTCTTCCTGACGCGACCGATGCGTATTCGAGCTCCCTCGCAACTCATCGTGGCGTTGGGGCCATGCGCGGTGAGGTGGAAAGCCTGTTGTGCCAGGGCGAAGCCAGGGTACGTGTCGGCGAGGTGGGAGTGGCATGCGAGTTGGTCCGCCAGGCACTGAAATCCGCGAGGAGGCTGGGGCTCTGAGGGCCAGATAAGTCCAATCGCGATTGGACACCGGCTACCTACAGTCGCTGCGGACACAGTTTGCCGGCCAGGCGAACACGTGCTGGTGCACGGGTGGTGCGCCGAACACCGGCGCACCACCACGATCACCGGTCTTGCGGAGCTAGCCTGTGACGGAGATGTCGATGGTGACATCACCGTCGTCGGGGACGACGAAGAACACCTCGCCACCGCCGCTCCCTGGAATGTCCAAGAAGCCTGGAGCCCAGCGCGTGACCTTGATGGCCTTGTTGCGGTGCAGGTTGAGCTCGAGGTCCTGGCTCACCGACGACCCCTTGGACATCCGGCTGGTCTGCCAGATCAGCGAAGCCTGCGGGTAGGTGCTCTCGATGACGACGTCGACCCACTTGCCGGCACCGTTCGCCACGTTGAGCGTCAGCTTGCCGGGGCGCCAGTTCTCCCTGTCGTGCACGTGCGTGCCGTGCATCTGAAAGATGTCGCCACGGATGTCAAAGCCGACATCGTCCTTCTCGACGGTCATGATTTGTTCCCTCCACGAGTGGTTGTGGTGCGGAACTAGAGTCGACCGGCTGCGCCGGCCGGGGTATTCGCATCAAGGCGTATTTCTGTCCTGGCCGCAGGTGCAGGCGTATCGTTCGGGTGCGACCCCGGAGGGACTGCGCGATGGCGGAGCTGTTGGCGGAGAAGGATCTCCGCGCGCTGATGGACGTGGTTGATGCCGGTCGCCACGATGCTCCAACAGAGGGCATGCCGTGGGCCGCGATGGACACCTTGCGTCAACTGATCGGCTGTGACGCAGCGGTCTTTTGTGAGTTCAACCTGCTGGATAGGATCACCTTGACCAGTCAGGACGCCATGGACGGCGCACGTTCGCTGGATCTGAACGACGACGATCCCGACGATCTCTACTGGGATCTGTACCAGGAGTTTCTGCCGTGCGTCTATCACGAGCGTTCAGCCGACTTCCATGAAGCGATCAAGTTCTCCGACTTCTACACGCAGGCTGAGTACCACGACACCGCGCTGTGGCGTCAGGTGTTCAACGCGGACGGCAGTGGTGACCTGAAGTACTGCCTACTCGTGTCGATTCCAACTCAGCGGGGACGCACAAGAAGGGTGCTCCTGTGGCGATACGACGGTAGGGACTTTGGTGAGCGTGAACGTCTGCTGATGCGCATGTTGCGCCCGCATCTGTACGAGATCTATCTCGACTCGCAGCGCCGCCTGAGGAACGTTCCCCGGCTCAGCCGGCGTGAGCAGGAGGTGTTGCGGCTGGCTGCGCAGGGGCGGAGCAACGCGGAGATCGCGGGCGAGCTGTTCATCGCGGTCAGCACGGTGCGCAAGCACATGGAGCACATCTTCGACCGGACCGGTGTGCGAAGCCGCGCGGGTGCTGCCGCGCTCGTGCTGCCGCACTTGAGCACGGTCGACCCTCGCTAGCTCGGATTTCGCCTTGTGGTCCCGGCCGCCAAACATGGCTGTACTCGTCGATGGGCCTTGCGCGCGCCCGAATCGCAGCGCGAGGGTCTTACTGATACCACTGTTGTGTTCCGGGAGGTGCTCCCTGTGGGGCACCCGGTGGTGATGACCAGCATTGCCGGCTATCTCGCCGCAGAACGCCCAGGAGTGGATCTTGATCGGCTGGTCAAATCGCAGCCAGTCCACTTGATTTGCAGTCAGGTGCGCCGAACTGCGTTCAACGTTCCTGTTTATGCAGGTCAGCAGCCTGCGAACCCGTATCTGGGGGTCAAGGGGTCGCAGGTTCAAATCCTGTCGTCCCGACGGCCAATGACCAGCGGGTTTACCTTTCGAGGTAGACCCGCTGGTGTCGTTTCTGCCCGATTGTGGTCGCCAAGTGGTCGCGTTACGCCGCTTCGGCTTCTTTCAATGCCGTCTCGATCGCCTTCACCGCGTCGAGTGCGACGTGGCGGAGCAGGTGGCCGTAGATCTCCGTTGTCGTCGACAAGGTCGAGTGACGCAGGTCGTGTACGCGGATTCTGGGCAGCCCGGCCTCCTCGGCGAGCTTGTGGAACCGATGCAGGACGTATTCAGGCCGTAGTGGTTGCCCTCCGCGTCGGGTGAACACCAACGCGCGGTCGGGTTGGCGCTTGGCTTGGTTCTGGAGTGCGGCAATGACCCGGTTTGAGAGCCCGACCCACGCGAGGCTGCTCTTAGTTTTCGGTGCGGTGAAGACCGGCGTGGAGTTGTTGACGTTGGACAACGTCTGGCGCACGAAGAGCACATGCTCTTCGAGGTGGACGTCAGTCCAATGCAGTGCGAGAGCCTCGCCTTTGCGCATGCCGGTGCCGATGATCAATTCGAAGAGGTTGGTCAACGGTTCGTTGTGGTCGGCACAGTACTTGAGGAACTGCGCAGCTTGGGCAGGAGACCAGCAGGTCGGCTCGTACTTCGTCGGCCGGACGACGGAGACGTATTTGGCCGCGTTGTATGGCAGGCGGTGCTGCCGTACGGCGTCACCGAGTGCGCTGGACAGCGTTGCGACACAGCGGCGCAGTGTGGTGTGGCCGCGGCCAGCCTCCAGTTGGTTGCGGACGTAGAGCACGACGTGCTGGTGGGAGAGGTCTTCAAGTCTGATCAATCCGATGTGCGGGATCAGATCTTTGTGGACATACGCGTGGTAGTTCGCCATCGTCGTCGGCTTGAGTGTCAACGCCTTGGTGCGCAACCAACTCACGAGGTAGTCGGCGACGGTCTGCCGATCGTCGATGATGATGCCACTGCGCTCATACTCGAGCACCTTGCCCAGCGCGACTTGAGCGTCTGTCTTGGTCGTGAAACCACTGCGGCGTCGTGTTCGGCGCTTGCCGTCGAGCGTCGGTAGATCGACGGCGTAGGTCCAGCTTCCGTGCTTGCGGTCGGTCAGCTTCGGGCAGCGAGCGCCAAGCTGGCGGCCGCCAGCGTCGCGGCAAGCACAACGGCGATAGACGCGACCGCGGTTCGGATTCTTCACGAGTTCCTCCGATCTTCCTGCTCGTCTGCTCCTGGTGAGCAGGGCAGGACCGGATCATGGGCCGAGTGCGACCACCACGCGACCACAGGCCGCATCGTCGCTGGTCCGGCCGATGCCATTTGTGACCATGACAGCCGTTGCTCGCTGAGTAGAAGCACGCATCTTCGGGCGAAGAGCGTGTGCATCCACTCCCTGTCATGATTTGCTCGCTGTGAGTGAGGGGTGGAGCGCATGTACGGGAACCCGGACGAGCTGGACCGGATCGCGGGCGAGATCGAGAAACGCGCTGATGGCGTGCGGGATCGTGCCAAGAAGCTCGACGACGATGCGCGGAAGATGGAGTGGCACTCGGTCGCGGCCGAGCGGTGCCGGGACACGGTCGGTGGCGACCGGCGGCAGCTGGAGAAGGCCGCGGACGGCCTGACCGAGGCGGCTGCGCTGTTGCGGCGGCACGCGCAGGAGGTCCGTGAGCTGATCGCGATGATCAAGCGGATCTCCGAGGCTGTGGTCGGCTGGTTCACCGGTGCGATCG
>NZ_JBSGBE010000037.1:0-55106 GCF_053601075.1 Lentzea sp. NPDC004789 | reverse complement strand
GGCCATGACCGGCTGAACGTCCACCGGTCGCAAGTGACACCACTGTCACCCCCTTGCCCCGCCAATACTCTTGATCATTACGGGACAACCTTTAGACGAGTTGGAACGCGGCGACTTCAAGTTCATGTTCGAGCGGATCGAGGAGTTCAACGACCGGATCGAAGAGATGCGCAACAGCCGTGACCCTGAGCAGCGGGCGTTGGTGAGGTACCGGCGTCCGGTCGGCATCGCGTCGATGCACCGGATCATGGCCACGGCACGGAAAGCACTCAACGACGCGGTCCACATCGATGGCCTGATCCCCGTCAACCCTGCGGTGAAGGTGGAGCTGCCCCCTGAGGTGCGGCCCAAGCCGCTCGTGTGGACCGACGCGCGTGTCGCGCGCTGGCTGGAGACGGGGGAGATCCCCGGCAAGGTGATGGTCTGGACGCCGGAGCAGACCGGCACGTTCCTCGACTTCGTTGCTCACCACCGGCTGTACGCGTACTTCCACCTGCTCGCCCACTCCGCGCTGCGCCGGGGCGAGGGCCTTGGCCAGCACTGGACTGACCTCGACGATGACACCGGGGCACTCGCCATCCGGTTCCAGTTGCTGCAAGTCGGCTGGGAAACCGAGTTCGACACCCCGAAGACCGACAGCAGCGTGGCGATCATCACGCTCGACCGGGGGACAGTTCTCGAACTCGGTGCCCACCGCTCTCGTCAGCAGCGGGAGCGTGAAGCGGCCGGAGACGCATGGGCTGACCTCGGTCTGATGTTCACCGAGCCCGACGGCTCACCGCTGCACCCCGCGGCCGTGACCGACCTGTTCAACGCACTCGTTGCGGAGGCGGGGCTGCCTCCGATCCGCCTGCACGACTTGCGGCACGGTGCGGCGACCCTGGCACTCGCGTCCGGAGCGGACATCAAGGTCGTGTCCAGCATGCTGCGGCACTCCTCAATCACCATCACCGCGGACACCTACACCGGCGTGCTGCCCCAGGTTGCACAGGCCACGGCGGAGGGCATTGCCCGCTTGGTGCCGCGCAAGGTCGCCTCGTACCGGGTGATGCCGGAGCGTCCGGCGATCGAAGATCATCCGCGTCTCGGGCTCGTCTCGGGCTCGCAATCCATGATCCACAGCGAAGAAACGGAGAATGAAGATGAGTACGGAAAATGCAAAGAAGCAGGTAGATACGAATCTCTACCTGCTTCTCTGGAGTACGCCGCCAGGGACTCGAACCCCGGACCCGCTGATTAAGAGTCAGCTGCTCTAACCAACTGAGCTAGCGGCGCCTGTTTGTGTGCCGGTCACTTGCCGTTCCGACGTGAAGAACGTTAGCACAGCGGATCGGCACACTCCCAATCGGCTGGTCAACGGCCGTTTGAGCGACACCGTCCACGTAACGATCCGGCCACTCGCGCAACTTCGGGGTACCCCGTGTCGTCACCTTGTCGGGGGACGCCAAAACGACTTCGTGCAGGCAGTCTCGGGAGCGGGCGACAAGTAGATCGGAAGTACGTCGATGGGGATGTGGAGCAGGCGCGGTCGTGGGGTGGTCACGGCGGGACTCGCTGTGATTCTGATCGCAGGCTGTTCAAGTGGCGGCGGGGACTCGAAGGGGGCCGCGGGCACGTCGTCGAGTGCGCCGCCGCCGCCGAAGCCCGTCACGTTGACGCTGGCGTTGAACAACGGCGCGGTCGACGTGTCGCCCGGGCTGCCGGTCATCGCCACGGCGGCGGACGGGAAGCTGACCGAGGTCAAGCTGACCAACCCCGACGGCAAGGTCGTCGAGGGCAAGATGAACGCCGAGTCGACGCAGTGGACCAACACCGAGCCGCTCGGGTACGCGAAGACGTACAAGCTCACCGCCACGGCGACCGGTGAGGACGGCAAGCCGCAGACCAAGGAGTCGTCCTTCACCACGGTGAAGCCGCGGACGTTGACGTACGTGTCGACGAACCCCATGGACGGCACCACGATCGGCGTGGGCCAGCCGCTCGCCTTCTACTTCGACGAGCCGGTGGCCGACAAGGCCGCGGCCGAGAAGATGCTGGAGATCACCACCGAGCCCAAGGTCGAGGGCGCCTTCTACTGGTTCAACAAGAAGGAGGTGCACTGGCGGCCGGAGAAGTTCTGGAAGCCGGGCACCAAGATCACGATGAACATCAAGGTCTACGGCAAGCACATCGGTGACGGCATCTACGGCCAGGAAGACCGCACGATCACCACGACGGTCGGCGACGAGGTCATCTACGAGGCCGACGGTCAGACGCACCAGGTCAACGTCAAGGTCAACGGTCAGGTCGTGCGGACCATGCCGACCTCGATGGGCAACGCGGCCAACACCACGCCCACCGGCACGTACGTGCTGATGGAGAAGCACGACCGCATGATCATGGACTCGACCACGTACGGCCTGGCGCTGGAGAACGGCGGCTACAAGGTGCCGGTCAGCTGGGCGTTCCGGATGTCGAACAGCGGCATCTTCTTCCATCAGGCCGAGTGGTCCATCGGTGACCAGGGCCGTCGCAACGTGAGCCACGGCTGCCTCAACCTCTCGCCGGAGAACGCCAAGTGGGTGTACGACAACAGCAAGCAGGGTGACGTCGTCATCGTCACCAACTCCGGTGGGCCCGCGCTGGAGCCGTGGGACGGCTTCGGCGACTGGCAGGTGCCGTGGACCCAGTGGGTGCAGGGCAACCGCTGAGCCCTGGCGGGCTGAAAACGTTTGTGAAAGGCTGAACGCCGCCACCGCCGCCCGACCTACCTGGGAGGCATCGTGGCTCCGCTGCGAAGACTGATCGCGGTCATCAGCGCCCTGGCGCTCACGGCGGTGGCGGCACCACCAGCACACGCGGACGACGTGCTGCTCTCGTTCGCCCGACCGGCGACGGCGTCGAGCGAGAGCGACGCGAGGCACGTCGCATCGAAAGCAACCGACCTCGACCGCCGGACCACCTGGCGCAGCGAGGGCGGAGACCGGCAGTGGATCTCCATCGACCTCGGTTCGATGTCCACGATCAACCGGGTCGTGCTGCGCTGGGGTTTCCTCTGCGCGAGGAGCTACACCGTCCAGACCTCGCCGGAAGGCGTGTACTGGCGCGACGTCTACCACACCGAGAAGGGCGACGGCGGCGACGACAACCTCGAACTCACCGGCTTCGGCCGGTGGGTCAGGGTCTCGCTGACCAGGCCGTGCTTCCGCGACTACGAGCTGCGGGAGTTCGAGGTCCACGGCACGCCCGGCGTCGTCGACACGGCACCGCCCTCGGCTCCCGGCACCCTGAGCGTCAAAGCCTTCACCGCCACCTCGGTGAACCTGCAGTGGGGCCCGGCGAGCGACAACGTGGCCGTCGCGAGCTACGAGATCTACCAGTCCGGCCAGTTCGTGAAGTCGGTCGCCGGTGACGCGCTCTCCAACAACGTCACGCGCCTGAGCCCGAACACCACGTACTCCTTCTACGTCAACGCGAAGGACGCCGCGGGCAACCTCTCGCAGGCCGGCAACACGGTCACGGTCACCACGCCTGCCGCGGTCGTGGACGTCGAACCGCCTTCCACGCCCTCCAACGCCGTAGTCACCAAGATCAGTGCGAACAGCGTCTCGCTCGCGTGGGACGCGTCGAGCGACAACGTCGGTGTCGTGAGCTACGCGGTGTTCTCGAACAACGTCCAGGTCGGCACCACCACCGGCCGGCAGACGACCATCTCGGGCCTCGAAGCGCGGACGCCGCACCAGTTCCAGATCAGGGCGATCGACGCCGCGGGCAACGTCTCGCCGTTCACCGCCCCGCTCGCCGCCACCACCCGCCCGGGCCGTGACGCCGTCGGTGAGGTCACCAAGGTGACCGACGACAAGGACGTGCCGTGGGGACTCGAATTCCTCAGGGACGGCACGGCTTTCTACGCGCAGCGCGACACCGGCGACATCATCCGCATCGCACCCGACGGCACCAGAACCGTTGCGGGGCACGTCCCGAACGTCGTCAGCACCGACGGCGAGGGCGGTCTCCTCGGCATCGAGTACCGCGACGGCTGGCTCTACGCCTACCACACCAGCCCGGTCGACAACCGGCTCGTCCGGTTCCGGCTGGTCGACGGCAAGATCGACGTGAGCACGCACCAGGTGCTGCTCACCGGTGCCCCGCGCAACAAGTTCCACAACGGCGGCCGGCTGCGGTTCGGCCCGGACGGCAAGCTCTACATCGCGACCGGCGACGGTCAGGTCGGCTCGAACGCCCAGGACCTGAACTCGTTGGGCGGCAAGGTGTTGCGGGTCAACCCGGACGGCAGCGTGCCGCGCGACAACCCGTTCCCCGGCAAGTACGTCTACAGCTACGGCCACCGCAACGTGCAGGGCCTGGCGTTCGACTCGCGCGGGCGGCTGTGGGAGGCCGAGCTCGGCAACTCGGTGATGGACGAGATCAACCTGATCAGGCCGGGCGGCAACTACGGCTGGCCCGCCTGCGAGGGCACGTCCGGTGCGTGCGGCGACCCGACCTTCCGGAAGCCTCAGCACACCTGGCCGGTGTCGGAGGCCTCGCCGAGCGGCCTGGCCGTCGTGGACGACGTGCTGTACCTGGCGGCGTTGCGCGGCCAGCGGCTCTACCGGATCCCGATCGGCGGTGAGCCGCAGGTGTTCTTCGAGGGCGCCTACGGTCGCTTGAGGACGGTCGAGAAGACGCCGGATGGCGACCTTTGGCTCACGACGTCCAACGGTGACAAGGACTCCATCCCCAACAACAGCAACACCCAGATCTACCGGGTGGAGCTGAGGTAGCTCAGGAAACCGTCACCTGGCCGTTCGCGACGGTCAGGTGACGGTTCACCTGCACCGCCTCCAGCATCCGCCGGTCGTGGGTCACCAGCAGCAACGTGCCGGGGTAGTTCTCCAGCGCCTGCTCCAGCTGCTCGATCGCGGCCAGGTCGAGGTGGTTGGTCGGCTCGTCCAGCACCAGCAGGTTCACCCCGCGCCCCTGCAGCAACGCGAGCGCCGCCCGCGTCCGTTCGCCGGGGGACAGCGACGCCGCCGGCCGCAGCACGTGCGCCGCCTTCAGCCCGAACTTCGCGAGCAACGTCCGCACGTCGGCGGGCGTCAGGTCCGGCACGGCCTCCTGGAAGGCGTCCACCAGCGGCAGGTCGCCCAGGAACAGCCCGCGCGCCTGGTCCACCTCGCCGACCACGACCCCGGAGCCCAGCGTCGCGTAGCCCGAGGTCAGCTCTGCCCTTCCGAGCAGTGCGGCGAGCAGCGTCGACTTGCCCGCGCCGTTCGCGCCGGTGATCGCGACCCGGTCCGCCCAGTCGATCTGCAGGTCCACCGGGCCGAGCCGGAACGAGCCGCGTTCGACGACCGCCGCGCGCAACGACGCCACGACGGCACCGGAACGCGGGGCCGCGGCGATCTCCATCCGCAGCTCCCACTCCTTGCGCGGCTCCTCGACGACCTCCAGCCGTTCGATCATGCGGTCGGTCTGGCGGGCCTTCGACGCCTGCTTCTCGGTGGCGTCGGCGCGGAACTTGCGAGCGTTCTTGTCGTTGTCGCCCGCCTTGCGCCGGGCGTTCTTCACGCCCTTCTCCATCCACGCGCGCTGCATGCGCGCACGGGCCTCCAGCGAGGCCTTGGTGTCGGCGTACTCGTCGTAGTCGTCTCGCGCGTGCTGACGGGCCCGTGCGCGTTCTTCGAGGTACGACTCGTAGCCGCCGCCGTAGAGGTGCACGGCGTTCTGGTGCAGGTCGAGCTCCAGCACGCCGGTGACCGTGCGGGCGAGGAACTCGCGGTCGTGCGACACCAGCACCGTGCCCGCGCGCAGCCCGGTGACGAACTTCTCCAGCCGCTCCAGACCGTCGAGGTCGAGGTCGTTGGTCGGCTCGTCCAGCAGGAAGATGTCGTACCGGCTGAGCAGCAACGACGCCATGCCCGCCCGCGCGGCCTGACCACCCGACAGCGACGTCATCAACGCGTCCAGGCCCACGCTCAGTCCGAGCTCGCCGATGACCTCCTCGGAGCGTTCCTCCAGGTCGGCACCGCCCAGCGCGAGCCACTGGTCCAGCGCGTCGGAGTAGCCCTCGTCGTTGCCGGCGGTCAACGCCTCGGTGGCGGCGTCCAGCGCACTTTGAGCCGCGGCGACACCGGTCCGGCGGGCCAGGAAGTCGCGGACGGTCTCGCCCGCACGCCGTTCCGGCTCCTGGGGGAGGTGCCCGACGTTGGCCGACGGCGGGTTCAGCGACACGCGGCCCTCTTCGGCGGGGATCAGCCCGGCCAGCGTCCGCAGCAACGTCGACTTGCCCGCGCCGTTCACGCCGACGAGCCCGATGACGTCGCCGGGCGCCACCACCAGGTCCAGTCCGGAGAACAGGACGCGGTCACCGTGCCCGGCGGCGAGGTCCTTGGCGACGAGCGTGGTCATGAACACTCCCGAAACACACAGGGAAAGGCCGCCAAGGCAGGCCGGGGGTCCGGGGGCTTGCCCCCGGCGTGGGGTCTGGGGGCTCGGCCCCCAGGAAACACAACGAAGCCGGATTATGTCTGCGCTTTTTGCAGACATAATCCGGCTGTCAGGGTGAGTGACGGGACTTGAACCCGCGACACCTGGGATCACAACCCAGTGCTCTGCCAGCTGAGCTACACCCACCATCACCGGTCCGTGACCGGCGAGGAAAGCATAGCAACGGCAGCTACCGATATTGAAATCGGGGGTCTACTCAGCCTTCTTGAGCAGCTCAGCGGCCACGGCCTGGGCCTGTTCGGTCGTCGGGCCGGGCTGCGGCACGAACGCCGTGCGCCGGTAGTACGCGAGCTCCCGGATCGACTCGACGATGTCGGCGAGCGCCCGGTGCGCGAGGCCCTTGCCCGGCTGCGCGTAGTAGATGCGCGGGTACCAGCGCCGGCACAGCTCCTTGATCGACGACACGTCGACCATGCGGTAGTGCAGGTGGGCGTCGAGCGCCGGCATGTCGCGGGCGATGAACCCGCGGTCGGTGGCGATGGAGTTGCCGGCCAGCGGCGCGGTCCTGGGGTCCGGGACCCACTCCTTGATGTACGCCAGCACGGCCGCCTCGGCCTCTTCCAGCGACACCGAGGAGGCGCGCACCTCCTCGGTCAGGCCCGACTTGGCGTGCATCTCCATGACGACTTCCGGCATCGAGGCGAGCACGTCGTCGGAGGCGTGGATCACTATGTCCACGCCGTCGCCGAGCACGTTCAGCTCGGCGTCCGTGACCAGTGCCGCGATCTCGATCAGAGCGTCCTTGCCCAGGTCGAGTCCGGTCATCTCGCAGTCGATCCACACCAGACGATCCATCACGCCCGGAACATTACTGCGCGGAGCGTCAACTTCGAGTGGCGGCGTGCAGCAACCTGGTTACGCTCCCCGTGCATGACGGCTCAAGCTGAGATCGCTGCCGGGTACGCGTCCGAGAGCGCGGCCATCGAGCTCGGCGCTGTGCTGGTCGACGGAACCGTGGAGTCGACGGCGCACGTCCGCATCCCGTTGTCCATGGTCAACCGGCACGGACTCGTCGCGGGGGCAACGGGTACCGGCAAGACGAAGACGCTGCAGCTGCTCGCCGAACAGCTGTCGAACAACGGCGTGCCGGTGCTGATGGCCGACGTCAAGGGCGACTTGTCCGGTCTGTCGCGTGAAGGCGAGCGCAGCGACCGCACGGACACCCGTGCCAAGGAGACCGGCGACGACTGGCAGCCGCGGGCGTACCCGACGCAGTTCCTGTCGATCGGCACGGGAGGCCTCGGTGTGCCGCTGCGGGCCACGGTCACGAGCTTCGGGCCGATCCTGCTGTCGAAGGTGCTGGGCCTGAACGACACCCAGGAGTCGACGCTCGGCCTGATCTTCCACTGGGCCGACTCGAAGGGGCTGCCGCTGCTCGACACCAAGGACCTGCGCAGCGTCATCCAGCACCTGACCAGCGACGAGGGCAAGGAGGACCTGAAGGGCATCGGCGGGGTGTCGAGCTCGACGGCGGGGGTGATCCTGCGGGCGCTGGTCAACCTGGAGGCGCAGGGCGGCGACCGGTTCTTCGGCGAACCGGAACTGGACCCGGCCGACCTGATGCGCGAACGCGACGGCAAGGGCGTCGTCAGCCTGCTCGAACTGGCCGAGCTGCAGGGCAACCCGCAGCTGTTCTCCACGTTCCTGATGTGGCTGCTGGCGGAGCTGTTCCAGACGCTGCCGGAAGAGGGTGACGTCGAGAAGCCCAAGCTCGTCTTCTTCTTCGACGAGGCGCACCTGCTCTTCGCGAACGCGTCGAAGGCGTTCCTCGACCAGATCACCCAGACCGTGAAGCTCATCCGGTCCAAGGGAATCGGCGTGTTCTTCTGCACGCAGCTGCCGACCGACATCCCGAACGACGTGTTGTCGCAGCTCGGCGCGCGCGTTCAGCACGCACTGCGCGCGTTCACGCCCGACGACCAGAAGGCGTTGTCCCGCACGGTGAAGACGTACCCGAACACGCCGCACTACGACCTGGAGAAGGCGCTCACGTCGCTCGGCATCGGCGAGGCGATCATCACCGTGCTGAGTGAGAAGGGCGCGCCGACACCGGTCGCGTGGACCCGGCTGCGGGCGCCGCGGTCGTTGATGGACACCATCGGCAACGACGCGATCAAGCAGGCCGCACAGGCGTCAGATCTCCACGGCAAGTACGCGGAGACCGTCGACCGGGAGTCGGCCTACGAGCAGCTGATGCAGAAAGTCGCCCCGCCCCAACAGGAACAGCAACAAGCCCCGGAGCCTCAACGGCACGAGAAGGAGGAACCGGGGCTCGTCGAGAAGGTGCTCGGCAACAGCGCCGTGAAGTCGTTCCTGCGGTCAGCCGGCAGCGCCCTGGCGCGCGAGATCACGCGGGGCATCTTCGGCACTTCGCGCAAGCGACGCTGACAGCACCGCCGCACCGAGGCAGAGCGCGCCCGCGACGTACCAGGCCAGGTCGTAGCTGCCCAGGTGGTCGCGGGTGAGCCCGGCCGCGGACGCGGCGATCGCCGCGCCGAACTGGTGCGACGCGAACACCCAGCCGAACACGACCGGGCCGGACACGCCGAAGTACTGGCGGCACAACGCCACCGTAGGCGGCACGGTGGCGACCCAGTCCAGGCCGTAGAAGATGATGAACACCAGCATGGACGGGTGCGCCGACGCGCCGAACAGCTGCGGCAGCAGCATCAGCGACAGCCCGCGCAGCGCGTAGTAGGACGCGAGCAGCAACCGCGAGTCGATCTTGTCGGTCAGCCAGCCGGACACGATCGTGCCCACGATGTCGAACACACCGACCAGCGCCAGCAACCCGGCCGCGGTCGTCGTCGGCATGCCGTGGTCGTGCGCCGCGGGGATGAAGTGCGTGCCCACCAGACCGTTCGTCGAGGCACCGCAGATCGCGAAGCCGCCCGCCAGCAACCAGAACGGCTTCGTGCGCGCCGCCGAGCCCAACGCCGTCAGCGCCCGGCGAGCCGCGCCACCGGACGGCGGCGGGGGAGTGTCCTCCACGGCTCCGAGCGGCAGCAGGCCGACGTCGCGCGGGTACTCGCGCAGGAAGAACGCCGCCAGCGGCACCACGGCCAGCGCGGCGATGCAGATGACCAGCGACGCCGGCCGCCAGCCGTAGGTCGCCGACAGCCACGCCACCAGCGGCAGGAACACCAGCTGCCCGGCCGCGCCGCCCGCCGTCAGCACGCCCGTGACCAGGCCGCGGTGCCGCACGAACCACCGTCCGGTGATCGTCGCGACGAACGCCAGCGCCATCGAGCCCGTGCCGAGCCCGACGACGACACCCCAGAGCAGCACCAGCTGCCACGACGCGGTCATGAACACCGTCAGCCCGCTGCCGATCGCGACCATCGTCAGCGCGTACGTCACCACGACCCGCACGCCGAACCGGTCCATCAGCGCGGCCGCGAACGGCGCGGTCAACCCGTACAGCAACAGGTTGATCGAGATGGCGAGCGAGATCGTGCCGGTCGACCAGCCGAACTCCGCCCGCAACGGCTCGATCAACGCGCCGGGTGCCGCGCGGAACGACGCGGCACCGACCAACGCGATGAAGGACACCCCAGCGACCACCCAGGCCCAATGCAGTCTCACGGCGACAAGGTTCGGTGATGGTGGACCCGACAACCAGTGGCCGAGAAGCCAACATGTGAAAGAATCGGGCCATGGCCCACCGGATCGCCGTGCTCGCGCTGGAGGAGTCGGTCGCCTTCGACCTCGGCACCGCGACGCACATGTTCAACCGCCTGAACGACCGCTACGAGGTGCTGGTCTGCTCGCCGGACCGCCGGCCGATCGCCACGAGCGGCGGCTACTCGATCACGCCGGACCACGGGCTGGAGGTGATCCGCGACGCCGACACGGTGCTCGTCCCCGGCACGCGTTACGTGCCCGCGCGAAAGGCGGGGACGCTGGAACCCGCGGTGCACGAGGCACTCACCACCACTCGTGCCGAACGGATCATGTCGATCTGCACCGGCGCGTTCGTGCTCGCGGCCGCGGGCATCCTCGACGGGCGGCCCGCGACGACGCACTGGGGCACGACCGAGGAGTTCCGGGCGCTCTACCCGAAGGTCAGGCTCAACCCGGACGTGCTGTGGGTCGACGACGGCGACGTGCTCACCTCGGCGGGGGTCGCGGCGGGCATCGACCTGTGCCTGCACGTGATCAGGTCCGACCACGGCAGCGAGGTCGCGAACCGGGTGGCGCGCTACTGCGTCGTCCCGGCGTGGCGGCAGGGCGGCCAGTCGCAGTTCATCGACCGGCCGGTGCCGCACGACCCAGATTCCTCCACCGCGCCCGCCCGCGCGTGGGCGCTGGACCGGCTGGACGAGCCGCTGGAACTCGCCGCGCTGGCCGGGCAGGCCAGCATGAGCGTGCGCACGTTCACCCGGCGGTTCCGCGCGGAGACCGGCATGTCGCCCGGCCGGTGGCTGACCCAGCAGCGCGTCGAACGGGCCAGGCACCTGCTGGAGTCCACCGACCTGCCGATCGACCAGGTGGCGCGGCACGCCGGGTTCGGGACGGGGGCGGCGCTGCGGCAGCAGCTGGCGGCGTCGATCGGGGTGTCGCCGTCCGCCTACCGTCAGACGTTCCGCTCGGCTTGACCCTCCACAGTGGACGTATCAATCAGGAACGGCCGCAGCAGGTCCGGCACCGCCGCATCGGCCAGCGCCAGCCCGTCGGCCTCACCGACGTCCGTCACGTGGTAGACGCCGGCGCCCGCCGCGGTGGTCGCGCCGATCGTCATCAACCCGCTGCGGCGCTGGAAGAACGACCGCCGGATGCGCCAGCCGATGATCCCGGTGCGCTGCAACGCCACCGTGCTGCGGACGAGGGAGTTGTTGCGCGTAACCAGATAGCGCTCGTCGAGCGCGTTGCCGAGCGAGCGGTAGTTGTCCCAGCCGACCAGCGCCGCGAACGGGATGATCACCGCCGGGACGGGCCACGCCCACGACGGCGCCCAGATCGCGAGCCCGAGAGTGATCACCGCCCACGGCAGCACGTGCCGGACCACGCTGCGGCGCAACGCGGCGAACGGGTGCCTGCGCAGCTTGCGCGTGGTCGGGTCGTCCTCGACCTTCAGCACGTCCCGCGCGACCTGGTGCGCCACGGACAGCGGCGCGGGCGGCAGCAGCAGGTTGCTCTCGCCCTTCGTGCCCAGACCTGTCGTCACCGCAACGGTTTTCGCGCCGCGGCCGGCCCGCACGAGCAGCGGTTCCTGGATGTCGACACCGCGCAGGCGCTGCTCCTCGACCGTCACCGAGCGGGTGGTGAGCAGGCCGCGCTGCACGTGCAGCGTGCCGTTGGGCTCGCGGGTCAGCCGGTAGTTCCAGAACTGCAGCACGTAGAGCGGCACCGACAGCACCAGGCTGAGCACGGCCAGTGCGAGCACGGCGCCACCGATGAACGTGACGCTCGGGTGCGAGAACACCCACTCCCACAGGTCCTGGACCGGGTGCAGGCCGAGGTCGTCGGCGTAGTTGGACAGCACACCGAACACGGCGCCGATCGCGACCAGCCCGGACAGCGACAGCGGCGCGAACCTCAGCCACCTCAGGTCCAGCTGGGAGATCACCTGGGACGGCTGCTCCACCGCCGCGCTCGGCTCGCCCGCCGCCCGTGGCGCGACCACCTTCCGCAGCAACAACTGCCGTAGCCGGGCCGCCTCCTCGGACGTGACGGCGTCGAGCGTGAGGCCGTCCGTGCCCTCCGTGTGCTGCTGCCCGGTGCCGATGCGCACCGCGGACAGCCCGAAGATGCGGTGACCCGGCTTGGAGGTCAGGTCGACCGTCCTGATGCGATCGCGCGGCACGGCGAGCTGCTTGCGGGTCAACAGGCCCGTGTGCAGCTCGACCTTCTCGTCGGTGATGCGGTACTTCGTGGTGCGCCAGGCGAAGTAGCTCACCGAGAGGATCAGCGCGACGGTCACGCCGCTGGCGCCGAGACGCCACGGTTCGCCGTTGCCGGTGAAGAGCAGCACCGCGATCGGCACCAGCAGGGCGATGCCCTCGTTGAGCGGGCGCACGAGCAGCATCCGCACGTTCAGCCGGTGCCACTCCGGCACGGGCTCGGTGAGCTCCGGTGCGGCGGGGAGGCCGGTGGGCACTTCCGGGGGAGTGCTCACGTGGCATCACCCGGCGTGGCCTGGGTGGTGTTGGTCAGTTCCACCACGAGTTGCTGCGCCACCTCGTGGTCCAGGCCCTCGATCTCGACCGGACCCGCGGCCGACGCGGTCGTCACCGTGACCGTCGCGAGGCCGAGCAACTGCTGGAACGGCCCGCGTTTGGTGTCGATGGTCTGAATGCGCGACACGGGCGCCACCCGCCACTCCTGGTTCAGCCAGCCGGAGAGGGTGTACACCGCGTCCGGCGTGGTCTCCCAGCGGTGGACGCGGTAGCGCCAGCTCGGCTCGACCGCGGTGTGCACGACACCGACGACCAGCGTCGCGATCAGGAGCGCCAGCTCCCAGGCAGGAGGCGAGGGCACCAGCAGGAACACCACGAGCTGTGGCACGAAGAGCACCAGCCAGAACGCGGCCGCCTGCATCGTCCACAGCAGGACCGACCTGGAACTCACCTGGTGACGAGGCGTGCGCAGTTGCAGAGTCACCCCACAAGGGTGCCTCACGCACCTCTGGCGATGTGGCCAGGTGTGCCAATTGATGCGGAGGTGGCGAGGCGGTCTTGCTTGCGAGGGAGGCAAGACCACCTCAACCGGGCATAACGATCAAGGCTTGGCGCAGTACGGCGGGAGGAAGGTGTCAGGTGTGTCCGCCGCGGCCGCACCGGCCGCCGTCGTCAGGACCCCCAAACTGAGGATCACTGCTGCGACGATTCGAGCGATAGTGTTCAACTTCATTGAGGGGCTCCGTTCGATTGGTGGCGGCCGTGGATGAGGGCAGGAAGTCGTTGACGAGGTTCGGGGCGCGGTTGCGTGCGGTCCGGTTGCAACGCGGCTTGTCGCAAAAGGACCTCGCGTGCCCCGGCGTCTCCATGAGCTACGTGTCCCGGCTGGAGTCCGGCGAACGGGTGCCGTCGCCCGCCGTGGTGCGCAGGCTGGCCGAGGTGCTCGGCGTCGACCCGTCCGAGCTCGTGGTCGACGAGGACCGCACCGCGATGCAGGACGAGGCGCTGGCGTGGTGCGAGGCGCTGCTCGCCTACCACGACGGCGACCTGGTGATGGCCGTCGACCTGCTGGAAACGCTGGGAAAGCGGTCCGATGAGGAGATGTTCGGCTGGTGCGTGCGGTGGACGCGCCTGGTGATGCTCGCGCGGCAGCGGGACCACGAGGGTCTGCTGCTGGCGGCGGCGAAGCTGCGCAAGTCGTGGTCTCCCGGTCCGGCGGTGGACGCGTTGGTGGAGATCCTGCGCGCATCCTCGTTGCGGCGCCTCGGCCGGACGGCCGAATCCGTGCGGGCCGCGAGCGAGGCCGTTGAGCTGGCCAGCGGTGACGGTGAACGGGTGCGCCGGGTCAACACGCGCGCGCTCATCTCGTTGTGCGCGGAGCTCACTTCGGCCGGGCGGCTGGCCGACGCCGAACAGGTGGTGGACCAGCTTTCCGCGCGGCTGCCCGAACTCGGCCGCGACCGGCTCGCGATCTCCACGTGGTGGGCGCGGGCCAAGGTCGCCGACCGGCTGGGCGACCGCACCGAGGCAGCGCACTGCATCCGCCAGGCCGTCGGCATGCTCGACGACTTCGACGGCGATCCCGAGTACCGCTGCCGTGTTCGCCTTGCGGGAGCGTCGATCGCGCTGCGCACGCCCGGTGCGAACCTCGACGAGGTGGTGGCGTTGCTGGACAACGTGGAGACGACCGTCGCCGCGATGCGCCGGCAGGACGGTCTGCTCGCGCACGCACGGGCGTTGCGCGCGGAGCTCGCGTTGCGCGACGGCGAGGTCGACCGGGCGCGTGAGCTCGCGGAGCAGGCCATCGCGACCGGGCAGCTCGACGCCGAGCAGCAGCTGCGGTGCCACCTGCTGCTCGTGCGGGCGGCGGACGAGGTCGACCCGGAGGGCAGCGCCGGCGCGCGCACGGCACTGGCCGCGCTGCTGGAGCACATCAACCCCGAGGGCGTCGACCCGCTCCTGTGGCGCGACGTGGCGCGGATCGCCCTGCGCAAGCACTGACGGGGCGAGCAGGCGACGTTGCCCGGTCATGACCGCCCCTCGCTCGTTAACTGGACATGTTGTTAACGGAGCATGACACAGACCAGTTACCCGTCACATCACCTAATTCCACGCCGCCGACATGGGTAAATCACCCAAGAACCGCGACCACCCCGTAGGCGGCAAGCGGCCGAACGGGCGATCGCACCTCGGTCTGCTCGGACTATTTGTCAATCACTTGACAATAGATGACTGCTCGGCCGTCAGGCTCATCCACCACACGACGGCACCGGCGCGGTCGTTGACGTCAAGGGTCGTGTAGATGCGCTGGAGGTGGTTCTGCACGGTCTTGGGCGACAGACCGAGCGACTCCGCGATCATCGCCGTGCTCGCCCCGGCCGCCAGCAGCCGCAGCACCTCGATGCCGCGTTTGGTGAGCCCGGCCCGCAGCGCGCGGGCGATCCGGGTGTTCGTGTGCTCCGCGGTGCCCGTCTCGTGCAGCTCGCCCGCGTGCGGGACCCGCACCACGGCGTCCTCGCGCTTGGGCTCGAAACGCCTGTGCGCCAACTGTTCCACGAGTCGTGACGACAGGTCGTGCTCGCGCATCCTGAGCAGGTCGCGGCCCTCCTGCAGTTCCCACAGGCGGTACTGCTCCAGCTGGAGCCGGGCGTGCCGCAGCGCCCGCTCGAAGTCACCGGACCGTTCGTAGGCCTCGCTCAGCTGCTGGTGCGCGTGCACCGCGACTTCCCGGGCCAGACAGCTCATCGCGAGCTCCGCGGCCTGGGTCAGCTGGCTGATCTGGTCCGGGTACCGCTTGCGCGCACCCGACAACCTGGCGCGCGCCATCAACGCCTCCGCCCGCGCCACCGGCCGGTTCCTTCCGGCAAGCAACTGGTCAGCGCGCTGCCAGCTGCGGTGCGCGCGGTCAAGTTCACCCAGATCGATGCGCACGTGTGTCAGCAGCACGTTGACCATCGCCATCCGCACCGGGTCGCCGACCTGCTTCCACCGGTCGCGCACCTGTGCGCACAAGGATTCCGCGCGCCGCAGCTTGCGCACGCACGGTTCGCCGTCGAGGCTGCAGCGGCTCTCCTCGGTGCGGATCATGCAGTGCTCGTGGTACTGCATGCGCATCACGCGGGCCTGTTCGAACAGCACCGAGCCGATCAGCTCGTTGTCCCCGGTGAGCTCGGCCAGCCCGAGCGCGCGAGCGAACGAGTTGAAGCTGCGTTCGCGCGAGTCGAGCCGCAGTTCCACGACGGCACGGGAAAAGCTGCACCGGGCCTGCAGTCCGATGTGGCGGTTCGCCGCCGCGATCTCCTGCACCCGGTCGATCGTGTCGAGCGCGCTCGGCCACAGCCCGCGCTTGCCGAGCGCCACGGACTGCGCCAGCACGCCCTCCGCGACGCCCTCGGCGTCGTCCAGCCAGGCGAACGCGGCAACCGCTTTCTCCGCGTACTCCAGCGCCTCGCCCGGTCGGCCCTCGTCCAGTGCGATGCGGGCCTCGCGCAGGTTGTGCACGGCGTTGGACCGGGGATCTGCGGTCCGGCCGGGAACCGTCATGTCGGATCAAGCCCCCTCTTCCGGGGGTGAGCTTAGTGCCGTGACCGGCAGCCTTTGCCCGGTATTTCGACGGCCGGACGGGCACCTCGCGGTGCCGGTGCGGCGAGGTGTCCTGCTGAGCGCCGGAAGACGCGGTGAAGGTTGCCGGTCACGGCACTAACACTGTTCGCGCAGCTGGCGTTTGAGCACTTTCCCGGCCGCGTTGCGGGGCAACTCGTTGACGAAGAAAACATCCCGCGGCACGGAGAACCGGGCGAGGTGCGCCCGCACGTGTTCACGTACGTGTTCGGCCGTCAGGGTTTCGTCGCCGACGACGAACGCCGCGAGCCGCTGCCCGAACTCCTCGTCCTCCACGCCGACCACCGCGACCTCGGTGACGCCGTCGAGGTTCGAGAGCAGGTCCTCGACCTCGCGCGGGTAGACGTTCTCGCCGCCCGACACGATCATCTCGTCGTCGCGGCCGGCGACGAACAGCAGGCCGTTGCGCACGTAGCCGAGATCGCCGGTGGACATGAGGCCGTTCAACGACTCCTTGCTCGTGCCGTTGGTGTAGCCGTCGAAGAGCATCTCGTTGCCGACGAAGATCCGGCCGGTCTCGCCGGGCGCCACCGGGTTGCCCTGGTCGTCCACAATGGCCAGCCGGGTGCCGAGCGGCGGCCGGCCCGCCGTTCCCGGCTCGGCCAGCATCTCCTCCGGTGTCGCGATGCTCGCCCAGCTCACTTCCGTTGAGCCGTAGAGGTTGTAGAGCACCGGACCGAACTCCCGCAGGGTGCGCGTGGCGACGCGGGGCGGCAGCGCGGACCCGCTGGAGGCGATGACCCGCAGCTTCGGCCGGTGCGGGGTCTCCAGCATGCGTTGCAGCATCACGGGAACGACGAACATGGCCGTGCACTGCTCCGCGTCCTTCAGCGTCTGCGCCGGGTCGAACCTGCGGCGCAGCACCAGCGTGGCGCCGAGCACGAGCCCCAGCTGGAACGCGGCGAGGCCCCAGGCGTGGAAGAGCGGCGAGGTGATGGCGATGACGTCACCGTGCCGCAGCGGGATCCGCGACAGCAGCGCGGCGGCGGGGGCGAGGCTCGCGGGTTCCGGCCGGCGCGCGCCCTTGGGGGTGCCGGTGGTGCCGGAGGTGAGCAGCGTCAGCCGGCCGCGCGGAGGCCTGCGGGGCAGCCGCTCGTCCGGTCCGTTGAGGATCAACGACTCCAGCTCGTCGCTGAAGTAGGTGGGGACGTCGGGCAGCACGTCGGCGAACTCGCGGTCGGCCACGATCCGGTCGAGCTTCTGGTCCTGCGCGACCTGGGCCAGTTGTCCTTTGCTCAGGCCGGTGTTGAGCAGGACGGCGTCGGCGCCGATCTTCGTGCACGCCGTCATCGTCTCGATGAAACCGCGGTGGTTGCGGCACAGCAGGCCGACGCGCTCCCCGACGCGGAACGCGTGCGCGAGCCGGCTGGTGCGCTCGTTCACCTCGGCGTAGGTGAGCACGCCGTCGTCGTCGACGATCGCCGCGCGGTCCGGGTGTCGTCCCGCGCCGGTCTGGTAACCCCACGCGAGCGTGATGTCCCACTGCAGATACCCGCGCGCGGTCGCGGAGAGGCCCTGCGGGCCCAACGGCCGGATCACTCCGGCTTTGACCAGGGTCAGCAGCACGCGGGTCACCATGGCGACCACTCTGCCACCTACCTACTTGCGAGTAGGTAACGCTGTGACGGCGGTCACAGCTCCGTGTCGGACGCGGCGACGACGGCTTCCCTCAGCGCGGCGCGCAGACGACCGACTTCCAGCGGTGTCAGCACGGCGGCCTCCCCCGGTGGCACGTTGATCACGATGTGCCCCTGGCTGACGAACACCGTCAAGTCCCGTCGGCGCGAAGCGATGTCGCGGCAGCTCACCTGCCACTCCTCTTTGGCTCCCACGGGTTTCTTCCTCCAGCTCACTCGGCGCGCCGGGCCCGGTGGTTCCGGCGCTCGCGTGGGTGGGACGCGTGCGGCCGCCGGTCATGACGAAGGTTCCGCGATTCTCGGTGATGTCTCCGTCAAGCGACCGTGCCGAGCTGCGGATAGCGTCGCACGAGAGATGAGAGTTGGTCACCAGGAGGGGTGAAAATGGCGGAACCGCAACGCATCATCATCGTCGGCACGGGTCTGGCCGGTGCCTCCGCGGCGGGCGCGCTCCGAGACCGCGGCTACGGCGGCAAGATCACCATGTTCGGCACGGAACACCATCGTCCGTACGAGCTTCCCGCGCTGTCCAAGGACGTTCTGCTCGGCAAAGCCGCTGAACCGCACTGGGTGCACGAGCCTTCCTTCTACACCGACAACGAGATCGAGCTGAAGCTCGGCGTCTCGGTGCTGGAGCTGCGCCCCGGTGAGCACGCGGTGGTCGACTCGGATGGAGCAGTGAGTTCCTACGATCGGCTCTTGCTCGCGACGGGTTCACGCCCCCGCGTTCTGCCTGGCGCGCAAGGACATGTGCTGCGGACGATCGACGACTCGCTCGCGCTGAAGTCGGCGCTGCGCGAGGGCAGGCACGTCGTGATCATCGGCGCGGGCTGGATCGGCTGCGAGGTCGCCTCCGCCGCCCGCACGCACGGCTGCCGCGTCACGGTGGTCGACCCGTTGGCCGAACCGCTGGTGCGCGTGCTCGGCACGGAGATGGGTCTGATGTTCCGCGGCCTGCACGAGGAACACGGCGTCGAGTTCAGGCTCGGCACCGGGGTGGCGGGCTTCTCACCGTCCGGCGTGATCCTCGACGACGGCACCGAGCTGCTGCCGGACGTGACGCTGCTGGCCGTGGGTGCCACCCCGCGTCTGGAGCTCGCCGAGGCCGCCGGGCTGGAACTGGCCAACGGCGGCGTGGCGGTCGACGCGGCGTTGCGCACGTCCGCACCGGACGTCTTCGCGGCCGGTGACATCGCCGCGCACGACCACCCGCGGTACGGCGGGCGGGTCCGCGTCGAGCACTGGGCGAACGCGAAGAACCAGGGCACGCACGTGGCGGGCTCGCTGCTCGGGCTGGGCGAGCCGTACCAGAGGTCGCCGTACTTCTTCACCGACCAGTACGACCTGGGCATGGAGTACCGGGGACTCGCCGATCCCGCGGACGAGGTGGTGGTGCGCGGCGACCTGACCGCGCGTCGGTTCATCGCGTTCTGGTTGCGCGACGGACGGGTGCGGGCGGCCATGAACGTCAACGTCTGGGACCAGGGCAAGGCGCTGGGCGCGCTGGTGGACGCGCAGGCGACCGCGACACCGGAACAGCTGCGCGAGGCGGACTTGGCGACTCTCGTCTAGATGCAGGAACCGTGCACCGGGCCCTCGCCGGTGGCGAGGTCGCTCAGGGCCCTGCGGATGACCGCCATCTCCTGATCGGTGAAGCGGGCGCGGAAGCCGCGTTCGACCTCGGCGAGCGCGTCACGCGCCTGCTTCTGCAGCTCACGGCCCTCATCGGTGATCACCGGCGTGCGCACCCTGCGGTCGTTGGGGTCGGGCACCCGCACGATCAGGCCGGCTCGTTCCAGCTTGTCGAGCTCGCTCATCAGCGTGGTCTTGTCGAGGCCGAGCATCGCGCCGAGCTTGAGCTGGGTGCGCGCGGCCTCCTCGTCGCTGACGAGCGCCTGCAGGACGAGCTGTCCGCGCAACGAGATGCCGAACTTCGTGACCTCGTCGGCGAACGCGGCCCCGACGCGCTGGGCCGCGCGGTGCAGCAGCCAGTTGAAGTCCCACTTCTCCACGCACGCGGCGATGGGTTGCTGCACCTCCATGTCGTTCATCCTACCTCCCGGGAGAGATATTCTCGACTAAGAACATCTTGACTCGGAACTTCTCCACTCGTATGTTCTTGGTATGACCAATCTGCTGCACATCGACTCGAGCATCCGCCACGAAGGTTCTGTCACCCGCGAGATCACCGGCGCGTTCGCCGACGTCTGGCGGTCGGTGAACCCCGAGGGCGGCTACACCTACCGCGACCTGAACGCGGCACCGGTCCCGCACGTGGACGGCACCGAGCACGACGTCAGGGCCGATCTCGTCGCCGAGGTCAGGGCCGCGGACGTGATCCTCATCGGAGCGCCGATGTACAACTTCTCGATCCCGTCGACGCTGAAGGCCTGGATCGACCAGGTCGCCACGCGCGAGTTCTTCCCGCGCGAGGACGGCACGTTCGAGCTGGGCGGCAAGCGCGTCGTCGTGGTGACCGCGCGGGGCGGCTCGTACAAGCCCGGCACGCCGCGCGAGGGCTTCGACTTCCAGGAGCCGTACCTGCGGGCCGTGCTGTCGATGATCGGCCTCGACCAGCGCCTGGAGTTCGTGCACGCCGAGCTGACCATGGCCGAGGTCAACCCGCAGCTGCACCAGTTCCGCGAGCTCGCGGTCGAGTCGCTGGCCGACGCGCACCGCGTGGTCAAGGAGCTCGCCTCGGCCTAGTGTCGGTCGAATGATCGACAAGGTGGCGTGGGTGCACGTCGTGGACGGCCGGGTGCTCGTCGCCCGCTCGCACGGCAAGGACACCTTCTACGTGCCCGGTGGCAAGCGCGAACCGGGGGAGTCCGACGTCGAGACGCTCGTGCGCGAGATCCGCGAGGAGCTGTCCGTCGACGTGTCCGGGCCTGAGCTCATGGGTGTGTTCGAGGCGCAGGCGCACGGTCGTGCCGAGGGGGAGACCGTGCGAATGACCTGCTACACGGCGTCGTTCGCCGGGGAGCTGACGCCGGCGAGCGAGATCGCCGAGCTGGCGTGGTTCGGCGCCGCCGACGCGGACCGGGTCTCGCCGGTCACGCGAGTCATCTTCCGTCATCTGGAGTCGGCGGGACGGCTGTCCTAAGCTGGTAAGCGCTTTCCCAATCCTGTCCACCTACCGCCGCCACGCAGTAGGGAGTGACACGCATGGGGTTTCGCAACAGGCCGGTGCTGCTGGCGGCGGTGTGTGCGACCGTCGCCGGCGCGCTGGCCGGCACGACTCCCGCCGTCGCAGAATCCGGAGAATGGCGCGTTGCCGCGCCCGTCGGGGTGCAGTCCGTTGCACCGGAAGCACTGGTACGGCTCGACCGGGGGAAGTTGAGCCTCTCGGTCCGGCGCGGCGGCACCACGGTGCTGGAGCCGTCCGCGCTGGGCATTCGCACCGCCGACGCCGACCTGACGTCGGGGCTGAAGTTCGTCGGGTCGTCGTCGCGGCTCGTCCAGGACTCGTACACGACCGTTTCCGGCAGGAAGCACGACCACACCTACGTCGGCACGGAGACGACGTTCCACCTCCAGCGGCTGGCCGAACGGCTGGACGTCGTGGTGCGCACGTCCGCGGACGGAGTGGCGTACCGGTACGTGCTGCCGTCCGGCAAGTGGGCGACCGTGCTCGGCGAGGCGTCCGAGTTCGCGGTGCCGTCGTCCGCCGAGAAGTTCCTGCTGCCGTACGACAACGGGCGCAGCGACTACGAGTCCCTGCACGTCCGCGTCGCCGAGAAGGGCGTCGAGTACGGGTATCCGGCGCTGTTCAAGGTCGGGGACTCGTGGCTGCTGCTGGCGGAGTCCGACCTCGACGGCCGCTACGGCGGTTCGCGGGTCGTCTACGACGGCTCCCGCTACCGGCTCGTGCTGCCCGATCCCGCCGAGACCTCCGCCGGCCCGCTGGCGACGCCGTGGCGGGTGCTGGGCGTCGGCTCGCTGCCGGACCTGGTGGAGAGCTCGCTGATCACGTCGCTGGCGCCGCCGTCGAAGATCGCCGACACGTCGTGGATCAAGCCCGGCACCGCGGTGTGGTCGTGGTGGGGTGACGGCACCGGCGACCTGGCTCTGCAGAAGCGGTACGCGGACTACGCGGCGAAGCAGGGCTATCGGTACAACCTCGTCGACTCCGGCTGGAGCGCCGACTGGATCCCCGAGCTGATCTCGTACTCGCAGGCGCGCGGTGTCGGCACGTGGCTGTGGGTGCGCTGGCAGACCATCGACACCGACAGCGAACGCGAGCGGCTCTTCGCCCAGTACAGCTCCTGGGGCGCGGTCGGTCTGAAGATCGACTTCATCGAGTCCGACGGCCAGGACCGCATGCGCTGGTACGACGCCGTGTACGCGGCGGCCGCGAAGTACCACCTGATGCTGAACTTCCACGGCGCACCGATCCCGCGCGGCGTCGAACGGACCTGGCCGCACGTGCTGTCGGCCGAGGCGGTGAAGGGCGCGGAGGGCACGAAGCCGCGTCCCGGCCGGGAACCGTTCCCGATCGAGCACTACCTGACGCTGCCGTTCACCCGGAACCTGATCGGTCCGATGGACTTCACGCCGGTGACGTTCTCGGGCGTGCGTCCCGACTCCGACGCGTTCGAGCTGGCGCTGAGCGTGCTGTACGAGTCCGGCGTCCAGCACTTCGCGGACAAGATCTCCAGCTACGAGGCCTACCCGGTGGCCGAGCAGTTCCTGCGCACGGTGCCGGCCGCCTGGGACGAAACGCGTTTGCTGGCAGGGGATCCGGGCAGCCTCGCGGTGCTGGCCCGGCGGTCCGGTGCGACGTGGTTCCTCGGCGCCGGCACCGCGGGTGATCCGCGTGACCTTTCGGTCGGAACGGGATTCCTCGGCTCCGGCTCGTGGTTGGTCGAGCTGTACCACGACGGTCCTACGGGCAAGACCACGTTCGACACCAAACGTGTCACGGCGGGAGACTCCCTGACGGTGCCAGTGGCGCACAACGGCGGTTACGCGGCCCGGCTCTGCCAGGTGCCGCCGACCGCGACCACCTGCGGCTGATCACTCCATCTGGTCAGCCGCTTCGCGCGAGGGCCTGGTGCGCAGTGAAGCGGCGCGCCCGGCCCTCGCGTGCCAGAACGCCATCGCGGCGGTGAGCACGGCGATGATCACGTAGATGGCCTCGAAGCTCAGGTGCGCGACGAGCGCCGCGCCGACCGCGAGACCGAGCGGGCCACCTCCGAACACGATGCTGATCGCGGTCGCGCCGACCCTGCCCATCACGGCCGGTGGGGTGCGTTGCTGCACGAGCGTGGCCACCGCGATCACGGCCCAGGCGAGCCCGATGCCGTGCACGAACCCCGCCGCGAGCACCGCGGGCAGCCATGCCGTCGTGCGCGCCAGCGCGGCGACCGCGATCAGGATCAGCCCGGCCGTGACGTTGGCGCGTTTCCCCGCGAGGCCCGCGAGCACCGATCCGGCCCCTTGGGCGGCTGAGAGCACGCCGAGGAACTCCGGTCCGTAATGCAACCCGTTCTCCACGAGAGAGAACGACGCTGCGGTGTGCAGCGAGGCCGCGAACAGCGCGGTCGTCGCGCCCACGATCGGCCAGGTGAGCGCCTTCAGATGTGGCCAGCTCGGGGTCTCGCGCGGCGCGGGCGCCGGTTCGTCGACCTTGATCATGCTGGTGGCCGCGGCGGCGAGCACGAACGACAGCGCGTCGATCGCAACGACCGGCCACGCGCCGTACCCGGCGAACAGCGCTGCGGCCGCCAACGGCGCGACGAGCTTCATGCCCTCCTGCAACGACATGCGCAGGCCGTTGATCTTCGCCAGCCGGTCCGGCGGCAGCATCGCGACCAGCAACGCCGGTTCGGCGGCACTCACCAGCACCGCTTTCGCGCCGTAGACCAGCAGCACCGTGAAGATCACCCAGATCTCGTCGGTGAAGAACAGCACGGCCAGCGCGGGGACGATCGCGAGGTCGGTCCAGATGAGCAGCGGTTTCTTGCGGAAGGTGTCCGCGAACCGGCCGATCCACGGCGACAGCACACCTGGCGCGTACACGCACAGCAGAGCCAGCGTCGCGAGGGCATCGCTGCCCGTCAGCGACTTCACCCACACACCGGCGACCAGGTACATGGCGCTCGTCCCGAAGAACGACAGCGTCAGCCCCGCGAAGTACCACCGCACCACGTCGCGACTCCCCCAGAAACGACGAAAGGAGGCGAGCACGCTCTCCTCCCACTTCAACATATAGCGCACCCCACCTCTTGCGGCAAGACCCCGGGCATGCTTCATCATTGCCCGGCCAACGGGATCTACCTGGGGAAATGGGGAACTCCATGATCGACGTCATCATCGCCGGCGGTGGGCCGACCGGCATGATGCTGGCCGGCGAACTGCGGTTGCACGGCGTTGGCGTGGTGCTGCTGGAGCGGGACCTGGAACCGACGAAGGTCGTCCGGGCACTCGGCGTGCACGCGCGCAGTCTCGAGATCCTCGACCAGCGCGGCCTGGTCGACCGGTTCCTGGCACTGGGCACGAAGCACCCGCTCGCCGGGTTCTTCGCCGGCATCGACAAGCCCGCGCCGGAACGGCTCGACACCAAGTACCCGCACGCGCTCGGTCTGCCGCAACCGATCACCGAGCGGCTGCTCACCGAGCACGCCGCCGAGGCCGGCGTGGACATCCGGCGCGGCTGCACGGTGACGGGGCTGGAACAGGACGACGAGGGGGTGACCGTCGAGCTGGCCGACGGCACGTCGTTGCGGGCGCGCTACCTGGTGGGCTGCGACGGGGGCCGCAGCACCGTGCGCAAGCTGGCCGGCATCGGCTTCCCCGGCGAGCCCACGCGGGTGGAGACGCTGCTCGGCGAGATGGAGATCGGCATGCCGTGGGAGGAAGCGATGCCGATCATGCTGGAGGTCCGCAAGACGCGGAAGCTGTTCGGCATCGGCCCGTTCGGGGACGGGGTGTACCGGGTCGTCGTGCCCGCCGACGGCGTGTCGGAGGACCGTTCGGTGCTGCCGACGCTGGACGACTTCAAGGCGCGGCTGCGGCACTTCGCGGGCACCGACTTCGGCGTGCACTCGCCGCGCTGGATGTCCCGGTTCGGCGACGCCACCCGGCAGGCCGAGCGGTACCGGTCCGGCCGGGTGTTCCTCGCGGGCGACGCGGCGCACATCCACCCGCCGACCGGTGGCCAGGGCCTCAACCTGGGCATCCAGGACGCGTTCAACCTGGGCTGGAAGCTCGCCGCCGCTGTGCACGGCCGGGCGCCGGAGGGGTTGCTCGACACCTACGAGGCCGAACGGCACCCGGTGGCCGAGGAGGTGCTGAACAACACCCGCGCCCAGATCGAGCTGATGAAGGTCGAGCCCGGACCGCAGTCGGTGCGGCGGCTGCTCACCGAGCTGGTGCAGTTCGAGGAGGTCAACCGGTACCTGATCGAGAAGATCATCGCGGTCTCGGTCCGGTACGACCTCGGGTCCGGCGACGACCTGGTGGGCCGGCGGATCGGGGACCTCGCGCTCAAGGGCGGTGGACTCTACGACCGGATGCACTCCGGGCGCGGGATCCTGCTCGACCAGACCGGCGCGTTGTCCGTCGGCGGCTGGGCGGACCGGGTCGACCACCTCGTCGACGTCAGCGAGGAGCTGGACGTGCCCGCGGTGCTGCTGCGGCCCGACGGGCACGTGGCGTGGGCCGGCGACGACCAGCAGGACCTGGACGGGCAGCTGGCGCGCTGGTTCGGCGAAGGCTGAGGTCACCCGTTCGGGCGCTGAGGGCGCGCTGTCACACTGTGCGGCGTGTCCGAGCCGATGACCGCGGTGCTCCTGCGTGCCGCCGAGCTCACCGCCTCGGGGAAACCGCGGCAGGCCATCGACCTGCTGCGGCCCCTGGTGGCGGCGAACCCTCGGCACGCCGAGGCGTGGTGCCGGCTCGCCGCGGCGTACCTGGACGCCGGTGAGGCGGACCAGGCGCTCGACTCGGCCAAGCGGGCGATGGTGCTCGACGGCGAGCCCGCCTGGCCGCAGCGGCTCGCGGCGCTGGCGTTGAGCGACCTCGGCCGGCACCAGGAGGCGGCGGTCGCGGCACGGGAGTCCGTGCGGCGCAAACCGGGCGACTGGCGCTGCTACGTCGTGCTGGCCGAGGTGCTCGCGGACCTGCCGGACGGCGCGGTCGAGGCGTTCGACTCGGCCCTGCACGCCTCCCAGCTCGCGCCCACCGAGGCACGGGCGTTCCAGGTGCTCGGCGACGCGGCCCTGCGCCTGCGCGACTGGGGCACCGCGGAGCACGCCTACCGCACGGCGATCAAGCTCGACCCGTCCGACGCGGACTCCAAGGCGAACCTCGCGACCGTGCAGCGGCGTCGTTCCGCGAAACCGCCCGCGCCGTCGCAGTTGAACAAGGTCCAGGTGTGGCGCGCGCTGCGCATGCTGTCGTTGCTGCTGGTCGGCGGAGGTTTACTCGCGCTGGTCGCCGGCATGCCCCGTCCCACGCCGTACCTGGGGTTCTTCAGCGGTGCGCTGGTGCTGTGCTGCCTGGTCGTGGCGCTGCGGCTGCGGCCGTTCAAGCTGCTGTTCGGGCTGCGCAAGCTCGCCGTGACGGTGTCCCTGCTCGCGGCCTCGGCACTGATTCTCTCCGGATGGACCATCGCGTTGTGGTTCGGAGCAACTACGATGCAACCTCTTGTGCTTTCCTGGCTGTGCGCGGTCGTGGGGGGAGCGCTCGTCTACGTCGGGGGAGGCCGGAAGCGGTGATGCGTCGCAACGCGGTCGCACTGGCGTTCCTGCTGTTCCTCGGGCAGCTGTTCATCGTCGCCGCGCCCGCGCCGACGCCCGCCGAGGGCTCGGTCATCCGGTACGCCCACAGCGTCGCCAACCTGCCGAGCGCCGCGCCCAGGCCGCACAACCACCACGCCGCGCAGGTGCCGCAGGCGAAGCTGCCGATGCACGTGCCGCCGGTCGCGAAGCCCGCGCTGCCGTTGCGGTTCGTCGTCTCCTTCGCCCGCCGCGTCCACCGCACGCCCGACGGCATCCGCTCGACGCCGCATCGGGACCGCTCTCCGCCTTCCGGTCGCTGAAACCCCTTTCTCAGCAACCACTTTCTTCCCGGAAGGCTTCTCTCACCCATGTCGCGCGACCATGCGCGGCGGGGTCTCCTCGTGCGCGGTCTGATAGCGCTCGGGGTCCTCGTCGCATCCGCATTTCTGCTGCTCACCACCGATCCCCGCCTCGGACTCGACCTCCGCGGCGGCACCCAGATCGTCCTGGAGGCCAAGGGCGACTCCGACGCCGCCGACCGTTCGCTCGAAGTCCTGCGCCGCCGGGTCGACGCGCTCGGCGTCGCCGAACCGGTCATCGCCCGCTCCGGCGAGAACCGCATCGTCGTGGAGCTCCCCGGCGTGCAGGACCCGGCCGAAGCGGTGCAGGTCCTCGGCCGCACCGCCCAGCTCACCGTGCAGCACAACGACCAGACCGTCCTGACCGGCGAAGGCATCTCGGACGCGTCCGCCGTCCGCAACCCGCAGGGCGCGGGCTTCGTCGTGAACATCCAGTTCCGCGGCGACGCCCCCGGCAAGTGGCAGAAGGTGACCGGCGCGGCGGCCTGCGAGCCGTCCGGTACCCCCGGCCGCCAGATCGCGTTCGTGCTGGACGGCAAGCCGATCTCGTCCCCGGAGGTCAGCCTCGACACGCCCTGCGGAGGAGGCCAGGCAGGTGGCGCCACCACCATCACCGGCCGGTTCTCCCAGGCAGAGGCCAAGGAACTGGCCCTGGTCATCCGTTCCGGCGCGTTGCCGGTGCCGGTCCAGGTGATCGAACAGCGCACCGTCGGCGCCACGCTGGGCGCGGAGGCCATCGAGGCCAGCTCCCAGGCCGCGATCATCGGCATCGCGCTGACCTCGGTGTTCCTCGTCGTCGCGTACCGGTTGGCCGGGTTCCTCGCCGTGGTCGCCCTGGCCGGCTACGCGGGCGTCGCCTACGCGGGCCTGCTGGCGGTGGGCGCGACGCTGACGTTGCCCGGTCTCGCGGGGTTCGTGCTCGCGATCGGCATGGCGGTCGACGCGAACGTCCTGATCTTCGAACGGGCCCGCGAGGAGTACGCGCGGAAACCGAACCTGCGCCGTGCCGCGGAGAACGGCTTCCGCGGGGCGTTGAGCGCGATCGCCGACTCGAACGTCACGACCCTGCTGGCGGCGGGACTGCTGTTCTGGCTGGCCACCGGCCCGGTGCGAGGCTTCGGTGTCACGCTCACGATCGGTGTGCTGGCGTCGATGTTCAGCGCTCTGGTGCTGTCACGCGTGCTGGTGCTGTGGGTGCTGGGCACGCGGTTCGTGGCCGAGCGCCCGCGGTTGAGCGGCCTGCACACGTTGGGCTGGGTGCGGCAGCGGCTGTCCGTCGTCCTCTACCGGCGGCCGTCGTGGTGGCTGGTCAGCGCCGGTGCCGTGGTGCTCGTCGCCGTCACCGGCCTGTTCGTGCGCGGCCTGAACCTGGGCGTCGAGTTCACCGGCGGCCGCATGCTCGACTTCACCACCGGCGGCGCCGTCGACCCAGGTCGCGTGCGCACGGCGTTGGCCGACGCGGGCTTCCCGGACGTCGTCGTGTCGTCGTCGGGCCACGAGGTCTCGCTGCGCACCGGCCCGATCGACGACGCCCAGTCGTCCCGGATCGGCGCGGTCGTGAACGCGGCCGTCGACGGCGGCGCCCGCCAGTCCAGCAACGAGCTGATCGGCCCGTCGCTGTCGTCGGAACTGCGCCGCAACGCGGTGATCGGCCTGGCCATCGCCGTGGCCGCGCAACTGGCGTACCTGGCGGTGCGGTTCGACTGGCGCCTCGGCGTGGCGACCGTGGCCGCGCTGCTCAGCGACGTCCTGGTGCTGATCGGCGTGTTCGCGTGGCTGGGCAACACCGCGGACGGCGTCTTCCTCGCCGCACTGCTGACCGTGGTCGGCTACTCGGTCAACGACTCCGTGGTGGTCTTCGACCGGCTGCGCTCGCTGCGCGGCTCCCGGCTCAAGGCGCCGTACCCGGACGTGGTGTCCGACGCGGTCGTGGAAACCGTGCCGCGCACCGTGAACACCGGCATCGGCGTGCTCTTCGTGCTGTCGGCCCTGCTGGTGCTGGGCGACGGGTCGCTGGCGAACTTCGCCACGGCGTTGCTGATCGGCCTGGTCGCGGGCACCGCGTCCACGGTGGTCACGGCCGCACCGGTGGCGATCTGGCTGGAGTCGCGCTGGCCGCGTCGAGCAGTTTCGAAGAAGCGGCAAGTGGCCGCGCGGGCCTAGCGTTGCCCGCATGATCACTCACACGCACTCGATCACGATCAACGTCCACGACCTCGACGAGGCGGTCGCGTTCTACGTCGGCGTGCTGGGCTGGGAGAAGCGGCAGGACAGCAACGAGGCGGGCATGCGCTGGCTGACCGTCGCCCCTCCCGGCGCGCAGACGGCGTTCGCGCTGTCGTTGAACGACTCGCCCAACATCTCGTTCGCGACGGGCTGCGGCATCTCGCTGATCACCGACGACATCGACGGTGACGTCACCTCGTTCGAACAGAAGGGGGTACAGGTCAAGGCGGCACCGGAGACCATGCCGTGGGGTGACCGGGCCACCTGGTTCAGCGACCCGTTCGGCAACGAGTTCTTCCTCGTGCAGCCCGCTTCGTAGCAAGCTGGGCGGCATGACCTCCTTCGCCGCGTACCAGAACGAGATCTACCTGCAGGGGCTCGGCGGCGCGGTGCCGCCGTTCACCACCGACCCGGACGCGCTGGAGCAGTCCGCGCGCGACCGGCTGGGACCGGGACCGTTCTGGTACGTGGCGGGAGGTGCCGGCTCCGGCGCCACCGTGCGGGCCAACCGCGAGGCGTTCGACCGGGTGCGAATCGTGCCGCGGATGCTCACCAACGCGACCGAACGGCACCTCGGCGTCTCCGTGCTGGGCACCGACCTGCCGGCCCCGGTGCTGCTCGCACCCGTTGGCGTGCAATCGATCCTGCACCCGGACGGCGAACTGGCGACCGCACGTGCCGCCGCCGAGCTCGGCCTGCCGATGGTGCTGTCGACGGCGTCCTCGCACACCATCGAGGAGGTCGCCGAAGCCTCGGGCGACGGCCCGCGCTGGTACCAGCTGTACTGGCCGAACGACCCGGACGTGTGCGCGTCACTGCTGGAACGGGCGCGCAAGGCCGGCTACACCGCGCTGGTCGTCACCCTCGACACGTGGACGCTGGCGTGGCGCCCGCACGACCTCGACCAGGCGTATCTGCCGATCCTGCGCGGGGTGGGCACCGCGATCCCGTTCAGCGACCCGGTTTTCCGCGCGGGCCTGCAGAAGTCGCCGGAGGAGGACCTGCCGATGGCGATCCTGCGGTGGGTGCAGCTGTTCACCGGCACCGACAAGTCGTGGGAGCAGCTGGCCTTCCTGCGCGAGCACTGGGACGGCCCGATCGTCCTCAAAGGAATCCAGCACGCCGACGACGCGCGCAAGGCCGTCGAGTCCGGAATGGACGGAGTCGTCGTGTCGAACCACGGCGGCCGCCAGGTCGACGGCGCGATCGGGGCGCTGGACGCGCTGCCGTCGATCGTCGAGGCGGTGGGGGAGCAGGTCGACGTGCTGTTCGACTCCGGCATCCGCACCGGCGCGGACATCGTGAAGGCGCTGGCGCTGGGCGCCAAGGCGGTGATGGTGGGCCGCCCGTACGCGTACGGGCTGGCGCACGGCGGTCAGGTCGGGGTGCGGCACGTGCTGCGCAGCCTGCTCGCGGACTTCGACCTGACGATCGGGCTGTCCGGGCACCGCAGCCCGGCCGAGCTGGGCCCGGACGCGCTGCGGTTCACGTGACCCTGAGGCGCGGTTGGCCGGGCTGCGTGCGCGGCTCGGCCACCGTGTCCGCCACTGCTAGGGCATCGTCGCGGTCATCCGCGCGAGCGTGCCGAAGTCGGCCGGCTGCACCCGCAGCCAGCCCTGGTCCTTCGCCGCGAGGTAGCGCCCGCTCGGCGTGTCGATGAACGTGAGCGGGTTGGCGCAGCGCTGCTTGCGGCCGAGGTGGTCGCGCTTGGCCGAGTAGACCTGCCCACCGCCGGTGCGCGGCTCGCTCATGATCTGCTTGAGCTGCGCGACCAGCTGGTCGTTCGGCGTGCTGGTCGGACGGCTCTGCTGCAGGAAGGAGCCGGTGTCCTCGTAGGACTGCGGCTTCTGCTTCAACGCGTCCTCAGGCAGCGTGATCGGGCTGCCCTTGCCGGCCGGCACCGGCGGCAGCGCGCCGACCAGTGCCTGCGGTGCCTCGTCCGGCCGCACCGGCTCCAGCACGAACTGCTGGTCCGGCGTCAGCACGATCCGCAACGCGTCCTGACCGTTCGACACGACCAGAACGCTCTGCTGCGGGCCGTCCTTCAGGCTGAAGAACGCCCAGTACTCCACACCGGCCTCGACCACGAGCCGCAGCGCGGCGGCCAGGTCCGGGTGGATCTGGTTGCCGCGCGCCAGCCCGTACT
Source organism: Lentzea sp. NPDC004789 (assembly GCF_053601075.1). NCBI lineage: Bacteria > Bacillati > Actinomycetota > Actinomycetes > Pseudonocardiales > Pseudonocardiaceae > Lentzea > Lentzea sp. NPDC004789. The sequence continues at coordinate 23,786 of NZ_JBSGBE010000037.1, read as the reverse complement.
GCTCCAGCTGCGCCCACGCCGTGCGCTGCAACCGTTCGAGCTCGCTCAGGTCACCCGACTCGAGGAGGTCCTCGTCGAAGTCGACCTGCGTGAGCAACGCCCGGTGCAACGACGGCAAGCCCGCCGCCTGCCACGCCTGGTAAAGCGCCGTGACGGGAATGGCGACCTTGGTTCTCAGCACCATTCCCCCTTATCCGCCGATGACCGGCGGAGCCACCATCGTGCCGTCACCGAAGATGTCCTCGGTCTCCTGCAGGTAGGACGCGGACTTGTGCTCCTTGTCCTCGTCCCCCTCGCCCTTGCCGCCGTGACCCATGCCGCCGCCACCCATACCGGCAGCGCCACCACGTCCGGCCGCACCCCCGGCCCCCGCGGGCCCGAAGCCGCCGGCACCGCCGCGCCCCTGCTCACTGACACCGGCCGCGCCACCGAACCCGCTGCCACTGCCCATGCCACCGGGCCCACCGGCCCGAGCCGCCGCGGCCCCACCGAGGCCACCGGCACCGCCGCCGATGCCACCACCACGACCGCCTGCGGCACCACCGCCACCGCCACCGCCGCCGGGCCCCCGCCCACCGGACCCGCCCGGCCCGCCGGGACGGTTGCGCGGGTCGTTGGGGTTGAACCGGCCGCGGTTGCGCGGGTCGTTCGGGTTGTTCGGATCCCACCGGCCACCGGGCGGGATGCCGGTGTCCGTCGGAGGCCGGTTGCGCGGGTCGCCCGGGTCACTGCCGGGAGGCGGGTTGCCGGGCGACGGGGCACCTGGCTCCAGCCACGTCGGGTTGGTGTTGTCGCTCGGCGGCTTCCACCCGGACAGGTTGGTGCTGTCACCCGGCTTGCTCGTGCCGGGAGGCTGGCTGGTGCCGGGCGGCGTGTAGCTGTCCGACGTGCCCGGCCGGTGGACCTTGTCGATGTTCTTCTGACCGGTGCCCTGCTCCTGCATGCCCGCGTCGCTCGCGTCTGGCGAGATGAATGTCGGCATGTTGCTGGTGCTCGCGGTGACGGCGTCCCCGTATTGGGTGAACGCCCGCATGTTGGCCTCGTTGACCTTCTGGTTCTTCTCGACCGCCTCGTCGTAGTCGGTGTCCCAGGGCCACACGTCGTTGAGGAACGGCTTGTCGGGGACCTCGGGCGGCTTCTGCATCGCGTACTTGGCGTTGACGTACGCCTCACCGACCGAGTCCGACGTCGAGGCCACGGAACTCGCAGAGGTTCCGGTGACGTCCGCCCAGGTGGAGAGCGGCGAGGTCGCGCTGCGTGCCGCGTCTCCCGCCTGGCCCTCCCAAGCGGCACCGGAGTCGCTCACCGCCTTGTTGATCAGCTGAGCGACATCGGCGTGGCCGCTGGAGAGATCACGCCAGGCCTGTGCGGCCGGCGAGGTGCTCTGAGCCGGCCCCTTGCCCTTCTCGAACCACTTGTAAACCGTGTCGCCACCTGCGAAGGGCAGCAACATGAAGCCGCCGATGTTCGGCTCATCCCCAGCCATTTCCGCTACCCCTTCAGTGTCTCGATGACCATCGTCGCGAAGGACTCGACCTCGGTGCAGGCAGGCTTCGTCGGCCGCTCGTCCTTGGCGATGGAGGCGTCAAGGGTCACGGAGTCGGTCTTGCTGACCTCGATCAGCGCCCTGCAGTGCATGACTCCGTCGGTCGAGTCGTTGACGACGACACGCACATCGCCGACCTTCTTGTCCTTGAAGATCGGACTCGACTTGAGGGCGCTGACCATGTCCTCCACGTCCTTGTCCGCGGTGATCACCACCGAGTACGTGGAGTTCTTGATGACGTCCTGGCCCTTCCACACGCACTCCGGGCCGAGAACGGTCGTGCCGGTCGTGGGCGCCTTGACCTGTCCGAGCTTCGCCACCTGCGCAGCGGTGAGAACGTCGCACGGCTTGCTGACGAACTTGGCGATGCTGAGACCCGAGGACGAACCGCCGGTCGTGGGTGAGGAGCTCGTCTGGTCGCTCGCGGTGGGCCCCGTGGTGTTCGCGTTGCCGGGGGTCTTCTCAGAACAGCCGGCGAGCACGCTGATGGCGACTACGGCGGTCAAGAGAGCGGTCGTGCGCTTCAAGATCGTGTCAGCCCTTCACTGCGGTCTTCGCCGCTTCGTCGGTGCCCCGGTATTCCGCCAGAGCCTTCTCGATGTTCTCGATCGTCTTCTCGAGCGCCGCGACGGCTTTGTCGTTGGCCCAGCTGTAACCGCCGGCATCGGTTCCAGCAACCTTGCGCATCGAGAGGGTCGCAAGGCCGCTGTAGGGATCAGGGCCGGGAGCCCCCGCCTGCGTCAGCAGGTCCGCGTTTCTGCGCAGCTCCTGCAGCTTGTCGATGGACGCGCGCAGGCCGTCGATCATCTTCTGGGCCTGGTCGGGGTCGACGCTGAACTTCGCGGTACCCGCGCCACCGGCTCCAGCAGCGGCCGCACCCGCCGCGGCACCCACTGCCGCACTCGCCATCACCGGCACCACTGCGTCGAACATCAGCATCTCGGCCAGCTCCCCTCAGAACTCCACACCCCTGTTGGAGGATTTTCGCATAGGACCGGTTCCATCCGCGGGTGAACGAGTGACCCCGACCTGGTCACATGGCCGTTTCGTGCAAGACCGCGCACAGTCACCGGCCTAGGTTCGAGGCATGATCGAACGAGCGCGGAACTTCATCTGGCACAACGCCCGCACGCTGGAACAACGCTGGTTCGAGCACGCCTTCGACGGCGGCTCGGCCCAGGCCGTGGTCCAGGCCGTGCTGGCCTACCGCAACGACGACGGCGGCTACGGGTACGCCCTCGAACCCGATCACCGCGGGCCCACCAGCCAGCCGTTGCACGCCCTGCGCGCGCTGCAGATGTTCGGTGAGGCCGGCGCACCCCAGGCCGCCGAGTCCGTCCTGACCTGGCTCGAGAACACCTGCCCGGACGGGTTGGTGCCGTTCGGCCTGTCCACCTCGAAGGACCACCCCAAGGCGCCGTGGGTCGAAGCCGACGACCAGGGCGGACTGCTCCTCACCGCGCAGATCGCCGCCGCCCTCTACGCGCTGGGTATCAGCGACCGGTGGCTCGACAAGGCCACCGGCCACTGCTGGCGGATGATCGACGAGCTCACCGAGACGCACCCGTACGAGCTCCGCGCCGCGGTGATGTTCCTGGACGAGGTGCCGGACCGGAAGCGCGCGGAACTGGCCGCCGAGAAGCTCAGGCACCTGACCCCGCACACGTACGAGGAGGACGAGGGCCTGGCGATGCACCACTACGCGGCCAAGCCCACCAGCCTCGCCCGCGCCTGGTACACCGACGACGAGTTCGACAAGGGCCTCGACGAGCTCCAGCACGGTCAGCAGCAGGACGGCGGCTGGAACTTCGGCTTCCCCGCCTTCACCCCGATCACGCACTTCGAGTGGCGGTCCATCTTCACCATCGACGCGTTGTTGACGTTGCGGCGTTACGGTCGGATCAGCTGACCCAGCGGCACCCCGGCGAGCGACCGCACCTCGCGGGCCAGATGTGCCTGGTCCGCGTAGCCGGCCTCGGCGGCGACGGTGGCGAACGGCAGGCCGTCCCACGCCAGGCGCACCGCGGTGTCGAAGCGCAGCACCCGCTGCAGCACCTTCGGCGGATACCCGAACGCGTCCAGGCACCGGCGGCGCAGCTGCCGTGAGCTCAGGCCGATCTCCCAGGCCGCGGACGTCACGTCACCGGACCGCAGCAGTGAGGCCGTCGCGGCCAGCGCCGGGTCGACGACCACCCGCGAGGCGCAGAACGACACCATGTCCGAGAACGACGTGAGCCGGACGCCGGGCACCAGCTCGGACAACGGCACCCGCAGGTCCCGGACGGCGTGCGCGGGCACCCCGAACACCGACGGGAACGCGCCGGGCGGCAGCCGCACGCCGTACAACGTGCCGGGCGCGACGGTGGCGAGCTGACCCTGTGTGTCCGGTCCGGCCACGAACAGGGCGCCGGTGGCCGGAGTCCACATCAGATCTGTGCACCCGTCCGGCACCACGCGCTGCACGGTCGGTGAACTGACCGTGCGCGTCCACAGGCAAGCCAGGCCTGCGGGTGCGGGACGTTCGACGTACACGAACCCATCATCTCAGGAAACGCGGAAGCCCTGCCCCCGTTGCTTGCTCAACGCAACCACGGTCGGGGGTTCCGGGGGCTTGCCCCCGGCTGGGGTCTGGGGGCTTGGCCCCCAGAAAACACCACGAGGCGAGGAGGTCGGCGCTTTTTGCCGACACACCTCGCCTCGAGAATCGTGGACGATACTGGGATTGAACCAGTGACCCCTACCGTGTCAAGGTAGTGCTCTCCCGCTGAGCTAATCGTCCGCGTGGGACGAGATTCTAGCCCAGACGCTCACACCACCGCTCACCCCGGGGTCAGGTTCCGAACTTCACCCAGTTCACGCTCACGTACGGCGCCGGCTGCCCCGAAGTGAACGTCACGTACACGTCGTGCACCCCGCTGATGTCGGAGATGTTGGCGGGCACGGTTCTCCACGCGTCCCACCCGCCGGTGCTGGCGACCGCGAACGTGCCCGCCGGGGCTGCCGTCCGCGAGTCCAGCCGGACCTCGACCAGCCCGCTCACGCCGCCCGCGGCCCCGGACGCCACGCGGGCGTAGAACTGCCGCGCCGGACCGGAGCCGAAGTCGACGCCGGAGAACTTCAGGTAGCCGCCGTTCGCGATCTGGTGCACGCCCGAACCGCCCTCGGCCGGTCCCACCGTGCCGCCGGAACGGTCGGACGCGTTCTCCGCCTGCAGCTCGGAGTAGGCCGAACCGCCACCAGGCGGGGGAGTAGTAGTGGTGGTGGTCGGGGGCGTGCCACCGGCCGTGTAGACGGCCACGTAGTCCACGACCAGCGAGTGGCCGGACTGGGTGGCCGCGACAGGGGTCGGCTGGTTGTTGTTGAGCGCGTTCGGGAACGCGCCGCCCATCGCCAGGTTCAGCAGGAGGAAGTACCCGGCGTGCGACGTCATCTGGTTCCACACGGTGGTGCCGACGCGGGCCTGGGTGACCTGGTGGAACGACTGGCCGTCGACGAACCACGTGAACGTCTTCGCGGCGTCGTCCCACTCGAAGCGGTACGTGTGGAAGGCGGACTGGCAGGACGCGCCGGGGCACGCCCGCGAGTTGCCGATGCCGGTGAACTCGCCGCAGGCACCGCCGGGCGCGACGTCGCAGTGCAGCACGCCCCACACGCTGTTGATGCCGTTGACGTTCTCCATGATGTCGAACTCGCCGATGCCCGGCCAGTTCCAGTAGTTGCCGCGGAACGGCGAACCCAGCGCCCAGAACGCGGGCCAGTAGCCCAGGGCGGCCTCGCCGGTGACGTTCGGCATCTGGATGCGGCCCTCGATGGCGAGCTTGCCGCCCGGCGCCGGCTTGAAGTTCGAGCGCTGGGTCTCGATGCGCGACGACGTCCAGTTGCCCGCGCTGTCCTTCAGCGCGGTGATGCGCAGGTTGCCCGCGCCGTCGAGGCGGATGTTCTGCGTGCTGTTCGTGTAGTTCTGGATCTCGCCGGTGCCCCAGTTCGCGGGGCCGCCGGGGTAGGCGTGACCGAGGTCGAAGATCCAGTTGGAGCTCGACGGCAGCGATCCGTTCGGGCCGTTGAAGTCGTCACCCCACACCTGCGTCCATCCCGCTGCAGGGGGTGGGATCGAAGCGTTGGCGGACATGGCGGCGATCGCCAGGGGTACTGCGGCAAGAAGAGCTGTCGTGGCCGCGAGCACGCGGCGGCTTGGCTTCATGCGCGAGTGACCTCCTTGTCACGGGTGCAGTCCATTTATGAGAGCGCTCTCACAAGGTCTGGACAAGCGGCCAATCGGAGCAACGGTCCACAACGCTGCTGGTCGTGCTACGTCTCGTTTGGACTTATTTCGCGTCGGCGTAGCACGTGACGGGCACGGCGTTCATCGGGAACCGCACGGCGGTCTCGCCGAACAGCAGCCGCGTGGCCTCGCGCCCGGCGTCCGCGATGGCCTCGATCACGGCGTCGGCGTCCTCGCGCGGGCAGTGCACGAGCACCTCGTCGTGCTGGAAGAACACCAGGTGCGCGTCGGCCGGCAACCGGTTGCGCAGCACGCCCAGCAACGCCGCCGTCCAGTCCGCCGCGCTGCCCTGCACGACGAAGTTGCGCGTGAACCTGCCCCAGTTCCGCGCCGCCTGCCGCGACGAGCTCGACACCTCACCCGAGTCGTCCGCGCCGCCGGTCAGCTCGCGCCACGCCTCGGACGGCGAGGGCGAGGTGCGGCCGAGCCGCGTGCGCACCATCCGGCCCTGCTCACCCGCCTGCGCCGCCGCCTCGACGTAGCCGACGGCCTGGGGGAACCTCTTGCGCAGCACGGCGAGCAGCGGCCCGGCCTCGCCGGAAGTGCCGCCGTACATGGCCGACAGCATCGCGATCTTCGCGCGCGGCCGCTCACCTTTGAACGAGTCCGCGGCCAGCGCCGAGTACAGGTCGTCGTCCCCGCACACCTCGATCAACCGCTGATCTCCCGACAGCGCGGCCAGAATCCGCGGTTCGAGCTGCGAGGCGTCCGCCGCCACGAGACACCAGCCGTCGTCCGCGAGCACGGCCTTGCGCATCAGCCGCGGGATCTGCAGGGCCGCACCGCCTCGCGACGCCCACCGCCCCGACACCACGCCACCCACGACGTAGTCCGGCCGGAACCGCCCGTCCCGCACCCACGCGTCGAGCCACGTCCAGCCGTGCGCCACCCACAGCCGCGCGCGCTCTTTGTACTCCAGCAACGGTTCCACGGCCGGGTGGTCGATCTTCTTCAACACCCACCGCCGCGCCGACGGCACGTCGATGCCTTCGCGCGCGAAGGCCCGCACGATGCTCGCGGGCGCGTCCGGGTTGACCTCCTTGCCGCCGAACGCCTCCCGGATCTGGTCCGCCAGCGCCTGCAACAGCTTCGGCCGCACGCCCGGCGCCGTGCGCGGCCCGAGCATCTCCTCCAGGATCTCGTTGTGCACGTCCGCCCGCCACGGCAGACCGTGAAACGTCATCTCCGCCGCCACCAGCGCCGACGCCGACTCGGCCGCGATCAGCAGGCCCAGCGCCGGATTCCGTTGCTGCGCCCGGTGAACCAGCGACAGCGCCGCCAGCTCGTCGGTGCCGCCGGGCAGCCGCGTGGGCTCCGGCTCGAACAACGTCAGCTCGGCGTCCTTCTTGCGCGGCCCCAGATCCGCGGGCGCGGGCAGCCCCAGCTCGCGCGCCACCGCGGCCGCGAGCTCGCGCGGCTCGCGGTGCCGGCCGTCGGCGCCGAGCAGCAACGCCTCGGTCAGGTGCAGGTCCCAGCACCGGTCGACCCGCACCCCGGCGGCCAGCAGTGCGGGGTAGACCTCGGCCGTGTCCGCCCACACCCAGCGCGGTTTGTGGGCGCGCTCCAGCGACGCGACGGCGGAGGCCAGTGACGGAGCCGCCATCGGCGGGCCCGCGGGCGTCCCGTCGTCGTGCAGCTTCTGCCACCGCCCGGCACCGTCCGCTTCCGGGACGAGGGCGACCAGCACCCCCTGATTGTGCCCGCGAGGTCCGACACTTTCAGTCCAGGCTGAAGACGAACCCCTAACGGTTGGAGGATCTCCAAGCCAGTCAGCAAAGGAGTGAAGGAAAAACGGGAAAACTCCCCGATGGTGTGGTCTTCCTACCCCTCGCCGGACCATACGCCGACTATGAGGCTGTGGACCGAGCACTCAGCGTCGCTGCACTGCTGGACCCCACCCGTCAGGTGGTCCCCTTTCACGGCAGAGAATCCGAACTGCACGCACTCGCGCAGTGGCGCGACAGCCCAGCACCCCGGGCGTCTCTGCTGCTGCACGCACCCGCCGGCGCGGGCAAGACCCGGCTGCTCCAGCACTTCCACGCCGAGCACTGGGACGACGACGCCCACGGCAGGCTGCTGCTGATCGACGACGCCGACCGCCTCCCCTGGAACGACGTCTTCGTGCGCCTGCAGGACACGCTCCGGCACGGACCGGAGCGCACGCGCGTGCTGCTGGCGGCGAGGACCACGGGCTGGTGGTGGTCCTCGACCCGCCAGCGCATCGCCGACTTCGACCACGAGGTCACCGCGCTGGAGCTCGCCCCGACCCTCGCCGACCGCGCCGAGTCGTTCACCCTGGCCTGCCAGCACTTCGCCAAGCAGCTCAACGTCACCGCACCGGACGAGCCACCGCCGAACATCGCCGGCGAGACCGTCCTCGACCTGCACCTGGCCGCGCTGACCGCGGTGCACGGCGACCCGTGCGACGTGAACCGCACCCAGCTCGTCCGCCAGCTCCTCAACCGCGACCACGGCCCGCAGACCGGCCGGTTCGCCGAGGACCACCTCGCCGTCGCCACCCCGGACACGCCCGACCCCGACCTGCTGGCCCGCGCCGCGCAACGGTGGCCGCACCTGCGCCCGAAGCTCGACGAGCTGATCGACGCCAACCCGGAGGTCGTGCTCGGCATGGCCCGCGACAGCCTCCGCATCGCCGCCGAGCTCGGCTCGTTCACCACCCTGGAGCACATCGCCCGGCAGGTCTTCCGCGACGAGCGGTTCGCCACCGACGCGATCCCCGCCATGCTCACCAGGCGTCTCATCGACCGCGCCCAGGACACGCTCGAACGCGCCGAGATGTACGGGATGCTCAGCGCCCGCACGGCGCTCTGCGGCCTGCGCGAGGAAGCCGTCGAAGCCTCGCGCGACGAGGTCGAGTGCTACCGCGAGCTGGCCGAGCAGGACCAGGAGAACCGCCCGCTGCTCGCGGACTCGCTGGGAGACCTCGGCCTGCGGCTCATCGCCGTGCACCGGACCGCGGACGTGCTGAGGGTCTCCGAGGAGGCGATCCGGCTCTGGCACGAGATCGCGATCGACGACCCGGAGACCATCCCGCAGCTCGCCTCGGCGCTGGAGCAGATCAGCTACCGCTACCAGGCCCTCGGCATGGCCGAGGCGTCGATGGACGCCATCAGCCGCGCGACCCTGATGTACCAGGAGCTCGCGAAGACGCACCCGGCGTTGTTCCGCGTGGACTTCGCCAGGGTCGCGGCCACGGTGGCCCGCCGGTACCACGCGGAGGGCGAGCACACCTGCGCCGCCGACTCCATGCAGCTCTCGATCGCGAACTGGCGCATCCTCTCCCAGGAGGACCCGCGCTACGAACCGGAGCTGGCCCGCAACCTCGCCGCGGCGGGCAGCATGCTCGTCGAGCTGCGCCGGGCCGAGGCCGCGAACGAGACCCTCAAGGAGGCCGTCGAGGTCTTCCGCCGGCTCGCGGTGGTGAACCCGCAGACGTTCCAGCCGGAGCTGGCGGACGCGTTGATGCGGCACAGCCAGGCGTTGCACGAGCTGTGCGAGGACCCGGACGCCAAGCACACCGCGCAGGAAGCCGTGATGCTGTGGCGGGAGAACGGAGACAAGAAGGGGCTCGGCACGGCGTTGCTCAACGTCGTCAAGGTCGCCCACGACTTCGACGCCGAACTGCTCGCCGCGCGGGAAGCCGTTGAGGTCTACCGGGAACTGGCCGCGGAGAACACCGTGTGGCACCAGGCGGACCTGGCGATCGCCCTCGCGACGCTCACCGAGCAACAGCTGATCTCCGACGAGGTCGACCAGGCGCTCACCAGCGCGGCGGAGGTGTTCGACATCGTGCGGCGGCTGCCGTCGCAGCTCGTCGACTTCTTCGGTGCCAAGCTCGCGGTCGCCATGCAGCCCATGACGTCCACGCTGTCCGAAATGGAGTACCACGCGCACGCGCTGGAGGCGTCCGAGCTGATGGTCGACATCTGGCGGGCGCTCAAGGACAAGGCGCCGGCCTCGTACATCAGTGCCGTGCAGCACCACGCGTGCAAGCTCCGCGGTGCGGAACGACGGGTGGAGGCCAGGAACACCGCGCACACCGCCGTCGTCCTGTGGCACCTGACGGGCACGGACCTCGACCGGGAGGTCGGGTACGCCGACGCGCTCACGATCTACGCACGCCTCTGCGCGGAGACCAAGCACGAGCTGCAGAAAGCACTCCGGCTCACCCACCGCGCGGTGCAGATCATGCGCGAGGCGGGTGAGCCGGTGAAGCTGGAGTTCGCCCTCGAAACGGTCGAGGCGCTCAGCTCGTCGTGAGCAGCGACCGCACGAAGAACGCCACGTTGGCCGGACGCTCAGCCAGGCGGCGCATGAAGTAGCCGTACCACTCGTCGCCGTACGGGACGTACACGCGCATCCGGTTGCCCTCGGCCGCGATCCGGCGCTGCTCCTCGGGCCGGATGCCGTACAGCATCTGGAACTCGTAGGAGTCCTTCGACCGGGCCGAGGCCAGGTCCGCGGCGATCGCGATCAGGCGCGGGTCGTGCGAGGCCACCATCGGGTAGCCGGCCCCCTCCATGAGCACCTTGAGGCACCGCACGTACGACAGGTCGACGTCGTGCTTGTCCTGGTACGCAACGGAAGCAGGTTCCTGGTACGCGCCCTTGCACAGCCGCACGCGCGAACCGGCGTACGCGAGGTCGCGGCAGTCCTGCTCGGTGCGGCGCAGGTAGGCCTGCAGCACCGCGCCGACCCACGGGAAGTCCACCCGCAGCTCCCGCAGGATGTCCAGCGTGGAGTCGGTGGTGGTGTGGTCCTCCATGTCCAGCGTCACGGTCGTGCCGACGACCGCGGCCGCCGAGCAGATGCGCCGGGCGTTCTCCAGCGCGATCTTCTCGCCGTCCACCGGCAGCGACTGGCCGACGGCCGACAGCTTGACCGACACCTCGGCGCCCTCGGTGAGCCCGTGCGACTCCAGCCGCCCCAGCAGCGTCAGGTACGCCTCGACGGTGTCGTTGGCCTGCGACTCCTCGACCGTGTCCTCACCGAGGTGGTCCAACGTCACGAGCCGGCCGTCGCCCAGAACTTCGGCGGTCGCGCGGATCGCGGCGTCGACGTCGTCACCGGCGACGAACCGCTCGACGACGGGCCGGGTCAGCGGCGTCGACTCGACGAGCTTGCGCGCGCCCTTGGAACGAGACGCGAGAAGAAGGCTGTTACGAAGCATGACGCCCCCCAAAAATTAGAACTGGTGCGGGTGGAGGTGGTCGGTGGGCGCCGCGAACGTCTCCTTGATGGAGCGCGGGCTGACCCAGCGGAGCAGGTTGTGCACCGACCCCGCCTTGTCGTTCGTGCCGGACGCGCGGCCGCCGCCGAACGGCTGCTGGCCCACGACGGCACCGGTCGGCTTGTCGTTGACGTAGAAGTTGCCGGCGGCGAACCGCAGCTCCTCCATCGCGTGCGCGACGGCGGTGCGGTCACGGGCGATGATCGAGCCGGTCAGCCCGTACGGCGCCGCGCTCTCCATCTGCTTCAGAACCGTGTCGTAGTCGGCGTCCTCGAAGACGTGGACCGCGAGCACCGGGCCGAAGAACTCGGTGGTGAACACGGAGTTCGACGGGTCGGTGCCGAGCAGCACGGTCGGGCGGACGAAGAAGCCGTCCGAGTCGTCCGCGGTGCCACCGGCCGCGATCTCCAGCGAGGAGTCGGCCCGCGCGGCCTGCAGCACGCCCGACAGCTTGTCGAACGAGCGGCGGTCGATCACCGCGCCACCGAAGTTCGAGAAGTCGGTGACGTCGCCGTAGGTCAGCGCCTCGACCTCGGCCAGGAACCGGTCCTTGATCTTGTTCCACACCGAGCGCGGCACGTAGGCGCGCGACGCGGCGGAGCACTTCTGGCCCTGGTACTCGAACGCACCGCGGATCAGCGCGACGCGCAGCACGTCCGGGTCGGCGGACGGGTGCGCCAGCACGAAGTCCTTGCCGCCGGTCTCGCCGACGATCCGCGGGTAGGAGCGGTAGTTCGCGATGTTCGCGCCGACCTGAGCCCACAGCTTCTGGAACGTCGCGGTGGAGCCGGTGAAGTGGATGCCCGCGAGGTCGGGGGAGCTCAGCGCCACCTCGGACACGGCGAGGCCGTCACCGGGCAGCAGGTTGATCACGCCGGGCGGCATGCCCGCCTCTTCCAGCAGCCGCATGGTGAGGTGCGCGGCGAACGACTGGGTCGGCGACGGCTTCCACAGCACCACGTTGCCCATCAGCGCGGGCGCGGTCGGCAGGTTGCCGGCGATGGCGGTGAAGTTGAACGGCGTGATCGCGTAGACGAAACCCTCCAGCGGACGGTGGTCCGTGCGGTTCCACACGCCGGGGGAGGAGATCGGCTGCTCGGCCAGCAGGTTGCGGGCGAACTGCACGTTGAAGCGCCAGAAGTCGATCAGCTCGCACGCGGAGTCGATCTCGGCCTGGATCGCGGTCTTCGACTGGCCGAGCATCGTCGCGGCGTTGAGCGTCTGCCGCCACGGTCCGGCGAGCAGGTCGGCGGCACGCAGGAGGATCGCCGCGCGGTCGTCGAACGACATCGCGCGCCACGCCGGGGCGGCCTCGCGGGCCGCGCGCAGGGCGTCCTGGGTGTCCTGCTGAGTCGCGCTGGCCAGGGTGCCGAGGACCGAGCGGTGGTTGTGCGGCTGGACGACGTCGAACCGCGCGCCGCCACCCATGCGCTGCTCGCCACCGATGGTCAGCGTCAGCTCAAGCGGCTCCTTCTGCAGTTCGGCCAGCTTGGCCTGCAGTTCGGCGCGCTCCGGGGTACCGGGGGCGTACTGCAGCACCGGCTCGTTGACCGGGGCGGGAACCTGCGTGACCGCGTCCACTCGCAACTCCTCTTCGAATTGTGGGGTTCCCACACCGTAAGTCCGCACGACCTGGCCTCCTTTGTGCAAAAGGTCAAAATTACTTACTCCAGATGTACGATCGCCCAAACCGGAAGGGCACGCGGGGAGCTTTCGTACTCCAGGAGAGGACGCGGGGTCCCCGCGTGGCGGAAAGGCAGGGGGCGGTGGCGCTTCGGCACATCCTGATCGCGCTCGGTGATCCACTCGTCGAACTGCAGGTCGCCCCCAACGGCCTGGAGGTCGACGTGCGTGACGTTGTGATCATGGATCCGGACGACCCGCCGGACGTGGCGGCCGGCGATCTCGCGTTGCTCATCGGCGCTCGTGGACGGGCCGCACTGCCGTTGATCAGGGCTGCCGGCCGCGCGAAGGCCGCCGCGGTGGCCGTCAAGGAGTCGTCCCAGGCCCTCGAACAGGCGGCGACCGACGCCGGGGTGGCGTTGCTGGAGGTCCGGCCAGAGGTCCGCTGGGGACACCTGGAGTCGCTGGCCAAGAGCGTGCTGACGACCAGCACCGACGACGGCGAGGTGCTCGGCGACCTGTTCGCGTTGGCGCAAACGATTGCGACCCTGACCGGCGGCATCGTCAGCATCGAGGACACCGCGAGCCGCGTGCTCGCCTACTCCCGTTCGTCCGACGAGGTCGACGAGCTGCGCCGGTTGTCGATCCTCGGCCGTCAGGGACCGGAGCCGTACCTCAAGATGCTGCGCGAGTGGGGCGTCTACAACCTGCTGCGGTCGTCGGAAGAGGTCGTCCGCATCGACGAACGGCCTGAGCTCGGCATCCGGCGCCGCATCGCCGTCGGCATCCACGCCGGCTCCCAGCCGCTCGGCGCGATCTGGGTGCAGGAGGGCGACCAGCCGCTGACCGAGCAGGCCGAACGCGCGTTGCTCGGCGCCGCCCGCGTCACCGCGCCGCACCTGATCCAGCAGCGCAACCAGCCGACGTCGCGGTTCCGGGAGAACCTGCTGGCCGCGCTGCTGACCGGCCGGATGGACGCCGCCACCGTGGCCGGGCAGATCGGCGCCGACCCGGCCAAGCCCGCCGCCGTCGTGGTGTTCGCCCTGCGCGGCGGCGAGGGCGACCGCAGCGAGCACGAACTCCGCCGTGCCGAGATGACCGGGTTGATCTCGGTGCACGCGGCGGCGTACCGGCGCAGCGCGCTGGTGAGCGAGTCGGGCGGTCGGACGTACGTGCTGCTGCCGGATCTCGCCCCGAACGCGCAGCTGCTGAGCCTGACGCGGGAGATCGTGCACACCGCCCGGCGGCACCTGCACACGTCCGTCCAGGCCGCGGTCGGCTCGACCGTGTCCACGTTGGACGAGGCGCGGATCTCCCGGCAGGAGGCCGAACGCGTGCTGGACGCCATGGCGCGTGACCTCGACGCCGAGGTCGCGACGTTGGCCGACGTCCGCTCACAGGTGCTGGTGAGCGAGATCCTGGCGCTGCTGCAGGACAATCCCCGGATCCGCGATCCGCGGATCGACGCGCTCGACCCGGAGCTCGCGAAGTCGTTGCTCGCCTATCTCGACGCGCTGGGCGACGTGCGCGCCGCCGCGGAACGGCTGCACGTCCACCCCAACACGTTGCGGTACCGGTTGAAGCGGATCGACCTCGATCTGGACGACCCGCTCGTCCGGCTCATCGCGCAGCTTCAGCTCAGGATGCGGTAGAGCAGCGCGCGTTCCGCGATCGTCCACGTCGTCGTGGTGAGCAGGTACAGCCCGGCGGCCAGCGGCAGGTAGGCCGCGACCAGGATCGTCCCGAACGGCAGCACCTTGATCAGCCCGGCCATGAAGCCAGGGGCGGGAGTCGTCGTCATCCGCGACTGCTGCCACCGCACGGTCAGGTAGGCGACCACGGCCAGCAGTCCGAACAGCACGAAGAACACCCACGACAAACTGCTCATGAAATGACTACTTAGTGAAACCCCGAAAATCGTGCCGTCCAGAAGTGGGTTGGGGGTCGTGACGATCCGGTACATGACCATGAAGAACGGCATCGTCGCGAGCATCGGCAGCATGCCCGCGAACATCGAGACGCCGTTGGCCTTGTAGACCTTCTGCGACTCCTCCGAGAACCGCATCAGGTCCTTGCCGTACTTCTTCTGCAGCTTCTGGATCTCCGGGGCGAGTGCGGCCTTGGCCTTCTCGCCGCGCACGGCCGCGCGGGCCAGCGGGTGCAGCAGCAACCGCACCGCCATGGTGAACAGGACGATGGCGAGCGCGGGCATGCCGAAGCTCGCCAGGGCAGCGCCCAGGTCAGCGAACAAGGGTTGTTTCTCCGTATCGAGTTGGGGATCTTGCGGGACGTCAGAACGTCCCGCATCCCGGTGCTCGAGGACGGGGCCTGCCCGCGGCGTCAGGATTGCGCAACCGCAGCTGAGCTGATCGTTGGGCTCGTTCCCGGAGCGCGAGCGACCGCGCCGGTGCCACCGAGAGCGGCACCAGCGCGACCACCACGATCAACGCGAGGGCGAGCGCCGTCACCGTTGCGGTCACAGTCGCGACGGCGTCGGTCGGTGAGGAGAACAACGTGAAGGCGTAGAGGGCGGGCAGGAAGACCGCGAGCACCAACAGGCTGTGCTTCACGAGCCTGGGGTTCCTGGTCTCCGGCCGCCACATGCCCACGAGGTTACCGAACCCCGCCCGGTTCCGTCCCGAGTTCGTGACCGGCCCGGTCGTACAGGGTCACGGTCGTCACGTCGGCCTCTCCCGGCCACCACGCGGCCAGCCAGCCGTCCTTCCCGAGGGTGGCGGCGACGTGCCTGCCGTCCTCCGTGTTCACCCGGACCCTGGCGACCTCGGGGCTCGCCCTGGCGATCAGGGTCCGCCTGGACTCCTGGCCGGCCCCGTCCCCGGTCTCGGCGCCGTACGTCATGGCCCGGTACCGATCGGCACCCAGCGGGGCGATGCCGCCACCTCCGCCGCCGTACGACCCCTTCCGGCCGCGCAGGCAGTCGTGCACGGCTTCCGGCCCGGTGAACACGATGAGGGTCAGGTCCCCGCGCTGGTCGATCACCGACACCTCGGTCGGCGTCGCCGGCCAGTTCGGGAAGTACGTCCGGGTGTTCCTGTCCGCCTTGGCCAGCTGCTCCCGGCAGTCCGCGATCATGGCGTCCACGTCCGGGCCGGGTGCGCGCGGCTCGGCGGTCCACGACGCGTAGGCCGATGGGTTCGTGGGCGTCCACAGCACCAGCGTCGTCACGACCGCGGCGACGAGAGCTGTCGCGGGCACGGTGAACCGCCACCAGCGGCGGGACGGCTTCGCACTGATCTCGTTCACCAGCGCGTGCTTGCGGACCTGCAGCCGCATCGGGTCGAGCTGCGGGATGTCAGGGCTGATGTTCACAACGCCTCCTCAACCAATGCGCCGCGGACCGTCCGTTGCGCACGAGCGAGTCGGGACTTCACCGTGCCGACCGGGATGCCGAGCACCTGGGCGATCTGCGCCTGGCTCAGGTCCGACCACGCGGACATCTCCAGCACCTCCCGGTCTCCCGCCGGCAACTTCTCCAGCTCGGCGATCACCGCCCTGGTCCTGGCCTCCGCGTCCACCCGGCGGGCCACGTCGTCCGCGTGGTCACCGTCCGGATCAGGCAGCGGCACCCTGCCGAGCGCAGCCCGGTACCGCGTCCTGGAGCGCTGGTGGTTGCGGGTGACACCGAGCGCGACGCTGTACAACCACGGCAGCAGCGACCCCTCGACGGCCACTGACGTGCGTTTGCGCCACGTCTCCATGAACACCACGGACACCAGGTCCTCGGCCACCGCCCACGTGCCGGTGCGGCGCAGGCAGTAGGCGAACACGGCCTGGGCGTGGCGCTCGAACAGCTGCCCGAACGCCTCCGCCTCACCGGCCCGGACCTGCCCCCAGAGCTCTTCGTCGGTCACGGACCCTCCTCTCTGCCCCGTCTATGTCCGCGGCGGGAGAAGTGGTTCATCAAAAGCCGGGTTCACGACTCGACCAGGCCTGGCCGATCCGGGTGGTCGTAGCGCACGAAGAGGTCGGCTTGCGGCTCGTAGTCGTCGAACGCGGGCAGCGTCCACTGCTCGGTGGTCTTGCGCTTCAGCGCGCCGGGGGAGAGCCACAGGTGCACGGTCAGCTCGGCCGGCAGCCAGCGGTCCAGCAGCAGCGTGCCGTCCACGAGCACCACGCCGTTCTCCGGCACGTCCACGTACTCGGCGCGGCTGGCGCGGTCGGTGGCGGCGTTCCACAACGACGGCAGCACCTTGCCGTCCAGGGCGGGATCGAGCACCTCGCGTTGCAGGCCGTGGAAGTCGAACCAGTCGTGCCGGTACGAGTACGGGTCGGTGCGGCCGTGTTCCAGCCGCACCGACGCCGGCCGCAGGAAGTCCTCAGTGGACACCCGCTGCACCGCGCGGCCCAAGGCGCGCAACGGTTCCACGAGCGCGTGCGCGAGCTTGCCCGGTTCGGCGGCGGGTGCGCCGTCGATCAGCACGCGCACCCGGCCGTCCATCGCGCTGACGCGCGACACGATCTCGGCGACGAGCGTGTCGAACGTCAGCGGTCGCACCTTCACGGCTGCCAGTCCGCCCAGGCGGTGTCCCACCAGATGTCACCGGACGCCAGCATCTTCTCGATCTTGACGCCCTCGGCGCGGATCGCCTCGGCCTCCTGCGCGGAGTACTTGCCCGACGCCACCTGCTCCTCGAACTCGTCGAGGTCGCGCTGCTCCCACGTGCCGTCCGGCGCCAGCGTGTAGTCCAGCGCGTGGTCGAGCGTCTCGAACCCGTCGCCGGTGCGGCGGTAGGGCGCCTGCAGATTCAGGTAGTAGTTGCCGAACACCCGGTCGTCGCCCTTCCAGAAGAGGTCGACGGAGTAGGCGTCCTGCGGCCGGTGCAGCATCAGCTTGCCGTGGCCGCGCCAGAACCCGCGGTCGGGCTTGTCCCACGGGTGCGGGTGGTGGTGGTCGGGATAGGTGAGCCGGGTGCCCGGTTCCACGAACACGGCGAGCAGTCCCGGCTCGTCGACGACCACCCTGGTCGGCATCTCCGACCAGACCTTGCCGTGCAGCACTTCCCGCCGCACGATCACCTCACCCGGCGTGAACCACCTCATGCGCCGAATCTACGTGATCACGACGCGCGGCGTCGGTGGCCAGCATCTTCCGCTTGAGCGCGGGCACGGCGTTCGTGACGCGCAGGAACGTCCGCAGGAACGCCAGCACGATCCGGCCGATCACGGGCTTGTGGATCGCGCCGTTGCCGTCCATCTGCTCCCGTGAGGCCAGCACCGCCTCGAAGCCGTACTTGACCATCTCCTGCTCGTACTCGGAGATCGCCTGCACGACCTCCTTGCCCTGGTGGGCCTCGGTGAGCTTGCGGCACAGCAACTCCGCGTCGCGCAGTGCGGTGTTCGCGCCGATGCCGCGGCCCGGCGTCATCAGGTGCACCGAGTCGCCGATCAACGTGACGTTGCTCGACTTCCACGGCTGCAGCGGCTCGGACGTGCGGACCTTGATCTCGAACACCGTCTCCGGGTCGGCCAGCCGGAAGAGCTCGCGCAGGTTCGGGTGGAACTTCGGGGTCATGTCCAGCACGACCTGCTTGAGCTGCTCCTGGTTCAGGCCCTTCAGGTCCGGGAACTTGTCGTGCGAGGCCGCGTAGCCCCACATGATGTAGTCGTCCTCGACGCCTTCGCCGTCGAACCGCATCACGTGGATGATCACGAACGCGCCCTTGGGTCCGTACAGCAGCGTGATCCCGCCATCGGCCTTCGGGGGCAGCAGCTTCACGCTCTCCGGGGTGAGCGGCAGCTTGCCCGCGATCGTGGTGATGCCGGTGTCCACGATCTTGGCGTGCGGCAGGTACTGCCTGCGCACCCTGGACTGCGCGCCGTCCGCGCCGACCAGCACGTCGCCGGTCTCGGACGTGCCGTCGTCGAAGTGCGCGGTGACCGAGCCGTCGTCGTTGCGGCTGAAGCGCGTGAAGGTCTTGTCGAACTGGACGACGTCCTCCAGGCCGTTCAGCAACGCCGTGCGCATCGCGATCCGGCTGACGGACTTCTCGCTGCGGGTCTCGTCCACACCCGGCGGGATCTCGCCGACCAGCAGCTCCTCGTACTTCTCGGTGCGCATGTTGATGAAACGCGGCGGCCTGGCGGTGGTGCGGACGAACTCGGCGAACACGTCCGGCGGTAAGCAACTGTGCAGCGCCTTGCTGCCGTCCGGGCTGATCCCGACCCGGTAGCCGATCAGCATGCTGCGCGGCGTGCGGTCGCGTTCGAACAACGCCACGTCGACGCCGGCCTTCTTCAGCCCGTGCGCCAGGCACAGGCCACCGGTGCCCGCTCCGATGATGAGTACGCGCATGATTCCCCCTCAACTAAGTCTCTTAGTGAGGAAGATATTCAGCTGGCGAGACTCTTGTCAATCGTCTTGGTTGAGCCTCCTCAGGCGCGCGGAGCCGATCGCGCGCCTGACATCGTCCGGAGGAAGCAGCCTGACCAGCTGTTCCAGCGCCTCGGCGTCGTGCTCGCCCGAGTCGGTCTGGGTGAACGTCCACAGCGCGTTCGCGTCGCCGCGCGACAGGACGGCCTTGCGCACCCCGGTCGCGAGGTCGTCCCGCTCGGCCAGCACGACGGGCGCTTCGGAGCGGCGCAGCAGTGAGCCGCGGTACCGGCCGGCGGCCAGCGGCACGTCACCGTCCCTGAGCGCGGCCCGCACCGCCAGGAAGTCGGCCTCGACGTCGGCGGTGAGCCGGTAGGGCCTGGTCGACAGCACGTCGGCGCCCAGCTGGCCGCGCAACCGGTGCAGCTCGGCGCGCACGGTCGTGGGGTTGCCGCGCTCGCCGTAGAGCCGCAGCGCGAGCTGGTCGGCGGACAGCCTGCCGTGCAACGCCAGCGCGCACAGGATCTCCGCGTGCCGCAACGAGATCGGCACCTCGCGCCCGTCCAGCACGACCTTGGGCTCCGGCAGCAGGAACGACAGCGACAGCACGGACCGCCGCACGTGCCGCTGCCGCGGGACCCTCAGCAGATAGCCCTGGGCGAGGGTCTCCAGCACCGCTTCGCGGCCGTCCGGCAGCAGCAGGCGGTCGCGGGACACGTCGACGCGGGAGGGCAGCAGCCCGTACGGCTCGACCGCGACGACCCGCCCGGTCGAGCTGAGCAACGCGCCCGGCTCGCCGCGCAGCGCGATCAGGTGCCGCATGTTGCGCGCCCGCAGCTCCTCGTCGTGCGCGTGCATCCTGGCGAGCATCTCCGACTCGGCGAGCCGGGCCGACGCCGACACCAGCGCCACCATCGACGGGTGCACGGTCTCGATCGGGCCGCTCAGGTCGACCACCCCGATCGTCGTGCCGGTGTCGGGGTCGCGGATCGGGCTCGCCGCGCAGGTCCAGTGGTGGTAGGTCCGCACGAGGTGCTCGGCCGAGTGAACCGTGACGGGTGAGTTGGTCGCCAGCGCGGTGCCCATGCCGTTCGTGCCGGCCGCGTCCTCCGACCAGCGCGTTCCCTCGGCCAGGCCGACGTGCTCCGCGCTGGTGCGGGTGCGGTGGTCGCCCTCGCACCAGAGGATGTGGCCCTGCGCGTCGGCGACGATCATGATGTGCTCGGCCTCCTGCGCGAAGCCGAGCAGGGTCTCGCGCAGCAAGGGCAGCGTCGGGTGCAGCGGATGCCGTTCCCGCAGGTCGGGCAGCTCGTCGGCGCCGAACACCGTGGGGGCGGTGTGCAGGTCCGGATCCACGTTGGCCGCGAGTGACCGTTGCCACGACGCGGAGATGACTGAGCGTGGCGAATCCGCCGTGCGAGTACCACTCAACACGGCATCTCTTACGCGACTCAGCAACAGTGCGTGTTGCACGGGGTCGTGGGTCACTGATCCATCCACGGCTTGCAACGAGCATGCAACGTTCTGCCGCTTACTTTCTCATTTCCCCCACCAGGGCGAGTAGGCGGGCCAGTCAGCAACAGGAGTCGAGAATGACGCAGTACGCGGCACCGGGTCAGCCCGGCAGCGTGGTCGCGTACCGGCCGAGGTACGACCACTTCATCGGCGGCGACCACGTGCCGCCCGTCTCCGGCGACTACGTCGAGAACGTCACGCCGGTGACCGGTGAGGTGTTCACCGAGGTCGCGCGGGGCACGGACGCCGATCGGGCGCGTGCCCTGCACGCGGCCAGCGGCGCCGCACGCTCGTGGGGGAGCACCACGGCACGAGAGCGCGCCACGGTTCTGGGCGAGATCGCCGACCGGGTGGAGGAGCACGCGACCGAGCTCGCGGTCGCCGAGACGTGGGACAACGGCAAGCCGGTCCGCGAGGCCCTGGTCGCCGACGTCCCGTTGCTGATCGAGCAGTTCCGCCAGTTCGCCGCGGTCATCCGCGCCGAGGCCGGCGAGGTCGAGCAGCTCGGCCGCAACACCTGCGACTACCGCTCGTTCCAGCCGCTCGGCGTGGTGCACGAACGGCTCCCGTGGACGTTCCCGCTGCTGAACGCGGGCCGCGTGCTCGCACCCGCGCTGGCCGCCGGCAACGCCGTGGTGCTGGAGCCCGCCCTGCAGACGCCCGCGTCGATCCACGTGCTGCTCGACGTGATCGCCGACCTGCTGCCGCCCGGTGTGGTGAACGTGGTCACCGGATGCGACGACCACCCGGTCCGTTCGGGCCGTTGCCCCAACATCTTCTTCGATGACGTCACCGCGCAACGCGACGGCTTCCTGGACAAGGCCCTCGAAGGCTTCGCGATGTTCGCGGCCAACCAGGGCCAGGTCGCCACGGCCCCGTCCCGCGCGTTGATCCAGACCGCGATCTACGAGGAGCTGCTGCACCTGGCGACCGAGCGCACCCGGCAGCTGCGGCTGGGCGACCCGCTCGACACGGACACGATGGTCGGCGCGGTGGTGTCGCTGGAGCAGCGGGACCGGGTGCTCGCGTACGTCGAGCGCGGCAAGGCCGAGGGCGCGCGGCTGGTGACCGGCGGCGAGGCCTCCGGCCACTACGTCCAGCCCACGATCTTCGAGGGCGATCACCGCTCCGCCGTGTTCGCCGACGACGTGCTCGGCCCGATCGTCTCCGTGACCAGGTTCGACGACCGCGCCGACGCGGTGAAGATCGCCAACGAGGCCACCGCCCAGCTCGGCGCCGGCGTCTGGTGCCGCAACGTCGCCGTGGCGCACAACGTCGGCCAGGAACTGCGCGCCGAACGGGTGTGGGTCAACAACTACTACGCCTACTCGGCGAACACCGCGGTGCTCGCCGAGTACCGGCGCGTGAAGCACCTGCTGGTCAGCTACTCCGACCGCGCGCAGGGCTACTTCTGATCACTTCTTCCAGGGCACCTGACTGCTCGCGTAGTAGTTGATGCCCTGGACCTTCCAGCGCGGGGCCTGCGCGCCCAGGCGCGGCGCGAACCGGTCCCAGTTGTGCGTGGCGGCCGGCGCCCAGCCGAGCTCGGCGGCCACCGCGAGGCGCGGGAACGCCATGTACTCGATGTCGGCGGACGTTCTGATGGTCTCGGTCCACAGTGGAGCCTCGACCCCGCGGACGCTGCCCTCGGTCACGCCGTCGAGGTACGCGCCGGGATTCCAGTTGTAGGAGTCCTTGACCTCGATGAGCCCTGCCCAGTCCTGACCGAGCTTGGTGTTCTTGTTGTACTTCATGTCGAGGTAGATCCGGTTGGCCGGCGACATGAGGATCTTGTTGCCCCGCTGCGCCGCCGCGGCCACGTTGGCGTCGGACGTCTCCGTGCCCCAGAACTGCGGGACGAGCGAGGTGTCCTTGGTGGTCTTGATGAACTCGTGCCAGCCGGTGGTCGTCTTGCCGTACTTCTTCACGATCGGCAGCACCCGGTTCATGAACTTCACGAAGTCCGCGTCCGGCGTGGAGTGGGCCTCGTCACCGCCGATGTGGAAGTACGGCCCCGGCGTGATCGCCGAGACCTCCCTGACCACGTCGTCGATGAACTTGTAGGTGACGTCCTTGCTGATGCAGAGGCTGGAGAAACCCACGTCGGTGCCGGTGTAGAGCGGGCGCTTCTTGCCGTCGCAGTTCAGCTCGCCGTAGCTCGCGAGCGCGGCGTTGGTGTGGCCCGGCATGTCGAACTCGGGGATCACCGTGATGCCGCGGTTCGCCGCGTAAGCGACCAGGTCCCGGTACTGGTCCTGGGTGTAGTACAGCTGCCCCTTGCGGCCGCCCACCTCGGTGCTGCCGCCGATCCTGGTCAGGTCCGGCCAGCTGTTGATCTCCAGCCGCCAGCCCTGGTCGTCGCTCAGGTGGAGGTGGAAGTAGTTGATCTTGTAGGCGGCGATCTGGTCGATGTAGCGCTTGACCTGGTCCGGGGTGAAGAAGTGCCGTGCCACGTCGAGCATCGCGCCCCGGTGCTGGTACCTCGGGTGGTCGAGGATGCTGACGCCTGGGGCGGTCCACGGCCCCGGCTGCTTCGTCCTGGCCTCCGCCTTGGGCGGCAGGAGCTGGCGGAGGGTCGCGATGCCGTTGAAGTGGCCCGCGGCGGAGTTGGCCCGGATGATCACCTGCTTCGGGGTCACGTCCAGCTGGTAGCCCTCCTGGCCGGTCTTCGGGTCGGCGTTGTTCAGCAGGACGATGCCGTCGCCGGTCACCTCGTCGGCGATGGGGAGCGCGTAACCCGTGGACGGGCGGAGGATCGACGCCAGCAGTTCCGCGGGCTCGCGGGCGGTGCCCGTGCCGAGCTGGATCCTGGCGTTCGCGGTGAGACTGAACGTGATGTCGCTGTGGGGCTGGACCTGGACCGGTTGGGGGAGCAGGTCCGGCAGGGAGGGTGCGGCTTCGGCTGGTCCGGTCACCAGTACTCCCGATGTGGCGATCAGCAGCGCGGTGAGTGCTGAGCGCACTCGTTGTGGTGTCACGCCATCCTCCAGGCAAGGGGGAACCTCGTGGTGGCGGCGAGGGTTCACGGTGTCAGCGGGTGGTCTCGGCTGTCAAGGTTCAGACCAATGTGCGGGTGCGCGCCGGTCCGTGGGTGGGCGCGCCGGCACCTTGCGCCGCGGTTGCGAGACGTGGGTTTTCGGGTGGTCACCTTGCGTTGGGCGGCCGCCGGTCGCGTAGGTGCTCGCGGTGTGTGGGGTGGTCCCGTCACGAGCCGCGCGTGAGCGAGCCTCGTGACGGG
>NZ_JBSGBE010000036.1:0-62768 GCF_053601075.1 Lentzea sp. NPDC004789 | reverse complement strand
CTTGATGACGGCGACGCCGCCGGCGAGCTTGGCGAGGCGCTCCTGGAGCTTCTCGCGGTCGTAGTCGGAGTCCGACTTCTCGATCTCGGCGCGGAGCTGGCTGATCCGGCCCTGGATCGCCTCGGCGTCACCTCCGCCCTCGACGACGGTCGTGTCGTCCTTGGTGACGACGACCTTGCGGGCCTTGCCCAGCAGCGAGATGTCGGCGTTCTCCAGCTTCAGGCCGACGTCCTCGCTGATCACCTGGCCACCGGTGAGGATCGCGATGTCCTGCAGCATCGCCTTGCGGCGGTCACCGAAGCCGGGAGCCTTGACCGCGACGGACCGGAACGTGCCGCGGATCTTGTTGACCACCAGGGTCGCCAGGGCCTCGCCCTCGACGTCCTCGGCGACGACCAGCAGCGGCTTGCCGGACTGCATGACCTTCTCCAGCAGCGGAAGCAGGTCCTTCACCGAACTGATCTTGCCCTGGTGCAGCAGGACGAGCGCGTCCTCCAGCACCGCTTCCTGCCGCTCCGGGTCCGTGACGAAGTACCCGGAGATGTAGCCCTTGTCGAAGCGCAGGCCCTCGGTGAGCTCCAGCTCCATCCCGAGCGTGTTGCTCTCCTCGACCGTGATCACACCGTCCCGGCCGACCTTGTCCATCGCCTCCGCGATCAGCTCGCCGATGGTGGCGTCGCCCGCGGAGATGGACGCCGTCGCCGCGATCTGCTCCTTGGTCTCCAGCTCGACCGCCGTCTTGAGCACCTGCTCGGTCACCGCTTCGACGGCCTTCTCGATGCCGCGCTTGAGGCCCAGCGGGTTGGCGCCGGCGGCCACGTTGCGCAGGCCCTCGCGGACCAGAGCCTGGGCGAGGACGGTCGCGGTGGTGGTGCCGTCACCGGCAACGTCGTCGGTCTTCTTCGCGACTTCCTTGACGAGCTCGGCCCCGATCTTCTCCCACGGGTCCTCGAGCTCGATCTCCTTCGCGATGGACACGCCGTCGTTGGTGATCGTCGGCGCACCCCACTTCTTCTCGAGCACGACGTTGCGGCCCTTCGGGCCGAGCGTCACCTTGACGGCGTCAGCGAGGGTGTTCATACCCCGCTCGAGACCCCGGCGGGCGTCCTCGTCGAACGCGATCAACTTCGCCATTCGCCCAGTCCTTCCGAACATCCGAGTTGCCCGTTAGCACTCCAAGGTGGTGAGTGCCAACAGTTCTCTGATAGCACCGTCCGCCGCGCGGTGCAAGGTTCCGCGGTCCCGCCCGGTTGACCCATGTCACACCAACGGTTGAGTCCAACTGGCTCATGTTCGGGAACAATCCCCGGCTCAAGTTCGTCGTCCGGGATGAGTGTTGTTTCTGACCCTCGTGGAGGTGGAAGTCATGGCACTGCCTGCTGTGCGATCGTCCGGCCCGCTGGGCCGCTGGGACCCGTTCCGCGAGTTCGAGGACCTCTACGGTCAGCTGGGCAGGTGGATGGAGTCGGTCGCGAACACCGTCGGCGAGAGCGCGCGTGCCTGGGCCCCGCTGGCCGACGTGACCGAGACCGACGAGGCGTACTTGGTGGAGGTCGAGCTGCCGGGCGTCAGGCGCGACGACATCGCGGTCGACCTCGCCGGTGCGGAGCTGTCGATCAGCGGTGAGGTCGAGGAGAAGGAGCGGAAGGGTCTGTTCCGTCACCGCACGCGGCGCGTCGGGCAGTTCTCCTACCGCGTGACGCTGCCGCAGGACGTTGACGCCGACAAGATCCAGGCCGATCTCGCCGACGGCGTGCTGACCGTCCGCGTGCCCAAGACCGAGGCCGCCAAGCCGCGCCGCATCGCGATCAACGGCAAGTGACACCCGTCGTCGCCGGTCGCCGTCCACTCCGGACCGCGGCCGGCGCCGCCGTAGGAGGAAAGGAGCAGGGGGAGTGGAGTTGTTGCCGTTGCGAACCGACTTCGACGTGCGCTGGCGCGGCTACGACCACGAACAAGTTCAGTACTACGTGCACCAGGTGGAAGACGAACTGACGGTGCTCACCGCCGACCGCGACGCCGCCCTCGAACGCGCGGAGTCCCTTGCCCGGCAACTGGAGTCCGCCCGCACGGAGATCGCCGAGCTGCGGGCCCGCGTGGACCGGATCTGCCGCACCCCGATCGACCCCCGTGCGCTCACCGAGCGACTGCGGCGCATGGTCGAACTCGCTCACGCGGAAGCCGAGGAGATCACCACCCGCGCCCGGAGCGCCGCCGAGCAGGACTGGGCGAACGCCCACCGGGCCGCCGACCGGTTGCGTCAGCGTGCAGAACACCTCGTGACCGAGCTCGACCGGCGCCGCGCGGACATGGAGACCGAACACCGCGAGCTGATGGACCGCGCCCACGCCCAGGTGGAGACGATGACCAGGCAGGCCGAACGCCGCCGCCGCGAGCTCGACGAACAGGCCGCGCAGATCCGCCGGCAGGTCGAGTCGGACTTCGAGCAGGCCATGGCGCAACGCCGGGCCGAGGCGATGCGCGCACTGGCGGACCAGCAGCGCCGCGCGCAGGTCCGCGCCGACCAGACCGTGCGCGAGGCCACCGAGCACGCGCGGCGCATCGTCACCGACGCCGAGCACCGCGTGGACCTCCTGCACCGGCACCGCGAGCACATCGCCGGAGAACTCCGTGCCGCACAAGCACTTCTGGCAGACATCGAGCCCATGCTGCAACCGCTGCCGGAGGAAGGCCCGGTGAAGCTGGAGGTGATCCACGCGCGCGGTGGACCGCGTGGCGACGTCAGTGCCGGCACGCCTGCCCGAGCTGTCTGCGCAGCTCGGTGATCTGGTCCTGGGCTGCGGCGAGCTCGTCCTCCAGCCCGATGATGCGGGCCGTCGCGGCGAGCGTGTGGCCCTCGTCGAACAGGACGCGGATCCGGCCGGCCAGTTCGAGCTGGCGGCGGCTGTAGCGGCGATGCCCGCCGTCGGAGCGTTGCGGGCGCAGCAGGTCCGCGGTGTCCAGGCTGCGCAGGAACGCCTGCTGCACACCGAGCAGCTCCGCGGCCTGCCCGGTGGTGTAGGCCGGGTAGTCCGCGTCGTTGAGGTCGTCGAGGGGCACGGTGGGCGGCTCCTTGAACCTGAGTAGATCCCCTGGTTGAGACTATCTTCTGCGGAAGCTTGACACAATCTGCAGTGCGCGCTATAAGAAAAGTGTCGGTCAGTGACCTGGTGATGGTTGTCCGGGAGTGATCGAGATGGTCGGCGAGAGCGTGGTTCCCCACGTCGAGCGCGGTGGCGCGCCGGTGTTCGCGGATGTGGTCGCCGCCGACCTCGACTGGGTGCGGGCGGAGTTCGACGAGATCGTCGCGGCGAACTTCCTCGACTCGTCCGCCCCGCCGTGTCGACGGCAACCGCGGCGCCCGCACGAGCGTGCCCGTCACCCGGCACCACCGATTCCGCCGGCGACCTGGTTCGGCCAGGAGTCCGGCGACCTGGCCGGAACAGCACGCAGAACAGGCGCGCGGGAACGCTCTCCTCCGCGCCCCGCGCTAGCCGCGGTCGACGCTCGACATGACACCTCGAACAGCACGCAGGAGGTGATATCGGCAGGGCACGGCTCGTCAGGCGTGGCTGCTCGCCCGTCATCCCGCCGGTTCACGCCTCGACGCGACAACCGGTCTGCGTCTCGTGACGCGAAGAGGGCGATCGCCATGAGCCGAACCCCGCCGGGGACGACACGTTGCTGCAGATCTTCGAGTTGAGTCCGATCACGCCCGCCACGGCCACCGGAAACCGTGGCGGGCATTGGACTTTGCGTCGGCAGTGACCGCGAAAGGGGGACACTCTCGTGATCGACCTGGACAAGCCGTGGAACGACGTGACCGACCAGCTGCGTCCCGCCTGGCCGGAACTCGACGAGATCGATCGCGACGACACCACCGCGCCGGTGGAGGTGATCGAGGCCGACCTTGCCGACGTGGCCGACCAACGCCGCGTCGTGCCTTTCCCCGACGAACCGGACGCCACCGGAGTCTGGACATGAGCCGTCCAGAACCGGGCTTGGGCGCGGTTCTGGAGCAGGCCGCGCTCGCCACCCACCACGCGGCTTTCGAGTACGCCGACAGGTCGTGCGCGCCCGATCTCCCCACGGCGCGCGCCGACGCCTGGCGGCTGATCCACCTGCTGGGCGCCCTCAGTGATCTCTCCACGGCGTTGGCCGCCCACGCGGGTGACTGTCCACAAAGGAGCGAGCTGCACTCGGACGACCACGTCGAACCCGCCCAGCACCTGGCACACGCCTGCCGAGGCTGGGCCGACCTGCGCCACGCCCTGGACACCGCCCAGCACGCCTGCCGCGAGGCCTACACCGCGCTGAGCCACCTCAACGCCGGCTCCCTCCCGGACACCGCCCCCACGCGGCCGGGGAAGTGACCCGACCATGCCGGCGCACCAGAACCCGCCGCCACCGGACCCGCACCGCGTGCTCGGCGTCCCGCGCGACGCCACGCCGGCCGAGATCCGCACGGCCTACCGGGCTCTGCTGCTCGCCCTCCACCCGGACACCCGTGCGGAGCCCTCCGACCCGGCCCGGCTCGCCCAGGTGGTGGCCGCGCACGCCCAACTGCGCGACGCCCGCCGCGGTGACACGGCGCCCACCACCTCGCCGGGCGCGACGGGAATCCCGGTCCGCATCCGCCGTCCCCGCGGTGACACCAGTGATCCCGCGGCCGCCGGCACTCCGTCGGTCGCGGGAGGAATCGCGCCCGCCCCAACCCCTCCGGACGCGACGGGAATCCCGATCCGCGTCCGCCGCGCCCGTCGTGAGCCGCCGGACATCCGCGTGGGCCCGGTCCGCGCCCACCGGAGCCGCTGACCGAACCAGCCCCGTAGCAGCGTCCGCGGTCACCGCGGGGCCGATTCGACCTCCGAACAGGCGTCGAGACCGAACTCGACCAGCGCGTTGCCGAAGTCGTCCTGGTCGTGCGCGGACACCAGGGCCGAGGCGACGTCACGCAGTTTGGTGTTGGTGTTCTGCGAGGCGCCGGTGAGCAACTCGAAACTCCGCTCGGAGTCGCATCCGAAGTGCCGCATGAGCAGTCCCTGCGCCTGTCCGATCACCTGCCTGGTCTCCAGCGCCGCGGTCAACTGCTCCACCAGCCGCCGGCTGTCGTGAAACAGCTCGGCGTTGTCGAACACCACCCCGGCGTGCAACGTCAGCAACAGGCCGATGTCGTGCACGGTGTCGTTGAACTGGTTCGGTGTGCAGGAGTACAGGGTGAGCGCCGCCGACGACGAAGAGCGGCGGTTCGGCACCGGCAGCACCAGGCAGCTGCGGTAACCCTGACAGGCCAGCCGAGCGCTGAACTGCGGCCAGCGCCGATCGGTCGTGGTGTCGTCCACGCGGCGGGGTTCCCGGTGCTCCAGCACCTCGGCGATCGGCCCCAGCGACTCCACGGCGTCGCCCGGCCTCCGCTCACCGGTCGCGGCAGCCTTGTCGGCCCCCGCGGCGGTTCGAACGGTGACCGCGGCCTCGGCACATCCGGGCACCGTGGACACCACCCGTGCCACGAACCGCGACAGCGCGGCCGTCACGTCGTCGTTGTCCATCAGGCGTGACACCTCGGCCAACTCCTGGGCCACAGTGAGCACCCGGCTGGTCCGACCGGTCATCCCTCGCCTCCCACGACAACGCCCGCCACGTCATCGCCGGGATGCGCCGAACACCCGCCGGCCGAAGACCGTGCGGAAGACGTCCAGCCGCGCCCGACCCCGACCAGGTTGCCCACCGCGGCCACCGCACAACACCCTCCGCACGGGTGACTGGTCCCGCCCGCGGGGCCGCACTACGATCTCTTGTGCGCCACGGTTGTGCAGTCAGCCGGGTTTACCGCAAACCCACGACGGAGCAGGACTGCGGGCCGGCCCTGTTGATCGCCCGTTCCCGGGCCAGGTTGCCGGCTGTGCCGAAGCGCCACACCCGCCGAGCACGGCCTCGTCCTCCCTCCACGTGCTGATCGGAGGTTCTGGCCGTGCCCCCTTCATCCCCGCGCAAACCACCGCAACACGACGGCCGGGAGTTCGAAGTCCCGGCCGATTCGTGCGGACTGCAGGTCGCCCTGACCGGCCTCCCACCGACCACGTTGCTCGCCGAGGTCCGCGGTGAGCTCGACGTGGCCACCGCCCCACACCTGCAGGCCCGGCTCACCGAGGCCCTCCCGTCCAACGGGCACAACCTGTTCGTGGTCGACCTCAACGAGGTGCCCTTCCTCAGCGCCGCGGGCATTTCCGCACTTCTGCAGGTCCGCGTCCACGCGCGCCGGCACGACACGGCCTTCCGCGTCATCGCCGCGGGCCGCGCGGTGCTGCGGCCGCTCGCCCTGCTCGACCTCATCAGCACCTTGGAGGTCCACCCGACACGTGCTCTCGCGCTCCGCTGACGGCGTCACCACCTCGGAAGGCTGTCGCCTCGTGCCCGGCAACCCGAGGACCTCCCGAACCGTATGCGCGAACTGCGATGAGTCCCGCGCAGGTCAGTGGTCTGCAGACACATCCACCTTCCGCGCGCGATTTGGAGTCAGCTGTGAAGCTCCTGCTCACCTCAGGTGGCGTGACGAACCCGAGCATCCACTCGGCGCTCGTGCAGCTCCTCGGCAAGCCGATCTCCGAGTGCCACGCCCTCTGCGTCCCGACCGCCCAGTGGGCTCACCCGATGTGCGGCCCGGCATCGGTGCGGGGACTCGTGGCCGCCAAGCCGGCGTGGCGGAACTTCTCCGGCCTGGACTGGGCGTCGTCGACTTCTCGATCTTCCCGCACCTGAACGCCTTCCCCACGAACACCCCGGCCGACGCAGAACGGTGGGCCGCCGAAATCGGCATCCCGGCCTACGCCATCGACGAACAGACAGCCAACAAGGTCGTCGACGGCTCCGTCGAGGTGATCTCCGAAGGGCGATGGACGAAGTTCGAGCCCTCGCCGCAAGATCCACGGCACTGAAGAGGAACGCAACAATGGGCATGAAGTATGCGAAGAAGCAGGTAGAGACGAATCTCTACCTGCTTCTTCGAAGTACGCCGCCAGGGACTCGAACCCCGGACCCGCTGATTAAGAGTCCTCGGGTGGACCTCGGCAGACGTGTCGCCTGATGTTGGCGAGTGTCGTTTCCGCACGTCGGGTGCCGGATCCCGAAGTGACGGCTGCCGGTCGGTGTCGGCAGGTGTCGTCACAGATCAGGCTCCTCGGGCTCTTCCCGGGCTCGCAGCCGGAACCGCTGCCCACGACTTGCATCCGGTACCCAGGTACAGGCTTACCGTCGAACCATGAGCACAGAAGCTGAGTCGTGGGCCCCGCAAGCCTGCACCTTGCCCACCGAGCAGCGTCCGCTGCGCGTCGCCGAGTTCGACGCGTTGTTCTCGGATGCGGTGACGAGCGTGCGGCGCGGCGACGCCATGTCCGTGTCGATGGACCTGCTGCCGTCCGCCGAGGTGGCGGCTCAGGCTGCGAGCCTCGCGCTGCGGGAGACCGGGTGCTGCTCGTTCTTCACCTTCAGTCTGGTCGCGACCGGCGGAAGCCTGTACCTGGAGATCCGCGTTCCCGAGGAGCATGTGGACGTGCTGGACGCACTCGCGGTGTGGGCGGAGGAGCTTTCGTCATGACCGGGTTGCGTGCGGGTGAGATCGCCACGGCAGCCGGGGTGAACCGGCAGACGTTGCGGTACTACGAACGGGTCGGGTTGCTCGCCGAGCCGGATCGGACGCTGGGAGGGCACCGGATGTACCCGGCGGAGACGGTGACGGTCATCCGCGTCATCAAGGCCGCGCAGCGGCTTGGTTTCACCCTCGAGGAGGTCGCGGACCTGCTCGACCTCGGTGGGCATCGGCACGGCAAGCCGGGGTTGCGGGTCCGCGCGACCGCCAAGCTGTCCGAGGTCGAGGCCAGGATCGCGGACCTGGAAGTCATCCGCGACACGTTGAAGGCCGCCGTGGCCGCGGGTTGTGACGACCTCGTCGCCTGCTCGCGCGTCCCGGCCTGCCCGCTGCCGTTCGCCGGTCTCGCCGAGGGGAAGGTGGCCGATGCGAACACCTGCTGCTGAGCAGACCCGGCGGTTCGCGTTGTTCGTCGGCGCCGCATGTCTGCTGTGCTGCCTGGTCCCGGTGCTGGGTGTCGCAGGGATGGCGGGCTTCTTCTCCGCGCTCGGTTTTCGGGATCTGCTGGTCGGTGTGGGAGCGGCGGTCGTGGTGGGTGTTGGCGCGTGGCTGGTTGTACGGCGTCGGCGATGGCACCACTGCGCCGTCGGCGGGTGTGGTTGTCAGACTTCCCGATCATGACGGTTCTGCGCTGGTGTGGGGCGTGGTGATGGACGGATTCCGCCCTGACCGCTGGGACTACGCCGGAGCGATCATCTGCCTGCTCGGCGTGGTTGTGATCATGTACGCGCCGCGCGGCTGAGGTCAGGTCTGCCGGTGGTGTTCGTCGGGGCCGGTGGCCAGCCGGGCGGACCACTTTTCTTCGATGCGGCCGAACTTCCAGACGGCGATGGCGATGAGCCAGGCGAAGACGAAGAGGGCGACGATGCCGTAGCCGGCGTAGTCCAGCGGGATGGCGGCGATCGCGGCGAGCGGGCCGGTGGTGATCTTGGCCTGGTCGGTGAGCACTCCGATGAGCTCGACGGTGCCGATGACAAGGGCCACGGCGACGGAGAGCGCGGTGATGGTGATGTTGTAGAAGATCTTGCGGACGGGTTTGGCGAAGGCCCAGCCATAGGCGACGTTCATGAACACGCCGTCGATGGTGTCGAGCAGGCACATGCCGGCGGCGAACAGCACTGGTAGCACGAGAATGGCGTAGAACGGCAGGTTGAACGCCGCGGCGCCGCCGGCGAGGACCAGCAGGCCGATCTCGGTCGCGGTGTCGAACCCGAGTCCGAACAGGACGCCGATGGGGTAGATGTGCCAGGGCTTGCGCACGGACTTCGTGAGGCCGCCGAGGATGCGGTTCATGAAGCCGCGTTTGTTGAGCTGGTCTTCGAGTTCCTGCTCGTCGAAGTCGCCGGCGCGCATGCGGCGGAAGATCCGGATGATGCTCAGCAGCACGGCGAGGTTGAGGATGCCGAGGATCCACAGGAACACGCCGGACACCGACGCGCCGATGATACCGGTCACCGAGTGCAGTTCGGAGCTGTCGTCCTCGACCTGTCCGGCCAGTGTCTTGACGCCGATGGAGAGCAGGAAGGCCAGTCCGAACACGATGGTGGAGTGGCCGAGGGAGAACCAGAAGCCGACCGAGAGCGGGCGGCGGCCGCCGTCGGCCATGAGTTTGCGGGTGGTGTTGTCGACGGCGGCGATGTGGTCGGCGTCGAACGCGTGCCGCATGCCGAGCGTGTAGGCGAGGACTCCCACGCCGATGCCGAACACGCCGGTGCCGCCGAGGTCGAAGTGTTGTGGCACGACCAGCGCGTAGAGCACGCCGAACCCCACGACGTGCAGCAGCACGATGAACCCGGCCATCCCGGCCAGTGACGCCCGTTCCTGGGTGTCCAGGGCGTTCCACAGCCGTGACCAGCGGGAATCGGATGGTGCTGTCATGGTGGCGTCACCTCAGGTGGATCGCGGCGGGGGCGGTGCGACGCTACCTGCGACTTTCCTGCTGCTACAAGCTTCTTGCAACAGCAAAGACTGTGCATATGGGACATCGTGGTGTGAAGGTCACGAAGTGAGCCGCACGGTGTCGTCGGCCCAGCGGTCGAGGAGCACCGAGTCGTGTGAGATGGCGAGCACCCCAGCGCCGGTTTCGGCCTGGTAGTCGCGGATGACGCCGACGAGCGCGGCGGCGGTGGAGGCGTCGAGCATGGTGGTCATCTCGTCGCAGATGAGGAACGACGGCCGCAGCGCGAGTGCGCGGGCGAGGCAGGCGCGTTGGAGTTGGCCGTCGCTGACCTCGTGGGCTCGTCTGCCGAGCAGGTCGGGGGTGAGCATGACGAGCTCGGCGAGTTCGTCGACGCGGTTGTGGTCGCGGGTGGTGCGCAGGGGTTCGGCGATGGCGGCGCGCAGGGTCATCCGCGGGTCGACGGACAGGCGGGGTTGCTGGAACAGCACGCCGATGCGGGTGCGCAGTTCTCGTGGTGCGCGGTGGCGGAAGCCGGTCACCGGGATGTCGTCGAGCCATACTGTGCCGCTGAAAGGCTTGAGCAGCATGGAGAGCACCCGCGCCAGGGTGGACTTGCCGCTGCCGCTCGGCCCGGCGAGTCCTACGGTCTGTCCGGAGCGGATGGTCAACGTGACGTCGGTGATCACCGGGTGGTGGTAGCCCGCGGTGATGTTCTCGGCGGTCAGCACGGGAAGTGGCACGCGGCGGCGTGCTCGTCGTCGGTGAGGAACGGGCGTTCGGCGCAGAGCGGGGCGGCTCGTTCGCATCGTGGTGCGAAGGAGCAGCCGGGTGGCAGGTCGGTGAGCAGCGGTGGCTGGCCGGGGATGGGAGTGAAGTCGCGGTCGGGCAAGGCGTTGCGCAGGCCGCGGGCGTAGGGGTGGTGGGGTGTGTCGAGGACCTTGCGGGTGGGGCCGAGCTCGACGATGCGGCCTGCGTACATGACGGCGACGCGGTCGGCGATGCGCTGGGCCGCGGCGAGGTCGTGGGTGATGAGCAGGACGGCGCGGTGGTCGTCGACCATGCGGCGGAACTCCTCGATCAGGCCGTCGACCAGGTGGCGGTCCAGGCCGGTGGTGGGTTCGTCGGCGATGAGCAGCCACGGGTCGCCGGCGAGCGCCAGCGCGTTGGCCACGCGTTGGGCCATGCCGCCGGAGAGCTCGTGCGGGTAGCGGTCGATGTCATCGGGGGTCAGCCCGGCGCGGGGCGCGAGCTGGTCGGCGGTCTGGGGGGAGCGGTGCACGCGCAGCGCTTCGTCGAGCTGGGCGCGGGCGGTGCGGACCGGCGTGAGGTGGCTGGCCGGGCTCTGCGGGATGAGGCCGATCCGGCGGCCGCGGATCGTGGTGGCGAGTTCGTGGTCGGACGCGGTGAGCAGGTCCACCGAGGAGGACTGGGAGCTGAGCGTCGCGCTGCCCGCGGTTTCCGCGTTGCCAGGCAGGAAACCGAGCAGGGCGCTGGCGAGGACGGTCTTGCCACAGCCGCTTTCACCGACCAGCGCGACGCACTCGCCTGGCCTGATCCGCAAGGACACGTCGTTGACCGCGGCGACCGTCGCGCCGGGCAAGGAGAACCGGACGGAGACGCGGTCGAGCACGAGTTCGTTCACCATGTGAGCTCCGTGCGCCGCTTGGGGTTGAGCCGGTCGCGCCACACGCCGCTGATCCCGGAGATGGCGAGGGTGGTGATGATCAGGAGCAGACCGGGTGCGAGGGACATCCACCAGCCGCCGATGAGCAGGGACCGCTGGGCATCGTTGATCATGTTGCCGATGCTGGCCGCGTGCGGGGGCAGGCCGAGTCCGAGAAACGACAACGCGGTCTCGTGCCAGACCGCGTGCGGCACCATCAACGTGGTCGCGAGCAGGACCTGCGGAGCGACGTTCGGCAGCAGGTGCCGCACCAGGATCCGGGTGCGGGACGAGCCGCCGACGATCGCCGCGTCGATGAACGGCCTGGTGCGCAACGACAACACCTCCGAGCGCACGATCCGGGCCGAGGACAGCCAATGCGTCAGTGCGATCGAGATGACCACCGCGCTCAGGCTCGGCCGCAGGATCGCGACGATCACGATGCCCAGCAACAGGTGCGGCACCGACGCGACCGCGTCCACCAGACGCATGAGCAGCCGGTCGACCCAGCCGCCGACGGTGCCCGCGAGCGCGCCGACCGCAGTGCCGAGCACGGACGAGATCACCGCGGCGAGCAGTCCGACGCCCATCGACACCCGCAACGCGTAGACACAGCGCAGCAACACATCCCGGCCGAGTTCATCGGTGCCGAACAGATGCTGTGCCGACGGCGGCCGGTTGGCGGAGGCCAGGTCGACGTACTGCTCGTTGAGATCCACCACCATCGGCACGATCAAGACAGCCAAGGTGAGCACACCGAGCACGACCGCGGACGGGACCAGCCGCCAGCGCGGCGATCGCGGCGGGCTGGCTGCGGTGATCCGCGACCGTTGCACGGGCCGCCAGGAGATCTCAGCCATCCAGCACCACCCTCGGGTCGGCC
The DNA here is from genome assembly GCF_053601075.1 of Lentzea sp. NPDC004789. Taxonomy (NCBI): domain Bacteria; kingdom Bacillati; phylum Actinomycetota; class Actinomycetes; order Pseudonocardiales; family Pseudonocardiaceae; genus Lentzea; species Lentzea sp. NPDC004789. The sequence goes on along the minus strand of NZ_JBSGBE010000036.1, from coordinate 50,677 downwards.
AGCGCGTACAGCACATCGGCGAGCAGGTTGCCCAGCAACACCACCGCGGTGGCGAGCACGGTCAGCGCGCCGAGCAGGGCGAAGTCGACGTTCAGCGCCGCCTCCACGGTGGCCCGCGCGATGCCTGGCCAGGAGAACACGGTCTCCACCAGCAGCGCGCCGGTGATCAGTTCGGGTAGCCGGGCGCCGAGCAGCGTGAGGAACGGCAGCAGCGACGTGCGCAGCGCGTGCCCGGACACCACCAGCCGATCCGGCAGGCCGCGTGACCGCGCGCCGATCACGTGGTCCTGCGTGAACGACTCGAGGAGGTTCTGCCGGACGAACAGCACGAACCATGGCGCCTGGGAGATCGCGAGCACCGTCACTGGCAGAACAAGGTGTTTGGTGACCTGCCCGAAGCTGAGCGACGCGTCGGCGTCGGTGAGCCCGCCTCCCGGCAACCACTGCAGCTGCAAGGCGAACACGTACAGCGCGGCCAGTCCGAGCCAGAACACCGGCGCGGCTTCGAGTGTGTAGGAGACAGCGGTGATCACCCGGTCGATCCAGCTGCCTTGGAACCAGGCTGCCGCGGTGCCGAGTACCAGTCCCAGCAGCAAAGCCAGCGCGAACCCGATGGCGACGAGCAGCACCGACCAGCCGAGCCGGTCGCCGACGACCTGCGACACGGGCTGCTGCAACGACAGCGAGTCGCCGAAGTCGCCGGTGGCCGCGTGCCTCAGCCAGGCCCAATACTGCTGGACGACCGGCTGGTCGACGCCCCAGTTCTCCCGGATCTGCGCGACGCGTTCCGGTGTGGCGCCGACGATTCGCACGCCGAAGTAGCGCTCGATGGGGTCGAACGGCGACGCCTTCGCCAGCACGAACAACGTGAAGCTGACCAGCAGCAGCACTGGGAGCGCGAAGCCGAGGCGACGCAGCACCAGCTTGCCGACACCGCGGTTCCTCACGACTTGGGTGTCCACTTTTCGAGGTTCCACCACACGGCGTGGATCAGGCCGTGGTCGTGCGGCTCGACCTGCTCCTGCTGTCCGTTCCACTTGTCCCGCAACACATAGGTGTGGTCGAGGAACACCAGAAACGCCCAGCCGGGGTCGGCGGTGTACGCCTTCTGGAAGTCGTTGTAGGCCTGCTTGCGGGCGGCGGGGTCGAGGCTGCGCCGCGCGGTGTCCAGTGCCGCATCTACTCCGTTGTTCTTGTACAGAGTCATGTTCACGTAGCCGCCCGCGCCGGCGTACTTCGAGTGCAGCAGCGTGTACGCGGCGGTGTCCGGGTCGTACGGGTCGCCGCCGCCCCAGATGCTCGCGGTCTCCTTCTGCCGCTGAAGCATGATCTCGAACGTCGTGGCCTCGACCGGCGCGTCCACGCCGAGCTTGGCGATGTCGCTCGCGGTCGCCAGCGCGAGCTCCTTGCGCAGCACATCAGGTGCGGGGTAGAGGATCGGCAGCCTCGCGGGCTGACCGTCCTTGGCGCGCTTGCCGTCCGCGCCCTTGCGCCAGCCGGCGTCGTCGAGCAGCTTCTCGGCCTGCGCGGTGTCGTACTTGAACGACGCGCTCTCGTCGTACCAGTCCTTGAGGTACGGGGAAATCGGCGTGGCGGCGGGCTTTCCGGCACCGGCGAGCACCGCGTCGATCATCGCCTGGCGGTTGATGCCGAGGTTGATCGCCAGCCGTACCTTGGGATCGGACGTGAACGGCAGCTCCGATGGGATGCCGAGGCCGCGGTAGTCGGCGGAGGGGTTGCGCACGACCTTGTAGCCGTTCTTGCCCTCGTAGGATTTCGTCAGCTTCGGCGGCAACACCGTGCCGTCGAACTCACCCGCGGCCATCCGCGTGGCGCGCGCGTTGTCGTCCGGCACGAACACCACGGTCACGGTCTTGATCGCGGGCGCGCCGCCCCAGTAGCTCTCGTTGGCCTTCAACACCATCCGGTCACCCTTGCGCCACTCGGCCACGGTGTACGGGCCGGTGCCGACGGGCGCGGTGTTGAACGGCGCGCTGTTGATGTCCGCGCCCTCCAGGGCTTTGCGCGGCACGATGCCCAGCGTCAGCTGCTGCACGAACGGCGCATACGGGTAGGACAACCGGAACTGCACGGTCTTGTCGTCAGGGGCGGTCACATCCGCCAGTGCGTCGAACCGGGAGGCGACCGTGGAGTTGACCTTCTTGTCCAGCACGGACTTGTAGGTGAACACGACGTCCTGTGCGGACAACGCGGTGCCGTCGGAGAACTTGGCGTCCTTCAGCTTCGCCGTCCACGTCAGACCGTCCGCCGACGCCGTGGGCACCTGCTCCGCCAACGCGGGTGTCAGCTTGAGCTGCGCGTCGCGCGACACCAGGCCGTCGAAGATCTTCGACGCGCCGTCGGGCCCGTAGCCGAGGATCGGGTTGAGGTTCTCCGGCTCGCTGCCGGCACCGATCACGATGGACTGCCCGGCGTTCGCCGTGGTCTGGCCATCGGGCGACGTGCACGCGGCCACCAGTCCTGCCGCGACAAGAACGATCATCAGCTGACGGCGCACGCGCATCACCTCGTGACGTGGTCGGCAGTGTTGCCGCGTGCAGCTAACAGCAAACAACTTGCAATAAGCAACGTTGACTTCTGCGGATGCGATGTTTAAGGGCGCGTGCGAGCATCCGGCGGTCAATCTCTCGCTGTGGGGAGGACCACATGGCGGACCAGCACGAACATGATGGCGCGCACTCGCACGAGCACAGCCACGGCGACGTGACCCACGCGCATGCGCACACGACGCACAACCACGAGCACGTGGAGCACGCGCACACGCATTCGCACGATGGTGAGTCGCACAGCCACGCCCACGTTCACGAGGTGGGGCAAGAAGAACAGCATCAGCACGCGCACGTGTGAGGCTGAAGGGGCGGCTCGCTGAGCCGCCCCTTCGCTCAGTTCCTGATCACCGGTGCATCTTTGAAGTGGGCGCCGGCGATGCGTTCGGTTGAGGCGTTCGTGGCGGTTCGGCGCTGCTGGATCTTGTCCTGCCAGGGCTTGGACTGGGTGGTCGCGAGTTGGTCAAGTGGGTTCATGGCGTCCTTTCGCTCGTGAGTTCGGCAAGGGCGAGCACTGGGGCCTGGATGGAGGTCCGGCAGTGCTCCGTCTCGGTGGCGGTGAAGGTGCCGTGCTCGAAGTAGCGGTTGGCCGCGTGCCCGCCTTGGCAGTAGGCGATGAACTCGCAGGTCGCCTTGCACCGTTCCAGTCCGGTGAGGAAGTCCTGGACGTACTTCAGTCGCGGGGCGCGTTCGAGGATCACCGGTAACGAGTCGTCGTTGACGTTGCCGGCGACGAAGTCCTGGTAGCCCAGCAGCTCAGGGGACAACAGCACGACGTCCCCGTTCCACGCCACCGTCGGGATGAGGTCGTGCTGGGCGTCGCTTTGTGGTTGGTGTGCAAGGAAATCCAGCAACGAGTCGACCTCTCGCACGGCCAGGCCGGGGTGCTCCAGAGTCCAGGCGAACACGTCGCGCCAGAACGCCTGGGCGACCTCACGCGATGGTGGCCGGCCGTCGACGTTGGCCGCTTCCCGAGCTTCGATGTTGAGCCCGGCCCACGGCGTACCGAGGCCGGCGATGAAGTCGAGGATCTCCGTCGCGTTGCCGGTGTGCTCCTCGGTCACGACGGCGAGCACGGTGAACGGGATGTCGTGCGCGCGCAGCGTCGCGATCCCGGCCATCACCCGGTCGAACACCTCTCGCCCGCCGCGGTCCACCCGATGCCGGTTGGCTGCTCGCGGCCCGTCGATGCTGACGCCGACCGCGATGTCGTAGCGCCGGAAGAGCTCGCACCACTCGGGCGTGATCAAGGTGGCGCCGGTCTGCACCTTGTGCTGCACCTTGCCGTCGGCGCGCAACCGTTCGAACGGATCGAGGAGCTCGGCGAACCGCTCGCGGCCGATGGCCAGCGGTTCGCCTTCGTGCCACACGACCTCGATCGGCCGCCAATGCTCCGGAATGGCGTCGGCGATCGCGCGGGCGGTGGCGGGTGGCATCTCCTGGCGTAGCCGGCGTTCGGGGAGATAGCAGTAGGTGCAGGCCAGCGGGCAGAGGCTGGTCGGCTGCAGCAGGATCTTGGTCGGCTCGGCGGTCAGCCAGTGAGCGGCCCGGTCCACCTCCTCAGCCTGGCCGGGATGCGGGGGTGTCAAGGACCGCCCGGACGCACGTGCCCTCGCCCCCTGGGCGGAGGGCGAGGGCACGCGATGGCAGCGTGGTGGCTTGTCGGAGCACCCACCTGCCAGCCTGGGAAACCTACTTCGACGGCGCGATCAGCCCGCCGTTGCCGGCGCGGGCGGCGTCGAAGCGGCGGGTCACGTCGGCCCAGTTGACCAGCGACCACAGCTTCTGCACGTAGTCCGGCCGCACGTTGCGGTACTGCAGGTAGTAGGCGTGCTCCCACGCGTCGAAAACCAGCACCGGGGTGGTGTTCATGCCGACGTTGCCGTGGTGGTCGTAGACCTGCTCCACGATCAGCCGCTGCGACAGCGGCTCCCAGGCCAGCACGCCCCAGCCGGAGCCCTGCACCAGCGAGGTGGCGGCCGTGAGCTGCTTGGAGAACGCCTCGAAGGAGCCGAAGTGCTCGTCGATCGCCGCGGCCAGCTCGCCGTCGGGCCGGTCGCCGCCGTCGGGGGAGAGGTTGTCCCAGAACATCGTGTGCAGCACGTGCCCGGACAGGTTGAACGCGAAGGTCTTCTCCAGGCCGACGATGCCGGAGAAGTCCTCCTTCTCGCGCGTCTCGGCGAGCCGCTCGAGCATGTCGTTGGCGCCCTTGACGTAGGCGGCGTGGTGCTTGCTGTGGTGCAGCTCCAGGATCTCGCCGGTGATCGCGGGCTCCAGCGCCGCGTAGTCGTAGGGCAGATCCGGCAGCACGTACTGGCTCATCGGTCTCTCTCCGGGGACGGCTTCGTGGTGGGTGCCGCCAGCCTTTCGTAACAGCCATAATCTTGCAACAGGGAGGTGGTTGATGGACGAGTACGACTTGACCCCGGCCGGCGCCCACGAGCTCGCCTCGCTGGTCACGCCGCTGAGGCGCCTGGTGCGCCACTGTTTCTCCGGCCCGCCCAGGAACAGGGACGAGGAACGGTTCGCCGGGATCGTCTACGGCTGGCAGGTGCCCGGTGCGGGTGGCCCTGCTTGTCGCCCCTGCGGTTGATCTCTCACCTGATCATGGTGCGTCCTCGTCCGGCTGAACACCGCCCGATGTGGAACAACCGCGCTAGCTGATCGTGATGCTGATCGTCACCTGCACTGGTCCGGCGGTGCCCTTGATCGTCCCGTCGCCCGCCTTCTGGCCGGCCTGCAGGCGGGCCTTGAACGTGATCGTCTGACCCGGCACCAGCGTCTGGCCACCGGGGCACGTGACGGTGCCCTTGCCGGCTGGGCAGCCGACCGAGCCTGAGGGCACCTTGCCCGGCCCGACCGTCTTGATCTTGTCCGGGAGGTTCAGCGTGAGCGTTGGCACTTCGGTGGGCGCGGTGCCCGTGTTGGTGATGCCGATGGTCATCTCGTAGGGCGGGCCGTCGGTCGTCATGGCCATTTTGCTCGGTGCGCTTCCGGACAGCTTCGGTGTCCCGGCAGGCCCGGGAACCGTCGTCGTCGGCCCGGCGGGCCCGTTGGTCCCGGTCTGCTCCGCGCTGGTGGCGGCCGCACCCGAACCGGCGGTGGGCCCAGTGGACGCGACACCTGAGTTCGGCGTGGAGCTCGACGATCCGACCGACTGCTGCCCGCTTGTGATGATCGTGGTGATCACCGGGGCCGCGCCGGGAGGGGCGCTTGCGTTGCTGTTGTGGTTCGTCGACGTCGTGACGCCGGAACCGGCGACGAGCAAGACGGCGGCAGCGGATGCGACCACCCCGATCCGCGACGATGCGCTCAGCGAGATCGTCGCGCCGCTGGTCGCCGCGGCGGCCAGGTAGCCGGCGGTGCCCGTGCCGAGCACGATCGGCGCGACCAGGCCGCGCAAAGCCGCGTTCACGTCGGACAGTTCGCTCGCGAGCTTGCGGCATTCGGCGCAGTCGTCCATGTGCGGGTCGAGCTGGGCCACCTCGCGTCCCTTGAGCCCGCCCGGCGTCCACGCATCGAGCTTCGTCACCGTCGCGCGGCACCGTTCCGCCGGCTCCTGCGCCACGTGCACCTGCAAGAATGCCTTGCGCAGACCCTCGCGCGCACGGAACGCCATCGCGGAGACGCCGTTCGCGGTCAGTCCCAGCAGCGGCGCGATCTCGTCGGGCGACTGGCCCTCGATCGCGGTGTGCCACAGGACCGTCTGCCAGCGCTCGGGCAGCGACGCGAACGCCGACGCCGCGAGCGCCTGGTCCAGGTCCTCGACCGCCTTGTCGCGGAACGGCACGCTCGTCGCCCGCGTGGCGCCGGGAACCTCCTCGACGTTGTCGGCGAGCTTGAGCCGCTTCTCCTTGCGGGTCCGGTCATAGGCCGCGTGCCGCACCGCCGTCAGCAGGTACGGCCGGAACGCAGCGCCAGGGCCGCCACCGGTGCGCAGCGCGGCGAGAACCTTGGCGAACGCGTTCGACACCAGATCGTCCGCGTCCGAGGAGGACGTCGACAACTGCAGCGCGAGGGTGTTCGCGGCACGCGCGTGGCGTTCGTAGAGCTTCCCGTAAGCCTCGACCTTGCCGTCTCGCACGGCGTCTATCAGGTCGGCGTCCGAGGGCGGTCGTCTACGCTGCCCGATCAAAAAATGCCGCCTAACGTCCTGCCCACTGATACGCGCGGACCTTATCGAGTTGTCTCCGCGCGAACAATCCGCGCATCCGAACCTGACACTGATACAGAGGTTTCAGGGCGGGTAAGTCTTGACCAACTCAGGTGCGGTCTGGCGCGTAGCTCACGCTGCCATCGTGACGGACCTCCTGGCGCCGGTGCGCGTGGCGGTACTGATCGAGCGGCACAGCCTGCCCTCCGACCACGCCGTGCCCTCGCCCCGGTCACGCGCCTCATGTGGCTGACCGGCGCAATGCGAAGCTTTCCTGGAGCACGTGCGTATTACGACCACGAACTCGGGCACCGCGAGCCGGAACCCCTTGGTCGCCCAACGAAGCGGATCAATCGTCCAGCGTGCCGAGCAGGTTCCTCAGGAGGTCTTCGTCCTGCTTGCTGAGGCCGCCGACGAACCTGGCGAGCACCGGGCCGTGGTCCTGCTCGCTTTCCAGCAGGCGGCCCATGCGCCAGGCGGTGAGCGCGGGCGGGTCGGCGACCGCGGAGTAGCGGTAGGCGCGGCCGTCGCGTTCGCGGGTGACCACGGCCTTGTCGTGCAGGCGGGTGAGGGTGGTCACGACGGTGCTGTAGGAGAGCGAGGCCGTCGGGTCGAGCCGGTCCTTGACCTCACCCGGAGTGAGGGGTTCTTCGGCGTCCACGAGGGCTTGGAGCACCTGGGAGGCGAGCGTCCCCGGCAGGCGGCGGGCGGGCGGGCGCCCGGCCGGTTCGCTCCTGTCGCTGGTCACGTGGCGGATGGTACAGACGCGCCGGGTGCCCGGCAGGTGTGAGACTGTGGGATCGCCGGGAGGAGGGTAGGGATGCTCGACCATTTCCTGTGGTCTGTTCTCATCGCGCCCGTCCTGGTCGTGACGGGCGGCACGGTGCTGGCCGACCGGATCCGTCCGGATCTTGCGGTGAGAGTCCTGGCGTTCTCCGCTGTCGCCGCGGCCGCGATGAGCACGGTGACCCTGTTGGCGTTCGCGCTCAAGGCGTCGGCGGAGCTGCCTGTGGTGGCGCGGTGGGGCGGCTGGTCCGTTGACGTGGTGGTCGCCGACGCAGTGCAGGCGCCCTGGGTGCTCTGGTTGTCGGTCGTCTGGACTGCTGTCGTCGTATGCGCCGTGACGGTGGCTTCGGTGCGACGGCGGCGTGTGTTGCGCGAGGTGCGGGCTGAGGTGGGCTGGCTCGACGCCGGCGATGGTGATGTCGTGCTGGTGGAGGACGAGCGGGTTGACGCGTTCGCTGTGCCGGGTTGGCGAGGCGGTCCCAACCGGATCGTGGTGAGTACCGGGGTTCTGCGGGTGCTTGACGAACGGCAGCGCGCGGCCGTGATCGCGCACGAGCGTGCGCACCTGGTCGGCGATCATCATGTGTTGATGTGGATCACCAGGCTTTCGGCGATCGCGCATCCGTTGCTGTGGCTGGTCGTGCACAAGGTCGCCTACCTGGTCGAGCGTGCGGCGGACGAGGCTGCGGCGGCGGAGGCAGGCCAGTCGCGCAGAGCCGTGGCGAGGGCGATCGGTGTCGCCGCACTGGCCGCCGCGGGGGCTGAGACTCCGCGGCGCGGGCACGTTCTGGCCGCGCTCGGTGCCCTGCCCGGTGTGGTGCCCCGGCGTGTTTCGGCCCTTCTCGTTCCCCGGCAACGCCGTCGGTGGCCGAGCCTCGCGCTGGTGCTCGTCTGTGCCGCCACGGCGGTCTGGACCGTTGAATGCGTCCTCGACCTGCACGAACTGCTGGTGCTGGCCTCGTCGCGGTGAAGGTCAGGTGAAGTGCTGCCTGGTGGGCAACAGCACCTCCAGCCGCGTGCCGCCGCCGGTGCGGTTGACCGCGCGCACGGTTCCGTTGTGGCTCGCCACGATCGCCAGGCCGAGCCCGGAGCCCGGCAGAGCCCGCGCCGCTTCCGCCCGGTAGAAGCGGTCGAACACGTGCGGGAGATCGAGAACTCCGTGCGCGTCAGCGTGAGCGGCCGCGCACCACGGCGCACGTCACGTGTGGCCGGTCGCATCACGAGGTCGTCGAACCGCAGCTCGTCGCCGGGCACACCGGCCTGCAGGCCGCCCCGCCGCAGCAGTGCCCGGACGCGCGCGAGCAGTTCGACCAGGGAGAACGGCTTGGCCAGGTAGTCGTCGGCACCCGCGTCGAGCCCGGCGACGCGGTCGGTGACGTTGTCGCGTGCGGTGAGCATCAGCACGGGTGTGATGTCGCCGCCCGCCCGCAACGCGCGGCACGCATCCAGGCCGCCGAGCACGGGCATCATCACGTCGAGGATCACACCGTCCGGCCGGTCCCTGCGGATGGCCTCCAGACCTTCCGCGCCGTTCGCGGCCACGCTGACCTCGTAGCCCTCGAACCGGAGGGTGCGAGAGAGGGAGTCCCGGACGGCGGCCTCGTCGTCGACGATGAGCACGTGCACGGCGGCTCCCGAGGTGCGGAGGAACGTTCGCAGTCGAATCTACATCCCTGTAGATTCAGATTGCCGTCCGTTAACCTTCCGCCCGCCAGACTGGGGTTCGTGAACGTCATCGCCGTGAACATCCTCGATCCGCACAGCCTGCTCGCCACGTTCGGCCCGGTGGGCGTGTTCGTGGTGATGTTCGCCGAGACGGGGCTGCTGGTCGGGTTCTTCCTGCCCGGTGACTCGCTGCTCTTCACCGCCGGCCTGGTCTCGGCCACGGCGCTGCACCTGTCGCTCGGCTGGGTCGTCGTCGCCGCGGCCGCGGGTGCGATCCTGGGCGCGCAGACCGGTTACTACCTCGGCAGAGCGGCGGGGCCACGCCTGCTGACGAGGCCTGACAAGCCCAAGCTCGTGCAGGCCACCCAACGCGCCGAGGAAACGCTGACCAAGTACGGCGTCGGCAAGGCGATCGTGCTGGCCAGGTTCATCCCGCTGGTGCGCACCGTGCTCAACCCGCTCGCGGGCGCACTCCGCGTTCCGGTCGGCGTGTTCACGGTGTGGCAGGTGGTGGGCGGTCTGCTGTGGGCGGTCAGCCTGCCGGTCGCTGGACACCTGCTCGGTAGCCGGATTCCGAACATCGACACCTACCTGCTGCCGATCATCGGCGTGATCGTGCTGCTGTCGGCGATCCCGGTGCTGCGTGAACTGCTCAAGGCGCGGAAGGCGTGACGTCGAGGCGGTAACCGTGGCCGCGCAACGTGGTGATCTCCGGAGCGCGGCCGGACAGCTTGCGGCGCAACGCGGCGATGTGCACGTCGAGCGTCTTCGTCGAGCCGTACCAGTGCGCGTCCCACACGTCGGCCATCAACGCCTCGCGGCTCACGGCGTTGCCCGGCTCCTCCGCGAGGCGGGCCAGCAGGTCGAACTCCCTGGCACGCAACGACACCTCGGATCCGTCCACGGTCACGCGCCGGGCTGAGGTGTCGATCCGCAGCCGTCCCACGGTGATCACGTGCTCGCTGGGCGAGGCAGGGCCGCGCCTGAGGTGGGCCTTGATGCGCGCGTGCAGCTCGCCGAGCCGGACGGGTTTGGTGAGGTAGTCGTCCGCGCCGGCCTCCAGGCCCATCACGACGTCCATCTCGTCCACCCGCGCGGTCAGGATCACCACCACCGCCTGCGGCATCGTCGACCGCAGCTCGCGGCACAGCTCCACACCGTCCACATCGGGCAGTCCGAGGTCGAGCAGGACGAGGTCGGCCGGCTCGGCGAGGCGTGCGGACGCGCCGGTGGACGACCACCGCACCTCGTAACCGTGCAGCCGGAGACTGGACTCCAGCGCCTGGCCGATCGTCGCGTCGTCCTCGACCAGCAGCACCTTCTGCATGTTCCCGACGATAGCGACGCGAAGGCAAACCGCCAGTTAACCCGACGAGTACGAGTTGTTGTCCTTGCCCTGCCTAGCTTGGGCGAGGTGACGGAAACGCAATGGCTGGTCGCGGCGGAGGAGTGGGTGCACCGCGAGGTGTGGCTGCAACAACCCCTCGTGGTCTTCAACGAGTTCGGCTTGGTGCTGCTGGGAGTTTTCGTGCTGGCGTTGCTGGTCTGGGCGGTCAGGACACGACGACCCGGCGTGGTCGCGCAGGCATTGTGGGTGCCGATGTCGATGGCGGTCGCGCCCGCGGTCGGTCTCGTCGTGAAGAACATCGCCGCCGAACCACGCCCGTGCCGCGTGGTCACCGACGTGCCGTTGCTGCTGCCGTGCGAGGCGCCGACAGATTTCTCGTTCCCCAGCAACCACACCACGATCGCGGCGGCGTTCGCGGTGTCGCTGTTGCTGCTCAACCGCCGCTGGGGTGCGGTGGCAGCGGTGTTCGCGCTGGCGATGGCCGTCGGCAGGGTCCTGGTCGGCGCCCATTACCCGCACGACGTGCTGGCCGGGCTCCTGCTCGGAGGACTCGTCGGCGCCTGCGGCCTGCTGGTGGCGAAGCCGTGGCTCGCCCTGGTCGGCAAGGTCATGCCGATTCGGTCGGCAGCAGCAGGGTGAACCTGGTCGGAGAGCGGTCGGTGAGAGCCAGCCGCCCGCCCTCCGCTTCCGCGAGGCTGCGGGCCAGGGCGAGGCCGATGCCGTGACCGGTCGCCGACCGCGGCCGGGGAGCGAACGGATCGGTCCCGCCCAGATCACCCTCGTCGGACACGTCGACCGCGAACGCGCCGGCTGTCTCCCTCGCCGTCACCGACACTGTGCCGCGGCCGTGCACGATCGCGTTGTCCACCAGCACGTTCAGGATTTGCCGGACCGCCGCATCGGATGCCACGAGCGGAGGTGCGTGCCGCAGGTCGACGCGCAGGTCCCGGCTTCGGGGCGCCAGCTGTGCTCGCCACGCCGTCTCTGACAGCACCTCGTCGAGCTTGACGGTGGTGCGAGCCGGTCGTGGCGAGTCGCGGGTGAGGGCGAGCAGGTCGTCGATCGTGCGTTCCAGCTGGTCAGTTGCCTGCACACCGATCTCCAGCGCGGGCCGCGGATCGGCGGAAGCTTCCAGGGCTGCCTCCAGCTGGAGCCGGAGTCCGGTCAGCGGCGTGCGGAGCTGGTGGGACGCCCGCGCGGTGAAAGCCCGCTCGCGTTCGAGCGTGTCGCCCAGTCGGCGCGCGGTGGCCGTCAACGCGTCCGCGACACCGTCGATCTCCATGATGCCGCACGGTGTGGCGCGCACGGTGAAGTCTCCGTCGCCGAGATCGCGGGCGAGGTCGGCGAGGTTCTCGACGGGCCGTGTCAGCCGGGCGGCCATCCGCCGGGCCACCCGCCAGGTGACCAGCACGGCCAGCGCCGCGCCCACCGCCATCGCGAGCCACACCAGCAGGGTCAGCGCGACCACCTCGGTCAGCGTGGTCGACGCGCGCACGACCGCCACGACCTGACCGGACTTGAGGATCGGCACCGCGACCACGATCTCGGTGGACGTCGAACCGGCGACGTCCCGCGTCCGCGCCGCCTCGGCGACCACCTCGTCGGAGGCCTCACCGGGCCGGAGCACCGTGATGGTGGCGTCCGGGGAGGTGGGCGGTGCGATCCCGGCCGGGTCGTCGGCGATCGACAACGCGGCCCGGACCGCGATCCGTTCCAGCTCGGCGCGTTCGTCGCCGAGGTTGTACTTGGCGACGCCGACGGCCAACGGCAGACCGAACAGCACAATCGCCAGCACGGCCGCGGAGACCGCCAGCGTCACGATCCGTTGGCGCATCGGCTCAGTCTGCCCGAACTGGTCTCGCCCCTCAGGACGAGACGACCTCGGCGACCTTGCTCACCGGCTCGCTGAGCGCGTCCAGAGCGGTCGACAGAGCCTTGACCTCGTCCGGGGTCAGCTCGTTGTAGGACTTGAACCCGTCCCCCTTGCGGTGCGACTCCAGGAGCTTGTCCAGTGCGGCGAACTTTTCGTCCAGTGTGGACAGCATGGCGGCGTTCTTCGCCTGGATCACCGGGCGCAGCACGGCGATCGCGGCCTTGGAGCCGTCGACGTTGCCGCGGAAGTCCCAGAGGTCGGTGTGCGAGTAGCGGTCCTCCTCGCCGGTGATCTTGCCGGTGGCGACCTCGTCGAGCAGGCTCTTGGCGCCGTTGGCCGAGTCGAGCGGCTTGAGCTCGACGCTCTTGGCCAGCCGCACGACCTCGGCTACGTCCGTGCGCAGCCGGTCCGCGATGGAGGACGTGTCGGCCTGCACGCCCGAAACCCAGAGGTCCTTCTCCAGCCGGTGGAAGCCGGTGAACTCCAGGCCCTCGGCCACGACGTCCTCACGGCCGTCGATCTTCGGGTCGAGCTCGCCGAAGCTGCTCGCGACCGGTTCGATGCGCTCCCAGTAGGTGCGGGCGATGGGGAACAGCGCCTTGGCGTCGTCGAGCTTCCCGGCCTTCACGGCATCGGTGAACTCGGTGGTCTTCGCGAGGAAGCTGTCGGCCTGGGAATTGACGTACCGCTGATAGCTCGCGGTCGCCTCGCGCAGCGCGGCATCGGTGTCCGCGGACTTCTTGCCGTCACCGGTGACGGTGAACTCGTTGCGGATGCCGTCGCCCTTCATGCCGGGCTTGCACGCGGTCTGCAGCTTGCCCGCCTCGCCGACCTCCACGATCAGCCTGCGGGTCAGGCCGGGGCCGATGTTCTCGACCTCGCCGAGGATCCGGTCGCCCTCGGCGTAGAGGTAGAACTCGGTGGCCTTGGTGCCCTTGTTGGTGATCTCGAAGGTGACGTTGCCGGTGTTCGCGGTCGGCCGGGCGACCTTGCAGGCGTCGTCGGAGGCCTCGACGGTGATCGGCCCGTCCGTGCCGGAGGCCTTGTCCTGGGTGGAACCGCAGGCGGTAAGCACGAGCAAGGCGCTCGCCGCGAGAATGCGGGCAGTCTGCACAGGGATTCGCTTTCTCACTTGGCTTCCACACGGACGCGCGGCCGGATCAGGAACAGCGGCAGCACCACGGCCACGTAGGCGAGCCAGGCGAAGGCCTGGACGACGGTGGTGCGCTGCGAGTAGTTGAAGATTCCCTTGAGCAGGGTGCCGAACCACGAGTCCTCCGGGACGGCGTCGCTGAGGTCGAACGCGAGCGTGTTCAGGCCGGGGATGAACGCGGCCTCCTGCAGGTCGTGCAGCCCGTAGGCGAGCACCCCGGCCGCGACGAACACCAGCAGCGCGCCCGTCCACCGGAAGAACTTGCCCAGGTCGAACCGGATCGCGCCCCGGTACAGCAGGAACGCGAGCCCCACCGCGATCGCCAGGCCGGCGAGGAACCCGATCAGCGGCTGGACCGTGCCGGCGCCCGCACTGTCCACGCTGGAGTAGAAGAACACCGCCGTCTCAAGGCCTTCCCGGCCCACTGCGAAGAACGACAGCACGATCACCGCACGCGGTCCGAGGTCGAGCGCCTCGCCCAGCCGTCCGCGCAGGTCGGAGGCGATCGTCCGGGCGGTCGCCCGCATCCAGAAGATCATGCCGGTGACGAACACGACGGCGATGATCGACATGAGGCCGCCGAAGATCTCCTTCTGCTGGAACGTCAGCGTGGCCGCGGTGTAGGTGATGACCGCGCCGACCGCGACTGACAACGCCACCGCGATCCCGACGCCCGTCCAGACGTACCGCAGCGCGTCCCGCCGGTCGGTGCGCACCAGGAACGCGATCAGGATGCTCACCACCAGCGCGGCCTCGAGTCCTTCGCGCAACCCGATCAGCCCGTTGTTGACGAGCACGTGCCACCACCCTTGGTCAGGTAAGCCTTCGCTTAGTTCTACTGGACTGTAGAAGACGACGGGCGGTGTTTGTCAAGCCGGGGTGTTCTCATCGAAACAGCGGGTGGATCTTCATCGTTCTCTCATCCGGCGCAGGCACTTTCGTGCCATGAAGCTCGCCCTCCTGCCGTCCGCCGCCCTGGCCGGGGCCGCGGCGATCGTGCTCGGTCTGGGAGCGGCCGCACCGCTCGACCCGATCGCGAACGTGATCAGCGACTACGGGCTGGCCGGGCCGACCGCCACGTTCTACGCGGTGTCGGTCGCGTTGCTCGTGCTCGGTGGCACGACCGCGTTCGCAGGGCTGCCGGTGGGCGCCGCACTGCGGTTGTGGCAGGCGGGCCTCGCGCTGTGCGTGATATTCCCGACCAACCGCACGAGCACCGACACCACGTTCGCGGGCGAACTGCCCCGCATCGGCGGGGGACTGGCACTGGTGTGCCTGCCGCTGGCCGGCTGGCAGGTCGCCTGTGCTCTCGACGCCACGCAGATCGGCACCTGGACGGCGACAGCGGTGGCGGCGTCCGTCCTCTTCGGACTCGCTCAGTTCTCCTGGACACCGCTGACCTACGTGCGCGGCCTGCTCGAACGCGTCGCGCTGGCGGCGCAGATCGGCCTGTTGCTGGTGATCGCGCACGCACCCCGCCGGAGGCTCGCATGACCTTCCTCGCGATAGCTCTCGCAGTCGTGGCAGCATGTTGCTTCGCCGCCACTGTCCACTTGCAACACCGAACCGTGCGCACGACCAGGGCCTCGCGGGTAGTGCTCGACCCTCGCTGGCTCGCCGGTGGCGCTCTCGCGGCGACCGGCGCCGGCCTGCACGTCTTGGCGCTCACGCTCGCCCCCGTCACGGTGGTGCGGCCCATCGGTGTACTGAGCCTGGTCGTCACGGCGTTCGTGACGGGGCAAGGCCCGGCGGGCGGCCCTGGTAGTCGCGGCGGGCACGGCGGCGTTCGTGCTGCTCTCCGCCACCAACGCGCCTGCCTCCACGGTGACGAACCTGCCGCTGGTGGACTTCGCCGCGGCGTCCTCGGCGGTGCTGTTCGGTCTCGCCTCCACGCTCGTCACGGCGGCTACTGCGCCGGGGTCAGCTGGGCATTCTGCGTGCTGCTGGTGACGAACAGGTTGTGGTCGGACAGCTGAAGTGATCAACCGGTTGGTCGACTCGGGTGCGCTGACTTGTGCGGCGGGCGACCTTTGACCGCGTAGTCGGCCAAGCCGCGTTCGAGCAGGTTCAGCGCATCGTCCATCCCGGCGGTGCCGAAGCCTGCCCGCAGCGCCCCGATCAGCGCGACCGCCGCGACGAACGGTTCGGCGGATCCGGCCGGAGCACAGGTCTGCGCGGCCAGCACGTCGGCCAGCGCCTGCTCGTAGCGCGCCAGCATTGCACGCAGATGGTTCCGCAACGTGTCGCTGTCCGCCACGATGCGGTCGAGCACACCGGCCGGATGATGCTCCGCCCGCATCCGGCGGACAGCGGTCAGCGCTGTTGTGCCGGGGGCCCGGTCGCGGATGGCCGCGACCAGGCTCTCGAGCGCGGTCTCGTGTTCGTCGAAGACGAGATGTGCCTTGGTGGGGAAGTAGTTGTAGACGGTCTTGTTCGACACCTCGGCGGCGGCCGCGATCCGGGCGACGGTGACGTACTCGAACCCGTGCTCGGAGAACAGCCGGACGGCCGCCGCCGCTATTCGCTGCCGCGTGCGTTGCTTCTTGCGTTCGTTCACACCTCGCACAGCGCTCCGTTCCCGTACCTCCCTAGTGGCAGGTCCTTGATCCGGAGTCGGTGAACGGGGTGGTGGGGTCGGCCACGAACGTCCAGTCGTAGCCGGTGGGACGCATGGTCAGCTTCATGACACCGAAGATGTTGCTCTTGTGCGTCTGGCTGTTGGGCTCGATCGTGCCGAAGCCGGTGAAGAACGACCCGCCGGTGCCCACGATGATCTCCTGGATGCCGTTCGCGTTGTCGAGTGCGCCGGACGGGTTCTGCGGCGCGAACCGCTCGTAGCTGTGGGCGTGGCCGGTCAGCAGGAGGTCGACCCCGGCCGCGTACATCGTGTCGACCAACGGCGCGGTGTCCGGGAACGCGAAGCTGTTCGAGCTCCAGCGCGGGCGATGGAACATCGCCGCGGTGCAGAGCTTCGGGTTCGCCGCCAGGTCGGCCGCGAGCCACTGCTGCTGCGGTGAGCCGGCCGCGCAACCGCTGCCGCCGCTGATGCGGGTGCACTCGGAGTTGAGCACGACGACATGCCACTCGCCGATGTTGAAGCTGTACCAGCCGTCGCAGTTCTTCGTGCAGCCCGGTTGCAGTGGTGTGGCGGCGTTGCCGAAGTAGGTGAAGTAACCGCCGGCGCCGCTCGTGCCGTACTCGTGGTTGCCCACGACCGGGCGTGTGATCGTCTTCAGACGTCCCCACGACGGGTCGTAGCTCGCGTTGAAGTTCGCCAGTGACCCGCTGTTGTACTGCTCGTCGCCGAGCATGAACACCGCGGCCGGCGAGATTCCCAGCGCGATGTCGGAGACCGCCTTCATGCGGCACGCGGTCGCGGTTCCGTTGCCCCCGTTGAAGTTGGCGTCATCGGGCGCGCAGGCGGCGTCACCGGCGACGACGACGACCGGCGAGCCCGGCGGTGGCGGAGGCGGCCCCGCCTCGAACACGATCTCCGGCTTGTTCGTGCCCTCGCGGCTGTCGAACGACCGCGACGACGTGCTGGCCGTGGTCAGCGCGAACGAGTACAAGCCGTTGGCGGTGACCTTGGACGTGACGTCGTAGGAGACCCACGTGCCCGCGGTCAGCGCCCCGGAAGAACCGAGCTGGGCGCCGATGGGCGGCGCGTTGTTGTATGTGACACCGGTTTCGGACCAGGTGGTGTCGGCGACCGCGGACAGCAGCACGGGCGTGGAGCCGGACGTCTGGCTGAACACCCGCAGTGTCGCCTTGGCAGGTGGCGCGGTGAGGCCGGTGACGTTGAACCTCAGGTAGGCGTTGGTGACGGGTGATCCGTCGACCCGCAACGTGGTCGACGTGCCGAAGTTCGCGGTCGGCTGATCGGCCTGCACGTAGGTGTCGGCCGGGCCGGCCGGTGGTGGCGGTGGGGGTGGCCCCGCGTCCTCGAGCACGAGCTGGGGTTTGTTGGTTCCTTCGCGGCTGTCGAAGGTCCGCGAGGCGGTGCTGGTCGTGGTCAGTGCGAACGAGTACGACCCGTTGGCGGTGACTCTGGCGGTGACGTCGTAAGAGAGCCAGGTACCGACGGTGACCGCGTTCGAGCCTAGGGCGGCGCCGATGGCAGGTGCGTTGGTGTAGTTGATGCCGCTCTCGGTCCACGTGTTGTCAGCGACGGCTGACAGTGTGACGGCGGTAGAACTTCCGGTGGCGTTTACCCACACACGCACCGTTGCCTTGCTGGGTGCGGTGGTGAGGCCGGAGACGTTGAAGCGCAGGTAGCCGTTCGTCACGGGGGATCCGTCGACCCGAATGCCTGTTGCCGCACCGAAGTTCACCGCGGGCTGGTCCGCCTGGACGTAGGAGTCGGCGACCGGTTGCAGCGTCGTACTCGCGGCAGCCACGGGTGCCGCGAGCACCGCGAGCCCGAGGATCGGCACGGCCAGCAGAGGAAGTCGTTTCATCGCCGTCACTCCTCGTTGTCCAGGATCTCGTCGATGTGGTCCAGTGCGGCGGAACGCAACGCCGCGCCCTCGTCCATCCGTTGCCGCATCGTCGCGAGGTCACCGGCCACACACGCCTGCGCCGCCCGCACGAACTCGGACAGGCCCGCGTCCACCGGGGCCTGGAGCTTCACCTCCGGCACGCGGGAGCCGAACCCGATCTGCCACGTGGCGACCGTGAGGCGGGCACACACGGCGCGGGACGGAGCTGTGAGGTTCCGTGCCGCCTGCAGCGCGTCGTTCAGCTCGATCTGCCGCTTCTCCCTGTTCTTGAACCACCGCTGCACCAGCGGGTTCTCACCAGGGCTGACGTGTTGTTGTGCTGCCGTCGGTGCTGGTGCCTGCGGTAGAGCCGAGGCGGCCGATCCACAGCACATGGCGGCGACGGCGGTGATCGTGACTGCTGTTCGAATGCTCATTTCACCGAACACCTTCCTGTGCCGGAATCTCCTGCCTGGGCACCGGGTTCCGCGGCGAACCGCCAGTCGTACCCGTCCGGGCGCAACGTCATGCCGAGCACTCCGTACACGCCCTCGATCCGGCTCTCACTGCCCTGGGCGAGGGTCCGGATCCTGTAGTGGCTGTCGCCGCCGGTACCGACGACGAACTGGCGAACACCACCCGCCGCGTCGACGGACCCGTCCGGCCGCAGCGGTGCGAACCGTTCGTAGTCGTGGTCGTGGCCCGTCAGCACGACGTCGACGCCCGCTTCGTACATGGCGCGCCAGAAGGCGTCGTAGTTCGGGTTGCTGCCGTGCGTGCCGGACGACCACCGCGGCTGGTGGAAGTACGCCAGGGTGCACTTCGCGGGATGTGCGGCGAGGTCCGCGCGCAGCCACTGCTCCTGGGGTGAACCGCCGCCACAGCCGCCGATCCGCTCACACTCCGAGTTCAATGCGATCAGGTGCCAGCCTGCGAGGTCGTAGCTGTAGTAGCCGGCCTCACGGTCACCCGCCGCCGCGCCGAAATAGTCGAAGTACCCCTTCGCGCCGGAAGTGCCGTACTCGTGGTTGCCGACGACGGGGTACGAGATGTCCTTGAAACGGCCCCATGTCTTGTCATACCCCTGCTGGTAGCGGGCGAGACTGCCGTTCGGGTACTGGTTGTCCCCCAGGGGAAGCACCGCGTCGGGCGTCATCGCGGCGACCAGGTCGGCGGTTGCTCTCTCCTGGCACGGCCGCGGCTGGTCGGCCTCCTCGTCGCTGAACCCCTCGGGGTCCGGCGGGCACGCGATGTCGCCCGCCGCCGCGATCGTGATCGACGCGTCCGACCGCACCGGTTTCGCGCCGAGGTAGTACTGCGTCTGGTGTCCTGGCTGAGTGTCGTTGTGCACGGTGGACGACTGGGACGTGCCGGGGGAGTCCGCCGCGAGCACGCCGGCCATGCACGAGGCGGTCAGCATGCCGCCCAGCGTCACGATCGCGGCCCGTCCGCCGCGGCGCCAGAGCAGCAGCACCATCACCAGTCCGAGCAGTCCTCCGACGATGACGAACGGGCCGGGCAGACCGGCCGCGGACTCGGCGGAGCTCGAGTCGTCGGCGAGGGGACCGAGTTCCGGCACGGGCGCCGAGATCAGATCGTGCAGCACCGCGAGGTACCTGTCGCCGTAGTTGACGCTCGGCTCGACGTGCGAGTTCTCGCTGAACTCGTTCCAACTGATCAGGCCGAGCGCGTCGGGCGACGACTTCACGGCGTTGTCGTACTGGCGGCGCAACGTGTCGCCGTCACTGCGGTCCACCACGCGGGTTCCGCCGATCATCCTGGCGTCGAAACCCGGTGCGAACGGCGCGAACCACAGACCGTGGTGCCTGTGCACGGCATCGCTCATCGCCGCGAGCTTCGCCGCGGCGCTGGTGTCGCGCTGCGGGTCCATCGACGACCAGTAGTAGGCGTTGCCGTCGACGACGTTCGCCACGCGCTCGTAGTCCTCGACGCTCTTCTCCGAGCCGAGCACCAGCAGCTTGTCCCGTACCGGCGCGCTCGCACGGGCGATGTCGTCGGCCGCGAACTTCCAGCTGCCGGACCAGATCACCACCGGTTTGCCGAACGTCGAGAACACCGGGTCCGTGCCGTAGCGGTCGCGGAACAGCCGGAGGTCATCGGCCACGTGGTCGATCGTGAGCGGGTTGCGCTGGAAGTCCAGCGCCTCGTAGATGATCGCGAGCCGGAAGTCCTCCGCCCGAGCAACAGTGGCCAGGGTCTGCAACCGGCGGTCGTTGGCAGGACTGGACTTCCAGCTCACGATGAAGCCCGTGATGCCCGCGCTCCTGGCCTGCCGGATGTGCTCGCGCATGATGCGGGAGTCGTCACTGGTGTAGCGGCCGAGCGCGGGGTAGTCGGACTTCGCGCGATCCCAGGAGGTCTTGTCGAACCAGATGTAGTAGTAGGCGAACACCGGTTGCGCCGGTTGGGCCACGGCGGAGACCGGCGTCAGGAAGAGCAGCACGAGGATGACCGCGAACAGCCGCATCAGCCCTCCTCGGCCCGGCGTGTGCGCATGCGGCGTCTGCCCAGCAGGAAGAGGCCGGCGAACACCAGCAGCGCCAGCACCACGATGACGACCATGTCCACATAGGACAGGATGCGCAGGTCCACGTGCTGGCCGCGGGACAGCGTGATCTGCTGCGACCCGGTGTAGCCCGCCGCCGAGACCGCGACGTTGTAGTTCCCGCGCGCCAGGTTGTCCACGGCCACCGAGCCGTCCTGGCCGACGGCCAGGTTCTCCGTCCGGCCGTCCGGGTAGGTGAGTGCCACCTCGGCGTTCATGGCGTTGCCGAACAACAGGTCCTTGACCTGGAACCGCACCGAACGCAGCAACACGACGAACGTCGCCGTGGTCGTGCGGGCCGGCACGATTCGCTGTTCGCCCGCGTTGACCACGTTCGCGCCGTCGATCTCGACGCTCTGCAGGTAGTACGTGACCTCCTTGCCGACCGCGGCCGTACCTTCCTGAACCGGCCGGACCGCCGTCAGCGGTACCTCCTGCACACCGCGCAACGTGTGCGTCTGACCGGAGTCGCTGCGCAGGGTGAGCGCGCTGACCCGCGCTGGCGAGACCGGGTTGTGCGCCTGGTCGACGAACTCGTACCGCACCCGTCTCGTGGACTGGAACGCGACCTGCAACCGCCGGTTGTGCTTCATCGCCAGATCGGTCAGCACCGGGGCGAAGCCCAGGTCGCGCTCGCCCTGGCCGAACCAGCGGACGAAGTCGATCGACCCGTCGGCGAGGTCGAGCTTCGGTGTGGTGAGCTCCAGGCGGTGCGCGTCGTTGTTGCGGGGCAGCGTGAGCCGCACCGCGCCCTTCACGTCGGGTACGACCTGCTGACCGTCGAGCACGAACCGGGCGGACGGCATCGGCGGCACCGTGATGATCTCCAACGTCCGCTCGGTCGGCGCCGCGTGCGCGGGCACGGGCAGCATCACGAGGACGGTCAGTGCGGCGAGGAGGGTTCTCATCGGTTCCGCCTCCTGAGTGCGACGGGGATGACGACACACGCGGCGGCCGCCAGCAGGGCGAAGGCGTAGGCGAGGTAGATGACGAGCCGGGCTCTGCCGGTGGACACGGCCGGCTGCTGGGCGGTGTCGACCAGTTCCGGCGGGCGGGGTGGTGAGGCGAAGTCGAAGGCGCTGAACAAGTTCGCCGACGCGGCGTCACGGGTTCCCAGCGGAGCGAGTTTCCAATTGTCCTCCACGAACTTCAGCACAGACGTGTAGTCGGCCTGGGTGTGGTCGATGTGGCCGCGCCGCGAATAGGCGCTCATCAGCAGCGCGGGCACGCGGAACCCGTAGCCGTGCTCGTCGACCTTGGGCGGCGCCACGTGGTCGTAGAAGCCGCCCCACCCGTCATAGGTGAGCAGGAACGCCGAGTTCGACCAGTAACGGCTGCGTGCCAGCTCGGAGGTCATGGTGCGAACCAGGCTCTGACCTGCCTGGATGCGGCTCGGCGGATTCTCGCTCGACCCGGACGACACGACGTACGCGACCGCGGGCAGCGTGCCCGCGGCGAGGTCGCGGTAGTACTCGCTCAGGTCGACGATCCTGCTCGCCAGCTCCGGGTTGTCCCTGAATCGCTGGAAGTTCAGCAAGGGCACCTTGGTCGCCTCGCCGGCGCCCTTCGGGTCGTAGTGCTCTATGTAGAACTTCCACGGCAGCCCCTGCGCCTGCAGCCGGTCGAAGATCGTCGGGATGTCGCCGTAACCGCCGGGCGGCACCTGCTCGCCGCCGGTGGGGGTCGGCACGCCGGCCACCCAGTAGAAGTGGTTGAGCCTGCTGCCGGCCAGCGCCGAGCTGAAGAACTTGTCGAACAGGGTGAACCTGTCCGCGATGTTCCAGTAGTACGGCAGGTCGGCGCCGTCGTAGTAGCCCATCGTGTTCGTGCCGTCGCGGCCGTTCTTGCGGAAGGCCTCGACGAAACCGTTCATCTTGCCGCCGTTGTACTGCGCGCGTTGCGTCGCGGGCCGGTGGTCGAGATCGGACGGCGACTGGTCGCCGAGCCGGAACGGTTTCACACAACGGTCGGCGCTCAGGTTGTCGGTGCTGTGCGGCATGCAGACGTCCGCGGGGATGCCGTCGGCGCCGGGATAAGTGCCGAAGTAGCTGTCGAACGAGTGGTTCGACTGCATCATCACGACGAAGTGCTCGATCGGTGTGGTGGTGGTCCGTTGCCCGGCCACCGCCGTACCGGGCTGCCCCAGCAACAGCAGCCCGGCGACCAGCAGACAGCGGATCATGGCCGCACCTCGTAGACGATGATCACCGGCGTGCTGACGCCGCTGAGGTCGAGTGTCTCGGTGTGCAGGGCGACGCCGTGGTACTTCTCGACGTACCCCATCAGCTGCTCGGAGAAGAACGGCGCGCGGCTCGCGGAGTACGCGTCCCAGACGACATAGGACAGTGCGCCCTCACGCAGCTGTCGGTCAGGGTTGTCGATCGGCTCATAGGAAGGGTTGCGCCGCAACGGATTGGTGCTCACAGACAACGCGTAGGCCTTGCGGTTGCCGTAGAACCGGACCAGGTTCGCCATCGTCGGTCCGAGTGTCATCACGTTGCTGCCGAGGGGGAGGTTTGCCCTGATCCACCGGCCGGCCTCGCGTCCGGCGGGCACTCCGCCCGACCCCGCGAGGTATGTCGCCGTGGGTGCCGGGTTGACACCGAGCCAGCTCGGCACGAGCAGGCTCAGCAGCAGGGCCACGATCAGCAGTGCGCGCATGCGGCGCCATGGGAAGGAAATCTGCATGATGGCGCGCGCGGCCAGCAGTGCGAGCGCCGGTGCGAAGAGAAGCAGGTACTGGTACCCCTTCACCGGCCACAGCTCGAAGAATCCCAGTGGCAGGAGGATCCAGCACAGCAGCAGCACCTCGCGCCAGCTGCTCTGGCGCCGCAGGAGCCAGAGCCCGGCGACGGCGAGCAGCAGGACGCCCGGTCCGACGGCGGCCGGAATCTCCACGCCGTAGAACGCGAGACTGTGGTTTGGGCGCCGGAACAGCTGCCACACCAAATAGTTCTGGCCCGTGCCGGTACGTCCGGAGAACAGCAGCGACAGCGGATACGCCGCCACGACGACCAGCATGACGCCGACGCTGATGAGCACCGTGCGCGGTAGCACCCGGACGTCGTGGCGCAGCAGGAAGAACGCGACCACGGCGAACAGCAGGATGACCGCGATCTCCTTGGTCAGCACGGCGAGCCCGAGCGCGGCGGCGGCCGAGTAGAGCCAACGTCCGCCGCGGTCGAGACAGAACCGTGCCACGCAGTAGAACGTGAGCACGGCGAAGAACGTCTGCGGCCCATCGAGCAGCACCTGGCGCGTCACGATCACGTGGTAGGGCATCACGGCGAGGATCGAGGCGGCCAGGAGCCCTGCTTCCCGGCTGTACATCCGGTTGCCGAGCAGGTAGACCAGGACGATCGTGCCGAGCCCGAACGCGACGGAGAGCAGCCGTGCGCCGAGGTCGGACACGCCACCGAGAAAGCCGACCGACAGCAGAGTCTGGAACAGCAGCGGGTGCGCGCGGAAGATCGGGAACAACGACGACAGCGTGTCGTCGCCCGCGATGCTCGCGGCCTGTCCGGCGTAGACGGCCTCGTCACTGTTGAGGCCGACCGCACCGAGCGCCCACACTCGCAGCAAGGTGCCCGCAGCCAGGATCGCGATCATCATGTGGACCGGACGTGGCTGGAAGCGCTTCTTCGGCACGGCAACGGTGGCCGTCGGTTCTTCTTCGACGTCCACCGCCTGCCGTGACGCGAACAGCGTCATACCCAACCTCCGGTCGTGGCTTCGGCGTCGACGAGTTCCGGAATCAGGTCGGCCCACGTGAAGTCCGGAGTGGACAGCCAGCGGGCGCGCAGCCTGCCGATGGCGGACTCGAGGATCGCTCTTTCCTTGCGGCGCAACGTCAGGTGGTCGTCCTCGCCGATGACGATCGACGGTGCGAGCTGCCGGAACGGCGGGAATTGGTAGGCGTCCTCGGTGTTCGCGAGCAGCGTCGCCATCGACTCGGTCTCGGACAGCTCGCCCATCCCGAACTCACCGCGTTCGATGACGAACAGCTCGCTCGCCTTCGTCTCCGGGATGATCTCGCACGGCAGCAACCGGTCGACCGCGAACTTGGGCGGCGGCACCACCCGCTGGGTGAACGCGTTCACACCCATGATCGGCAGGTTGAGCTGGCTCAGCATGAGCGCGAACTCCCTGCCTCCCTTGGAATGCAACCTGCTCTGCAGCCGCAGCCTGCGCCATTCCTTCGGGCTGAGTTCGTGCGACCGCACGGCACGCAACGTGTGGTGACTGATCGTCAGCGGCTTGGGGAAGCACCCGATTCGCCCGTCCGGGTAGAGGATCGTCATGTCGTCGGAGAGGAACTTGGCGTTGTGCTCGCGGACGAGCCGTAGCACCGTGCCCGTCTTGCCGGTGTCGGTCCTGGCCGAGATCAGGACGCCGACCCCGTCCAGTTCGACGCAGGCCGAGTGCAGCAGCATGACCCCGCGGGACACGGCGACGAACCGCAGCAACGCCTCGAGGATGTTGGTGTACACGACGTGCGGCGAGTGGGCGAGCGTCTGGGACACGACCACGGTGATGGGATCGCCAAGCCCGACCCGGAAGTTGGCGCCGAGCCTGCCGAGGTGTTCGCAGTAGCCGATGGCGGGCGGCGTGGTGAGGTGCGTGAACACCGCGCGCGGCAGTGGTCTGCGGTCACCCACCGTGCCGACCCGGATCTGGATCTCCGTGTCGTGGCCGAGCCACTGGGAGCGGAAGTACTCCAGTTCTGGCAGCTGTACCTGCGAGCCGATCGTGACGAGACCGGGGATGGCGTAGCGGAACGGCAGGTAGCGGGTCGGTGGCGGAGCGGGTCGGTGGCCGTTCTTCCGCTGAAGGGGCAGTACGGGCTCGTATGGGATGTTGACGACGACACGTATGGGTTCGCGGGGCTGGTCGACGGTGTCCGGCGCGGGCTCGCCGCGACCGTAGATCGCGGAGTCCGCCACGACGAAACGCACCAGGAACAGCAGTCCCAGCGTGAGCGCGTTGGCCAGGAGAACATCGACCTGGGCGCCGTCGACCAGGAGGGCGAGCAGCGGCAGCCGCAGGAGCAACGCCGCATGGTTGAGCAGGAAGAACCTGACTCCGCGTGACCGTGTGGTTCCTGGCTTGTCCCTGCGGTACAACAGGAGTTCGGTGAGCGCGAAGAGCCAGCAGGTGGATGCCTCGGTCGCCACGACGGCGGCGATCAGGTAGTGCACCTGAAGCACTTGCAGGTGCAGCAGCCACAGCACGGCGGTGTTCACCACGAGTCCGGACAGTCCGATGAGTCCGAACGCGACGGCGCGCATGACCCACGCGCCCGGTGAGGCCGCCGCCGAGCGGGCTGTCTGCTGCAGGAGCAACGAGCCGCGCAGGCGGGCCAGGTGCCCGGCGAAGGAAAGGCCACGGCGGACGGTGCCCGCGCGGGCACCCGTTTCCCGGGCTTCGCGGTGGTACGGCACCTCCGCCATGCGCAACCGAGGGTGGCGGATCAGTAACTCCATGAGCGCGCGGAACCCGTTGGGCCGCAAGCGGTCCAGGTCGACGGCGTCCCGGCGGACCGCGAAGAACCCGCTGGTCGGATCCGTCGGCTGCGCGAGCTTGCGAGGGAACACGGCCTTGGCGATGGCGTTCTTGATGTTGCCGGCCGGTGCGCGGGTGGCGATGACGAGGTCGACGTCCCTCGACCGGCCGACCTCGGCGAGCGAGGTCGCGAGCTGAGGCGGGTGCCGCAGGTCGCCGTCCATCACGACGATCCACCGGCCAAGTGCCGCGCGCATTCCGGCGAGTACGGCGCCGACGGGGCCACCATGACCCTCACCCGGCGCGGGGTGCACCTGACGGACTGGTAACGGGGCGTCTTCGGCATCGGCGCGCACCGCGGTCGTCATGTCGGCGCGACCGGCCAGCACGATTTCCACAGAGGACTTTCCGATGACGTGCCCCAGACGTCTCAGGACCTCGCTCAGGTTCTGAGAAGTGTTTTGGGTCGGAATCACGACGCTGACGTCGAATGCCTGGTTCATAGCTACCCCTTGCGATCCCGGCCAGATGGTGAACGGACGGTGAACGGCCGGGACGTAGCGTGCGGTCCACACAGGCCTTGCCACATCGTCAATTCTGTTTAGGACCAAGTGCTCTGCCTGGGACGTAACACTCTGGGTGAGCGCGCCGATTGGATGAACGCGAAGCGAACGACGACTACGACGTGTGGACCGCCGCCATGCACCACTCCGTATTTCCGCGCGCCCGCTGGGTGGTCACGCCACCACGCGCCGTGTACGCCGAGTCGGCTGTGTTCTCGATCTGCCTGGCACTGTTGTGGTGGCAGGGCGACCGGCTCGACCACCTGTGGCCGACCGCGGCGGGTGACGTGTTCACGTTGCTGGCACTGGCATCCGCCTGTGTCGCGACCGCGGCGGCGATCGTGGCCAGGATGATCCCGCGGTCCGTGGACGAGGCCGACCGGCGGCTGGCCGGACCACTCGCCTTCTACGGCGTGATCATGATTCCCGCGAGTGTCTTCGAGCTGCCGAACAGGTTCGGGTTCACCGTCGCGATCAGCGGATTCGTTGCCAGCAGCCTGTTCCTGGCGTTGATGACCTGGGCGCTGTGCCCGGAGCTCTACGCAGGGATCCGGTGGCCGACGGCGGTGGCTCTCGCCGTGCTGGTCACTCTGGTGGCCGCTGTCGTCGCGCAGGTGGTGCCTTTTCCCGTCAACGAGAAAGGGCCGACGCTCGCCACCATCGCCGTGGTCGTCGGCTGGTTCGTCACCGCCGCGGCGTTCGTCGTGGTGGGTGGAACGCGTCACCAGCCGGTCACGTGGCGAGTCGGTTTCGGACTGACCGTGGTCGCCCTCGCCCACGTCGACAAGCTCGCGCTGAGACCGGAGCTCGGCGCACCCGACCTCGACTTCGCCGCGCTTCGGCTGCTCGGTCTGCTACTGGTTCTCGCCGCTCTCACCCGCCCCGCGCTACGAGCCATGTCCGAGACACGAGACCACGCCGAACGGCTCGCCGCCGCCGAACGCACGGCACGCGAACTGGCCAGCGACGCCGCCGAGCGCGACCACGAGATCCGCAACCTCGTCACCGGTCTGTCCGGGGTCAGCCACGTCCTCGGGGAACGCACTCCGCTCGGTTCGGCCGTGCACGCGGAGCTCGAACGGGTGCGGTACCTGCTAGGCCACGCGGCGTCGCAGGACGGCGTTGTTCACCTCGAGCCGTTGCTCACGCGGCTCGTCGCGTTGCACCGGGCGCGTGGGACCACCATCGAGCTGCGGGTGGCTGAGGGTGCGCGCACGGTGATGCCCGCGGCCGAGCTCGCGCAGGTCGTGACGAACCTGTTGGTCAACTGCGAGCGGCACGCCGCGGGTTCGCTCGTGCGGATCCTCGCAGGCTCCGGCCCCGACGGCGTGTGGATCGAGGTGTCCGACGACGGTCCCGGCTACACGCCGAACGGCCGCCGGGGAATCGGGCTTCGGGTGTGCACGCGTCTCCTGTCGGAGCACGGCGGAACGCTGGGGATCGGCTCGGATGAGAGCGGGCGGGGTTGTGTGGCGCTCCTCCGCCTGCCCGGTGCCTCCGGCAGGGCCGCCGAGGCGGTCTGATGACGGCCCGGACTGTGCTGGTCGTGGACGACCACGCCCTGATCCGGACCACTTTGGTGATGGCGTTGCGTTCCCAGGGGTTCGACGCGTTCCACGTGCCAGTCGCGCGTACCGCCGCCATCCTCGCCGAGGTCCGTGGATGCCAGCCCGGCCTCGCGTTGCTCGACCTGGACCTGGGTGAGGGCGTCGAGAGTGGTGCAGAGCTCGTCAGGCCGTTGCGGTCCATGGGCTGGTCCGTGCTGATCGTGACCGGTAGCCGCGACCGCTACGCACTCGCGAGGGCCGTCGCACAGGGCGCCCTCGGCTGGGTGAGCAAGACGGACTCATTCGAACACCTGCTGGCCGTCACCGTGGACGCGGCGGCGGGCCGCGAGGTGCTCAGCCCGGCCGCCCGTTCGGAGCTCGTCATGCTGTACCGGCAGCTGCACGCCAGGCATGAAGAGCTGGAGAGACGCCTCGGCAGACTGAGTACGCGGGAACGTCAGGTGCTCGACCGGCTCGCCGCGGGTGTCCAGGCGGCGGCCGTCGCCAAGGAGTTCGGCATCTCGCTCGCCACGGTGCGCGCGCAGATCAGGTCCGTGCTCACCAAGCTCGATGTCGGGACGCAGCTCGCCGCCGTGGCGCTGGTCAACGAGGCGAAGATGCCGGACTAGCCGCTTTCAGCGGGCTGCGGGGCGGGCGCCAGAAGTTGAACGCCGCGGTCATGGCCACGACCCAGGCGGCACCGAGCGCGTAGCCCGCCAGGACGTCCGAGATGTAGTGGACGGACAGCGCCACCCTGGACGTGCCGATTCCTATCACCATGACGATCGAGAAGGTCGCTGTGGTCCAGCGCTGCACGCGGTTCAGGCTGCTCCAGAAAAGTATGAGCAGCAATGAGTACGAGACGACGGCCGACTGGGCGTGGCCACTGGGAAAACTGAGGCCCGACGCGTGGGCCAGCGGGTTGGCGACCACCGGACGGGCGCGGTGCACGACGGTTTTGACGATCTCGTTGAGCACGGCTCCGCCGGCTTCGGTGACGGCGGCGAACGCGGCCAGCCGAGGACGGCGCCGGTACAGCAACCAGCCGGTGACTACCGTGAACACGGCGAAGTAGACGGGTGCCGACCCGACTGTGCTCAGCACCTTCATCACGGTGGTGAAGGAGTTGTGCGCCAGGGCGAACCGGTGCAGATCATCTCTGGCTCCCTCGTCGATCTCCCGCAGCGGTGGCCATTTGTCCTGGACGAAGAACAGCAGCAGGCCGAAGGGAATCGCGACCAGGGCGAGGGCACCCAGCGCCAGCACCGACCGGACTCCGAACCAGGAGCCGGAGGGCGTCGGATTGGTCAAAGGGGAGTTCACCACGGGTGACCCGCCTGGTCGGACAGGTTGATGTCAGCGCTCACCTCGCTGGTCTCCCTCCCGTTGTTTCCGGTGTGGACGGGGCGGCTGTAGTCCGGGATATCCCGGTTGCCCCACCCGGAACCCTTCTCGTGCACGACCAGACTGGCGACACTTGCGCCGATCGCAAGTCCGATCGCCTGTCCCTGGTCATTGCGGCGTGCCGGGTTCGGTGCTCGATGACCTTGCCGGCCGTGCGCGACCGTGGGGCGCGGCCTATCGTCGTCTGATGAGTTTCGAGATCCACAGCGACATCGCGGAACATCCGGTGTTCGCCAAGCTCAGCCTCGCGGCCTTCGGCTTCTGGGCCAGGGCGGGATCGTGGACCTCGCCGCACCACAGCCCGGGGTTCGTGCCGGTGGGCGCTATTGCCGATCTCGGCGATGACGAGGATGTCACCCCGTTCGTCGCGGAGCTTGTGAAGGCCGGCGTGTGGACGGAGGCGGCTGCGGGCTATCGGATGGAGTTCGGTCCAAGTACCGACTGGCCATTGCCCCTGTGGCGGTATACCCCGTAGTAAACGGGCTGCTCTGCGTCCTCGCGCATGTGGACGACGCTGAACTTCACCCGCGATGCACTCCTGGTGCTACGCCCACCGGTGCCTGTTCCACCGGGCGCTCTCTCGATCTGGACGGTGTTGCCGTTGACGCCATGTTGGTCACCACGTCGGAGCGGCCCTCCTGGTTGAACCGGTACCACCGCACTATTGCCATACTGTTGCAATAGTTGCCTTCTCGTGCGAAGCGGTCCGCGGCTCCTGCTGGCCGAGCCCATGCCGCAGACGAGGTACGCCAAGATCGCGGCAGCAGCTGCCGGTGAGTAAGCACTGGGTTGAAGCGGGTTCGCGAATCCTTCCCGAGACGCGTGCGCTTGCCGGTGGCTGGGGATGAGCGACCGCTGAGGGATGTCGTGCCCGCCTGGCGCTGGTGTGAGCACATCACCAAAACCTGTCGGCGTTCTCCCGCTGATCGCTGTCGTTCGAGGCGTGGAGGTACGTGAGGTGTTGTTCGTCGGTGATGACTGGGCTGAAGGTCATCACGACATCGAGATCATGGACACGAACGGCAAGAAGCTGTGTGGCACACGATTGCCTGAGGGCGTCGAGGGCATCCAGCAGCTGCACGCGTTGATCGCAGATCACGCCAGCGGCGGCCCGGATCAAGTGCTGGTCGGCATCGAGACCGATCGCGGGCCGTGGGTGACGGCACTGGTGGCTGCGGGCTACCGGGTGTTCGCGGTCAATCCGCGCCAGGCCGCTCGGTTCCGGGAACGCTTCGCGCTGTCCGGAGCCAAGAGCGATGCCACGGACGCGCACGCGCTGGCGGACATGGTGCGAACGGACTCCCACCAGCTCCGCGAGGTGGCGGGCGACAGCGACCTGTCCGAGGCGATCAAGCTGCTCGCCCGCACGCACCAGACGTTGATCTGGGAGCGGCAACGGCAGGTCGCACGCTTGAGGGCGCAGCTGCGTGACTTCTTCCCGGCCGCGCTGGCCGCGTTCGGCGAAGACCTGGCCGCGGCCGAGGTGCTGGATCTCCTCAAGCGAGTACCGGACCCCGATGCCGCGGCGAAGCTGTCGCGGGTGGAGATCCTGGCAGTGCTGAAGCGGGTGGGCAGGAAGCGGCTCGTCCATGAGCGAGCCGAACGGATCCACACCGGTCTGAGTTCCGAACAGCTCCGGTTACCTGCCGTTCTGCAGCGGGCCTACGCGATCACCGTCCGAGCTTTGGCGGGCGTGATCGCCGCGCTGGTCGAGCAGATCGACCTCGTCGAGGCCGAGTTGGTGAAACGTCTCGGCCGGCATCCGGACGCGGAAATCTACCTCTCGCAGCCCGGCATGGGTGAGATCGTGAGCAGCAGGGTGCTCGGTGAGTTCGGCGACGACCCCACCCGCTATGCAGGAGCGAAAGCGCGGAAGAACTACGCCGGCACCAGCCCGGTCACGATCGAGTCTGGCCGTAGGGGCACGGTCAACGCCCGCCACGTTCGTAACACGCGGTTGATCGACGCGCTGATGCGCCAGGCCATGTGCGCCCTGCGGAGCTCACCAGGCGCACGGGCCTATTACGACCGCCAGCGCGCTCGCGGGGTGCCGCACAACGCTGCCCTGCGACACGTCGCCAATCGCCTCGTCGGGATCCTCCACGGCTGCCTCGCCTCCCGCACCACCTACGACGAGGCCACCGCCTGGGCCCACCGCGCCGAGCGGGCCGCCTAACTTCCAGGGATGTCTCGGGCCCGTTTCGGGCTCGCAATCAGGGACCCTGCAGGACGTGTCTCGTGCGGTCACGGTGATCATCGCGGCGGTCGTGAGCCTGACGTTCCTCTTCGGATTCGGCAACGTTCTGAGTCTCGCTCTGCGGCTTGGAGTGCCGGTGTGGGTGGCCCCGCTCATCGCGCCAGCCGTCGACTTGTCGATCCTCGGTCTGCTTCTGGCGACGAGGTACCTCGCATTGCACGGTGCGTCGGTGAAGGATCTCCGGCCGCTGCGCAGGTTCACTCTGTTTGTCAGCGCGGTCTCGCTGGCGCTGAACATTGCCGAGCCGATCCTGTCCGGTAACTATGGCAAAGCGGCGTTCGACGCGGTAGGTCCGATGCTGTTGATCGGCTGGGCTGAAGTCGGACCACAAGTCCTTCAAGCGCTGGCCCGGATCGAGGTACCTGACGCACCCGTTGTCGAGCGGCGACTGACTGGTGGCCAGCGCGAGCCAGGTACCGGGCCTACAGATGGCGATCTCTCTCGAGCGCGTCGAGCTGACGCGCGGCACTGGGCGCAGCATCGGCGGCCCATATCGGCGGATGCCCTTCGACGCGAACTGGAGATCGGAGCTGACCGAGCTCGCGAACTGGTGGAAGTCGTTCGGGACGAGGTTGCGGCGAAGGTGTGTACAGCGGTGTAGACGGCGGCCTAGGCGCCCGTTCTGGAGACGAGCACCAGGTTGTTGAGCTTCGGCTTCTCCGGCGGAGGCTGGCAGCGTGGTGATGTGTTTGGGTAGCCGTGTCCGCGGTGGCGGGCTGGTCGTGCCAGCTGTGAATCGGAGGGCGGTCCTGTCCACACTCACGCGGCTGGTCGCGACCATGAACGGCCCATGACAGTCCGGCTGGGTTCGTAGCCGCCCCGCGATCGTGCCCTGGCTTGAGGTGGAACGCGATGTTTAGCGGAACGCGGCCGCGCTCTGGCATCCTGTTCTCATGAACTGATGAGTGGTCTGACGCGTCCCCCAACGCGTTGTGTACTGACCGCAAGGCAACACCTGCCCCAGAGGCAGCACCGCCCAAAGGGAAGCGGGGCCGGTCGGGAACCGGTTGGAGCGTGGCAAGCCAGCCACAGTTCCCCCCAGTGACTTGAAGCAGCCGACAACGCCTCATTCACTGGAGATATCGCACATGACTTTGACCTTGATGATCCTCGTCCTTGCCATGCCTGCCGCTACCGCACTGCTTGCCTGGGTGTGCTGGCTCCGCTTCAACCTGCTGATCGCACGTCTGCACGGAGTCCCGGGCCTCAAAGCCACACCGGCGATTGCAAAGGCATTCCGTTCACGAGATTGGCTGCGCTCACTGCGCGCAAGACCGCCCCAGGATCCATCCGAGGACGGCGGTGACGTCGGTGAGTGAGTCCATCGGCGAGTCGCGAGGAGACCGGATCTCTGCCGCTCTCGCGGCCAGAAGAGCGAAAGGGCTTCGCCTAGGTCGCCGCAGGCAATGTCCCGACGCGGTGTTGCACCTGGTAGTGAGCCTCAAGGTTCGTGGCGCAGGTCCGACCGAAATCGCGCGGATACTCAACAGCCGGGGCGAGCTCACCCCGGCAGGCTCTGACCACTGGTACCCATCGCACGTGTGTCGGCTGCTGCAGACGCAGGACGCACGCCGCTTGATCGAGGGAACCGGCGAGCTGTCGGCCTGACGAACCGGCCAGCTCGATGTCGGCGAGTGTGCTCGCCCTCGGTGTGCTGAGGGCGAGCCCTCGGCGCCGAAGCGTGACGGCGTTCGCGCTCCCTGAGGGCAGTCAGTTTGGTTCGATGACCCCTCAATCCGCTGCACGCCGACATCAAGGGCTCGATCAAAGCATCGTGGCTCACCTGCAGTCAGGGGCATGCGCGCAGGTTGGTCGCTGCGGCCCGGATGATCGTGGCTACAACGGCAAGCACTGCGTCGCAGTCGTCACGGACTTCCTCCATCTTCCGGCGCCACCGTGCTTTGCTGTTTGGGGCCGATGGATCTTCGTAATCCAGGTTGTGGACGATCGCGTTTCGTGCAGCGAAGAACTTGTCCAGAGTTTCGATCTGCGCAACTGGGAGCTGTGCGTTCGAGATGCCCAGGGTGTCGCGCACTCGAGTCTTGACGTCGCCGCTGCCCTGCATGCTGGCCTTGGTGCGGACATCGATGTACGCCTTGATCATCTGCTTGCGCGGGTCGCTCGCAAGGATCGCCTGGGCTAGTGGATCGGAAGGACCGGTGGCGAGCTCCTGCTTGATGAAGTCGTGGAACTTGCGGCCAGCAGTGGCGTTGCCCGCGATGAGGCTTTCCAGTGTGTCCGGGAGGAGACGTTTGCAGCAGGCATCAAGACCGCTGGAAGTAAAGACCAGTGCCGCGCGGAGGAGGTCTTCCTCGTCACTGGCGAGTCGGCCGCGTGTGTCTTGGCCTGTCGTGGCCTGCTTGGTGGCGCGAACGGTTGCAAGGGCGTCAAACAGCCCGGTGACGCTGCTATGGCATCCGACGAGGTATCGCCACGCTCCGGTAACCGCTGAGCCTGTGGGTTTTCGGGGCAGAGGTGTGAGAGCGATCGCTGTGTATCCGGCGCCAGCCATAGCCTTCTCCCTGTGGTCGTCGCCCGGTCCCAACAGGATGAGCGGCTATTTGGTGACACCAAGTACGACAGTGCTCGGCGGCGTCTCTCCGACCGCCGCGTGCAGGTACAACAGAACCAGCACGACCCCATCTTCATAGCAACCTTTGACTACTTGATCCGGGGTTCCAGGATCAGCCTCAGTCGGGAATGGTCGAACCGCTCGCCCCGAACTGATGGTTGAGATCATCAGCGAGCTGGCGAGCCACACCGCGCAGAGCAGAGGCATCGTCCTCCGCGGAAAACCCGGCCTCCACCGCCACCGGATTGCGTACTGCCCGTGATCCAGGAACCCGCTGGTAAAGCGAGCTCATCCCGCCGATGAGCTGGTTGTCGATCGCCTCGAGCGGTTCGCTGGCGGCCGCCTCACCGGTCAACAAAGCTGCGCGGGCGAGGATCGTGCCGACGGCGCCAAGCCCTCGGGCATGGGTCGCAGCCAGCGTGACTGCCTCCACGATCACAGCATCAACGATCTTGAGGTTCACCTGTATGGCAGTCGGAGATGTGCCAACAACTTCCGCACCCCGCATGAACGCTCCCAACGCGACCGCCAAAGCGACGGAGCCGTCGTGATGAAGTTCCACCAAAGCCCAGTTGACTCGTTCCTGGGCGTCGGTCGAGTAATGATTCGACCGGATGACCCAGCGTCGCAGACCATGCTTCGCGTTGTTCACCGCATCACCCGACAACAGCTCGTTGAGCACCGGCACCCTGCCTTGCTCCCGTCCGAACACCTCAGAGGCCAACCGCAGACCGGTCCGCAGAGTGGTGGGCACCTGTTCGCGTTGCGGGCGCAGGCTCAGGAGTGGCAACGGCGCGACAGGCCGCGTTGCTACAGCAAGCCAGATGCCCTTCTCGAAGTCGATCTCGGGCACCAAGCCATCGATCAACGCGCTCAGCGCCGCCCGATCGTCGGCCCGTCGGGAGAAGCGATCACGGTAGGCGCGTTCGAGCTGGCCCTCCGACATCCACAGCGTGTCCGATCCGTTGCGGTGCGGGATGCCCATCTCGCTCTTCTCACCGAGCACGTGTGGTGCGTCGGGACTCGGAGGCACGGATACAACGATCAGGCCAGGACCGTCGTCCTCACCGTTGAGCGCCTCGATCAGCAGGCTGTCCACCAGTGGGCGCAGGTACTTGTTGGCGAACGATCGCATGGCTTGTCTGTCCTTCTCGCCATTCGGCACGCCCACGAGCTTGACCGGCAGCTCGTTCTCCTCGGAGACCCCATAGACGATCAATCCGCCGCGGGTGTTGGCCATCGCCGCTACGTCTTTGGCAAACTCTCGCTTCTTCTTCTCCTTGACGTCGGGAGGCAGATCCTTTCTCCACGCCAGGTCTCCCTTCCAGTCCAGGTCTTCGTTTTCACGAACGCCTTGTGCGATGGCCTGCTCCACCATGGCGTAGGTCAAGGGCTGCGGGGAAAGGCCAAGTTCGGCATGGATCCGTGACCACATCGTCGCCATCGGCCGACCCTAGCCAACCCGCCTGCCGACGAAGCGAGGCTCGCCGGGACGTCGTCGCGTCGGAGGTACGCCTGTACGCGATGGCTGCACTGCTGGAGTCAACGCCTGGCGCGTCGGACACGCGGCGGGGAAGTTGCGCATCCAAAATGATGTGCACTCAGATTGTGGGTGACAGCTGAAGGGATGGCGATGACGCGGTTGCCAAGTGAAGGTGAGAGGTCGGCCCTGGTTGGGTTCGCCGGCCAGTTCCAGTTGGCAGCCAGGATCGTCATCGCGAAGCTCGGCACGCTTGAGTGGATCCACGTGGCGGATCCGGCTGCGGGGATCGCCGACGACTTCCAGTTCAAGTCTGGTGAGCGGCGACACGCTCTGC
Source organism: Lentzea sp. NPDC004789 (assembly GCF_053601075.1). NCBI lineage: Bacteria > Bacillati > Actinomycetota > Actinomycetes > Pseudonocardiales > Pseudonocardiaceae > Lentzea > Lentzea sp. NPDC004789. The sequence goes on along the minus strand of NZ_JBSGBE010000036.1, from coordinate 14,426 downwards.
AGGTCAAGTGGTCCCAGCTCCCCGGCATGTTCACCTGGAGCGACCTGACAGCAGGTGAGAAGGACGAGCCTGGGTTGTGGGCGAAACTCGCTGGAGCTTGGAGTCGCTTGCGAGGGGCGTCCACCGAGCCGCTGACTATCTACCTGTGCACCAACAACCATGCGTCCACGACCGCGGCTAAAGGGACGACACCGCTCGCCACGTCGGCTGCAGACAAACCGCGTAGCCTCGCGGCGTTCTTGGCTAGGGCGTTCATTCCCGTACGCGAGATGGTTGTCAGCGGCGCTCGGGCATGGTCCGACCTTGCTGCGCTGCCCGAGGTTGTGCAGTGGGAGCCAGTCTGGACCCGGCTTCGTCAACTCAGTGGGCTGTCTGATCATGACTTCGTCTTGTTCGTCCGAGACCTAGAGTTGATGTTCGGGCTCCAGCCGTCCAGTCCGTTGCTGCGTCCTGACGAAGCGCCGGACGACCGCGAAGTTGACCACCTAGCCCAAACCCTGCAGAACATCGTTACCGACCCCTCGCGGAAGGGGCGGCTAAGTCGTGATGAGCTGCTGAGCAAGCTCGATTGGGTAGATCGCTTGCGGTATCGCCATCCTCACCGCTTCCCGGTGCCCATGGCCTACGTGAGCAACGAGGCGGCTCGTGAGGCGCTGGAGTCGGCGGCGAGCAACCTGATTGGCGGATACCTGGCGCTTGTAGGACCTGCTGGCTCGGGCAAGTCGACGTTGCTCACGACGATCAACTTTCCTGGGCACCTCGTGCACTACTACGCGTTTGTCCCGGACGCTCCGGACCCATTGAGTGGCCGCGGCGAGGCAGACAGCTTCTTCCACGACCTGTCGTTGGCTCTGGAGGACACCGGCCTCCGCCGCAGTGGCGTAGGCACCGACTTGCGCAGCCGTCAGCGGGTCCTGCTCGACATGCTCGATCAGGCCGGCGTCAGGTGGGAGGAAGACAACGAAGCTACGGTCATCGTGATCGACGGGCTCGACCATATTCCGCGTGAGCAGAGGCCGACCCGCTCGTTGCTGGAGGAGCTACCTGCGCCCGCTGCGTTGCCCCACGGAGTGTTTGTTGTTCTTGGTACCCAAACCTTGAGTGTGGTGCCGAGCCCGATTCAGGCAACGCTCGCTAGCGAGGGCCGGACCATTGAGCTACCTCCGCTGACGAAGCAGGAAGTGGAGCAGCTCGCGGAGGCTGCGGGCTTGACCGAGTGGCTATACCCAGGTCACATCAAGAAACTTGCGGAAGCCAGCGAAGGGCACCCGCTGGCGTTGACCTACGTGCTGGAGGAACTGAAGGCGCTGGAGGAACGTGAGCTGGATGCTCGCGTCCGGCAGGAACTTGCGAGCCGGTTGCTCACGGATGCGTCGACCTACGGTCGCGACATCGAACAGCGGTACAGGGGATACCTACGTGCTGTAGGCGACGAGGCCGCCTTGGCAGACTTGCTTGGAGTGGTCGCTCGTCTTCGCGTCCCTGTGAACGTCCGTTGGCTTGCCACATGGGCTGATCCTCATGCCCTGGACGAGTTCGTGCAACGGACCGCGCCGTTCTTCCATCGCCACGGTCCTGAATGGCAATTCATCCACAACAGCTTCCGCAGGTTTCTCGCCGACGCCACCGCCCGAGTGGGTGGAGAAGTCAACGCTGGCAGGGACGCCATGCTGCATCGGAAGCTAGCCAACCTCTGCCTTGGATCCACTGATGAGTGGTTGGTGTATCGCGACGAGGAGATCGCGCACCAGTTCCTTGCAGGTGAGCATGCTCGTGTCCTCGAACTTGCAACACCAGAGAGGCTGCGCCACTCGCTGCTAGACCTTCGTCCAACCGCGACAGTCCGCGACCATGCGCTGCTGGCGCTGCGCTCCGCGACCGAGGCAGGCGACGTACCCTCGTATTTGCGGATGCTGTTGTTCCGCAACGAACTATGGGCGCGTGACCTTGTTCTAGAGCCCGACAATCTCGCACTCGCTGTGCATCGGCTCGATCCTGCGCTAGCAGTGGAACACGTTGCCAGAGGCGGCAAACTGAGAGTCAAGGCAGGTACGGCACTCAAGCTCGCAGCTACCTACGCTGCTGGCGATGAGATAGACGCCGTACAGCGGATTCTGCGAGCTTGCGGCGGACTGGCCGGGCTAGTCGCACGTGACGTCCCAGACGGGGAAATCGTTGCGGACTGGGCGGAAGTGGTCTGGCATCTGTCGGGAACTGAGGAGGTGCTGACACAGCTCGACCGCCATCTACCGCTTCCTCAGGGCGAACTTCCGACGATCCCGTCGGCAGGCGACCCGGGCTGGGAACGAGTGCGAGAGCTACGCCGCGAACTGGAGTCGATGCAGAGCGCCCGTTACTGCAGGCGGATGGCGCATGCGCGGTGTTTCGATCTGTCGCTGGACCTGCGAGACGATGAGACGCTCGACGCGCTCACGGCGGTAATCGACGCGGAATCGCCAACATCTTGGCGAGCTAGCGCACGGTACTTGCGTGCACAGGCCGCAGCCCAGGACCACTCTTTCGCTGAGATGCGCCGCTGGGTAAGTGAGCTGATCGAGCTAGATGCTCCAGTCGATGCGCAAGAGCTAGAAGAGGACGAAGACGTCGCATCGCAGGACCTGAACCGTCACGCCGTTCCTCTTGACATCCGGATTGCCGCAGCCGAACTTCTGGTGAGCGCTGGCATGGTTGATGCTCCAGAGATCGACGCACTGGTGCCGCCAGGAACCGTTGCATCCTGGCCTGATATAGCGATGTCGAACGACGACGGCCTTCAGCAGTTCGGCGTCTTGATCGCGCTCCGGCGGCTACGTGAGGCGCGTCCAGATCCGACCCAAGAGGATCCCGACGCGTTTCATAGCCGCAGAACGCGGGCAGATGACGCGGGCACCACACGATTCCGGCAGGCGTTGGCGGTTCTGGCCAAGTTGGAAGGTCAACTGCGCTTGTCCGCGGCGGGTCTCTGTGAGCCGCCCAAGGTCACGGCTAACGCGGATTCGATCGTCCGCCTGGTGGAGGTTCCGTTCCATGTCAGCCGTGACTGGAGTGGCTGGTACGTCGTCGGATCTGCGGCGCTTGGCATGTACCAGCGTCTTGTCCGGCTTGCGGTTGGCGCTGGCGGTGACGAGTTGGGGATGTTGCTGGGAAGATTCGAGGCCGCATGGTCTAGCTCCGAGCGTGCTCGGTACTGGAGTCCTGAACGGCGGCAAACAGTGTTGTCGTCCGTGATCGCAGCTTCGCCGGCCATGACTGGCTGGGCCATTGAGCAACTCGACCTTCTGGAAGAAGACCTCGACGAACGTGCTGGTGACCCGCACGAGCGAGTAAAACTATGGCTCGCTCAAGCGAAGGCATGGCGTCGGGCAGGCGACTTGGATCGTGCGCGGCAGTCACTCAAAAAGGCGGTCCGTGCATCGGCTGCAATCGGCGCGAGCGACAAGGACCTACAGCTCGCAGAGTGGGTTGACTGGTTGGCCGCGGCATACCGCGCAGGGCAGATTCCTGCGGACACACTGGCAGACCAAGTTGCCCGATACTCATCGCGTGTCCAACAGGCTGCAGGTGTGGCGAGCGGGCAAGCACAGGAGGCTGCTGAGAAGCTGACGAGCCTGGCTTTTGCCTACGATGCGGAGCTCGCATGTGCGGCAGGAGAGTGGCTGTGCGACAAGGAAGTATTGCCTGGCAGTGATCTTGTACAGACACTCGTTTTAGCAGCATGTGTACACCCAGAGATTCCGGTAGGTGTGGGTGCGGCCGCCGCTGCACACTTGCTCTACCCGCTCGTACTCGAACCCACCTCGAAGATCGAGGATGCGGTGGTCGCCCGCCACGAACGGGACACGGACGGGCCGACCGAGTTGCTGATCCGAGCTCGAACCCTCTGGTCAGTACGTGAGCCTTCTGGGTCGCTAGAGACGCCTGAAGCGTCGTTCCAGGAACTACCGGAAGCAAGTGGGCCACAGACGATCGAAGCGGTTCTGAGCGCGATGCGGAGGGCTGCCACTATTGAAGACTGTCCCCCTGGAGGCTGGGACGAGGTGGTGCGACACGCGGCACCTCCCACGGTTGTTGGCGCGAAGGCTCGCGCGCTGTTGGAACAAGCGACTCGTCTGAGGCTTACTGGGCAAGCGCTCGGCGACCTGGCTGCACTCGCTGCTCGATCTGGTGAAGCAGAACGGGCAGCAGCAGCGCTTTCAGATGCTCTCAGCCGCCTGCCTGGGTACGGCTGGATGAGGTACTACGACGGCGGCAGCCGGCTCAAAATCTTCGATGCTGCGCTGGCTGATCGTCATCCGATTCTTGTCCGGCTGGCCAGAGAGGACCTCTCCACCTGCCTTGCGACTGGCGCCCTGGCCGGAAACCTGGAGCCGCAAGGGCTGAAGAGAATCATCGAGCTGGTTGGTGGGCCAGACGCGGTCGCAGGATCCTGGCCGGACGTCGAGAACTATCTCGACCAGATCGCTCCCGCTGCATCGCCCACAGCGGCTGAAACCTTTGAGTCATCGGCAGTGCAAGCCGGACCTCTGATGGCCTTCACTAGATGGTGCACGAGGTACCTGGGGCACCCGACTCGAATGCTCGACTTCGGCTCCAGACGGACCCTGCAGGTCATCCTGGATCACGATCCAGCCATCGGACAAGCTGTACTGGCAGAGGCAATCTCTGTTGGTGGTTGGACAGCAGAAGCAGCACTATCCACTTTGGTCAATGCACCTGAGGCAACGTCAGATTTGCGGTTGGCTCCGAAACTTGTCGCGGAGCTTGAAGCGACTGCTGTGGGACCGGACGCGATCTTGCGGGATCTGGCTAGACGGTTTGCTTCCAGGTACGACATGCAACTACCTCGTCCTGTACCGCGGCCTCTAGCAGCCGGGTACGGGCTCATTACCCCTCCGTTGCAAGACGTCTCACCTCCAGAGCTGGACCGCCATGGTGTGCCGCATCTAGATCTAAACGATCCACAACAGATGGTGGCGCCCTACTACGAAATGCTCGAGCTGCTAGCCGCGGCGGCAGGCTTGGGTGAGTCGGCAGTGATGCATCGTGCAGCCGCGCTTGCTAATGCCGTAGAAGGTAGGTGGACCATCGGCGGCCACCGGGCACAGGCTAACCTCTTGACCACGCGTGGTGAGCGGCATGGATACCGGCCTTGGGCTTACATGGTCGGTCGTCGTGCCATGGGACTGGTGCTCGCCGAACTCCTTGATGCGAGTGAACTGGGGGATCCCCCTCCGTATCCGGCCTACAGCCTCGGACTGATCGATGTCGCGCTGCACTCGATAGCGCCCGAGCCTGTGTTGGAGTCCACTCCGCGACCGTGGCGACCAGAGGGAACATCGACGCACAGCGTCGGAGGCTGGTGCGACGAGACTTTGGCTGCGGCAGAGGTCTACAGGAACGCTTACGCGCAAGAGCAGCCCTTTGTCCTAGCAGAAGAAGCGGAGTGGCGAAGCCTCGAATGGAGCACGCCTGGCGAGACCCGCCGACTCGAGACCATGCTTGCACCGCCGCTGACAGCGGGCTTGGTCCTTGACCGGAGGCGAGCGTGGGAGGCGGCATGGTCGTTGGCGAACAAGTACCCGCGGCTGGATCTACCTCGATCGCACGGTGAGCTCGTTGTGCACGGCCATGAACAATGGACTGACCCGGAGTGGTACACCTGGTTGGCATTGCATCCCGCCGTAGGGGGCGAACTCGGATGGAGGCCAGACCCGCTCGAACTCTTCGCGTGGGTCGGGGAGGACGGCGCGTGGCGAGCTCGCAGCGTTCTTCGTGTCCACGGAGCTTTGAGCCACCAACCTCCTGCGACTGTTGCATGTGGGGAAATTTGGCAGGTCGTGCTGAGCGAGATCGGACTGGAAGAACTCGCAACCGCCTACCCGAGCTTGCGTCGTCGGCTGAAGGTGAAACGCGAGCTCTCTGGAAGTTCACGTAGCGGTCGCCCTGCTCAGTCAGCGGAAGAGGTAGTTGAGTTGCCGGACGTGGCTACTAGCTGATCTTCGATGAGAGGGGCGAGTCGGTCAAAGTCGAAGCGTCGAAAGGGGCGCTACAGGTAGGTCTACTTAGGACTGGCTGAACAACGTTCGCATCTCGAAGGTTCGTACCAACGCGAGCTGTGCCGGCGGCGCCGCCTTGTCGTTAGGAACCCGCACGGCCAGCATCGGGCCCTGACTCGGGAATCATCTGAAGGGACTGTGGCTATGCGCGGCGACGAAGCACTTGTCGTAGACGCGTTCTGTGGCTGGCTGGAGGCCGCTGGCTGGTCGGTTGAGGTTGAGCGTGACCGGTGGGACGTCGTGGCATCAAAGGACGGCAATCGGCTGTGCTGCGAGGCCAAAGGCCGAACAGCCGACGCAGGTCTTGACCTTCATACGGCGTACGGCCAGATCCTTTGCCGCCAATCCGAGGAGGATGACCTCACCACCAGCTATGCCCTGGTGATCCGGGACGAACCGAAGTCGATACGAGCGGCCCTGCGTGCGCCATCGAGGGTCCGAGCGCTCCTGCGTTTGACAATCTATGCGGTAGGCGATGGTGGCGTGGTTCGAGTGCTCACCTCGTGACAGCTACAGCCCGCGGACTGTCGTGAGCGAGCGGCACGTTGGTCAGGGCTAGGTACGCGCGCGAGAGCAAACCAGTTGCCATCGGTGGATGCTTGATCTGTGAACCGTGCATGGATCGATGTCGAGCAAGGTCGTCGCCAACTGGATTGGCTAGTTGGATTCGGCGACCTGGACGAGGCTGACTTCCTCACAGCAGCAGGCCGACAGGTGGGTGTCCGCGCGGCTAACGAGCTGGAACAGTTCTTCGGGCCAGGCTGGCTACACAAAGCCACACAAACGATCGCGCCAGCACAAAAGCCGGACCTGACGCGGTACTGGCCGTCGTTGCGGAAGGCACCAGCGTTTGTTGCCGCATTGGCGTTGTGGGCGAGCCTGCAACTGCTGACAGTCGACCGCGTGGCGGGGGTCGGCAAGCTGCGGGCAAACCTCCGCGACAACCCCGTCCGTGACGAGTTCCTCCACGGCATCGGCCAGGCACGGCTTGCTGTACAAGCTCGACTGGCTGGCGCGCGCGTGGTTCTCGAACCGCGTAAACCCCAGGGCGGACCTGGAGATCTTCTGGCTGTCCGTGCAGGTAGCGAAGTGTTCATAGAGTTCCGCAGAATCGGTCTGGATAGCGCGTCAACCAAGCACCACGTTCGAACGGAGCAGATGACCTGCTACCTGATCCACCTTGAGCAGAAGCACTCTGTCCGCTGGTCCGGGGTGCTGCTGCTGAACCTTGGTGATGACTGGCAGAGGATCGTCGAGGATGCCGCGGTCAGGGCCGCGCGCGACGACCGGTCGATCGAGTTGACGATCGACGGCGACACGCTCAGGGTCGAACCGGACGCTGCGTCGGTCCACACAACATTGGCATCCCCTGCGCTCGAAGTGGACCAGCAGGAGCGGCTAGTCCGTGCCCTGATGAAGAAGGCAGTCCAAACACAATCGGCGGGAGCTGCGTGGATCTGGCTTGAGGACGACGGCGCGCTGTGGCCGATGACGGCCTTCGCGCGCTATCCGCTCACGCAGAAGATCAGAGTCCTTGCCGACACTCTTGGACCACTATTCACAGAGCATCCCCACGTCCTCGGCGTCGTTGTCACATCGACCGAACACCGGATGGACGGTCCAGTCGACCCGGATAGCGAAGCAACCGAGCAGGGTGCCGGGTACCTGAGAACACTGCCTGACGGCACGGTCCGCGAGTCGGTCGTGATCCCCAGGAACCTCGTCGTGCCTGAGCAGTACGCGCTGGTTCGTCAGCTGTGCGCGGACGAGCCGTCGTGGTTGGACGGCGCTCTTCCACGGCTCGGCGTCCCAGGCGGTGTGAACAGCCTCCTATCTTCTCAGAAGTCGACCGGTGTTGAAACTCGGCGCTCACCTGGGGGCCTGTACCTGCCCGGATGAGCGCCACCCGACTACTGTGAACCCCACAGTTCGACGTCGATTTTGCGGTGACCTCAAGGCTTGGGGGGCACCGCAACGTCTAGCGTCAGTGGTGACCACGGGTCGTGCCGGCTGCCACGCCAACGACTCAACTGCGTCTGACTACTTCGCATCACCATGGCCACAAGGGGTGACTGGTGAAGGCCGCGCCGGCTATGAGCGCCACAGCAGTAAGGGTTGAGGATCTCGCGATTACGCGGCGTCGTCGGTTCTTCGGATGGACGTTGAGCGAGCGAGCCTCGGACCAAGCGATGAGTTGTTCAATCCCAGGCGAGACGTCACTGATGAACTGGGAAAAGCGCTCGCCCAATCGAAGGCGGCGTTGTTGTCGCGCTGGCATCCGGGGTCCCTTCATGCGCGGCCTCAAAGTGGCCCGAGCTGTGCTGCGACTCCAGTGTGAAGGGCCGCGTCTCACCAGCCCCGTTTGTCACATCAGCCCCCTCCGGATCAGACCGCAGCCTCCTTGACGAGCGCGTTGCCAAGCCATTCGTTGTCCACGAAGGCGTGGATGCCCGCGAAGTTGTGCGGTGTCATCGCCTCGGCGACGGCTTCCGTCGCGTGCCTCACGTTGTCCAGCTCCTCGCGCAGCGCCGCCGCCATCCTGTCGGTGGTCGTGTGGGCGAGGCCGTGTAGCAGCAACGACATACGCGAGAGTTGGCTGACGAGGGCGATCAACGAGGTCGCAATGGGACCCGGCTCGTCGAGCCGCCCCGACACAAGGGGCCGGGAATACGCCGCGACGGCGTCTTCGAGACGCTTCTGCTTCTCGCCGAGTTGCGCTGCAAGGGGCATCAGCGCCAAAGCGCGGAAATACCGGGCTGGCAGAGACTGAAAAGTGGGTAGCAGAGCCAGAATCTCCTCGCAGGTCTCCGTCGCTGTAATTGCCAGCTCAGCGTCAATAGCGTCCATTCCGTCACCCTAACGTCCGCTCAGCGCCGATCATGTGTTGGGCGTAGCCCCGATCCGGCGATCCCGCGCCGCTCCGCCGCTTAGCCCAGTCCTTCGCTCGATGTCAGCACGGAGGTCGACATCCCCTGTTTTTCACCTGTTTGGGCGTGCGACAGCACCGGCTGGTGGATTCGTCGGCGTGCCGACGGATCGATGCCACTGCTGTGCGGTGATCGTGTGCGATGTGAACCTTGAACCGCGTGGCACGGCCCACAGTTACGAAGTGCTTGGCCGGCTGATGGTCGCCCTGTTCGAATCCGGCGCGCCGGGTGCACTTGAGGGAGCGCAGAACTTCAGGTTCTGGGAAACGCTGGACGGTGGGTTCTCCCTGACCTGGGACCGCGGTCCCCATGCTGACGAAGTTGCCAACGAGCTGCTTGAGATCGCAGCAGACGACGACCGGACGCACGTGCTACGCCCCGGCGACGTAGTGCTGATGTGTGTGGTCTCAGGAGATGGTTGACGGTTTGGCCTCAGCACATCCTTGACGAGGATCTTGTGGGTTAGCGGCGCTTGGACCAGGCCTTGGTCCGGGTGATCGGCGTGTTCGTCTTGCGGGGGTGGATGGCGAGTTCTTGTTCGCCGTCGAGGATCCGGAAGTGGGTGTCCTTGGCGATGATGGTGACGATCTTTCCGGCATGGTTGGCGCCGACCCGCAGGCGTTGCCGGGCGACCATGATCACGCCGTCGCGGGGAACGCGGCGTTCGGCTCGTGGAGCCCGTCCCGATGGCGCCGGTGGGAGCGCGCCGCTGGCGTGCCGGGCGCCGGTGAGGGCCAGGCGCTTGTCCAGGGTGATCGTGTAGGGCCAGGACTTGACGAGCGTGTTGTCGGCGACGGCGTGCATGAGGTGCCCGTCCAGGCGCAGCGTGATGCGACGGCCGACCAGCCCGGGATCGACGGAGAAGTCCTCGTTGTTGAACCTGATCACGCCGTCGCGGACAACGGAGCGGTCGACCTCGACCGCGGTCGTTTCAGGCAGCCGGGATCGGCCGCGGCCGGCGCGAGGGAGCGCGGGCGCGGCGGGCGCTGGCCCGGCGGGGCGGGCACCGCGCAGCAGCAGATGGCGTAGGTGCTCGTCGTGCAGGCGGGAGCTGACGGTCTTGAGGTGGTGGCCGTCGAGGATCACGTGGATGCTGCGGTCGTCAGCCCAGACCCCAACCGTGCGGCCGGAATAGGCCGGGCCGATCCAGAGCTGCTGGCAGCCAGCGATGGTGAAGTGGCCGCAGGGCGGGACGCGTACCTCCCACTCGACTGCGGCCGTGGAGCCGGTCGGCGGCGGTGCGGTGTCCACGAAGACCGGCGTGGTGTCCGGTGCAGCCTCCAGCTCGAGTACAGACGCTGGGGGCACCGTCAGTGGCTTCGGAGCGCTGGGCCGGAACAGGCTGGCCGGAGTAGCCATGTCCAACGCCTGGTGCGGGCGGGCGTGGTTGTAGCTGTGCACCCAGGCGTCGATCGCGTTCTGCGCCGCGTCCAGGGTGTCGAACGCGGTCACCTCGTCGAGCAGCTCCTCCCGCAGCGTCTTATGGAATCGCTCGATCTTGCCGGTGGTGGTCGGTGATCGGCGTTTGGTCAGCCGCTGGCTGATGCCGTTCTCGCGGCAGACCCGTTCGAACAACACCTCTGCCGGGAACGGGCGAGTGAACCGGCCGGTGAACTGCTTTCCGTTGTCAGTCAACACTTCCGAGGGGACGCCGTAGCGGCGCATCGCGGCGGTGAACGCCTCGACCACGGCCCGACCGGTCGGGATCACGACGACCGCGGCGATGACGATGAACCGGGAGTGATCGTCGATGCCTGTGACCAACTTGCACTCGCGACCATCGGCCAGGAACACGCCGCCGACAAGGTCCATCTGCCACAGCTGCATTGGCGCTTCGCGTTGCCATCGCTTGTACTTCCGCTTGTGTTGCTGATCCTGGCCGTTGATCAGGCCGTTGCGGCTGAGCACTCGATGCACCGTTGCCCGAGACGGGATCTTGTCGACGTTGCGGCGACCGAGTTCATGGCGGACCCGGCGGGCACCCCAGCGGGGATGTTGCCGCCGCAGTTCGCAGATCAGCGCCTCAACCTCGGCCGCCACGCGGGTCGGTGTCCTCTTCGGACGTCGCGACGCCTCCTGTAAGCCGGCGATGCCGTCCTGCGCGTAGCGGTTCCTCCAGGTGTGGATCGTCTGCCGCGACACGCCATACCGGATCGCGACCTCGCTCACCGGAGACCCATCACCGACCTCCAGTACCGCCCGGTAGCGCTGCTCGGCCTTCCACGCGCCGGTCTCGTCCATGCAGCCCTCCATGATCGGAAGGCGCAACAAGATCAACAAACCAGCGCGACGTCAAGCATGTACTGACGACAAACCGTCCAGGAAGTCCTGAGACCACACACATCAGTGCTCGTCCACAATGGCGTAGCCGACCTGAGCCGCTACACCACCGTCGACATCCAGAACGTGCGCATCCTGATCCGCCCGCACGACACCATCGGCCGTGATGCCGCACTCTCCGAGGCGTTCGCGGCGGTACGCGCCACCTGAGCCGCGGGCGCGTACTCGAACCGGGGCTAGGTCGGTACCAGTTGTATCGACCTCGCCTCCGCGCTATCCCAGTCCGCTTAGCACGAGCCTGATGGTGCTAAGCACGGCACGTTCGGCGGCGTCGATGACCTCTCGGACTGGCCGGTACGTGCCGAGGTCGGTGGCTCGACCTGTCCAGTAGCCATCGAGTTCGTCCTGCGGGATGAGCTCCAGCGCTAGCTGACGTAGATACTGGTCGGGCGACCCGTTATCCCGCTCGGTCCAGGGCAGGAAGACACCAGCATCGCGTCGCTCCATCGCTCTCATGTGCAGCCTCGCTGTGAAGGCGGCACACGCCCTGTACTGCCCATACAGGTGTTCTGGAATGTGCGGCCTGATCATGCTCACGCGCAGCTGAAGGCCGTCCATGTCGTCGGCGTGCTGCCACATCGTGAGGTTCCCGAGCGACGCGCGAAGGCTAGGTCGTGTGATGGCGTTGGCATACTCCGAGTCCACTAGGAGGTCGTACAAGTACTCGACGCCTCCCATCAGGCGTCGCTGCTCAACCAGGCAGCTCCAGACTTCGTTCACTGCCCGGACGCGTTCCTCATGGACGATGCTGTTTGTGAACAGGCGCCTGACGTCGCCCGAGTTTGCCCTGATGCTGGCGGCGCCCCGGCGGATGAGGATGTCCCCCGAGCGGAACTGTGGCTGCTTGTCTGTGGTCTGGCCGTCCATCGCCGCTAGCACAGGTTGGGCGAAGCGCCGTCGGAAGTGGACTATCCCGTAGCGCTTCTCCTCGTTGCTGCCGGGCTCGACCAGCATGTGCTCGGCCGCTACGACGATGAAGTCGCCGTCGATGTACTTCTCAATCGCTCTGCGGATGGCCGTGGTGTCGATCTTCTCCGTTGTGGCTAGACCGACGTGCTCGTAGTCCTTGGCCACCCCGACTATGAGCGTGCCGCCTGCCGGCAGATTGCAGAAGGCAAGCGCGTCCTTGGCGAGGCTGATCCTGGCGGAGTTGGTGGAGAGGTCGTTCAGGGTGGCCTTGAAGTCCCACTCGTCGCCTTCCCCACGCACGTGCACAAGCTGCTCGAATGCCTGGCGCGAGATCAGATCCTGGTACTCAGCGACGTCGTGAGATCGCTGGCCAGACGCACTCGTCACAGCTCGGTCCCTTCTGTATCCGGTGAGGTAGACGCTCACCCTGTTGGTCGCCTACGTCGTTGGGGCGGCCGCTGCAGAGTGCCTTGCGTTGGCGGATGGGGAGGGTTGTGTCAGTCGTCCACTTCGGACGTTTCCGGCATCAGGGTGGTTCGCCAGCCGTTGCCTGCGGTGTACCTGCAGGCGACTGGACCGAGGATGAGCCAAAGCACGTCGATCTGCTCGGGTAGCTGAAGTCGTCGTGTTGGGCGGAAGGAGATGCCCTGCTCGCCTGCCGATCTGCACTCAGGTTCGGTGTCGTAGTCGAACACCAACACGGCATGCCGCTGCGCGCTGGGTTCGGTACTCAAAGAGTCGAGGAGGTTCTTACTGTGTTCTTCGCTGGCTAGCCAGAGCTCGACGCGGTCGACGAGTATGTCAGCGCGACCGGTCCGGACGTAGCCGGAAGCGAGCACGATGTCGATGCCGGGTTTCTCCTCGCCGATTGGTGGGTGTGCCAGGCACAGCGCGTTCTGGGTTCGGACGGCTATCGCTTGTTCTGCCACGGCAACTGTTGATCCGTCGAGCCTGCTGAGTCCCTGCGCCAGCCCAATGTCATGCTCCTCGAGCGCGCGCAGGTGCGTCTCAAGGTCACGCGGCAGCTTCCCAAGTCGAGGCGTTGGCGGGTGTTTCGGTCCAGGATGGCTCCGGCGCCACTCGGCTTCTCGTTCGCTCCGAGTGACGATGCGCCAGCCTGGAAGATGCTGGGACAGGGCGGCGGCGTCCTCAGGATCGTCTGGAGGGAACTTCGGCAACGGGTCCAGCGTGGTCGAGTTGTTCGGTAGGTCGATGAAGACGGTCCATCGCTTCGTCAACACCGTGGAGTCCGACGAACATTGCGTTCTTGCAGCTACGGCGACTAGCTCTCGATATGCCGAGCTGGTGATCTCCTTTACTTCCACCAAGGCTGTGCGACCTTCGTGCACGGCGTGGAAGTCGGCAGTGGGGCGATCCTGCGTCTCAGAGATCCGGTCAAGGCGAACGCCGAGCTCCTGCTCGAGGAGCGCGCGAGCTCGATCCTCACTGGCCTTCATTTGCGATCCCTGCGTCCGATGGCGCATCTCCTAGTCGATGCACTGCGTTGCCCAAGCCACGCCCAGGCTTGAGTCAGAGATTAGAACGGCGCCGTTCGTCGAACAGGCGCCAGCCCTCGGCAAGCATTTGAACTGCGAGATTCGCCATGAGCGCGATCTGTTGCTCTGTCGCGCTCACCTTCACTCCGACGAGGTCATCGGTCGCTCCTGGAGACAGCTCATTGCGCAGGAAACCTAGGGCTGCCCATCTGCGGGCATGCGTCAGGCCACTGCAGATCATCCACGCCCACTTCGCGCGCATGCCAGTCAGATGTCGGGCCTCGTCTCCTGCGGTAGCGACGATCTCACCCCAGCTGACCTGTCGCGCAGCAACCTGGCTGATCCGTTCCTGGGACATTCCTCGGTCGCGCGCCAGTGCCTGTAACGCGGCTTTGCGGTTGTCGCGCTGGTGAGCGGCCGCCATCAACTCCATGGCTTGAGACTCGTCCCATGCGTCGGCCCATTCCAACCTCAGTAACCGAAAGACTCTTTCATCTCGGTTGACGGGAGCGAGGAGCCAGACCGCGATCGCTGCGTTCTCCAACGCCGCCCGCAGGAGGGTGAACCCGCCGCGAGCGGGAAGCGTGTGCTGCTCCTGGATCACTAAAGGTTGTCCCGTAACGGTGTGTCGCCGCGATCGATGATCTTGGTGTGGATCAGGTGATCAGTGCGGACCGGCCGGAGTGGGTGCCGGTGTT
>NZ_JBSGBE010000035.1:0-69436 GCF_053601075.1 Lentzea sp. NPDC004789 | reverse complement strand
CGACGCTCGTCATCGGACAGGATCAGCGGCACCAGCTTCGGACTCGGCACCACCACAACCTAGACTGCCGACGAATTAACGACTCACGACACTAGTTCGCGCACCCCTGCGTGGAGGCCCTGCGGGTCAGCGTCGGCGCCTTCTGCGCCACCGACTGCACCTGCTGGGCGGTCAGCACGAAGCCGGTCTCCGGGTCGTCCACGGCCGCGCCGAACACCACGCCCATCACCCGCCCCTGCGTGTCCACCAGCGGGCCGCCGGAGTTGCCGGACCGGACCTCCGCGCGAACCGTGTAGACGTCGCGGATGACCGTCTGCGCGTCGTAGATGTCCGGGCCGCGCAGCTGCGGGATCCGCTCGCGGATGCGGGCGGGAGAGGACTTGTAGGGGCCGTCCAGCGGGTAGCCGAGCACGATGCCGCTCTCGCCCGGCTGCACCTCCTCCGAGCGGAACTGCAGCGGCGTGGCCTCCAGGTCCGGCACCGCGAGCACGGCGATGTCGGTGCGCGGGTCGTAGGCGACGACGGTGGCGTCGAACTGGCCGCGGCCGACCTCGACCGTCACCTCGTTGGTGCCGGCGACGACGTGCGCGTTGGTCATCACGCGTTCCGGCGCGATCACGAAGCCGGTGCCTTCCAGGGCGCGCGAGCACGACGGCGCGCGGCCGCGGATCTTCAGCACCGAGGACTGCAGCCGCTTCGCGATCGGGGAGTTCGCGAGCTGGCTGTCCGGCGGCTCGACCTCCTTGAGCGGCGTGCGGTTGAACGGGTCCATCGCCTGCGGGAAGCCGGAGACGTCGAAGAGCTTCTGCAGGTCGTTCGACAGCACGCGGGCGGCCTGCGGCATCGTGTCGTCGACCTTGCCGAGGATCACCGACTGCTTGAGCGACGACGTCAGGTCCGGCAGGCCCACGACCGACGTCAGCGGGAGCGCGATCATCCACGCGACGACGAAGACGACCAGGCCCTGCACGATCGCGCCCAGCGCGTTGTCCGCGCCGCGCAACGGCGACGCGTTGACCCGCGCCTTGATCGTCCGCCCGATGTAGACGCCGATCGTCTCGCCGAGCGCCACGAGCAGCACGACGATGCCGACGGCGAACACGACCTTGGTGACGACGTTCTCGAACTGGGACACCAGCAGCGGCGCGATCTGCGTGCCGAGGATCAGGCCGACGAGCACACCGACGAACGCGGGGAGCGCGACGACCATGCCCTGCCTGGCCCCGGAGACCGCGGCTATCGCGGCAAGGCCCAGCACGAGCAGGTCAACCCAGTTCAACCCAGAACCTCCGCCTCACTGTGTAGCGCGCAACGCTAGTTCAAGGTCACGCACATCGGTCGCATCCCACGGCTGTTCCCAGCCGCCGAGTGCGATCAGGCCGTTGATCAACCCCGCGGTGAAGCCCCACACCAGCATGCCCGGCGCGGAGAAGGCCGCTCCGACGTAACCCGCAGGGTGACGCACCCGGAACCTGTTCGCAGGATCGGCGAGATGCGCAACCGGCACTCGTGCGACGGCGGCGGTCTCCGCCGGGTCGACGGGTGCGACGGGGCTCGGCTGTTCCCAGTAGGCGAGCACAGGGGTGACCACGAACCCGGACACCGGCACGTACAGCTCCGGCAGCAGGGCCAGCGGTCTCACTCCTGACGCCAGTACACCTGTCTCCTCGTAAGCCTCGCGTAATGCGGTGGCGACGGGCCCGTCGTCGGTCGGATCGGCGGCTCCGCCGGGGAACGCGACCTGGCCGGGGTGCGAGCCCAGCGTGTCCGAGCGGCGCAGCAGCAGGATGTCCGGTCCGTGGTTCTCGTCCTCGCCGAACAGCATCAGCACGGACGCCTTGCGCACTCCGTCCGACGGCGCCCGCGGGACGCGCATGAACGTCTGCGCGTCGATCTCCTCGGTGGCCTTGGCCAGGCGCTGCATCCAGTCGGGTGGCTCCGTCGCCTCCGTCATCGAACCGCCTTCTCCACCTGCTCGGGCGCCGTGAAGGTCGGCGGATCGGTGATCTGCCGGACCGAGCCGTCCGCTGCCACGTAGTACGTGGCGGGCAGCGGCATCGGCGCCTTGACGCGCTTGCGCAGCTCGTCGGAGCTGTCGTACACCGAGGGCAGCCGCACGCCGAGCCGTGCGAGCAGCTCCAGGCCGTCGGCTTCCCTGCTGTCCACGAGAACTGGGACGACCGGGACCGCGCCTGGTTGCTTCGCGTAGGCGTCGAGCACGGGCAACTCCGCCTGGCACGGCTGGCACCAGGTCGCCCAGAAGTTGATCAGCATCGGGCCCTTCAGCGCGAGGGCCGTCCGGGTGCCGTCGCCGAGACACGTCACGTCGACCCCGCCCTCCGCTCCCGGAACACACGGCCGCAGCTGAGCCTGCGCGCGCAACGCGACGACGTCCTGCGTCGGGCGGGTGGACGCGGGCGGCGGCTCCGGCGACCTGTCACGGGGCCACAGCGCCACGACACCCGCCACGCCGAGGACGAGCACGAGGACGAGCCAGCGGGTGCGGTTGTTCACCCCACCAGCTTCTCACCGGCTCGGACCCGCTCGGCGAGTTCGAGCAGGTGCGGCTTCTCGTCGCCCTTCACGAGCTTCGCGGCCTTGTCCGGGTCCTCGGGGCCGAGGCCGTACGACGGGCAGTCCTTCATCAGCAGGCATGCCCCGCAGGCAGGCGTTTTGGCGTGGCAGACGCGACGGCCGTGGAAGATGATCCAGTGCGAGGCCATGGTCCAGTCGCGCTTCTCGATGAGCTCGCCGATCGCGTGCTCGACCTTGACCGGGTCCTCGAGATCGGTCCAGCCCCAGCGGCGCACGAGACGACCGAAGTGGGTGTCGACTGTGATGCCGGGCACATCGAACGCGTTGCCGAGAACCACGTTGGCCGTCTTGCGTCCTACACCTGGGAGCTTGACCAGCTCCTCCAGAGTGCCGGGAACCACACCGTCGTACTGCTCCACAAGAGCAGCACCGAGACCCATCAGAGACGTCGCCTTGTTCCGGTAGAAACCGGTCGGGCGGATCATCTCTTCGAGTTCGACCCGATCGGCGCCGGCGTAGTCGGCGGCTGTCGGGTACTTCGCGAAGAGCGCGGGAGTGACCTCGTTGACCTTCTTGTCGGTGCACTGCGCGGACAGCACGACCGCCACGATCAGTTCGAGCGGCGTCGTGAAGTCCAGCTCGCAGTGCGCGTCGGGGTATCCCTCGGCAAGCACGCGCACCATCCGGCGGGCCCTGCGGGTCAGGCCGAGTTTGGTTTCCGGTTTCTTGGTTGCGGGCACTGATTCAGCGTAGTCAACACGCCGGACCGACCCCCTAGACGCGTACTCGAATCCCACATGCGCCACACTGCGGAGCATCATGACTGCCTGGTTTGTGATCGTCGTCCCGATCGTGATCATGTTCTTCGCGCTCTTCATGGAGCGCGTCGAAGCGAAGCTCCGGCACGTGGCCGTGCAGGAGAACGAGGTCGAGGAGTTCCTGGAGTCCGCCAGGCCGGAAGAGGTCAAGGCGCTCTACGGACACGGCATCGGTCGCGCTCTGGAGCTGTTCCGCCTGCGTCGCCGCGGCCGCGGTGGCGTCCGCAAGCGCGTTCGTTGATGCCGGTGCGCTGACCGCCACCCGAATGGCGTAAACTGATTCGTTGGGCTCTGGATCGAGTCAGTGCGGTTGTTCCTAGTAAGACGGCGAGCCGAGCGGCGATCCACAACACAGCCCTTAGACTGCAACGCAGTGATCGGCGGCACGGCGCTGACTCCACCAAAGATGGTGGTAGGCGTGCCGTCGCGTCGATTAGGAGGGACGAGGTGGACGAGACCCTGGCGCGAGCGGGCATCTTCCAGGGAGTTGACCCGGCAGCCGCAGAGGCGCTGGCGCAGACCCTGGAGACGGTGGAGTTCCCGCGTGGCCACGTGATCTTCGCGGAGGGTGAGCCGGGCGATCGCCTGTACATCATCCAGTCCGGCAAGGTGAAGATCGGCCGCAAGTCGCCGGACGGCCGCGAGAACCTGTTGGGGATCTTCGGACCCTCCGACATGTTCGGCGAACTGTCCATTTTCGACCCGGGCCCCCGCACGTCGACCGCGACGACGGTGACCGAGGTGCGCGCGGTGTCCATGGACCGCCCCGCGCTCCGGCAATGGATCACCAACCGGCCGGAGATCGCCGAGCAGCTGCTGAGGGCACTCGCCCGCAGGCTGCGCCGGACGAACTCCATGCTGGCCGACCTGATCTTCACGGACGTGCCCGGCCGCGTGGCCAAGGCGTTGCTGCAGCTCGCGCAGCGCTTCGGCTCGCAGGAGGCCGGCCTGCTCCGCGTCACGCACGACCTGACGCAGGAGGAGATCGCCCAGTTCGTCGGCGCGTCCCGCGAGACCGTGAACAAGGCGCTCGCCGACTTCGCGCACCGCGGCTGGCTGCGCCTGGAGGGCAAGAGCGTGCTGATCCTGGACCCGGAGCGCCTCGCGCGCCGCGCCCGTTAAGACTGCTCACGCACAAAGGACCGGGCGCCACCCCCGACGTGGCGCACCGGTCCTTTGTGTTGCACGGCCCATCCCCCGACGAACCGTGCCTCCATCCCTCTGGCGCGTAGGCCCCGACCCTCAAGCCAGAGGTTGGTCTCGGTGGATGAGTCAACTTTCGCACGTCTCCACCCCGACCGCTCAAGCCCTTTCACCCTCAAGGACCTCGGGTGTGGCTGATTCGTTGCATGTTTCACCCGGTCATCCCATTCCCGTGACCCAATCGCAACCATCGTGACCCTGCGCACCCGATCTGGTACATCCGTACCAGCTTTGGCATACTGGTACGCATGTCCCACTCCGCCCGTCTCTCCGACTACCGTGCCGCCCTGACGACCCCCGGCATGCGCGGCCCCGTGGTCGCGTCCCTGCTCGCCCGCCTGCCGATCGCGATGGTCGGCCTCTCGCTGCTGCTCTACGTCGAGCGCGCGACGGGTTCGTTCGCGGTCGCCGGCCTGGTCTCGGCGGCGGCGCTGGTGGGCGTGGCGATGGGCTCGGTCGTCCAGGGCCGGCTGATGGACCGCTTCGGCCCCACTCGGCCGCTGGCCTTCGTGACCGGCCTGTTCGCGTTCTTCGTCACCGGCTCGGTGCTCGCCGTCGAGGCAGGCGCCCCGGTGTTCGTGCTGGTCCCGCTGGCCCTCGGCGTCGGCGCCTCCGAGCCGATGGTGGGCAGCGCCTCCCGCGCCCTGTGGGAGCGGATGGTGCCCTCCGGCCCGACGCGCATGGCGGCCTACGCCTACGAGTCGATCAGCATGGAGGTCTTCTTCATCCTCGGACCGGGCCTCGCCGGCCTGCTGCTCGCGGCCCCGTGGGCGGGCACCGGCGTGGTGGTCGGAGCCGTGATGATGGTCCTCGGCGCGCTGTGGTTCGCGTTCAACCCGGTCGTGCGCGCCTGGGGTCCGGTCGCCGCCGCACCCCGGCCGCTGCTCGGCGCGTTCGCCTACCCCGGCATGCGGACCGTGGCTCTGGCCGCACTGGGCTTCGGCGTGACGATCGGTTTCGTCGAGGTGGCCGTGCCGGCGTTCGCGAAGGCCGCTGGCCACGCCTCGATGGGCGGCCTGATGCTGTCGCTGTGGTCGATCAGCTCGGTGGTCTTCGGCGTGCTCTACGGCATGCGCCCGTGGCCGCGCCCGATGCACCTGCGCCTGCCGGTGCTGCTGGGCGGGTTCGGGTTGCTGTCGCTGCTGCTGGCGATCCCCGCCTCCCTGGTGGGCCTGGGCCTCGCGCTGTTCGTGGTCGGCACGCTGATCACGCCGCAGTCGACCGCGCACTCGGCGGCGATCGAGCAGGTCACGCCGAACGGCATGGCCGCGGAGGCGTTCGGCTGGGTGATCACCTCGGTGACCGTCGGCCTCGCGCTCGGCCAGGCGCTGTCGGGGCAGCTGATCGAGCACTTCGGCACGCGGCCGGCGTTCGTCGCGTCCGGCGTGGCCGGGCTGCTGATCGCCGCGGCGGTGTGGCTGCTGCGCGGCACCGTCCAGCGCGGCGTGCCCAGGTCCGAGCCGCTGCCGTCGCGCGCCGAGATGGACCTGGCCGCTCGCTGACCGCGGCCTGCCGCTCGCTGAAGTTCACACGGGGACCTTTCGTACTCACCTGGAGTACGAAAGGTCCCCGCGTACTTCAAGCGCCGGGCGATTTCGGCGTGCGGTCGGCGTTCATCGCCTTGGGAGTCACCGGTCGGCTGGTTGTTGCGGCGGCGAGAGCGACCCGGCCGAGGGATGTGACAGGCAGGTCTGCGGTCACACGGGTGGCGCGAGGCAGAACCGCCGGGCGCGAGACATAGGCAGGAGGCACCGCTGCCAGGCGTGAGCCAGAGCCCCCCAAGACACGAGCCAGACCCGCTAGACGCGAGCCAAAGCCCGCTAGGCGCGAGCCAGAGCCCCCAGGCACGAGCCAGACCCGCCAGGCGCGAGTCACAGCCGCCAGGCGCGAGTCACAGCCGCCAGGCGCGAGTCACAGCCGCCAGGCGCGAGTCACAGCCGCTAGACGCGAGTCACAGCCGCTAGACGCGAGACACAGCCGCCAGACGCGAGACACAGCCGCCAGACGCGAGAC
The DNA here is from genome assembly GCF_053601075.1 of Lentzea sp. NPDC004789. Lineage (NCBI taxonomy): Bacteria > Bacillati > Actinomycetota > Actinomycetes > Pseudonocardiales > Pseudonocardiaceae > Lentzea > Lentzea sp. NPDC004789. Next base: position 62,867 of record NZ_JBSGBE010000035.1, on the reverse strand, counting down.
ACAGCCGCCAGACGCGAGGCAGAACCGTCAGGTGCGAGACCTGCACGCACGCATGCTGTGGAGAAGCGTGCCGCTGGTGGTCTGAGGGCCGTTCCCCGAAGGGAACACGGGGCCCCGCGTTCCTAGGCGACCGAGCGCATCGGCACGACCAGGTAGGTCAGCTCCACGCCGTCCTCGCCCGGTGTCGAGGTGAGCACGGTGGAGCGCAGGCCGTCCTGGATCCGCAGCTCGATCCGGCGGCCTGCGAACGCCTTCAGGGCGTCCGCGAGGTAGCGGGCCTGGAACGTCTTGGTCAGGTGGTCGCCCTCGACGGTGGCCTTGACGAACTCCTCGGACTCGCCCTGTTGCGGGTCGCTGCCCTTCACGCGCAGCTCGGAGTCCTCCACCTGGATCGTCACCGCCTGGTGGGGACCGCCGTAGGGGGTGGCTCTGCGGACGGCGCGGGCGAGTGCGTCCGCGTCCACGAGCACCGTGCTGTCGATGACTGCCTCCAGGAGTCGGCGCGCCCGGTCGTCCGGGAACGGAGCGGCCAAGAGTGCGGTGGAGATCGAGTTGGCGCCCCAGGCGAGGCCGAGGCGGTCTGTGTCGGCGTGCAGGGCGACCTCGCCCTGGGCCTGCCTGGCCGCTTCCGCGACGGGCTTCGCCGGTACCAACAGGTCCAGTTGACCTTCTTGTTCCCACGGCAGCGTCGCGTAGGCCATGCGGTAGCGGTCGGTGGCCATGACGTGCAGCTTGTGCGGGTTGGACTGGATGCGGAGGCCGGTGAAGATCGGCAGCGCGTCGTCCTTGCTCGCGGCTCCCGCCACGGCCGCGACGGTCCTGAGCTTCGCGGCGTCGACCCGGCCCTGCAGCGGCGGGAGCTCCGGGACGCCGGGGTGGTTCTCCAGGTCCAGCAACGGGATCGCGAACCTCGACGACGGCGTGCGGATCGCCAGCCGGCGGCCTTCCACCTTGAGCCTCACCTGCGGCTCGTCCAGTGCCTGGAGGGTCGCCGCCAGCGGCTTCGCGGGCACGAGCACCTCGCCTTCGGTGTGCACGGTGGCGTGGACGGCCAGACGCACGCCGTGCTCCTGGTCGCTGCCCGCGATCTCGACGTCCGTGCCGGCCTTGAGGCGGAGCCCGGCCAGCACCGGGTCGAGCACGCGGGTGGGCAACAGCCGCGCCACCTCGGCGGCGGCACCGGCCAGCTCGGCTGTCGTGGCGGTGAGGTCCATGCCTGCGACGCTAGCGAGCACCCCTGACAATTTCGGATGTCGCTGCGGAGCGCAAGCGCTTCGTCTCAGCGGGTGACGGCCTTGCGCCGCGCCAGCTCGATGATCCGTTGCAGGTGCAGGCCGCGGCGCACGTCGCACTCGTGGGTCGTGGTGCCGCTGTGCACCATGGCCACGAAGTCGTCCAGCAGGTTGGTGAAGCAGTCCAGAGCAGGGGTGTCCCGGTTGGACAGCGTGCGGTGCCCGTTGGTTCCGAAGATCGTGAAGTCCGCGAACGGCGGCTGCATCGGCAACGACAGGCACAGCGACACCGTGCTCGTGGCGCCGCCCTCGTGCTGCAGGATCAGCTGCCACAGACCGGTGTCGGACACGTTGGCCGCGATCACGTCGGTGATCTCGCCGAGTGCCGCGTCGAGCAGGTCGAACGCGTGCGGGCCCACGTCCTCCAGCGCGCCTTTCTCGTGGCGCCACGGGGAGTTCGAGAACGGGCCGTCCAGCAGCGCGCCCGCGAGCCAGCGGCTGTCGGCACCGGTCCAGCCGCCCGTGCGGTGCAGCTGAGCCAGCATCTCCTTGGTCTCCGGGGCGTACCGGCGGGTCAGCACCACGAGGGACGCCACGCCCGCACGGGAGACCTTCTCGGCCAACTGGGAGGCCACCTCGACCGACTCCGCGATCGGCTTCTCCAGCACGAGGTGCTTGCCGGCCTGCGCCGCCTCGATCGCCATCGGACCCTGGACGCCCGGCGGCACGCAGAACGCCACAGCGTCCACAGTGGACAGCATCAACGCGTAGTCCGCGAACGGTTCCGCGCCATGGGCGGCAGCCAGTTCGGCGGCCGCCTCCTCGCGACGGGCCCACACACCGGTCAGCGTCGTGCCGGGGTGGTTCGCGATGCCGGGGGCGTGGATCATCTGAGCCCACGGGCCGGCACCGACAAGTCCTACGCGCAGCTGTTCGTCCACTCGCCCATCCTGCCTCAGGAGTAACTGGCCTTGGGGACGAAGATCTCGCCCCCGTTGTCGAACTTCAGGCGCATGCCGTCGGAGGTCGCCTCGCGGTCCGGGTCGTGTTCCCAGCCGTTGGGCACCGTCACGACGTGGCCGCGGTCGGGCGACGGGCCGAGCCAGATCTCGTAGTAGGTGCCGCCCACGAGCCGTTCGACCTTCTTCACGTACACACCGGGTGCGGTGGCGGTCGGATCGACGCTGATCACGGTCGTGCGGTCGGGCACGAACATCACCACGCCCGCCACCGCCGTGAGGCCGGTGCCCATGATCGCGCCGAGCAGGAACAGCAGGATCTTCACCAGGCAACCGGACACGTTCGTCGACATCACACCATCCTCGGGTAAGCGCGGTCGTACGCTCGGAGGATGCCCGACGACCTGACCTTGCCGGGAACCCTGGTACCCACTTCGCCACCGGCCCAACCCGCGCAACCCCGCGACGCCGTCACCGTGGTGCTGCTGCGGGACGGAGACCTCGGCCTGGAGGCCTTCCTGCTGCGCCGCGTGAAGGGCATGGCGTTCGCGGGCGGCATGACCGTCTTCCCCGGCGGCGGCGTCGACCAGCGCGACGCCGACACGTCCGTCGCGTGGGCCGGTCCGTCCCCGCAGTGGTGGGGTTCGGTCTTCGGCGTCGACGAACCGACGGCCCGCGCCTTCGTGTGCGCGGCCGTCCGGGAGACCTTCGAGGAGTCCGGAGTCCTGCTCGCCGGTCCGGACGCCACGTCCGTCGTGGCGGACACCTCGGCCTACGCGCGGGCCCGCCGCCAGCTGGTGGACCGGGAGATCTCGCTCGCCCAGTTCCTCGCCGCCAACGACCTCGTCCTGCGCGCGGATCTGCTGCGGCCGTGGGCGAACTGGGTGACCCCGTACGAGGAACCGCGCCGCTACGACACCCGCTTCTTCGTGGCCGCGCTGCCGGAGGGCCAGCGTGCCGACGGTGAGACGACCGAGGCCTCCGACGCGTCGTGGCAGCGGCCCGCGGAGGCCATCCAGGACGCCGAGGAAGGCCGCCGCATGCTCATGCCGCCCACCTGGCGCACCCTGAACGAGGTGGGCGCGCTGGACACCGTGGAGAAGGTCATGGCGGAGGAGCGCAGTGTCGCGAAGATCATCCCCAAGCTGATCCGCGACGGCGACAAGATCCGGGTGGTGATCCCGTGAGCGGCTCCCCGCTGATCGGCGCCCGCGCCGAACACCCGCGCTACGGCGAGCTCCGTCAGGTCACCGAACACGCCGCCGTGCTGCTCGCGGACAACCCCAGCCCGATGACGCTCGACGGCACCAACACGTGGCTGCTCAAGGCGCCGGACGCGTCGTCGTACGTCGTGATCGACCCCGGCCCGCTCGACGAGGCCCACCTGAAGCGGATTGCCTCGTACGGCCCGGTCGCCGAGATCCTGCTGACCCACGGCCACCCCGACCACTCCGAGGGCGCCCGCGAGTTCGCCGAACTGGTCAAGGCCCCGGTGCGCGCGCTGGATCCGACGTTCACCTACGGCTCCGAGGGCCTCAACGACGGCGACGTGATCACCAGCGCCGGTCTGGAACTGCGCGTCCTCGGCACGCCCGGCCACACCAGCGACTCGCTGTGCTTCGTGCTCGACGGCGAGGCGGTGCTGACCGGCGACACGGTCCTGGGCCGCGGCACCACGATCGTCGCTCACCCGGACGGCAGGCTCGGCGACTACTTCGAGTCGCTCAAGCTGCTGGCCGAACTGCCGGAGCACACCGCCGTCCTGCCCGGCCACGGCCCGGAGCTCGCCGACGCCGGTGAGGCGGCGCGGAGGTACCTCGCGCACCGCACCCAACGCCTGGAACAGGTGCGCGAAGCCGTGCTGGAGCTGGGCGGCGAACCGACCCCGCGCCAGGTCGTCGAGATCGTCTACGCGGACGTCGACAGAGTGCTGTGGCCCGCGGCGGAGTGGTCCGTGCGGGCCCAGCTGGAGTACCTGCGCAACGGCTACTGAGGCTGGTGCCCGTTGTTGGACGTCCCGAACGCCGACTGACGGGCCGAGGAGCGGTCGATCTGCCAACGGCCGGTGTCGGTCGCCTTGGCACCGGTCTGCTCCCGCTGCGCCAGCTCCTCGTGCAGCTGCTGCAGCAGGGCCCGTTCCCGCTCGCTCAGGTTCGCGTCCACCGACGACGGTTCCGGCGTCTCGGCCAGCGCGGCCTGCAGGGCCGCCAGCTCGTCCGCCTTCAGCTCCATCGTCACCTCGGCCCTGTTGATCGGCACGGGCTCCGGCAGGGTCTCGATCTCCGGCTCGGCCGGTGCCATCGAGATCCGCTTCACGGGCTTGGGCGGGAACGGCTGCGAGCCCTCCAGGGAGGGCGTGCGGTTACGACGTGAGCCGGTCTCTTCCACCACTGGCTCCGGCGCCGGTGTCGGCTCGGCCATCGGCGCCGGAGCGGAAACGTCTTCAGACTGGTCGAACCAGGTGCCCGACTGTTCGTGGGCCACGGAGGCCGGCGTCGGCGGGGGCGGCGGCGGAGGCGATACCGGCGTCCCCGAGATCGGCACCGGACGCGAGGCCGTCACCGCGGAGGCGTGGTAGTCGCCGAGCTGGGTGCCGACGGTCAGGACCTCGACGGAGGCGCGGACGCCTGCCTTGCGCAGCACCGCGTCGACCCGGTAGGCGGTCGCGGGCGCGAAGCCCTGCGGACCGATGTCCACCAGCACGACCCGCTGCGGCAGCGGACCGGGCGTCGCACCCGCCGGAGAGGAACGCCAGACGCAGCGCACCGAACGGACGTCCGGCAGCACCGACACGGCACGGCTCAGCACGCCGGCGAGGTCCGCGGTCGGATCGCTCTCGGCGGTGAACCGGTGGCGCAGGAACGGCAGCATCTCGACGACCGGCAGCCGGTCGGTCAGCGACGCGTCGGACCGCACCTCGTGCAACGCCCACGTGATGGCAGCCCTCTCGTCCGGCAGCACCGGGATGCTGCCCGCGAGAAGAGTGCCGACGAGCATCTCGACCGCGCGGTCGAGCTCTCCGACCGCGAGGAACTCGCGTGCCTGTGACAGGGCGTCGTCGTCCACGCGCCCGGCCATCGACAGCAGGAGATCGTGGAGACGGACCGGCAGGCCGACACCGTCGTTCGTCACGTCAACTCTCCTTAGCTGAGCACCAGGTGCTCCTCGGACTCGGCGCCGGCGCACACCGGCTCCGAAGCCGCCAACGCCGCCCGGTGGTAGGGCGGCAGGTCCAGACCGGACGGCACGACCTCGACGCAAGGATCGTGTTCGCCCAGCGCCCGCAGCACGCGCTGCAGCTCGCCGGTCAGCCGGGAGTGGCCGGTGGTGGCGGCTACCAGCACGACGCGGTTGACCCCGGAGGGTCCGATGCGCCAGCAGGAGCGAACCTCACCGACCCCGTGGCGGCCTCGCAGCGTGGCACCGAGCACGACGGTCGCGGAGTCCCCCATCGGCACCCGATCGGGTGACTCCGGGGAAAAGGTGTAGTCGGTGGGTGGCAGTTCGTCCAGCCCTTTGACCGAACTGACAGCACCGGGCTCCGCCCCGTAGGGCACCAGCGCGTCCTGCAAAAGGCGCATCTCGTGATCGGTCAGAGGGATGCGGCCGTGCAGCAGTGTGCGCGGCAACGAGCGCGCGAGCACCGCATACGCGTCCGAAGCCGCCCAGTCCCGGTACCGCCACAGCAGGTCGTCCGGGAGGCGTCCCGCGAGCCGCAGCAGCAGTTCGTGGCACGTGTCCGACATGTCACACCTCGACGATCAGTTCGATCTCCACCGGAGCGCCGATCGGCAGCTCGGCCACCCCCACGGCCGACCGGGCGTGCTTGCCCGCGTCACCGAAGATCTCCCCGAGCAGCTCCGAGGCACCGTTGACGACACCCGGCTGCCCCGTGAAGCCCTCGGCGGAGGCTACAAAGCCGACAACTTTCACCACGCGCTTGATCGAGTCAATCCCCACGAGCGCATGAACTGCCGCCAGCGCGTTGAGGATGCAGGTCGCGGCGTGCTGCTTGGCCTCCTCCGGGGAGACCTCGGCACCGACCTTGCCGGTGGCGGCGAGCTGGCCGTCGACGAACGGCAGCTGGCCGGAGGTGAACACCCACGAGCCGCTCTGCGTGGCGGGCACGTAGGCGGCGAGCGGGGCGGCGACGCCGGGCAGCTCGATGCCGAGCTCCTTCAGGCGAGTGCTCCAGGTCATGCCTTCACCCGCTTCAGGTACGCGACGTGCTGCTCACCGGTCGGGTTCGTCAGCACGGTGACCAGCTCCCAGCCGTCCTCGCCCCACTGGTCGAGGATCTGCTTCGTGGCGTGGATCAACAACGGCACGGTCGCGTACTCCCACTTCGTCATGTGCGGAGCCTAACTTGCCACCCGAACGACCTATGCGTGGTTCCGGCCGTTCGGGCTACCTTGATCACATGGAGACCTGGCGGATCATCGCCACCGGCCTGTTCGGAGTGGGCGGGCTGGTGATGGTGCTCGTCGCCATGGCGCAGGTGAGGGACCGCAAGCACAGCCATCACGCGGACGTCGTCAAGGCGGGGCTGATCGGGCTGGTGGTCGTGGCGGTCATCACGGTCAGCATCGCGCTGTGGCTGCCCTCGGTCGTCGTGTGGGCGCTGGTCGCCGCAACCGCGATGGCCGTCTTCTTCCTCACGATGATGGATTGACCGGTCAGTCCACCTTCCGCCGGATTCACACCTAGTCTGGACGTGTGACGTCGTGGACCGAGGAGCTGACCCGAGCCCGCCTGCACGTGGTCTCCGGCAAGGGCGGCACCGGCAAGACCACGATCGCCGCCGCGCTGGCCCTCGCGCTCGCGACCGGTGGCCGCCGGGTGCTGCTGGTCGAGGTCGAGGGACGGCAGGGCATCGCCCAGCTCTTCGACCGGGCCCCGCTGCCCTACGCCGAGGAACGGATCGCGTCCGCTCCCGGCGGCGGTGAGGTGCACGCCCTCGCGGTCGACGCCGAGGCCGCGCTGCTCGAGTACCTGGCGATGTTCTACAACCTCGGTTTCGCGGGACGGACGCTGCGCAAGATGGGCGCCGTCGAGTTCGCCACGACGCTCGCGCCCGGCCTGCGGGACGTGCTGCTGACCGGCAAGGTCAAGGAGTGCGTGAACCGCACCGGCAAGGACGGGCGCCACCTCTACGACGCGGTGGTGCTCGACGCGCCGCCGACCGGGCGCGTGGTCAAGTTCCTGGACGTCACGAAGGCCATGGCCGACCTCGCCAAGGTCGGGCCGATCAAGGGGCAGAGCGAGGGCGTGGTGCGACTGCTGCACTCCGGCGACACCGCGGTCCACCTGGTGGCGCTGCTGGAGGAGATGCCGGTGCGCGAGACCCTGGACGCGGTCGCCGAACTGGACGGCGCGGACCTGCGGCCGGGCGCGGTGCTGGTCAACCGGGTCCACCCGGCCCGGCTGCCGGCGCGGTCGGTGCCGGTCGCCGCGGAGGGCAGGGTCGACGCCTCACGGGTGCGGGCCGGGCTGACGGCCGCCGGGCTGGAGCTCGACGAGTTCACCCTCGACGGCCTGGTCGACGAGACCGTGGAGCACGCCATCCGGGTGCAGTCGCAGCAGGAGGCGATGGAGCTGCTCAGCGAGTCGGACCTGCCGACGGTGGAGCTGCCGGAGCTGACCGACGGGGTGGACGTGGCCGCGCTCTACGAGCTGGCCGAGGTGCTGGTCGCGGCGGGTGTGCGGTGACCGAGAAGCTCGACTTCGACCCGTTGCTGGACGATCCGGCGACGCGCGTGCTGGTGTGCTGCGGCTCCGGTGGCGTCGGCAAGACGACGACCGCGGCGGCGCTGGCGTTGCGCGCGGCGGAACGCGGCCGGCGCGTGGTCGTGCTGACGATCGACCCGGCCCGGCGTCTGGCGCAGTCGCTGGGCCTGCGGGAACTGGACAACCACCCGCGCGAGGTCGTCGTCGACGGCTTCGAGCCCAAGGGCGAGCTGTTCGCGATGATGCTCGACATGCGTCGCACGTTCGACGACATGGTGCTGACCCACGCGGGCCGCGACCGGGCCGACCAGATCCTGTCGAACCCCTTCTACCAGACCATTTCCTCGTCGTTCTCCGGCACGCAGGAGTACATGGCGATGGAGAAGCTGGGCCAGCTGGTGGCGCAGGACGAGTGGGACCTGATCATCGTCGACACCCCGCCGTCGCGGTCGGCGCTGGACTTCCTGGACGCGCCGCAGCGGCTGTCGACGGTGCTCGACGGCAAGTTCATCCGCATGTTGTCGGCACCCGCGCGCGCGAGCGGGCGCGGGTTGCTCAAGATCGTCGGGACCGGTTTCAGCCTTTTCACGCGTGCCGTGTCGACGATCGTCGGCGGCCAGCTGCTGCAGGACGCGTCGACGTTCGTGCAGGCGTTCGACAGCATGTTCGGCGGCTTCCGCGAACGCGCCCAGCGCACGTACGAGCTGCTCCGCTCGCCGGGCACCGGTTTCGTCGTGGTGGCGGCGGCGGAGCCGGACGCGTTGCGCGAAGCGAGCTATTTCGTCGAGCGGCTCAGCGCGGAGAACATGCCGTTGTGCGGGCTCGTCGCGAACAGGACGCATCCCGTGATCGCGACGGACCTGCCCGCGGCGAACGCGCTCGCCGCAGCGGACGACCTGGACCGCTCCGGTGAGGCGCCGCTCGCGGCGGCGGTGCTCCGGCTGCATGCGGACCGGGTCGCAGTCGCCGATCGGGAACGGCGGCTGCTGGCCCGGTTCACACGTGCGCACCCCGGTGTGGCGCTGGTCGGCGTGCCCGCGTTGCCCGCGGACGTGCACGACCTGGACGGCCTCCGAGAGATAGGTCGGCGCCTGGCCGGGGAGTAGCCGTTACCCGACTCGGGTGTCTTCGAGGTGCTCTTGACGTGCGTTGTCGAGCAGCTCGAACCACGAGTCGACGTCCGGGCGGCGGCGCAGCAGAGCGCGACGCTCGCGCTCGGTCATGCCACCCCAGACCCCGAACTCGATCCTGTTGTCCAGCGCTTCGGCCAGGCATTCCATGCGAACTGGGCAACCCAGGCACACGAGCTTCGCCTTGCGCTGCTCCGCACCCCGAACGAAGAGCTGGTCCGGCTCCTCATCGCGGCACGAAGCGTTGATACGCCAATCCCCCTGGTTCATATCCCCCACTCCTCAGTGCTGTCCAAATGTGGAAAATCCGCCACACCCCTGCCACGGATGCCGTAGCGTTCGAGCCACGGCTGCATTCCTTGGACGTTGACGGACTGTAGTGCCGTTCGGTTCCACGTCCAACCCTGGGCCACCCAACTGTTACCTGTCTTGCGTATCTCTACTCATGCTGAGTAACGGGCCTTACTGATCACTGTCACCCGTTCGTGTACCGCGTACGCTGACCTGCGTGCGAGTCAGGAATGGCGTGCTCAAGATGCTCGGCCTGTGCCTGCTGGCTGGGGTTCTCCTCGCCGGCATGCTGTTCCCAGTCGTGGGCGCGACAGGCCTCGTGTCCAACCGCGCCAGCGACACCGTGGACAGCATCTCCGCCGACCTCGTGACCACCGATCCTCCGTTGATCACCACGGTCACCGACAAGGACGGACAGCCGATCGCCTACCTGTTCGACCAGTACAGAGTCCTGACACCGCCGGAGAAGATCTCGCCGACCATGAAGGCGGCGCTGATCTCGGTCGAGGACCGCCGGTTCTACGAGCACCAGGGCGTGGACTGGAAGGGCACCATCCGCGCCGGCCTGACGAACCAGGTCAGCGGCTCGGTTTCGCAAGGTGCGTCCACACTGACCCAGCAGTACGTGAAGAACTACCTGGTCCACGTCGTGGCGCGGAACAACAAGCTGGAGCAGGCCAAGGCCCAGGAGCAGACCATCGCGCGCAAGATGCGCGAAGCCCGGATCTCCTTGCAGCTGGAGCGAAAGCTCGGCAAGGAGGAGATCCTCGCCAGGTACCTGAACGTCGTTCCTTTCGGGTCGACGATTTACGGCATCGCCGCGGCGTCGCAGGCTTACTTCAACACGACGCCGGACAAGTTGACGGTTCCGCAGGCCGCGATGCTCGCCGGAATGGTCAACAGCCCGTCAGCGCTCGACCCCGAAGCGTATCCGGACAAAGCGCTGGAGCGGCGCAACAAAGTGATCGACAGGATGGTCGAGAACGACAAGCTCTCGCGCGATGCCGGTGAGGCGGCGAAGAAGGAAGGACTCGGACTCGCGAACCCGGTCCGAACGCCACCGAACGGTTGTGTGGGCGCCGGTCCGGAAAACGGTTTCTTCTGCTCGTACGTGGTGAACTACTTGCAGCGCGCGGGTTTCAGCGAGGAGCAGCTGCGCACCGGCGGTTACACCATCCAGACCACTTTGGACAGAACGGTGACCGCGCAGGCGAAAGCCGCGGCGGAGGCCGGGGTGGCCAAGAACGCCGACGGCATCGCGAACACGATGGCCGTCGTGCGGCCCGGCAAGGACCGCCACGAGGTGCTGGCGCTGGTCGCGAACCGCGACTACGGGTTGAAGGCCGAGCAGAACCAGACGACGTTCGACCTGCCCAGCGGCGTGGAGAACAAGTTCGGCGCCGGATCGGTCTACAAGGTCTTCACGGCCGCCGCGGCCCTTGAGAAGGGCATGGGCATCGAGAACGTCATCCAGACGCCGACCCACCACGTCTCGAAGGTCTTCAAGGGTGGCGCGCAGCGCTGCCCGAGCACCGGTGAACCCGGCACCCGCTGGTACTGCCTCTCGAACTTCGACGGCAGCTACCCGTCGTCGATGACGCTGCAGCAGGCGCTCGCGACGTCGCCGAACACCGGCTTCGTGATCCTCGAGGAGCAGGTCGGCATGGACGCCGTCGTCGACATGGCCTCGCGCCTGGGCATGCGCGAGACGATGGCGACGAACCTGCAGGGCACCAGGCCGGACCCGAAGGCCAAGGACAAGCAGAACCGCATCTCGCAGACCGAGTTCTACAAGCAGAACGGCGGCAACGCGTCGTTCACGCTGTCGCCGGCACCGGTGTCCACTTTGGAACTCGCGAACGTCGCCGCGACCATCGTGAGCAGCGGCAAGTGGTGCCCGCCGACGCCGATCGTCAAGGTGCTGGACCGCAACCAGAAGGCCGTGCCGGTCAACGAGGCGCCGTGCGAGCAGGTCGTGTCGGAGGCCCTCGCGAACGGCCTCGCGACCGGCATGAGCAAGGACGACCAGGGCAACGGCACCGCCGCGGCCGCCGCACGTGCGGCCAAGTGGACGCGTCCGATGATCGCCAAGACGGGCACGACCGAGGAGTACAAGTCGGCGGCGTTCATCGGCGCCACCCCGGACTTCGCGGGCGCGGTGCAGACGTTCAACGACGGCACGGCCCCGCGGCCGATCTGCCTGGCCGGCGCGGGCCAGCCGCGGTTGTGCGGCAGCGGCAACATCTTCGGCGGCACGATCCCCGCCAAGACGTGGTTCGAGACGATGACGAAGGTGCACGGGTCGTTGCCGGTCAAGCAGCTCCCGCCGGTCGAACAGCGGTTCCTCAAGGGCGGCAGGGAGATCCAGGTGCCCGACGTCGTGGGCCGTCAGGTCAACGACGCGACGCGGATCCTGGAGCAGGCCGGCTACAAGGTGAGCCAGCAGTCGGTCAACTCCGAGCAGTCGAAGGGGACGGTCGTCAGCCAGACGCCGCGCGGCAACGCGTTGCGCGGCACGGTGATCACGCTCTCGGTGAGTTCCGGGTACGTGCCGCCGCCGGTGGCGACCGAGCCGTCGAACCCCAACCCGAACCAACCGCCGCCCAACCCGGGCAACCCGAACGAGCCGCCACCGATCACGCTGCCGACCGAGCCGGGCGAGCCTCGCTAGAGCAGTCGTTTGAGCTGCTCGACGCTCGTGTCGACGTGTGCGCGGATCTCGGCGACCGCCCGGTCGCGGTCGCCTGCGCGCAGGGCGTCGAGGATGAGCCTGTGCTCGGCGACGACCTGGTCCGGCGACTCGGACCGGGACAGCACCGTGAGGTAGAAGCGGAGCTCCTTGGTCAGTCCGGCGAAGAACTCGTCGAGCCGTGAGCTGTCGAGCAGCGCGACGATCGCCTGGTGGAAGGCCAGGTCCCGGTCGACGATCCGGCTCTTGTCGCCGGTCTCGGCGGCTTCGGCGAGCTCGTCGAACGCCCTGGTGATCGCATCGAGCTGCTCTGGCCGCGGCACGCGGGCCGCCGCGGCCGTTTCGAGGCGTTCGCGGGCGGTGTAGAGCGCCTCGACGTTCTCCGGGGTGGGCGCGATGACGACGGCACCGCGGTTGACCTCGTAGCGGACCAGGCCGGTCAGCTCCAGGATGCGCACGGCCTCGCGGATGGTGTTGCGGGCGACGCCCAGCTCGGCCGCGATGGCGCTCTCCCTGAGCCGGTCACCGGGGCCGAACGCACCGGCCATGATCCGTTCGGCGAGGCCGTCGGCGAGTTGCTGGGCCGTGGTGGTGCGGCGCACTTCGAGGCCGTCGAGGGCGGACATGGGCCGATTTTACTCGATTGCCCTGCAGTTGAACTGTACTACAGTTTGGTTCATGGACCTGACGAAGTTCCAGGCGCTCAGCTTCGACTGCTACGGCACGCTCATCGACTGGGAGACCGGCATCGCCGCGGTGCTCTCACCGTGGGCGCGCGAACAGGGGCTCTCACTGTCCGACGAGGAACTGCTGCTCGCGTACGGGGCGCAGGAGGCGGTCGTCGAGGCGGAGAAGCCGTTCCGGCTGTACCCGGACGTGCTGGCGACGGCGTTCCACCGGGCCGGTGCCGAGCTCGGCCGCGAGGTGAGCGACGAGTGGGCGCGGCGGCTGGGGTCGTCGGTGCCGGACTGGCCGGCGTTCCCGGATTCCGCGGACGCGCTGGCACGGCTGGCCGCCCACTACAAGTTGATCATTCTGTCCAATGTGCACCGCGACGGGTTCGCGGGCAGCAACCGGTGGCTGCGCGGGGACTTCGCGGCGATCATCACCGCGGAGGACGTCGGCGCGTACAAGCCGGCCGAGAACCACTTCCGGGCGCTGGACGACACGCTCGGCGCGTTGGGAGTGGAGCGCGCGGGCCTGCTGCACGTGGCGCAGAGCCTGTTCCACGACCACGTGCCGGCCCGCCGGGAGGGACTGCCGTCCGTGTGGATCAACCGGAGGCACGACCGGCCGGGCTGGGGCGCGACGCCGCAGCCGTCCGGTGAGTTCGGCTACGACCTGGAGTTCGGGTCGATGGGCGAGTTCGCGGACGCGGTCGACAAGGCGTTCTAGTTCGGGTGCCGCAGCGGGTTTCGCGCCCGCTGCGGCACTGGTTCAGCTCGTGAGCCTGGACTTCACCGCGGCGGCCACCCGGCCACCCTCGGCACGTCCGGCAACCTCGGCGTTGACGGCCTTCATGACCTGGCCCATCTGCTTGGGCCCCGGCGTCTCGCCGAGCTGCGCGGCCAGCGCCTCGATCGCCTTGTCCACAATGGACGCCAGCGCGGCGTCGTCGAGCTGGGCGGGGAGGTAGGTCTCCAGCACGGCGAGCTCCTGGCGCTCCAGCTCGGCCTTCTCGGCCCGGCCGGCACCCTCGAAGGCCTCGGCGGCCTCCTTGCGCTTCTTCGCCTCGCGCGTGAGGACCTTCACGACCTCGTCGTCGCTGAGCTCGCGCGCCTGCTTGCCCGCGACCTCCTCGTTCGTGACCGCCGTGAGCGCCATCCGCAACGCACCGGCCGTGACAGTCTCCCTGGCCTTCATGGCCGCAGTGAGGTCGTTCTGCAGCCGCGTCTTCAACTCCGCCATGGCGCAGAACGGTACCGCCCGCCGGATGCCGCGCCGATCGAGTTAACCGCCTTCCGTACCCTTGACACCGTGAACAAGCTCGGCCGAGCACTCCTCGCCACGACCGCACTCGGCGCCGCGACCATCGCGTACGCGGCAGGAATCGAGCGGAGGCACTGGACTCTGCGCACCGCCACCGTGCCTGTCCTGTCCCCCGGCTCCAAGCCGATCCGTGTGCTGCACATCTCAGACCTGCACATGACGCCGAACCAGGTGTCGAAGCAGCGCTGGGTCGCCTCACTGGCCGACCTGAACCCGGACTTCGTCGTCAACACGGGCGACAACCTCGCGCACAAGGACGCCGTCCCCGGCGTGCTGCGCGCGCTCGGCCCGTTGCTCGACAAGCCGGGCGTGTTCGTGTTCGGCAGCAACGACTACTACGCGCCCCGGCTGAAGAACCCGGTGCGCTACCTGCTGCCGTCCGCCAAGACCAAGCGCATCCACGGCGTGACGCTGCCGTGGCGCGACCTCCGCGCGGGCATGATCGAGCGCGGCTGGCTCGACCTGACGCACGTGCGCAGGACCATCGAGGTGGGCGGCCAGACGATCTTCGCCGCCGGCCTGGACGACCCTCACCTCAAGCGCGACCGCTACGCCGACATCGCCGGCACCCCGGACCCGTCCGCCGCACTGCGCCTCGGCGTCACGCACTCCCCGGAACCGCGCGTGCTGGACCCGTTCGCCGCCGACGGCTACGACTTCGTGATGGCCGGGCACACCCACGGCGGACAGCTGCGCGTGCCGTTCTACGGCGCCCTGGTGACCAACTGCGAACTCGACCGCGGGCGTGCGCGCGGGGTGTCGCGGTGGGGCTCGCACATGTGGATGAACGTCTCCGCCGGGATGGGCACTTCGCCGTACGCGCCGGTGCGGTTCTGCTGCCCTCCGGAGGCTTCGCTGCTGACCCTGGTTCCTCGGCCCGTTACGCCTGGTCAGGGCCGAAATGAGGGGGTCCGATTCGGAGCTGGGGCGGACATGATGTAGAGTTCTACTCGTTCCCAGCCGGGGTGTGGCGCAGCTTGGTAGCGCGCTTCGTTCGGGACGAAGAGGTCGCAGGTTCAAATCCTGTCACCCCGATTAAGAATCGGGCCGATTCCAGCTTGTGTTGGAATCGGCCCGATTTTTGTTTTCCCGGCCCGATCGAGGGCACCCCCGCCAAGACCACGCCGGAGGGTCGAACGAGCCACCCGCGTGCAGCGGCTGGGTCGAGCGTTTTCAGCCAGGGTCCAAGGGCGGCAGCTTCACGCGAAAGGTCACTCCCTCTCGGTAATACCACCCGATCGTGTGGTCTGGCTCGACACGAGCGGCCGCAGCGTTCACCGTGGTTGCATGACGCAGCGCCACCGTTCCGCACCAAACTATACGGAACGCGCACGTAGCGTTAACCCTTACGGGTGAAGGTTGACGGTTCAACTCACGTTCCGTAACGGGTGTCTTGATCCAAACGACGAAGGCAGTGGTTCAGCACTCGTTGAAAGAGTCGGGAGATGCTTGTGATGGACTCCGTCGCCGCCAAACCTGCCCATAGGTCGTGGATCGTCATAGCGGCCAAGTCCATTGTGGTGCTTCAGGCGCTGGGAATCGTTTACATGCTCACGTCGGTCTGGGTGGCGGCTGCGGCGGCGATCGGTTTCGCGCTGATCGTGGGCACGGTCAAGGTGCTGTCGCGGGCGTCGCGGCAGGTCGACCAGATCTTCGAGGACGAGCTCGGCCGCCGGTGAGGCCGGCGTCGTTCAGCTGAGGAAGCCTCGCGCGGGCAGGCCTTCCGGGAAGCGTTCCAGCGCCTCCCCGGCGTCGCGGGCCAACGCCTCCAAGGTCTCGGTCTCCACGGGCGTCGCGGTGTGCGGGACGGCCCAGTAGCAACCGATGGCGCCGAGTGGTTCCGGGCGCAGGATCGGGGCCATCAACAGGCTTCGCACGAATGTCGGCCGATACGCTTCCTGAGGAATCCTCGAATCGAAGCGGATGTCCCTGATCGCCACCGTTTTGCGGTTCAGCATCGCCCAGCCGCTGATGCAGTTCCCGACCGGGAAGCGCTGGCCCTTCCACAGCGGACTCATCGAGTCCTCGTCCGCGTAGTAGCAGAGATCGCCGTCGAGCAGCACCAACGTGGCGCCGTGGGCGGACAGCGAGGAACGGGCCGTGGTGCGGACGATCCGTTGCACTTCCTCCAACGTGGCCGCCCCGGCGAGCCGTTCCATCGTTTCCGACATGTATCAACATTAACGCCGCCGCACCCGCACGACCAGATATTCCGGTGCGGGCTGAAACCTGGTGTGATCAATTGTTCGCCGATAACGTGAGACCACGCCGCAGACATCCGATCTGTCCCTTCGCCGCGGGCATTGCACCGAAGGAGATCTGATGCGCGCACAGTGGGCGCTGGTGGCGACGGTCGTCGCCGCTCTCATCACCCCGGCCCAGGCGCGGGCCGTGAACGTCCTGTGGGAGGCGGATCCGGCCAAGGGGCTGGCGGCCGTGTTCGACGGGCTGGAGCAGGACCCCGGCAGGATCACCGTCGCGAACGACGCCACGTACGGGGCGTCGATCAAGTACGAGACGTGGGACTGGAACAACGGCAAGGAGCGCTGCGAGAGCCGGGGCATGCGCAAGAACGGGGCGCCGTACCGGATCGGCGCTGCGGACGTGGGCAAGGTCTTCTACTTCGGCTGGCGGGCCAAGTGGGACCTGAACCCCAACGGCGGGCACTGGATCTCGGTCTACCAGCTGCACGTCTCCGGGGAGAGCGGGTCGCAGCCCCAGTCCGGGCCGTTCGTGCTGCGGACGCTCGGTGACGGCAAGCTGCACTTCCAGCTCACCTCGCCGAACGGCGGCACGAAGCACATCTGGACCGTGCCGTTCCCGGCCGGGCAGTGGAACGACTGGGTGATCGGCTTCCGGCTGAGCCGCGGCGACGACGGCTGGGTCGAGCTGTACCGCAACGGCGTGCAGCAGACGTTCGACAACGGGCAGAAGCGGTACGCGGCGGCAACGCTGTGGGGCACGCACGTCAACACCAAGTGGGGTGTCTACCGGTCCGGTCCCAACAGCGGGCACGCCACGGCCTGGCTCAACAGCGCCAAGCTCGGCACCAGCTACGCGGACGTCGCGCCGTAGATCTGCTTCAGCGTGAACACCTCCGAAGACGGGCCGTGCGCGCGCAGGTGCACCAGCCGTTCCTCGGCTTCGGCGACGGACGGCCGGTGACCGACGGGCACCCACCACAGCGCGGTCATCGCCTCGGCCGGGTGATGGAACCACTTGCGCCTGCCGCGCAGCACCGCCCGGTGGGCGTCGCCGTAGACGTAAGCCAGCAGCGACTCCGGCGACTCCCACACCGACATGTTCACGATCAGCCAGTCGTCGTCGAAGACGCGGATCGCGGTCGCGTCGCCCGCCTCGCTCTGCAGCCGCCAGCGGAAGCCGGGTGCGGCGTCCGCGACCGCGTTCACCTCGTCGAGCGCGTCGACGAACTCCTTGAGCTGCGGGCTGTCGAGCGGTGCGAGCAGCCGCGAGATGTTGACCTGGGCGAGTTCCATCGACGCGGCAGCTCCCCACTGAGGTGGTTGTGTCATTTCGAATCCCCCTTGAACCAGGTCTGACTCTAGTGTTGCGGTGTGACAACGCACCCTGCTCCGAACGTTCCGGACCAGCTCTTCGACGATCCGGCCGCCGAGACCCGGTGGCGCGAGCGGTTCACCGCTCCCCGGATGAGCCTGCCCAGCTGGGCGGACGACGCACCGGACCGCACCCTGTACGTCTCCAACGCGAGCGGCGTGTGGGAGATCTACGCCTGGGACCGGGCGAAGGACGAGCACCGCAAGGTCACGGACCGCCCGAACGGCACCTCGCACGGCACGCTGAACCCGGACGGCACCGAGATCTGGTGGTTCGACGACCACGACGGCGACGAGTTCGGCGTGTGGGTGCGCGAGCCGTTCACGCCCGACGGCCGCAAGGCCGAGCCCGCGGTCGCGAACGTCCACGCGGGCTACCCCGCGGGGCTTGAGCTCGGCCGCGACGTCGTGGCGGTGGCCGCCTCGACCGACGACGGCACGACGGTCTGGCTGTCGCGTGCCGGCGGTCCCGCCGAGGTGATCTACCAGCACGTCAACGACGCCGGCGTGACCGCGCTGTCGAAGGACGAGTCGCTGGTCGTGATCGCGCACTCCGAGCACGGCGACAACCGGCACATGGCCCTGCGCGCGCTCAACGCCGCGACCGGTGAGGCCAGGGCCGAGAAGTGGGACGGCAAGGGCAAGGGCCTCGACGCCATCTCGTTCAGCCCGGTGCGCGGCGACCAGCGGCTGCTGGTGCTGCACGAGCGCCGCGGCCGCGAGGAGCTGCTGATCTGGGACGTCGCCGCGGACACCGAGACCGAGATCGTCCTCGACCTGCCGGGTGAGGTCGCCGCGGACTGGTACCCGGACGCGTCCGCGCTGCTGATCGTCCACACCCACCACGCCCGCAACACCGTGCACCGCTACGACCTCGCGACCGGCGAACTGTCCACTCTGGACACCGCGCCCGGCGTGATCGGGTCCGCCGGCGTGCGTCCGGACGGCACGGTCGAGTACTCGTGGTCGTCCGCCGAGAAGTCGACGGTGATCCGCGCGCTGGCCACCGACGGCACCGAACGGGTGCTGGTCGAGCCGCAGGGTGCCCGCCCGGCGACCTCCGCGCCGTTGGAGGACGTCTTCGTCGGCGAGGTGCACGCGCTGGTGTCCAGGCCGGAGGGCGAGGGACCGTTCCCAACGGTGTTCCTGATCCACGGCGGCCCGCACTCCTCCGACGAGGACCGCTTCTCGGCGTACCGGGCCGTCTGGCTGGACGCCGGGTTCGCGACCGTGCACGTCAACTACCGCGGTTCCAGCGGCTACGGCTCGAAGTGGCGGGACGCGATCGAGGGCAGGCCGGGCCTGACCGAGCTGGAGGACATCGCCGCCGTGCACGACTGGGCGGTCGAGTCCGGGCTCACCGACCCGTCGAAGTCGGTGCTGAGCGGCGCGTCGTGGGGCGGCTACCTGACCCTGCTCGGCATCGGCGTGCAGCCGCAACGGTGGACGGTCGGCATCGCGGGCGTCCCGGTGGCGGACTACTTCGCCGCGTACGAGGACGAGATGGAGCCGCTGCGGGCGTTCGACCGCGCGTTGTTCGGCGGTTCGCCGGAGGAGCTGCCGGAGCTGTACCGGGAGTGCTCGCCGCTCACCTACGTGGAGCAGGTGACCGCGCCGGTGCTGGTGCTCGCGGGCGAGAACGACCCGCGCTGCCCGATCCGGCAGATCGACAACTACCTCGACGCGCTCGCGGCCCGTGGCCACACGTACGAGATGTACCGCTACGACGCCGGCCACGGTTCGTTGGTGGTCGCCGAGACCATGCGGCAGACCGCGGCCGAGGTCGACTTCGCCAGGAGGCACCTGGCGATGTGACCGAAGTCAGCAAAACGTCACCAGCGCCTCCGTACTGTCGCGACCATGAGGAAAGCCCACTGGGGAGCGGCACTCGCGCTGGTGGCGTTCTTGCTGCCGGTGCAGGCCGCGGAAGCGGCCACGCCGCAAAGTCAGGTCACCACACCCAGGCCTGAGATCGGTTCGCTGTCGCCCTCCGGCGACGCCACGGACCACCACTGCTCCGGCAGCGTGGTCACCAGCCCGCGCGGCAACGTGATCGTCACCGCCGCGCACTGCGTCTACGGCAAGAGCAAGATCTTCTTCAGCCCCGGTTACCACGACGGCCAGGCGCCGTACGGGACGTGGCAGTCGGCGGCGATCTACGTCGACGACGGCTACAAGGACAACCACGACATCAACGGCGCCGGCTCGCCCTACGACTACGCCTTCGTCGTGCTGCAGCCGCGCAACGGCAAGAACGTCGCCGAGGTGACGGGCTCCTCGCTCAACCTCCACGTCGACGCGGCCCTGCCCGCGAACATGACCGTCTTCGGTTATCCGTCCGCCAAGGACAAGCCCTACCTGTGCGACAGCAGCGCGTCCCGCGACGGCCAGTACTGGGAGAAGCTGGAGTGCCTGGGCATTCCCGGCGGGTTCAGCGGCGGACCGTGGGTGCTGCGCGGCACCAAGGAGCTGATCGGCGTCATCGGCGGCAAGGGCCAGGACCTGCCGCCCACCAACCCGGACAACTACAGCGTCCGCTTCGACAGCCGCGTCAAGGCGTTGTACGACAAGGCCGTCGCGGCACCGGTGCCGCCGAGCAACGGCAACCTGGGCTATCCGCTGGGCAGCGGTGCGACGTGGAAGCACGCGCAGCTCATCACGTCCGGCCGCTTCACCGGCAGCACTCAGCTGGACATGATCGTCCGCTGGAGCGACGGCGAGGTCACCCTCTACCAGGGCGGATCCACGTCCGACCCGCAGAAGCCGTTCGTCGGCGAGACCCAGCTCGCGGCTCCGCAGAGCATCTGGACGCACGCCAAGGGCATCGCCACGGTGGGCAACGGGCTCGTCGTGACGTGGTCGGACGGCGAGGTCACCTACTACGGATCCGTCGACAAGAGCGGCTTCCACAACGAGGTGCAGCTCGCCGCGCCCAACGCCCTGTGGAAGGACCACGCGTCGTACATCGCCGGGCTCGGCGGTGACCTCGTGGTCGTCTGGAACGACGGCGAAACCACGCTCTACCAGGGCATCGCCGCCAACAAGCTCGGTTCGGAACGCCAGCTCGCGGCACCGAACAGCACCTGGACGCACGCCCAGACGATCTCCGGCGGCAACTGGACCGGTTCGGGTACGCCCGACCTGCTGGTGCGCTGGAGCGACGGCGAGTTCACCATCTACGGCGACGTGGCCTCCGCCGGTCTCGGCCAGGAGCACCGGGTCCAGGCGCCGAACGACCTGTGGACGCACGCCACCGTCACGGCCGGCCGCGGCAACGGCATCATCGTGCGGTGGAGCGACGGCGAGGTGAGCTTCTACCCCGACGTCGACGGTCAGCTGCACCGCGAGATCCAGCTCGTCGCGCCGTAAGACGAAGGCACGCGGGGAGCTTTCGTACTCTCCTGGAGTACGGAAGGGCCCCGCGTGCGGAAAGCAGGTCAGGCGGCTTGGGCCTGCCACATCCAGTGCGCCTGCTCCAGTTCCTGCGTGATGCCGATCAGCAGGTCCTGGGTGACGAGGTCGGGCTTGTCGGTCTCGTCGATGCGGGCACGCATGCGAGAGATCAGCGACGCCAGGGCAGCCGTGATCGATGCGACGACCTGCTCCTCCTTCAGCCAGCCGGTCTCGATCTCGGGCACGCCGGACGACGCGGCGATGGTCTTCGCCGTGCCGTTCGGCGTGACGCCGAGAGCGGCCGAACGTTCGGCGACCTGGTCGGCGGCGGTGCGCGCCAGCGTGACCAGTTCGTCGAGCTGGAGGTGGACGCTGCGGAAGTTCTTGCCGATCACGTTCCAGTGCGCCTGCTTCCCGATCAGGGACAGGTCGACGAGGTCGACGAGTGCGGCCTGCAGAACGGCTCCGACCGCGTCGCGGTCAGCGTCGGACAACGGGCTGGTGATCGGGTTCTTGGCCATGGTCTTACGCGCCTCCTCAGACGGTGACGGTGAGCGCCACCTCGATGTTGCCGCGCGTCGCGTTGGAGTACGGGCAGACCTGGTGGGCCTGCTCGACGAGCTTCTCCGCGACCGCCTGGTCGAATCCGGGGATGTTCACCGCGAGCTCGACGGCCAGCTGGAAGCCGCCGGCACCGTTCGGGCCGATCCCCACCTTGGCGGTTACCTCAGAAGAAGCGAGCTGAATCTTGCCCGCGCGCGCGACCGCGGCGAGGGCGGAGTTGAAGCAGGCCGCGTAGCCGGCCGCGAAGAGCTGCTCGGGGTTGGTCGCGTCACCGCCGGGGCCGCCCATCTCCTTCGGCACCGACAGCACCTCGTCGATCACACCGTCGGAGGACCGGACCTCGCCGTTGCGGCCTTCGCCGTAAGCAGTCGCCTCAGCCGTGTACAGCGCTTCCATTCCGCTCTCCCTTGAGTCAGTGGGCTTTGTTACCCACCGGTTAGAACGGATCGCACACGACTTATCTGCCCGATCGTGAGTCAGTTCACGTCGAGTTGAGACGCGTGGCGCAGCGCGAACTCCACGACCTGCCGGCCGATCACCCGCAGGTTCCGGTCGACGTCGTTGTCCGAGCAGGCGCCGTCGCCGTCGAACTTGACCTGCGCGGAGTTGATCGCGGCGCCGAGCGGGGTCGGCCAGCCGCGCAGCGCGTGCACGATGGAGCGGACCGCGGCCAGCGTGTTCACCGCGGCCTGCCAGCCGTACGCGGCGGTGATCGTGCCCACCGCACGGCCGTCGAGGTACGGGCGGTCGTCCTCACGCAGGTCCTCGATGTAGTCGAGGGCGTTCTTGACCAGGCCGGACACCGTGCCGTGGTAGCCGGGCGACACGAGGATCACGCCGTCGGCGCGCCGCAGGTCCTCGACCATGCGACGGGCGATGTCCGTCCGTTCCGGCACCGACGGGTCGTAGAACGGCAGCACCAGATCAGGCCCGCTGTACTGGATCGTCTCCGCACCGAGCTCGCGGGCACCCTCCAGGGCCACCCGCAGCGCGCGCTCGGACTGCGAGTCGGACCTGATCGAGCCCCCGATGCCCACCACCGTCACCGTCATGACCACGATCCTTCCACCTCCAGATACCTGGAGATCCAGCACTACTCGCGAGTAACGTGAAACACATGTCGAATTTCCAGACGGCCGTGCTGGCCGGCGCTCTGCGCTTCGCGTTCGGTCTCCCCGGCCCTGTGCGCCGCCTCATCGCCGGTACCCCGATCCGTCTGGACGGTCAGGACCTGCACCCGGAGGCGCAGCTGCTGCTCAGGCTCCAGCAGTTGTCCGGGACGGACTGGCGCACCAGGTCAGCGTCCGCGAGCCGCCTCGACCTGGAGTTGAGTTCGAAGCTCGTGGCCGGTCCGAAGATCACCGGAGTCGGCACGCGGGAGCTCACGATCGGCGAGTTCGCCGGACGGCTCTACACACCGGACGGCCTGGCCACCGGCTCCCCGCTGTTGATCTTCTACCACGGTGGCGGCTGGGTGACCGGCAGCCTGGAGAGCCACGACAACCTGTGCCGGTTCCTCGCCAGGGAGGCCGGTGTCCGGGTGCTCGCGGCCGACTACCGGCTCGCTCCCGAGGCGCCGTTCCCCGCCGCGGCCGACGACGCGGCCGAGGTGCTGCGCTACGCCGTGGCCAAGGCCGAGGACCTGGGCATCGACGCCAGGCGGATCGCGCTCGGCGGTGACAGCGCGGGCGGCAACCTGGCCGCGGTGACCGCGCATTCAGCCGAGGTCGACCTCGCGTTCCTGCTGCTCTTCTACCCCGGCGTGGACGCCTCGGTGCGCCGGCGGTCGCGGGAGATCTTCGGCAACGGGTTCTTCCTGACCGACGAGAAGATGGACTGGTTCCTCGACCAGTACAGCGCGGGCGGCAAGGACCGCCACGACCCGCGCCTGTCGATCATGCTCGCGGACGACCTCTCGAACCTGCCGCCCACCTACATCGCGACCGCGGGCTACGACCCGTTGCGCGACGAGGGCGAGGCCTTCGCGGAACGCCTGGCCGCCGAGGGCGTGCCGGTCGTGCTGCGCCGGCACGAGGGCCTGTTCCACGGCTTCGCGAACGTGCTCGGAGTCGGCGGGATCTTCCGCGAGGCCGTGTCCGAGGCCGTGGGCGCGCTGCGGACCGGCCTCGCGCTCGCGAACTCCGCTCAGGACGTGACCGAGACCGCCTGACGCTGCCTCGACAACACCCAGCCCAGACCGGCGATCGTCAGTCCGGCCAGCCCGGCGACGACGAAGCCGAGCGGGGGTCCGCTGTGGTCCACGGCGACCCCCGCGAGCGGCTGACCGGCGGCGACGCCGAACGTGAACGCGGAGCCCTGCAGGCCCAGGGCGAGCCCGCGGGCCGACGCGGGCGCGTACTTGCTGATCAGCTCGGTCGACGCCGCGATGGTCGGCGCGCACGCGAAGTTCATCGGGACGAGCGCGATCGCCAGCAGCGCCACGTTGCCGTCGCCCAGTCCGACCGGGAGCTCCAGCAACGCCATGACCGCCAGCAGCACGACCCCGCTCGGCACCCGTTTCAGGCTGCCGTAGACGAGCCCGCCGAGGGCCGACGCCGCGCACATCACCACGAAGATCAGGCCGAGCCAGCTCTGCTCGCCGACGCGCTGCATCGACGCGATGGAGGCGATCTCCATGCCCGACAACGTCATGGTGGCGCCGAACGGGATGATCAGCGCCGCGATCACCGGCCCGCGCAACCACTGGGTGAGCCGGGGCTTCGGACCGTCGACGACCTCGTCCTCGTGCACCAGTGGCGGGTTCACCGCGAACAGCACCGCGCTGGCCACGAGGAGCGCCACACCGATCGAGACGAGTGCGGTGCCCGTCGAGAACCTCGTCGCGATCAGCACACCGGCGGCGGGCCCGACCATGAACGACAGCTCGACCGAGATCGAGTCCAGCGAGAAGGCCGGCCGTCGTTGCGGTTCGGGGATGAGCGCCGTCAGCGCCTGGCGGCCGATCGACATCATCGGCACGGCCACCAGCCCGTTGGCGAACGCCAGCACCAACAGCACGTAGTAGTTCATCAGCGGCGCCGTCACCCAGAACACGCCTTCGAGCAGGCTCAGCGCGAGCGTGACCCGCAGGCCCTTGCTGTCGATCAGCTTGCCCATCAGCGGTGACCCGAGGCCGATGCCGACCATGGTCGCGAAACCGACCGTGCCGGCCGCCGCGTAGCCCTGGTGGAGCGTGGTGACGACGTGCAGGGTCACCGTGACGCCCGCCGCCGTCGGGGGAATCCTCGCCAACAGCATCAGCAGCATCAGGGGACGCACCCGCGGCAGCGCGAGGACGTTTTTGAAGGGGGCGAGGTTCACGCCCCTCATCGTCACCCCACTGGCAACGGATTTACCTGCTGACGTTGCCGCGCGAGCACCCACGCGACGCCCGCCACGAGCAGACCCGCCGCACCGACGACGGCGAACCCGAGCGGAGCACCGCCGTTGTCGATCGCGACACCGGCGAGCGGTGAACCGATCGCACCGCCGATGGTGAACGCCGAGCCCTGCAGTCCCATCGCCAGCCCGCGCGCGGCAGGCGGTGCGAGCCTGCTGATCTGCTCACCGGTGGCGGCGATCAGCGGCGCACACACCAGGTTCATCGGGATGAGCAGCACGCACAGCAGGAGAACGCCGCCGTCGCCCAGCCCGACCGGGATCTCGCACACCGCCATCACCGCGAGCAGCACCAGGACGCTCGGCACGCGCTTCACCCCGCCGTAGACCAGTCCGCCCACGATGGACGCCGCGCACATCGCGAAGAACACGACGCCGAGCCAGCTCGCCCGGCCGATGTGCTCCAGCGACGCGATCGCCGACACCTCCATGCCCGTCAGGCAGATGGTCTCGCCGACGCACACGACCAGCACCGCGACGATCCGGCCGCGCAGCCACTCGGACACGCGCGGCTTCGGGCCGCCGACGACCTCGTCCTCGTGCACCATCGGCGGGTTCGCCCAGTACAGCAGCACGCCCGCGACCAGGATCGACACGCCGATGAACATCAACGCGGCGTTCGTCGAGAACTTCGTCGCGACGAACACGCCCAGCGCGGGCCCGCCCATGAACGAGAGCTCCACCGAGATCGAGTCGACCGACAGCGCGACCCGCCGCTGGTGCTCCGGCACGAGCGCGGTGATCATCTGCCGGCCGACCGACATCATCGGCACGCCGAGCAGACCGACCACGAACGAGCTGACCAGCAACGTCCAGTAGCTCATCAGGGGCGCCGTCAGCCAGAAGGCCACGCTGGCCGTGACGCTCAGCGCGAGCATCGACCGCAGGCCGCGGCCGTCGACCAGCCTGCCCATCAACGGCGCACCCAGCCCCATGCCGACCGTGCCGGCCGCCCCCACCAGGCCCGCGGCCCCGTAGCCCTGGTGCAGGGTGACCGCGACGTGCAGCGTGAGGATCACGCCGGTCGCCGCCTGGGGCATCCGCGCGAAGAACATCAACAGCGCGAGCGGGCGAACTCTGGGCAGCAGGAGGACGTGTTTGAAGGGGGCGAGATCCACGCGGTCATCCTCACTCGCGTGGCAAAACGTTTAACCCTTCGTTTTCTTGATGTGTTCAAGATCGCAGGACTAGGGTGATGACCGTGGCTGCACTGGACCACCTCGTGTGTCGCGAATGCGGCCGGGTCGAGGACGTGGACTGCGTCTTCACCCCGGCGGCCGAGCTCGCCGGCTTCCACGTGGAACGTGCCGAGGTCACGTTCTGGGGCCGGTGCCCTCGCTGTACAGCTCTTCCAGCGCCCGGTACGCCTTCACCACGAACGGCCGTGCCGACGCGTACCTCCTGACGGCGTCCTCGTCGGGTGTGATCGTCCGAGCCGGCCGCACGAGGTCGACGGTCAGGTCGGGGATCTCGTCGAGGGCCCGCCAGGCCAGCAGGGCAGCGCCGACCGCGGAACCGCCGCTGTCCTCGGTCAGGTGCAACGGCATGCCGAGGGTGTTGGCCAGGGTCTGCGCCCAGATCGGGGCGCGGAAGGCACCGCCGGTGATCCGCAGCGAGCTGACGTCCGGGACGGCGTCCAGCACCAACGCCAGCTGCTGACACACACCCTCGACCAGAGCCTTGGTGATCTGCTGAGGGGTGTGTTCGCGGCGCAGGCCGAGCAACGCGGCGTGCGTGGTCGGATCCCACCACGGCGCCCGTTCGCCGAGCAGGTACGGCAGGGCGACCAGGCCGTCCGAGTCGACGGCGGAGGCCTGGTCCAGCAGGTCGCCGACCGGGATGCCGAACGTCTCGGCGGCCCACTGCGCGACGACACCGCCGTTGCTGATCGCGCCGCCGCGCACCCACAGGCCCTCGGCGATGGCGTAGCTGAAGGTGCGGCCCTCCTCGTCGACGCCCGGACCTCGTTGCGCCACCCGCAGGGCGCCCGAGGTGCCGAGTGAGATCGCGCCGGCGCCGGGCGTGGCCGCACCGACGCCGAGGTTGCCGAGCGGGCCGTCGCCACCGCCGATGATCACCGGGATGCCCTTGCGCAGACCGGGGATCTCGGCGTTGAGCGGCGTCGCGTGAGTGGGTTCGACGAGCGGCGGCAGCTGGTCGGCCGTGACGCCGGCGAACTCCAGCGACGGTTCGTGCCACTGCAGCGTGTGGATGTTCATCAGGCCCGTGCCGGAACCGCACGAGTGCTCGTTGAGCAGCTCGCCGGTCAGGTGCAGGTGCACGAAGTCCTTGATCTCGCACCACTTCGCGGCGCGCACGCCGTTCTCGTGGAACCAGGCGAGCTTCATCAGCGGCGTGAACGAGTGGATCGGCGCGCCGGTCGCCTGGTGCAGCGCACGGCCTTCCGGCGTGCCCCGCAGGCGTTCGGTCTGCTCGACCGCGCGGTTGTCGGCCCAGCTCAACGACTCCGTGACCGGGCGCAGATCGGCGTCGAGGCCCATGATCGAGTGCATGGCACCGGTCAGGGCGATGGCGCGGACGTCGTCGGACGCCAGCTCGGCCAACGCGTCGAGGGCGGCGTTGAGCACCTGGAACGGGTCGTGGGCGGCTTCGGCGCCACTCGTGCGCATCGGATAGCCGCGTTCGGTCGAGGCCACGACACGGGCCTGGGCGTCGACCGCGACCACCTTGGTGGCCGTGGTGCCGAGGTCCACCGCGAGCACGATCACGAGCCGGCCCGCACTGCCGTGAAGACGCCGAAGCTGGGGCACTTCCGCAGCGCGTCCCAGAACTCCCCCTCGTCCGGGGTCACGGTCGGCTGGCGGGTCACGTCGGCCAGGCCCGCGCGGGTCAGCGCGCCGTCGAACGCACCGCGCTCCCAGTAGAACGAGTCGAAGTCGAACGGCGGGTCGCCCAGGACGTGCACCGTGACCGGCTGCTTCAGGTTCATCGGACCGGTCGGCGTGATCTGGTAGCCGTAGCGGCCGTACTCCGCGTACAGCTCCCAGTCCGGTTCCGGGTTCGGCACCAGCACGACGAGCCGTCCGCCTGGCGCGAGGTTCGCGACCAGGTTCGCGACCATGGCGTCGAGCGCGGCCTCGTCGTCGGCGTAGCCGAGCAGCCAGACGGCGGTCACGACGTCGAACTCGCCGAGCACCGGCAACGCGGTCGCGTCGTGCTGCTCGTAGCCGATGCCGCGCGGTTCGCGTTGTTCGACGTACCGGGCGTAGCCGATCATCTCGCCGGCCGAGTCGACGCCGACGACGCGGGCCGCGCCCAGGTCGTGGAAGAGCCGAGCGTAGAAGCCGGTGCCGCAGGCCACGTCCAGCACGGACTTCCCGCGCACGTCACCGACCGCGGACAGCAGCGTGGCACGCTCGGCCAGCCCGGTCGGGATGTGCTTGGCCCGCTCGTAGATCGCGCCCAGCGCGTCGTACTGCTCGTCACTCTCCGCCATGGCCCTCAGCCTAGGAGGGCGGGTAGCGGGTGAACCACTCCTGTGCCATCGGCGGGTTCGGCCCGATCTCGGTGGCCCAGTCCTCGACCATCTGGTCGATGACCTCGCGGAACTGGACGCGCTCGACCCAGTCGGGGCGGATCCGGTCGACGCCGTGCAGCGCGCCGACGAGGTTGCCGCACATGGACGCCGTCGAGTCGTTGTCGCCGCCGTGGTTGACCGAGATCAGCAACGCCTCGTTCGGGTCGTCGGTCACCAACGCCGAGTACAGCGCGATCGCCAATGCCGTGTCGCCGACACCGCCACGCCCGAGCTCCTCGACGCGTGCCACGCTCGGGTCGCCGAGAGCGGCGAGCTCGATGGCGTGCTCGACGGCGGCGACGACCTCCTCGTGGTCCTCGTGCCAGACGATCTCCTTCATCGCGGAGTCGACACCTTCGAGCAATCCCTTGCCCTGCAACGCTTCGTAGATGAGCACGGCGAAGAACCCCGCGGACAGGCAACCGCTCGGATGGCCGTGGGTGAGCTCGGCGGCGCACTTCGCCAACGAGAAGGCCTGCTGGGCGTCGTCCGCGTAGAAGGCGATCGGGGCGACGCGCATGACGCCGCCGCAGCCCTTGGAGTTGTTGGCGGGGTTCCTGCTCGTGGCCATCACGCCGGTGCGCGCGTACTGCTGCAACGCCGACGTGACGGTCAGACCGGGCGCCCGCATGCGGAACAGGTCGCGGTGGCCGATCAGCCAGCCGTCCGGTTCGTCCAGTGTGGACAGCGGGCCGCGGGCCTTCTCCCACGGCGTCTTCTGGGTGTGCAGCCAGCGCTGGTAGGCGTGTTGCAGGTTTTCCAGCACGTCCGCGGTGCCGGTGATCCGCTTGCCCGCGTGCGCCCTGATCACCGCTTCGAACGTGAACAACGTCATCTGCGTGTCGTCGGTGATCGCCGGGTCGTCGGGCAGGTCGGTGATGCCGTCCGGTCCGTGTCGTTCGTGGACGACCTCCATGGGGAGGTTCTCGGTGTTGGCGCCCAACGCGTCGCCGATCGCCCCGCCGATCAGGCAGCCGCGCAGCTTTCCGTTGTCCTGCTCCGGTTCCTGCTTCGGTTCCGGCTCCCGCACGAGAAACCGGCGGCCCTGGTCGTCCATGCCCAGGGTGAACTCGATCTTGAGTGTGCGCACCGGCACGACGTCGACTGGCGGCACGCTCGCGATGCGCTTCAACGTCTGGATGTCGGCGCTGCTCAGCCACGGCGAGCGCTCGACGAGGAACCGGCCGTACCGCCCGCAGTCGCACATCCGCAGGTGCTGCGCGGCCTCGTCGGGGAAGGTGCGGAGGTCCAGCTCGGTGTCGTGACGGTGGCCGGGGTTGATGTGCAGCTTTTCCGGACGCGTGCCGGAGAAGTCCCGGCTGAAGATCTTGGTGATGAACGTGTTGAGCCCGACCCGCGTCCAGGCCGTCGTGCCGTCCGGCAGCAGTTCCGGTCTGGTGAAGACGGGCTGCACGTCCGGGAAGTCGAACCGGGTCGCCGACACCTCACCGGGGATCAGGACCTCGCCGTGCAACCCGTTGTGCCCCAACTGGTCCAGCTGGTACCAACCGCGGGCGATGTAGTCGAGGAACCGTTCCAGCGGCGTCAGCGGAACCGGGTCCCCGGACGCGAGGGGTCCGGGCACGTGCGCCGGGTTGGCGTGGAACTCGCCGCCGTCCTTCGCGACCCACCCGGCGACGGCGGTGAAGTTCGGGTCGGTGCGCATGCCCGGCAACGTGATCAGCTCGGGGTCGAACCGCGCCTCCCACGGGCGGTCCTCGACGTTGCCGTTCTCGATGACCGACATGGTGCCGAGCACGTGCACCTCGACGCCCTGGTCAGGCCAGCGGCCACCGGATCGGACGCGACCGTCCTCGCTCGGCACCGCGTAGCCGATCTCCCAGCCGTCCCGCGTGCGGAACACGCTGCCCTCGTCGACGCGGAACTCCGCGCCCCGCTCGGCGATCCACGGCGCGGCGAGCGCGAGCGCCTCCTCCCGGTTCACCACGACCTCCGGTGCAGTTCCTCGGCCACGCGCCCGATCTCGTGCTCCGGTCCGCCCCGCAGAGCACCCGCGATCGCCCGCGCGACACCACGTCCCTCACCGCGAACGGCCTGCGCCAGCGCACCGGCGGCCGTGCACGGGTCGGCGTCGGGAGGATCGAGCCGATCAGGCGTGAAGAGGTGTTCGGCCAGCATGATCACGGCATCGGCGGCCGGTGAGTCCGCGCCGTGAGTGAGCGCGACCAGCTCGCGGATCCGGTCCGCGTCCAGTCGTTGCACGGCAGCGGGCAGCGCCCAGATCAGCGCGCCGGGCCCCTGCGAGGTGGTCCGGCGGCTGTTGCTGACCTGCCGTGACACCAGATCCGGCTGCGCGGAGGGCTTGGCCGCCCACTCCGCCAGCGCGGCCGCGGGATCCTCGGCCGAACACGCGACCAGCTGGTCGACGAGTCCTGTTCGGACACCCGCGCCCCGTGCAAAACCCTGATAGGCGGCCACGACCTGACTCAGCCGGGGCGGCCTGATCCATTCGATCTCCCCCATCGCCGCCCGACCATAACAGGCGGGCGGCGAGGAGAGGCCTGCTTCTAAAGGCGCTTCGCGAGCTCTTCCGCGACCTCGTAGGTGTTCAGCGCGGCACCCTTGCGCAGGTTGTCACCGCACACGAAGAAGTCCAGCGTGTTCGGGAAGTCCAGCGCCTGGCGCACGCGGCCCACGTACGTCGGGTCGCCGCCCACCACGTCGGCGGGCGTCGGGAAGCGCTTCGCGGCCGGGTCGTCGACGAGCACGATCGTCGGCTGCGCCTCGAAGATCTTGTGCGCCGCCTCGACCGTGACCTCGCGCGCGAACGTCGCGTGGACCGACAGCGAGTGCGTCGTGACGACCGGGACGCGCACGCAGGTGGCCGAGACCTTCAGGTCCGGGATGCCGAGGATCTTGCGGGCCTCGTTGCGGACCTTCAGCTCCTCCGACGACCAGCCGTCGTCCTTGAGCGATCCGGCCCACGGCACCACGTTCAGCACCAGCGGAGCCGGGAACGGCGAGTCGGCGGCCGACAGACCGGCGGCGGCGAGCGCCTCGGCCACGTCACCGGCGACGACGCCAGCCTCCTTGCCGGCCAGCGCGCTGATCTCGGCGTAGAGGCGGTCGATGCCGGACTGACCCGCACCGGACGCGGCCTGGTAGGAGGCCACGACCAGTTCCTTCAGCTCGAACTCGCGGTGCAGGGCACCGAGCGACGCCATCATCGACAGCGTCGTGCAGTTCGGGTTCGAGATGATGCCGCGCGGGCGGTTGTCGATCTGGTCCGCGTTGACCTCGGGCACGACCAGCGGCACGTCCGGGTCCATCCGGAACGCGCCGGAGTTGTCGATCGCGATCGCGCCGCGCTCGGCGGCGACCGGCGCCCACTCGGCCGAGACCTCGTCCGGCACGTCGAACATCGCGATGTCCACGCCGTCGAAGGCCTCGGGCGACAGCGCGATGACCGTCAGCTCCTGGCCGCGCACGCTGATCTTCTTGCCCGCCGAGCGCGGGGACGCGATCAGCCGGACCTCGCCCCACGGGAAGTCGGAGCGGGTGTTCATGATGTCGATCATCACGGTGCCCACGGCACCGGTCGCGCCCACCAGCGCGAGCACGGGGGCGCTCATCGGCCAGTCCCTGCGTAGACGACGGCCTCTTCGTCGCCACCGAGCTCGAACGCGTCGTGCAGGGCACGGACGGCGTCGTCGAGCTGGGTGTCGCGGCAGATGACCGAGATGCGGATCTCCGAGGTGGAGATGATGTCGATGTTGACGCCGGCCGTGGCCAGCGCCTCGCAGAACGTCGCCGTGACACCGGGGTGCGAGCGCATGCCCGCGCCGATCAGCGACACCTTGCCGACGTGCTCGTCGTAGAGGACCTGGTCGAAGCCGATCTCGCCGCGGGCCTTCTCCAGCGCCGCCACCGCGCGCGGGCCGTCGACCTTGGCCAGCGTGAACGTGATGTCCGTCTTGCCCGACGCGGCCTGCGAGACGTTCTGCACGACCATGTCGATGTCGAGCTCGGCCTGCGCGACGACGCGGAAGATCTTGGCCGCGATGCCGGGGTGGTCGGGGACGGCGGTAACGGTGATCTTGGCTTCAGACCGGTCGTGCGCGACGCCGGTGATCATCGCCTGTTCCACGTGAAGGTCCTCCACTGAACCGGACACGATCGTTCCGGTCTTGTTGCTGAACGAAGAGCGGACGTGCACGGGCACGTTGTAGCGGCGGGCGTACTCCACGCAGCGAAGCATGAGCACCTTCGCGCCGCACGCGGCCATCTCGAGCATTTCCTCGTACGTGATCGTGTCGAGCTTCTTCGCGTTCGGCACGATGCGCGGGTCGGCGGTGTAGACGCCGTCCACGTCGGTGTAGATCTCGCACACGTCGGCCTTGGTCGCGGCCGCGAGCGCCACCGCGGTGGTGTCGCTGCCGCCCCGGCCGAGCGTGGTGATCTCGTTCGACCCCTGGGAGACGCCCTGGAAGCCCGCGACGATCGCGATGGCCCCCTCGGAGGTGGCGTCCTGGATGCGGCTCGGCGTCACGTCGATGATGCGGGCCTTGCCGTGCACCGCCGTCGTGATCACACCTGCCTGCGAACCCGTGTAGGAGCGGGCCTCGGCACCGAGCGAGTGGATCGCCATGGCGAGCAGCGACATCGAGATCCGCTCACCGGACGTGAGCAGCATGTCGAGCTCACGCGCCGGCGGCACCGGGGAGACCTGGCGGGCGAGGTCGAGCAGCTCGTCGGTCGTGTCACCCATGGCGGACACGACGACAACGACGTCGTTCCCCGCCTTTTTGGTCGCGACGATGCGCTCGGCCACGCGTTTGATCCGCTCGGCACTCTCAACCGATGAACCGCCGTACTTCTGGACGACGAGCGCCACCGACCTGACCTCCTTCGCGCGACTAAAACCCCACGTCGTAGGCAGCCTACCCGGACCACCTGGTGAGACTCTGGAGCCGTGACGCGCGTGACTACTCTGTCCGGGTGTCGTCGACCGCCTTTGACGTGGAGGCCCCAGCAGCCGTGCATGAGAACGGTGCGCGCACACGGTTGGCCGAGGCGCTCAAACACCCGGCCGCGCTGTGGTCGGTGCCGGCACTGATCTACCTGTTCGTGCGACAGGTCGGCGTGTACGTGCTGCAGCTCGTGGTCGAGTACCAGAACGAGCTGCACGGCACGACGATGACCGCGATGGGCGAGCTGAAGTCGTGGGACGGCGAGTGGTTCCTCGGCATCGCCGCCGGCGGCTACAACGACGTCCCGTCCCGCTTGGCCGACGCGGCCGGCCGGCGCACCGCCGAGACCCCGCTCGCGTTCTTCCCCGGCTATCCGGCGCTGGTCAGGTGGGTGCACGGCCTGCCGGGCGTGAGCGTGGACGGCGCCGCCTTCACGGTCAGCGTGATCAGCGGCCTGTTCTGCGCCTACGCCCTGTTCGTGCTCGGCCGCACGGTGCGCAACGGTTCGACGGCGGCCGGACTGGTCCTGGTCACCATGTTCGCCGCCTCCCCGATGGCCGTGGTGCTGTCGATGACCTACTCGGAGGCCACCTTCTGCGCGTTCGCCGCGTGGGCCCTGGTCGGCGTGGTGCAGAAGCGCTGGATCCTCGCGGGCGTCTGCTGCGCGGCCGCGGGCCTGGTCCGCCCCACCGCGGCCGCGCTGATCGCGGCGGTCGTGCTGGCGGCCCTGGTGGCCGTGCTCGCCGACCGGCGCGACTGGCGCGCGTGGACCGGCGGCCTGGTCGCCCCGCTGGGCCTGCTCGGCTACCTGGGCTGGGTGGCGGTGCGCACCGGCGACCTCGCGGGCTGGTTCGGCGTGCAGCAACGCGGCTGGAACTCGAAGTTCGACGGCGGCGCGGCCACCCTCAAGTTCGCCTTCGAGCACCTCGGCAACCCGCGCTCCGAACTCGAAACCGGCACCGTCTGGCTGCTGATCGCCGCGATCGTCCTGGTCTGCTACGCCATCCAGCGCCGCCTGGAGTGGCCGCTGATCGTCTACGGCCTCGGCGTCCTGGTCATGGACCTCGGCTCGAACGGCCTGATGAACTCCAAGGCCCGCCTGCTGCTGCCGGCGTTCACGCTGCTGATCCCGCTGGCCCTGGTCCTGGCCCGCCGCCGCCTGTCCACCGTCCTGACCGTGCTCGGCATGGCCACCCTGCTCAGCGCCTGGTTCGGTGCCTACTCGCTGGCCGTTTGGCAGTATGCGATCTGATGAACGAGCTGATCTCCCAGCGCCGGAGCCCGCGCGCCTTCTCCCCTGACGCAAGCGTCTCCGAGGACGAGCTGCGCACTCTCCTGGAAGCGGCCCGCTGGGCCCCGTCCCACGGCAACAGCCAGCCGGCCCGCTTCGTGGTGGGCCACCGCGGCACGCCGACGTTCGACGCGATCCTCGAAACGCTCCGCCCCGGCAACAAGACCTGGGCCTTCCGCGCCTCCGTGCTCCTCATCGGCTGCGTGATCACCGCCGACGACCGCGGGGACCTCCCGAACGTCGAGTTCGGCCTGGGCCTCGCCATGGAGAACATCGCCCTGCAGGCCGTCGAGCTGGGCCTGATCGCACACATGATGGGCGGCTTCGACAAGACGGCCGCGCACGAGGCGTTCGCGATGCCCGACGACGTGCGTCCGCTCGTCGCCATGGCCATCGGCCGCCAGGGCCGCCTGGAAGACCTCCCGGAGGACCTGCAAGCCCGCGAACAGCGCGAACGCCGCCGCCACCCACTCACCGAAACGGTCTTCACCGGCACCTGGGGCCAGTCACTGTTCGGTTAGGAAGTACTTCGTGGCGACCTCGTTGTGCAGCGGAAACGCCAACGGCACGCACTCGAAGATGACCCGCCGCTCCGACGCCTCCTCGTTCGGCACGAACGGCGGCATGTCCTCAGCGTTGATCTCAGGCGCCGTCGCGAACAACAACACCGTCGACCCGTCCGGCGTCGACACGAAGTGCAACGGCCGCAGCTCACCGGGATCGATGCTGATGCCGGCTTCCTCTTCGAGCTCGCGCGCGGCACTCTCCTGCCACGACTCCCCGCGATCCATGAACCCGCTGACGAACGCCAGCTCCCCCACCGGCGGAATCGCCCGCCGCACCGTCAGCAACCCGGTGCGCGCCCCGTCCTTCACCGGCACCAGCAACACCACGACAGGCACCGGATTGGCCCACACCACGTGCGCGCAACTCGGACACGTGCGCGGGTAACTCCGCGTATCCGCATACGCCGTGCCGCAGTTGTTGCAGAAGTCGTCGCGCGCCATGCCTTCGAACCTAGTTCAGGCGCCTCACAAGCTTAAGGACGATCGCTCGAACGGCCAGCCAGAACAGCGCCGCCAGCCCGAAGTTGACGATGACCCCGAGCTTCGCGTCCGAAGGCGAGAACAGGTCCTTGAACGCGAGCGCCACCGGCTCCGCCACCTCCCGCACCGTGGTGGTGATGGGGTTGCCGGGGTTGGCCCCGCCGACGGTCAGCACGACGTGAACGACGAGCACGACCGCCAGCGCGAGGCCGACCCAGCTGACGACTCCTGCGGCGATCCCGACCGCGCGCGTACGCATAGGCCGGGAATGTACTACTCAGTAACGGGATACCGCACGCGCAAGAATTCCGGTCACGACCAGCCAGAACACGGCGGCGAGACCGTAGTTCAGCAACACGTCGACGTTGTAGTTTCCGGTGGCGAAGAGGCCGGGGAAGAACAGTGCGAGGGGCTCGGCGAGGGACTGGACGAACTTGAAGAACGCGTTCGCCTGGTTCGCACCGAGCACGATCATCAGGATGTAGAGGATCTCGATCAGGGCGAAGACCACACCGATGCCGCTGATCACGCGTGAAGCCGTGCCGCGGCCACTGGTCGTACGTAATCTGGACATGCCTGAACTTTTCCCAGTTCAACGGGCCGCGAAACTTGCAGGTTGACCACCACCGGCATCGCCTGCATCCCACGATCCGGGCGACGCGGTTCCATCCCGCCCCGATCTGTGGCTACTCTGTGCTGCGTGTGGCGTTCCCTCCTGCTTCGCTGCCGTGACGGGGTCTGATCAGACCGGCCCCCCGTCGCGGGATTCAGCGTTGCCGCCGGTCGTTTCCATCACGACCAGCACGGAGCACCGAAAATGACCTCGCCAGACGCCTACACCTCCGGTAACAGCCGCATCCGCAAGCCCGCGCGCCCGGCCCCGGACTCCCAGCCGACGTGGAACCCCCAGCTCGGCAGCAGCATGCCGTTCCACCGCTACCGCCCGTTCCACGAGCTGGTGGAGGTGATCGACGTACCGGACCGCACCTGGCCGACGAAACGCGTGGAGAAGGCTCCGCTGTGGTGCGCGGTCGACCTGCGCGACGGCAACCAGGCGCTGATCGACCCGATGTCGCCGGCGCGCAAGCGCAAGATGTTCGACCTGCTGGTCAGGATGGGTTTCAAGGAGATCGAGGTCGGGTTCCCGGCCGCGTCCCAGACCGACTTCGACTTCGTCCGCGAGATCATCGAGGACGGCGCGGTCCCGGACGACGTCACGATCCAGGTGCTGACGCAGTGCCGCGAGGAGCTGATCGCGCGCACGTTCGAGTCGCTGCGCGGCGCGAACAAGGCGATCGTGCACTTCTACAACTCGACGTCGATCCTGCAGCGCCGGGTCGTGTTCCGCAGCGACCGCGAAGGCATCAAGAAGATCGCCGTGGACGCCGCGAAGTTCGCCAGGCAGCAGGAGAAGGACTACCCGGAGACCGACTTCCGCTACGAGTACAGCCCGGAGTCCTACACCGGCACCGAGCTCACGTACGCGCTGGAGGTCTGCAACGCCGTCACGGCGGTCATCCAGCCCACGCCGGAGAAGCCGCTGATCATCAACCTGCCGGCGACCGTGGAGATGGCCACGCCGAACGTCTACGCCGACTCGATCGAGTGGATGTCGCGCAACCTCGACCAGCGCGACTCGATCATCCTGAGCCTGCACCCGCACAACGACCGCGGCACCGGTGTCGCGGCGGCCGAGCTGGGTTACCTGGCCGGTGCGGACCGGATCGAGGGCTGTCTGTTCGGCAACGGCGAGCGGACCGGCAACGTCTGCCTGGTCACGCTGGCGATGAACATGTTCAGCCAGGGCATCGACCCGCAGATCGACTTCAGCGACATCGACGAGGTCCGGCGCACGGTCGAGTACTGCAACCAGCTGCCGGTGCCCGAGCGCCACCCGTACGGCGGCGACCTGGTCTTCACCGCGTTCTCCGGGTCCCACCAGGACGCGATCAAGAAGGGCTTCGAGGCGCTGGAGGCCGACGCCAAGGACGCCGGGCAGCACGTCGACGACTTCCCGTGGGAGGTCCCGTACCTGCCGATCGACCCGAAGGACGTCGGCCGCAACTACGAGGCCGTCATCCGGGTCAACTCGCAGTCCGGCAAGGGCGGTGTCGCCTACCTGATGAAGCAGGAGCACCACCTGGACCTGCCGCGGCGCCTGCAGATCGAGTTCTCGAAGGTGATCCAGGAGGTCACCGACACGCAGGGCGGCGAGATCAACCCGAAGGAGATGTGGGACGCCTTCGCGGAGGAGTACCTGCACGGCAGGGTGCCGCTGTACCTGCTCAAGCACAAGGCGTCGTCGGACGGCAGCGGGCACGAGGAGATCACCGCGACGCTGCTGATCGACGGCGAGCAGCAGGAGATCACCGGGTCCGGCAACGGTCCGATCGCCGCGTTCGTCGACGCGCTCGCGTCGGTGGGCTACGACGTGCGGGTGCTGGACTACGCCGAGCACGCGCTGTCCGCCGGTGACGACGCCCGCGCCGCCGCCTACCTCGAATGCGCGGTGGGCGATCGGGTGCTGTGGGGCGTCGGCATCGACAGCTCCACGGTCGCGGCCTCGTTCCGCGCGATCGTGTCCGCGGTCAACCGCGCACAGCGTTAGATCATTTCGGGATGGCGAGCGACGGGGAGGACGCGTGCGGCACCAGCTGCCGCGGCGCGCCCTCCCCGTTCGCCGGCACGGCCCAGATGCCCTCACCCGGCAGGCCGTAGGCGATGGTGTCGTTGTCGAGCCACACGACCTGGTCGTCGATCCCACGCGTCTCGGCCAGCGGTGTCTCCACCATCGTGCTCAGGTCCAGCACGTGCTCGCGCCACGGCCGCGCGCCGTCGCCCGGCACCCGCTTCTTGAACGCCACGCGCTTGCCGTCCGGTGACAGGGACGGGCATTCGGCGTTCTCCCGCAACGCCTTCGCGGACTTGTCGACGGCGTCGCCCTGGATCAGGTAGGTCTTCCCGCCGACGCCGAGGGTGGCGTAGAAGAGGCGGTCGTCCGAGGTGAACGTGACGCCCCAGTAGTTCATGTCGTTGGTCATCTTCCTGCCCTCGACGCGCAGGCCCTCGATGTTGCTGGCGTACTCCTCGGTCTGCGTGTCGAAGATCCCGGTGCGCGTCGAGAACGCGTTCGACTGCGCGTACGAGTCACCGGTCACGAACGTCGTCCACGACGCCATCCGGCCGTCCGGCGACAGCTTGGCGCGGTTCGGCACGCCCGCCACCTCCACCCGCCGCTGCTCGCTCAACGTCCGGTCGACGAACACCGCCGTGGCGCCCGGCATCGGCCGGGACGCGTCCGCCAGGCACAGTCCGCGCCCCGCAGCCGTGTAGAAACGCTTGCAGGACAACGAACTCACCCGGCGAGGGCCACCGGGAGAGGACAGCGGCACGGAAGCCACCTTGCCGCTCGCGTCGTCCACGAACAGCAACCGACCGGGAGCCAGCTCGACCGGTCCTGCCTCCGTCGCGACGGCGACCTCGTCCGGTGAGCGCAGTGCGTACGCCGTCGCACCGGCGCCCAGCGCGATCACGGCCGCGACGACGATCAGGATCCTCACCAAGCGAACCACGTCCAAAGTGCGCCGAACAGGACGGACGAGCACGCACGGGCCAGCACCTGGCCGGTCTGGAGCAGGGCCAGACCGGACGTGCGCAGCTCCTCGGGGACCAGCGGCCCGGCGACGGCCATCAGCACGCCGTCGGTGCACGCGTAGAACAACCCGTGCAGCAGCAGAACCCCCACCAGCAAAGGGATTCCGGACGCACCGAAGAACAGCAGGTACGCACCGAGCAGGGCGAGGTGGCCGGCGAGGAAGATCCGCCACCGCCCCACGCGGTCGGCCAGCGCGCCGATCGGCACGGCGGCGAGCAGGTACACGCCGGCCGTGCCGAGAGGCAGCAACGCGATGTACGCGACCTCGACGTTCAGCTTCTTCTGCAGCAACAGGTAGACGAACCCGTCGCCCAGCGTCAGCAGCCCGAGCCCGCACGCGACCAGGCAGACCCGCCGGAACGGCCTGGAGCGCAACAGCCCGAAGGCACTCCGCAGCGACACCGCGGCGCGTGGCAGCACGTCGCGGTGATCGCGCACGAACAGGACCAGCACCAGCAGACCGACCGCCGCGAAGCAGAAGCTGACGACGAACACCACGTCGTAACGGGCCGGCAGCGTCCACAACAGACAGAACGCGGCCAGCGGGCCGAGGAACGCGCCGACGGTGTCCATGGCACGGTGGACACCGAAGGCGCGTCCGAGCGCCGAAGGCTCACTGCTCAACGTGATCAGCGCGTCCCTCGGCGCGGTGCGCAAGCCCTTGCCGGTTCGATCCCCGGCCAGCACGAGCCCCATCGCGCTCGCCGAGGTCCCGGCGGCGAGCAGGCCGAGCTTGCCCAGCGCCGAGATCCCGTACCCGAGCCCGGCGACGAGCTTGCGCCGTTGCCAGCGGTCTGCCGCATGTCCGCCGGCAACGCGAACCAGTGCCGTCACACCGGTGTAGATGCCGTCGAGCACACCGAACTGCAGCGGGGAGAACCCCAGCCCCAGCACGAGGTAGAGCGGCAGGATCGCGGTGACCATCTCGGACGACACGTCCGTGAGCAGGGAGACCGCACCCAGGGCGAGCACGTTCGCCGCGATCCTGCCGGTGCCACCCGCGGCCGGAGCTTGTCGAGCAGTTGCGATGTACACGACGGCCTCCTGGGTCAACGGCAGTTGTAGGGGCCGGCCTTGTCGCGCACCGTGCCGGCCGTGTCGATGACCTCCCACGAGTAGGAGGTGCCGGACAGGGTGAGCTTCATGACGCCGTGGCTGTCCGAGAAGTACTTCTCGACACCGGCACGCGGTGTGCGCTCGTCGTAGAGGTAGTCACCGCCGATGCCGACGATCGCGGCCCGCATGCCGTTCACCGTGTCGACCGCACCGGTCTTGCTCAGCGGCGAGAACCGCTCGTAGTGGTGGTCGTGACCGTTGAAGACGACGTCGGCCTTGGCGTCGGCGAACGCGTTCCAGTACGGGGCCACCTGGGACAGGTCGCCGTACTGGCCCGAGTTGAACCGCGGGTGGTGCCAGTAGCCGATGACGCACGGCTTGGTGTTCGCGGCGAGGTCGGCCTTCAGCCAGTTCAGCTGCGTCGAGTCGCTGCCGTTGTCGTACATCGGGTTCGAGTCGACCGAGACGAAGTGGAACTGGCCGGCGTCCCAGGTGTAGTACGGCTTGCCGTTCGGGAAGGCCTGGGCGCCGAAGTACGACTTGTAGCCGTTGAGGTTGTCCTCCCACTCGTGGTTGCCGGTGGCGGGGTGGGTGATGCTCTTGTACTTGCCCCACGACTTGTCGTAGTGGGCCAGGAACTCCGAGAGCTTGCCGCTGTCGTACTGGTTGTCGCCGACCGTGAGGATGTGGTTCGGCTTGATCTGGTCGATCAGCTTCGCGGTCTCGTAGTGCTCGTTGTTCGTCAGCGACGCGATGTCACCGGCGACGACGACCGTGATGTTCTCGCCGGGCGCGGCGGGCTGAGTGGTCGCCTGCACCGCGTTGCTCGCGGGGCCGAGGTTTCCTGCCGCGTCACGAGCGCGGACGGTGTAGGTGAACTGAGTGCCCGACGCGAGACCCGTGTCGGTGAACGTCGTGCCGGTGGGCGTACCGACGACGCTGCCGTCGCGCAGCACGTCGTAGCCGGTCACGCCCACGTTGTCGGTCGCGGCCGTCCACTGCAGACTCACCGAGCTCGACGTGGTGCCGGTGCTGACGAGGTTGGTGGGCGCGGTCGGCGGCGTGTTGTCCCCGTTGGGATTGCTGCCGTAGACCTCCAGCTCGTACAGCGAGTAGCCGTACGGCGTGCCGCGCTTGGTGCCGTAGATCCGCACGTAGCGGCCGCTCGTCGCGATGCTGATGTCGTCGACGCCACCGTTCTGGCCGGTGAGGGACTTCTTGGTGCTCCACGTCGAACCGTCGGCCGAGGTCTGGATCTTGTACTCGGAGGCGTACGCGACCTCCCAGGTGAGCTTGACCCTGGAGATGGTCGAGTTGCCGCCGAGGTCGACGGCGATCCACTCCGGGTCGTGGCCTTCGAGGCTCGCCCAGCGAGTGGTCGGATCTCCGTCGACGGCGTTGGCACCACCGAAGGTCTGTGCTTCGACCGAGGAGGTGGTGGTGGGTTTGTTCGCGGAGAGCAGGGTGTCGGCCGCATTGGCCGTACCCGAACCAGCGATCTGGGGCATCACCAGCGCCAACAGCGCCAAGGCGACACCCGTGCGGGTGTGCTTTCTGATCACTTCGTCCTCCTGGGCAAGGGCGGCGGCGAAGGATTGGTAAACAAGCTTTCCTATTGAAGCTCGGAGGTTAATGACGGGTGAACGAGCAGGTCAAGACGCGGCCGGGGCGGTCATCAGCTGTCATTTCGTGACTGCCGGAAGCGCCACAGGACGGCGTTGATCACAATCGCGGCACCCACGCCCTGAATCAGACCTAGCAGAAAGCGTCGAACCCAGTCATAAAGACTGATCTGGCTGACAGGATCAGACAAAGACCAGGTCACGCCGATTGCCGCGACC
The DNA here is from genome assembly GCF_053601075.1 of Lentzea sp. NPDC004789. Lineage (NCBI taxonomy): Bacteria > Bacillati > Actinomycetota > Actinomycetes > Pseudonocardiales > Pseudonocardiaceae > Lentzea > Lentzea sp. NPDC004789. Next base: position 20,561 of record NZ_JBSGBE010000035.1, on the reverse strand, counting down.
ACGGCGACGAAGATCCAGAACTTGTACCGGGAATTCCCGGTGCGCGCCGGCCAGTCATGCCCTTTCGGACAGCGCGCGGCCGCCCAGGCCAGCAACGCCATGCCGCCGAGGGAGGACACGTACCCGATCACGTTGTAGAGACGGTGCGGGCCGACGACCGAGACGGTCAGCCAGTCCCACCGCTGCACGAACCAGCCGTCGGTCTGGGTGAACGCGTCCCACAGCAGGTGCGTGAGCACTCCCACCACAATGGACAGCCCGCGGATGAACGGCCGGCGGAACCCTTCCGGACGCGGCACCCGTGTCCGCACGGACTCCGGCGCCAGCGCCATCACCGAGGGCAGCAGCAGGCGTCCGACCAGCAACAACACCACCGCCGCCAACGACCCGCCGAGCACGTCGTGGGTGCGCACGACCGGCACGTAGTAGCCCAGGTCAGGTGCCATCGCTCCCGCGACCAGTCCGGGCAGCCAGAGGTAGCGGCGCAGCGGCAGCACCACGGCCGGGTGCGCAAGGGTGAACGGCACAACCCAGCGTAGATCGACTTCGATTCTGTAGGTGGACTGAAGAAACACCCAGGTCGGGATTGTTCATCTGGGTCACGTACGTTCACCGATCATGAGCACCACAGCCGCCAGCCTCGTCGTGCTGTTCCTGGTCGCCGTCGTGCCGCTGGCACCGACGGAGGCCGTGCTCATCGGTGCCGGCGTCCTGGCCGCGTCCGGTGAGGTTCCGCTCTACCTCGTGGTTCTCGTCGCCGCCGCCGGCTGCCTGGTCAGCGACATGATCAACTTCAGCGCGGGCCGCCGGATGGGCATGAAGGCCCTCGACAAGGTCAACAAGAACGCCAGGGCGCGGGCCATGGTCGTGTGGACCGCGGACCAGCTCGGGTCCAAGGGCGAGAGCATCCTCATCGCGGCGCGGTTCCTGCCGGCCGGCGGCATCGTGGGCGCGTTGCTCGCCGGGGCGCTCAAGTGGCCGCTGCGGCGGTTCGTACCGGTCGCGGCGATCGGGTCGGCGCTGTGGAGCGTCTACCCCGCCACCGTCGGGTACGTCGGCGGTCAGATCGTCGACGAGACCTGGCTCGCGATGCTGCTGTCGTTCGTGGTGGCCACGCTCATCTCCATCCCCGTCGGCATGGTCATCCGTGCGCGCAACGCCGACCGCACTCTCTCGTACGCCGACGCGTCGTCGTAGAGCACCGCGAAACGGTCGGCGGCGGCCAGCAGGGCGTCCACTTCGAACGCCAGCTGCGCGTCACCGCACAGCCGTTCCAGCAGCGAGATCCAGCGCAGGTTGAAGAGCATCAACGCGTCGCGCACGCGGCCGGGACGGGCGGCGAACTCCGAGCGCGTCACGACGAAGAAGCAGCCGCCGGGGAACACGCGGCGCTTCGAGTAGTCGAGCCAGCGGTCGCACAGGTCCACAGCGGAACCACCGGCGATCACGACCTCCCGCGCGAAGATCTCCGCGGCGGCGTGCACGGTGCAGATCTGCAGCTCTTCCTTGGCGCCGAAGTGCGAGAAGACGCCGCTCTTGCTCAGGCCGAGCTCGACCGCGAGCCGTCCGATCGTGACTCCTTCGAGCCCGTCGACGGACGCGATCTCGGCAGCCCTCATCAGGATCGCCCCACGACTGTCCACCAGAACACTGGAGCATCACCCACTAGAGCCCCAGTAGCCACTGGGGTGAGCCACGCGGGGACCTTTCGTACTCTCATGCAGTACGAAAGGTCCCCGCGTGGCGTCCGCGACTACGGGTTGAGCGCCTCGGTGACGGAGGCCGGCCCCACGAGCGGGACGTCCGGCGAGATGCCGTCGTCCTCCTCGATGAGGATCGGCTTCACCTCGTGCGGCTGGATCTCACCGGACTGGATCTGCTCGGCGTAGTGGCACGCCACCTTGTGGCCAGGCTTGAGCTCGCGCAGCGCCGGGCGTTCGGTGTCGCAGCGGGACGCCTGCCGCCACGGGCACCGGGTGTGGAACCGGCAGCCCGACGGCGGGTTGGCCGGCGACGGGAGGTCGCCCGCCAGCAGGATCCGCTCGCGCCGGTCCTCGACCACCGGGTCGGGCACCGGGATCGCGGACAGCAGCGCCCGCGTGTACGGGTGCAGCGGCTCGGCGTAGAGGTCCTCGGAGGTGGCCTCCTCGACCAGGCCGCCGAGGTACATCACGCCCACCCGGTCGGAGATGTGCTTCACGACCGCGAGGTCGTGCGCGATCACCAGGTAGGTCAGGCCGAACTGCTCCTGCAGCTCCTCCAGCAGGTTCACGACCTGGGCCTGCACCGACACGTCCAGCGCGGACACCGGTTCGTCGGCGACGATCAGGTCCGGCTCCAGCGCCAGTGCGCGGGCGATGCCGATGCGCTGCCGCTGACCGCCCGAGAACTCGTGCGGGTACTTGCGCAGCGCGGTGGACGGCAGGCCCACGGCCGCGAGCAGCTCGCGCAGCCGCTTGGACGTGGACTCCTTGCCCTTGTCCAGGTCGTGCGCCCGCAGGCCCTCGACCAGGATCGACTCCACGGACTGGCGCGGGTCCAAAGAGGACAGCGGGTCCTGGAACACCATCTGGATCCGGCGCCGCATCTTGCGCAGGTCCTCGCCCTTCAGGGCCGAGAAGTCCTGGCCGTCGAAGACCATCTTGCCCGCGGTCGGCTCGTTCAACCGCAGCATCGCCCGCCCGAGGGTGGACTTGCCGCAGCCGGACTCGCCCACGAGGCCGTAGGTCTCGCCCCGCTTGATCTCGAGGTCGACGCCGTCGACCGCGTAGACGTGGCCGACGGTCTTGTCGAAGAAGACACCGCGCTTGATCGGGAAGTGCACCTTCATGTCCTGGACGGACACCAGGGTCTCGCTCACACCGGCACCTCCTCGGCGGCGGGAGTTCCCGGAACCACCGGGTTGTGGCAGCGGAGCAGACGGCCCAGCTGGTCTTCCTCGGCAGGCGTCTCCGTGTGGCAGACGTCCAGCGCGTTCGGGCAACGGGGTGCGAACGCGCAGCCCTGAGCCCACGGGATGTTGTCCGCGACGGAGCCCTTGATCGGCGTCAGCTTCTCGCCGGGGGCCGCGTCCAGACGCGGGATCGAGGCCAGCAGACCGTGCGTGTACGGGTGGCGCGGCTCGGCGAAGAGCTTGTGCCGCATGGCCTTCTCGACCACCTTGCCGCCGTACAGCACGTTCACCTCGTCGCACAGGCCGGCGACGACACCCAGGTCGTGGGTGATCATCACGAGCGCGGTGCCGAGGTCCTGCACCAGTTCCTTCATCAGCGACAGGATCTGGGCCTGGATGGTCACGTCCAGCGCCGTCGTCGGCTCGTCCGCGATCAGCAGCTTCGGCCGGCACGCCAGCGCGATCGCGATCAACGCGCGCTGCCGCATGCCACCGGAGAGCTGGTGCGGGTACTCCTTGAGCCGCCGGTTCGGGTCCGGGATGCCGACCTTGTCGAGCAGGTCCTTCGCCTCGGTCATGGCCTCCTTGCGGGGCATGCCGCGGTGCCGTTCGAGCACCTCGGTGACCTGCAGGCCGATCGGGACGACGGGGTTGAGCGACGACAGCGGGTCCTGGAAGACCATGCCGAGGTCGCGGCCACGACGGTCGCGCATCTCCTTGTCGGAGAGCTTCAGCAGGTCCACGCCGTCGTACGACACCGTGCCGGTGATCTTGGTACCGCGCTTGGGCAGCAGGCCCATGATCGCCAGCGAGGTCACCGACTTGCCGCAGCCCGACTCGCCGACGAGACCGACGGTCTGGCCGGGTTCGACGTCGAAGCTGACGCCGTCGACCGCGCGGAACGGCTCCTCGCCCCTGCGCTGGAACACGACGGTGAGGTCACGAACTTCGAGCAGTGCCACGACGACTCACCGCCTGTTCTTCGGATCGAGGGCCTCGCGCAGCGTCTCGCCCATCAGGGTGAAGCCGAGCGCGACGATGATGATGCAGACGGCCGGGTACGCGGCGAGCTGCGGATGCGTGTCGAAGACGTTCTGGACGTCGCCGAGCATCTGCCCCCACTCCGGGATCCGGTCGTCCGGGTTGCCGAGGCCGAGGAACGACAGCGCGGCCGCCTCGATGATCGCGGTCGCCAGCACGAGCGTGGACTGCACGATCACCGGGCTGAGCGAGTTCGGCAGCATGTGCCGGAACACGATCGCGCCCTTCTTCACGCCGAGCGCGGTCGCCGCCAGCACGTGGTCGCTGTGCCGTTGCGCGAGCATCGAGCCTCTGAGCAACCGGGCGAACACCGGGATCTGCACGATCGCGACCGCGAGGATCACGGTGAACTGGCTGGGCTTGGCGAACATCGCCGCGATCGAGAACGCGAGCAGCAGCGACGGCAGCGAGAGCATGACGTCGACGAGCCGCATGACGGCCGAGTCGACCCAGCCGCCGATCGCACCCGCGAGCGTGCCCAGGATCAGGCCGCCGGTCAGGCCGATCAGCGTCGCGCCGACGCCGACGACCAGCGTCTGCTGCGAGCCGACCAGCAGGCGCGACAGGAAGTCGCGGCCCTGCAGGTCACCGCCGAGCGGGTGGCCCGGCTGCGGCGGCGGGATCTCGTTGCGCGCCTTGACGACCTGCTCGATCAGCATCTTGTCGGACGGGTCGTGCGGGGCGATCCACGGCGAGAGCAGCGACAGCGCGACGAAGATGCCGATGATCACCGCGCCGGTGATGAACACCGGGCTGCGGCGCAGCCTCTTCCACGCGCTCGCGGCGAGCGAGACGCCCGCGGACTCCGCGAGGTCGTCGATCTTTTCCTTCTTGGACACTCCGAGTACCACTGCGCTCACCTCGTCCTGATGCGCGGGTCGATGAGCGCGTACGAGAGGTCGACCAGCAGGTTCACCACGACGTAGACGATGGTGGCCATGATGATCAACAGCAGCAGCACCGGGTAGTCGCGCCGCTCGAACCCGATGGCGAGCGCCTGCCCGACACCGGCGAACGAGAACACCTTCTCGGTGAGCACCGCGCCGGAGAGCAGCGCGCCCGTCTGCAGACCGATCGTCGTGACGACCGGCAGCATCGCGTTGCGCAGCACGTGCCGGCGGCGGATCACCGGTGCGGTGAGGCCCTTCGACTCGGCGGTGCGCACGAAGTCCTCGTCGAGCACGTCCAGCACGGCCGCGCGGGTGATCCGGAAGATCACCGCGAACGGGATCGTGGCCAGCGCGATCGCCGGCAGGATCAGGTGCTCCAACGCGTTGAGGGTCGCGTCCCACTCGCCGGTGATGATGCCGTCGAGGGTGAAGAAGCCGGTGACGCGCGTGGCGTCGATGGCGTCCTGGCGGCCCTGCGACGGCAGGCCGAGCGCCGACGACGCCACGTCCTTGAGCAGGTAGGCCAGGAAGAACACCGGCACCGCGACACCGATCAGCGAGCCGATGACGCTGAGGTTGTCGAACCAGCCGCCGCGGCGCTTCGCGGCGAGGTAGCCGAGCGGGACGCCGACCGCGATCGCGATCACGATCGCGAAGAAGCTGAGCTCGATCGTCGCGGGGAACCGCTGCAGGAAGATGTCGAGCGCCGAGTCACCGGGCTGGACGCCGGTGGAGACGCCGAAGTCACCGGTCGCCGCGCGACCGAGGAACTTGAAGTACTGCAGGAAGATCGGCTGATCAAGGCCGAGCTGCTTGGTGAGGGCCTCGCGCGACTCCGGCGTAGCGCGTTCTCCCAGGAGGGCCGAAACCGGCCCTCCTGGGAGAAGTCGCAACCACGCGAAGAGCAACATCGAGAGCACCAGCACCACGCCGACCAGCTGAACCAGCCGCCGAATCGTGTAGCGGAGCACTTGAGCTACCCCGTTGTTCTCTTGTGGTGGGAGCTGGCTCGGTCAGCCCTTGGAGGCCGAGCCGAACTTCTCGTCGGTCAACGGGCTCGGAACGACACCCTTGATGTCCGACTTCAACACCAGAGCGGGCGGGGAGTGCGAGATCGGGATCGCGGGGAGGTACTCCTCCATGATCCGCTTGTTGATGTCCTCGTACAGCTTGGTCCGCTTGCCCTCGTCCGGCTCGGAGTTGGCCTTGGCCAGGTCGTCCGCGAGGGTCTTGCCCCACGCCGACACACCCGTGCTGAAGCGGTTGTCGGTGCGGCCGAAGAACGTGCCGACCCAGTTGTGCGCGGTGCCGTTGTCACCGGTCCAGCCGAGCAGGAACAGGTCCGGGACGTGGTTGTCGACGTCGGTCAGGTAGCCACCGTTCCACGGCTTGGTGACGACGTCGAACGTGATGCCGACCTTCTGCAGGTCGCCGGAGATCGCGCCGAACAGGTCCTTCGGGGACGGCATGTACGGGCGGGTGACCTCGGACGGCCAGTAGAACTTGAGCTTCAGGTTCTCGGCGCCGGCTTCCTTGAGCAGCGACTTCGCCTTCTCGGGGTCGTAGCCGGCGGCCTTGATGTCCTTGTTGTAGCCGTTCACCGTGTCCGGCATGAACTGCGTCGCGACCTTGGCACCCTCGGGCAGCTGCGACTTGACCAGCTGCTCGCGGTTGATCGCGTACATGATCGCCTGACGGACCTTGAGGTCGGCGAGCTTCGGGTTGTTCTTCTGGTTGATGCCCAGGTAGAACACGTTGAACGCCGGGCGGATCGCGACGTTGAAGCCGTCGGACTTCAGGCCGGCCCAGTCGGCCGCGTTCGGCAGGTCGTAACCGTCGATGTCACCGGCCTTGAGCGCCTGCTTGCGGGCGGTCTCGTCCGGGATGATCTTGAAGACGATCTTGTCCAGCTTGGCCTTGGTGCCCCAGTAGTCCTCGTTGCGCACGAGTTCCACCGTGTTGTTGGCCTTGTCGTACTTGCCGAACTTGAACGGGCCCGTGCCGGTCGGGTGCTCGTTCGCGTACGCCGGGTAGGTGAACGCGTCACCGGCGGCCTGGACGTTGTCCGCGTCGTACTTCTTCAGCGCCTCGGGGCTGGAGATGGAGAACGACGTGAAGCCGAGGACCGACGGGAACTGCGAGGTGACCTCGTTCAGCTCGATGACCGCGGTCTTGGCGTCCTTGGCCGTGCAGGACTTGTACAGCGAGGGCTTGTCCGGCGTGTCCTTGAACCCGCCGAAGTTGTCCAGCCAGTACTGCGAGACGGCGTCGCTCTGCGCGGCGCCCTTCTGGTTGTACCAGCGGTCGAAGTTGAAGCAGACGGCTTCGGCGTTGAAGGCGGTGCCGTCGTGGAACTTCACGCCCTCCCGGAGGGTGAAGGTCCACGTCTTGCCGTCGGCGCTGGGCTCGTACTTGGTCGCCAGCGCGGGCTCGACCTCGGCGGTACCGGCCTTGAAGCCGACCAGGCCCTCGTACATCTGGCGAGAGACCCGGAAGGTCTCGCCGTCCGTCGCGTAGAACGGGTCGAAGAGCTTCGGCGCACCCGCGGCACCGAAGGTCAGCGTGCCGCCCTGCTTACCGCCGCCACCGGTGTCGCGCTGCGATTGCGCGCAACCGGACAGGGCCAGCGCGCCGACGCTGAGGAAGCCGATCGCGGCGACCCAACGGCGGCGAGCCGTTACTGAGTGGACCATCAAACACCCCTTGGACAATCCGCACATCTCACGGTGTGGTCGCCGACCATAACCGTTGTACATACCCCTCCCGTGTTAACTCAGGTCACGATCCGGCCACTAGACCAGGCATTCTGATACGTCCGGCGCACGTTCGCTGACCCAACGTGAGCACGTCAGATGCGTCGAACGCTCTCCTAGGCTGTAGAAACAACAACGACACGCGGAGGAGGTCGCATGAGCAGGCAGGTCGAGTTCCGCGTCCTCGGCCCCCTCCAGGTCCTCCTCGACTCCGAACCACTGCTGGTCCGCGCCGGTCGTCAACGGGCGCTGCTGGTGTCGTTGTTGCTGCGTGCGGGCACGTCGGTGTCCGTGGACGAGCTCGCCGCCAACGTGTGGGGCGACGACCCGCCCGCCCGCGCCAGAGCCACCCTGCAGACCTACGTGATGCGCCTGAGACAGCTGCTCGGGCCGTCGGTGCCGATCAGGACCGTCCCGGACGGGTACCTGATCGACGTCGACGAGAAGACGATCGACCTGATGCGCTTCGAGCCGTTGATCGACCAGGGCGAGCAGGAGCGCGCCGCCGGGAACCTGCAGGCCGCCTCGGCCGCGTTCGCCGCCGCGCTCGGGCTCTGGCGGGGTCCGGCGCTGGTCGACGTGCCGTCGGAGATCCTGCACCGCGACGAGGTGCCGCGGCTGAACGAACGCCGCCTGCACGTGCTGGAACGCCGGGTCGAAGTCGACCTCGAACTGGGCCGCCACGGCGAGCTGGTCGCGGAGCTGTCCCGGCTGACCAGCGAACACCCGTTGCGCGAGCGGTTCTGGGCGCAACTGATGGTGGCGCTGTACCGGTCCGGCCGGCAGAGCGAGGCGCTCGCCGCCTACCAGCGCGTTTCCCGGCTGCTGGGCGACGAGCTGGGCATCGACCCCGGTGACGAGCTGCGGCGCGTGCACGGCCAGGTGCTGTCCGGGTCGATCGACGCGGTGGCCGCGGCGTCGTCCGGCGCGCCGGTGGTGGCGTCCAAACCCGAACGGGTGGTGCCGTCGCAGCTGCCCGCGGACATCCCCGACTTCGTGGGCCGCGACGAGGCCGTGTCGTTGATCGTCGCGCTGCTGCGGACCGCCCAGGGCGTCCCGGTGGTCACGCTGGCCGGGCCGCCCGGTGTGGGCAAGACGGCGCTGGCGGTGCACGCGGCGCACCAGATGCGGGCGGACTTCCCGGACGGTCAGTTGTACGTCAACCTGCGCGGATACGCCCCGGGGCCGCCGTTGAGCGCGGTCGACGTGCTGCCGCGGTTCCTGCGCGCGCTCGGGACCGAGCCCGACCAGGTGCCGCTCGACCAGGACGAGCAGGAGGCGATGTTCCGGTCGACCCTGACCGGTCAGCGCGTGCTGTTGCTGCTGGACAACGCGTCGTCGGCCGAGCAGATCCGGCCGCTGCTGCCCGGTTCGCCGGGGTGCGCGGTGCTGGTGACCTCACGCGACACGCTGCGCGGTCTGGCCGTGTCGCACGCCGCCTCGAACGTGCGGCTGGACGTGCTCGACTGGGACGAGACCAAGGCCCTGCTCGCCGGCATCCTGGGCGCAGACGAGGTGGCGTCCCAGGAGGACGCCGCACTGGAGCTGTCCGCGTTGTGCGCGCACCTGCCATTGGCTTTGCGTATCGCTGCGGCCAACCTCGTGTCGCGTCCGGAACTGTCCATCGCGGACTACGTGGAGGAGCTGCGGGCGGGCAACCGGCTCGCGGCGCTGGCGGTGGAGGGCGACGAACGGGTCGCGGTGCACGCCGCGTTCGACCTCTCCTACACGGCGCTCAAGCCCGAGCTCGCGCAGATGTTCCGGTTGCTGTCGCTGGTTCCCGGCACGGACTTCACGCCCGAGATGGCGGCGGCGCTGTCGGGACTGACCACCCAGGACGCCCGCCGGCGGCTGGACCGGCTCGCCACCGCGAACCTGATCTCGAACCACGCGCCGTCCCGCTACCAGTTCCACGACCTGCTGCGCGACTACGCGGCCGAGCGGCTGGCGTTCGAGGAGGGCCGCGCGGACTCGCGACTCGCGTTGCGGCGGCTGCTGGACTGGGCGGTGCGCTCGGTCGACAACGCGACGGCCGCGATGAAGTCGACGCTGTTCCGCTTCCCGCGCCCGGCGCCGTTGGACGGCGTGGTGCCGCGGACGTTCTCCACCTCCACCGAGGCGCTGACCTGGCTGGACGTCGAACGCGCCAACCTCGTGGCCCTGGTCGCGCACGCCGTCGAGCGTGATCCGGAGAACTCTCCGTGGCAGCTGGCCGACGCGTTGCGCGGCTACTTCTACACGCAGGGCCTGACCGCGGAGTGGCGCGAGACCGCCAAGGCCGGGCTGCTCGGCGCGCGTTCGCCGCGGGACGAGCTCGGGCAGCTCGCGATGCTGTCGTCGCTGGGCACGCTGTACTGGGTGACGGGCCAGCACCGCAACGCGCTCGGCTACTACCAGCAGGCCATCGCCCTGCAGGAGCACATCGACCTGCCCGAGGCCGAGGCCGCGGTGCTGTCCAACGCCGGCAGCGTCTACATCGACCTCGGCGAGCTCGAACACGCCGCCGACCACCTCGAACGCGCGCTGGTGATCACCCGCCGGATCGGGGCCTTCCAGGTGCAGGCCAACGCCCTGTTCAACCTCGGCGGCGTCTACATGCAGCTGGGCCAGCTCGACCGGGCGGCCGCGACGTTCGAAGAGGCCCTGGAAGCCGGCACGCGCATCGACTCGTGGATCACCCAGGCGAACTCCATGCGCGCGTTGGGCGAGGTCCACGCGTGGCGCGGCAGGCCAGACCTCGGCGCGTCCTACTTCGCGCGCGCGAGCGAGCTGTACGAACGTGCGGCCGCCCGCAACTTCGGCCACACGCAGCACGAGGGCCTGGCCATCACGCTGATCATGCGCGGCCGCTATGACGAGGCGGCCGTCGAGGCGTCCGCCGCCATGCGGATCGCCCACGACCTGGAGAACGTCAAGAGCGTCTGCGACTCGATGAACCTGCTCGGCCGCGCGCTGGAAGGCGCGGGACGGCTCGACGAGGCGATCGAGCAGTTCTCGTCGGCCCTCGCGATCGGCCTGGAGACCGGTTACTCGTGGGGCATCTGCTCCGCGCGCCGCGGCCTCGCGTCCGCGTACCGGGGGGCGGGCCGGTACGAGGAGGCGCTGTCGATGGCCACCACGGCCCTGGTCGAGGCGGGCCGGTCGCAGTTCCGGCTGGCGGAGATGGAGGTGCTGCTCGTCCTCGGGCGAATCCACCTCGACACCGCCGACGCCTCCCAGGCCCTCGAATGTGCGCTGCGCGCCGCGTCCGTCGGCTCGAACTCCGGGCACCGGTGGGTGTACGGGAGGGCGCTGCAGCTGGCGGGCGACGCCTCCGCCGCACTGGGTGAGGTGGAAGGCGCCCGCGGCTACTGGGCATCGTCGCTGGAGGTGTTCAGCGAGATCGGCACCCCGGAAGCAGGCGTGGTCCGCGCTCAGCTCGAAGTGACGACGTAGTCGGCTCTCGCCCTGGTCTCGTCGACCGCGAACCAGCCTCTTTCGTACTGCTGCCAGCGGATGAAGTCCTCGCGGTGCTTCTCCCCGTCCCTGGCCACGGCGCGTTCCAGCCTGGCCTTCTCGTCACCGTGGTCGACGAAGATCGCGAGGCTGAGCCGGCGGTTCGCTTTCCTGGCCGAGGAGAAGCCGTCCAGGATGATGGTCCTTTGTGGATGGATGACCACCTCGGGGCCTTCGCCCACCCGCGGAAAGCCTTGGGACCAGTCAGCTTTGCGATAGCGCCCCGGCCGACCCTCCGCCACGGCGTCGAGCGCCCGCACGAGGGTGGGCCACCACCGCGTCGTCGGGTCCTCCCACGTCGCGAAGTGGTCGGTCTTGATCAGCTGGGCGTCGAGCTGCCGGGCGAGGAGCTTCGCGAACGTCGACTTGCCCGCGCCGGACGGTCCGTCCACCGCGACCAGGCGGGTGTCGCCCAGTCGCGGTGGAGCGCTGTTCACATGCTCCGGCGACCAGATAGCGCACGTCCCAGGGTGAGCTCGTCCGCGAACTCCAGGTCGCCGCCCATCGGCAGGCCGCTGGCCAGCCGCGTGACGGTCAGCCCCGGGAAGTCGCGGAGCATCCGGACCAGGTAGGTGGCCGTGGCCTCCCCCTCGGTGTTGGGATCCGTGGCGATGATGACCTCGGAGATGTCCACACCGTTGGTGGCCGTGCCGATCCGGTTGAGCAGCTGACGGATGCGAAGCTGATCCGGCCCGACCCCGCTGAGCGGGTCGAGCGCGCCGCCCAGCACGTGATAGCGCCCCTTGAACTCCCTGGTGCGCTCGATCGCCTGAACGTCCTTCGGCTCCTCGACCACGCAGACCAGCGACAGGTCCCGCTTCGGATCGCGGCAGATGCGGCACGTCGTCTCGGCGGACACGTTGCCGCAGACGTCGCAGAAGACCACGCCTTCCTTGACCTTCTGGAGCGCGCTCTGCAGCCGTTCGATGTCGGCCGGTTCGGTTGCCAGGAGGTGGAAGGCGATCCGCTGGGCGCTCTTCGGGCCCACGCCGGGAAGCCTGCCCAGCTCGTCGATCAGGTCCTGTACCGGGCCCTCGTACATTTCTTCGCCGTCTCTTTGCCGGTCTTCGTGGCCGCGAGGAAGTCAGGTCAGCCGAGCAGGCCGCCGAGGCCGCCCTGGGCCAGCGGGCCGAGCTTCTGCTCCACCAGCTGCTGGGCCTTGGTGTTGGCGTCCTTGATCGCGGCGATGACGAGGTCCTGGAGGGTCTCCACGTCGTCCGGGTCGACGATCTTCGGGTCGATGGCGAGGTTGACGAGCTCGCCGCCGCCGGTGACCGTCGCGGTCACCAGACCGTTGGCCGCGTTGCCGGTGACCTCGGTGTTGGCCAGCTCTTCCTGGGCGGTCGCCATCTGCTGCTGCATGTTCTGGGCCTGCTGGAGCAGGGCCTGCATGTCGAACTGACCGGGTTGCACCGCTGGTCCTCTCTCGCTGCTCTTGGGGTGTGTTCCAGCGTACGGCCTCGGCCGGCTACGCCTTCTTCAGCGGGCGGGCGCCCAGTTCGTCGGCCAGCAGCTTGAGCATCACCGCTTCCGGATCCTGCTCCTTGCTGACGGAGTCCGGGTCCACCGGGCGGGCCGCTTCGGCCAGCATCGCCTCTTCGTCGTCCGGTTCCGGCGGGAGCGGTTCGTCGGGCTCCGGCGGTTCCGGGGGCGGAGGGACGTCGTCCGCCGGTGGCCTCGGGGCGGCCTGGCGCTGGGGCTCCGGCTGACGGGCGTTCTGGGCCTGGCTCGGGCGCGTCGGGGCCGGACGCGGGGCCTTCGGCGGGGTGGTGGCCTGGGGCGTGGCGCCGGGGGTGCCGTGGATGCAGCGGACCTGCCAGGTGCCGCCGAGGACGGTGGCGAGAGCGTTGGCGATGGCCTCGGTGTTGCGGGGCTCGGCCAGGCGGCGGGCCAGCGGAGCCGAGGTGTGGGCGATGGTGACCACGTTGCCGTCCACCTCGCTGACCATGGCGTTGGTCAGCATCGCCTCGGTGCTGCGGCTTGAGGAGCGGACCGCGGACAGCAGTTCCGACCAGACCCGGCGGACCGCCGTCGCGTCCAGGCCGCCGGTCGCGGCGGGTGCCGCGGAAACCTCGGCTGACGGCTGGGGCTGCGCCGGTGGCTGAGTTTGCGGTGCCGCCTGGGACTGCGGGGCGGCTTGGGCTTGCGGCCCAGCTTGGGCATGCGGCGTTGCCTGAGCCTGCGGGCCTGCCTGGGCGTGCGGCGTTGCCTGAGCCTGCGGGCCTGCCTGGGCGTGCGGCGTTGCCTGAGCCTGCGGCGGCGCGTAGGTCTGCGGAGGTGCCACCGACTGGGGCGGGATCGCGGCGGCCGGCGCGGCCTGGCGGGGTGGTTCTGCGTGCTGCGCGGGCTCGGCTGCCTGAGGTTGCTGGGACCGGCGGGTGAAGACCGGGCCACCTGCGGGTGGAGCGTCGGCTCCCGCGGCGATGGCGGCCGGGGGGCGGCGTTCCAGTTGTTCCAGGCGTTGGAGCAGTGCGGCCTCCGACTGGCTCACCGACGGCAGGAGCATGCGGGAGACCAGGAGTTCGAGGAGCAGGCGCGGGGCCGTGGCGCCGCGCATCTCGACCAGTCCAGTGTGGACGATCTCGGCGTAGCGGGTGAGGGTCGCCGGGCCGATCCGTTCCGCCTGGGCCGACATGGTGGCCAGCTCGTCTTCCGGGGCGCTGACCAGGTTGCGGTCGGCCGCGTCGGGGACGGCGCAGAGCAGGACCAGGTCGCGCAGGCGGTCCAGGAGGTCGCTGGCGAAGCGGCGGGGGTCGTGACCCGCTTCCACGAGGCGGTCGATGGTGCCGAAGACCGCGGCGCCGTCGCCCGCGGCCAGGCCGTCGACCACGTCGTTGATCAGAGCGGAGTCGGTGACCCCCAGGAGGGTGATCGCGCGCTCGTACTTCACCCCGTCGGGGCCCGCGCCGGAGAGGAGCTGGTCCATCACGGACTGGGTGTCGCGGGCCGAGCCACCGCCCGCGCGGATCACCAGGGGGAAGACGGCCGGCTCCACGGCGACGCCCTCTGCCGCGCAGTTGCGTTCCAGCAGGGTGCGCATGACGCCCGGCGGGATCAGGCGGAACGGGTAGTGGTGCGTGCGGGAGCGGATGGTCGGGAGGACCTTGTCCGGCTCCGTGGTGGCGAAGATGAAGATCAGGTGGTCCGGCGGCTCTTCCACGATCTTGAGCAGGGCGTTGAAGCCCTGCGTGGTGACCATGTGCGCCTCGTCGATGATGAAGACGCGGTAGCGGGCCTCCGCCGGGGCGTAGAAGGCCTTGTCGCGGAGATCGCGAGCGTCCTCCACGCCACCGTGGGAGGCGGCGTCGAGCTCGACGACGTCGACGCTGCCGGTGCCGTTGGGGGCCAGGCCGATGCACGAGTTGCACTCGCCGCACGGATCGGGCGTCGGGCCCCGCACGCAGTTGAGCGAGCGGGCCAGGATGCGCGCCGAGGAGGTCTTGCCGCAGCCTCGCGGGCCGCTGAACAGGTACGCGTGGTTGACCCGGCCTGCCGCCAGGGCGGTGCGCAGGGGTTCGGTCACGTGCTCCTGGCCGACGACCTCGGAGAACGTGGCCGGACGGTACTTGCGATACAGAGCGAGCGCCACGCCCGAGACAGTACCGGTGACCACCGACAGAAAAAGGGGACCCCGTGCACCCACCAGAGCCCGCTTATCCTTGCTGCCTTCCGGCCCTGGGGAGGTTCGCGAGATGTGTGCCGCACGAGGTCCGCAGTCAGTGTAGCGAACGGTTCCGGTCGAACGTGTGTTCGAGTTGCCCACAGTGTTGTCCACACCTGTGGACAACCTCCGTCCACCCCCGTTTTGGGTTGCCGAACACCCGTCCGGTAGGCTCTGCCACGGAGGATTCGCCTAGTGGCCTAGGGCGCACGATTGGAAATCGTGTTGGGTTAACACCCTCACGGGTTCAAATCCCGTATCCTCCGCTCAGGCCAGAGGCCCGGCACCTGCTCAGGTGACCGGGCCTCTGCCATCTGCGAGTCTCAGCGAACGTCCAATTGGATGACGTTGTTGTCGATGTGGCTGGTGTCATGCGTTCCGGGGCCATAGCCGTACACGGGATTGTCGCCTCGCCAGTACACCGTCGCTTCGTGGTGCTGGCTCACCATGACCGCCTTGACCACCTTGTTGTTGATGCCGTGAGAGCCGGCCTGGTAACAACCCGACCACTGGCCGTTGTACCACTTCAGCTTCACGGGACAGACCGCGCTCACTTCGTCCGTGGCGGCAGTGGCCGTGGCCGCGGTCCCGAGCAAGGTGGCGACCACAAGTCCCGCAACGAGGGGTGCTACTCGCACAAAAAGTCCTTTCAATTTCAACAATCAGCATGCGAATTGAACCAGTTCGGTCAAGACCGCTGAGGGCTCCGACTTGCAACGGTCGGCACCCTCCGTGCGTTATGAGGGCATGCTGCCCGAGGACCTCATGCTCCTGTCCACGACAGAAGGCCGTGGAGGGCAGTCCAGGCGCGCTCAGGGCGATGACGGTCGCCGCCACGATCACGACGGCAGGGGGTTCGAGCTGAGATGCTGGCAGAAGACCTGATGTTGTTGTTCATCGACAATGAGAGCGGCCGTTCGCTGGCCGACTCGACGTCGGTGGAGAACGCGCTCGCCGGTGCCGTGCTCATCGAACTGGTGAACTCGGGCCGGGTCGCGTTCGAGCCGAACGGCAAGAAGGTGCGGGTCGTCGATCCGACGCCGTTGCGGGACCCGTTGCTGCAGGAGTCGGTGACGAGGCTCGACAAGCCGATGAAGCCGCAGCGGGCGGTGGAACGCCTGCGGAAACGGTTGCGGGACAACGTGATCGCGCAGCTGGAAGGCCGGGGCGTCGTGCGGGTGGAGCCGAGGAAGGTGCTCGGGATCTTCCCGGCGAAGAGCTACGTGATCACCGACGAGGCGAGGTTCGCCGAGGTCAGGCAGGCGGTCGGCGAGGTCGCGCTCGGGTACCGCACACCGGATGCACGCACGGGCTCGTTGATCACGTTGCTGCACGCGGTGAAGGCCGTGCACAAGGTGTTCGACGGCGACCGGCGCGAGATGACCAGGCGGGCCAGGGAGATCGCCGCCGGCAGCTGGGCGGGAGAGGCCGTGCGCAGGGCGGTCGAGGCGATTCAGGCCGGGGTCGCGGCCGCCGCGGTCGCGGCCGCCGCCGCGTCATCGGGTGGATGACGCGGCGGCGACGGGCGGTCACTTCTTCAGGCAGTCGAGGATGTCCTCGAGGGCGAACACGATCCGGTCGACGTTCGCGTCGCCCGTGGACGGGCGGGCGTGCACGATCTGCGGGTCGTGGTCGCTCGCCTGGTCGGCGAACTCGGCGTTGATGTGCACCACGTCGTAGCTGAAGCGCGTGATGTTCTTGCTCATCAGCAGGTGGTCGAGCGTCTGCGAGCTGCCCTCGAAGACGTAGCTGTACCTCTCGTTCACGGGCAGCGTCTCGATCAGCGCCTTGAGGTTGCCGTCGCCGGTCAGCGTCTTCACCGCGGGCGAGAACTGGTAGTCGTTCAGGTCGCCGGCGAGGATCACGTTGGCGCCCTTGTCGATCGCGCGGATCTGCTCGGTGAACGCCTTCAACGCCGCCGCCTGCTTGGCGCGCTGCACCTCGGAGGAACGGGCCGGCGGCTGGTTGCGGCCGTGCATGGCCTCGTCGCCGCCCTTGGAGTTGAAGTGGTTCGCGACCACGAAGACCGTGCGGCCGCGGAACTTGAACTCACCGGCGAGCGGCTTGCGGCTGTTCGCCCACGCGTCGTTCAGCGGGTCGACCCGGCCGGGTGAGATGGACAGCGCGGCGCGGCCGTTCTTCTTCACGACCTCGACCGGGGTCTTGAAGTCACCGCCGGGACGGTCCACGAAGGACACCCGCTGCGGGTTGAAGAAGAAGCCGACGCGGATGTTGCCGCCGGGCTCGCCGCCGTCCTTGAGGTTCTCCGGGTCGATCTCGCGCCACTGGTAGCGCGGGCCGCCCTTGGCGACGATCGCGTCGGAGAACTTCTGCAGCGTCTGGTCGGCCGCGACGGTGCCGTCGTTGACCGCGCCGTTGTTGTCCTGGATCTCCTCCAGCACAACGACGTCCGGGCTGCGCAGGTTGGTCGTGACGCCGTCGGCGAGCCGGTCGAACTTCTCCTGCGGGTCGGACGGGTCGAGGTTCTCGACGTTGTAGGTCGCGACGGAGAGCTCGCTCTCCTTCTGCGGCGCGGTGATCTCGCGCTGCAGGTTGCCGGAGACGTGCTGACCCAACGACAGCGCGGCCAGCGTGTAGCCGCCGAAGTTCGTGTACTCGATGGCGCCGACGGTCGCGCCGGCGAACACGTCACCGACGTTGGAGACCGGCATCGGCGTGGCCTTGATCTTCAGCCGGCCGCTGTTGGGCTGGTCGTAACCGGTGTAGGTGGTGCCGCCGCGCTCGTTGCGGTTCTGGTCGGGGTTGACGGTCACCCAGACCTCGCCGAACGCGTTGCTCGGGCCGACCACGCGGGCGTCGTCGACCTGGACCAGCGTGCCTTCGAGCGACTCGAGGTAGTCGAGGCCGTACTTGTCCGGCTCCAGCGGGAGCTGCTCGATGCTGCCGCCCGGTGCGGGCAGGTAGCCGGCCGGGATGTTCTTCAGCACGACCGGCGCCGGGACGGGGTTGCCCTTCGACAGGGTGATCGTGGTGGCCTGGGCGATCTCGGTGAGGGTCTGGTTGGAGCCCGTCTCACCACCCGGCCGGTACTCCGCGACGGTGCCGCTGACCAGCACGTTGTCGCCGACGGCCACGGTCGGCGCGCTGCCGGCCGTGTAGACGAAGATGCCCTCGCTGGTGCGCGGGTCGTTGTCCGGGCTGACCGTGTCCTGGATCCAGAAGCCGCGGTCACCCGTGGCACGCGTGCCGGTGACGACACCGGGGACGTTGGTGACCTTCTGGCCGAGGAACGGCGAGATGCGCGTGACGCCCTGGATGTCGTGGACGCGCTTGTCGCCGGGCACGGGGTCCGGGTCGGGAGGAGTGCCTCCGCCAGGCGTCTCCCCCTTCGAGTTCGTCGGGCTCGGGTCGCCGGCCTTGAAGTCGGCGGAGTTGTCGTCGGTGTCGGCGAGGCCGGTGCCGCGGGACGCCGAGGTGGTGTTGCTCAGGGCAGGCGCCGCCGTGCCCTCGCGGACGACCGCGGTGCCGTAGCCGACGAGGTCCTTGATCCGCGAATCCGCGGCGCAGTCGGCGGCCGTCTTGCAGGTGAGGGCCGCGGTGCCGTTGACCAGCGCGATCGTGCCGCCGGTGGCGCTCATGTTGAGCGAACCGGTGGCGTCGGGGGCGGGCAGGTCGACGGTGCCGCCGGTGCCCTTGGCCTCGGCGACGAGGAACGTCTTGCCGGGCGCGATCGAACCGGACAGCGGGGTCACGCCCCACTGCGTGGTCGCGCCGGGGGTCGCGGAGATGTACTGGACGCTGTAGCCGTCCAGGGAGATCGGGCTCGTGCCCTTGTTGGCGAGCTCGACGAAGTCCTGCTTGAGCGTGGCGCCGGAGTTGCCGCCACCTCCGTAGACCTCGGAGATCAGCGCGTCGGGGCTGGGCGCGGCGACGGCGGGTACGGCGGCGAACACGAGCGCCGCCACCGCTGTCCCGACGCCGGGCAGGGTGGGTCTCAAAACTTCCTCCAGGGAATGCGGCGGACCGACGCATCCTTCCTCGATCGGGTGGTGTTTGGTAGCCGTTGTTACTAACGGTTAACCGGTTGGCCTAGCAACGATCACTCGAACAAGCGTTCGATCATGGTGTAGGCTCGAAAACGGAACGCTGACCGGTGGGCCCCTCCCAGGCGCCGGTCGGCGTCCCTACTTTGGAGGGCATGCCCCTGCTGAGCTACGAGCGCCGTTGCGCCGAGATCGTCCACCAGGCTTCCCTGCTCGCCGCGTCGCTGGAAGGCGCTGACCTGGGAGTTCAGGTCCCGTCCTGCCCCGACTGGACGGTGAACCAGCTCGTCCGCCACGTCGGCTACGCCCTGCGGTGGGCCGACGAGATGATCCGCACCCGGACGCCGGAGATCCCGTTCGACCGCAACAAGGCCATGGACGTGTCGGGCTACGCCGGCGAGCAGGCCGCCGACCTGGCGCCGTGGCTGGTGGAGGGCGCCACCTCGCTGTCGGAGGCGCTGTCCGAGGTCGATCCGGACCTCATGATCGCCTCGCTCGGCGGCCACCCCGGACCGCAGGTGTGGTCGCGGCGGATGACGCACGAGCTCGCCCTGCACCGCTGGGACGCCGTGACCGCGCTGGGCCTGCCGTACGAACTGGACCCCGAGGTCGCCCGCGACACGCTGGCGGAGTGGGCCGGCCTCGCTCTCCCGCTCGCGTTCTACCGCACGCCAGAGCAGACCGCGCCGTTGCTCGGACCGGGCCGCACGGTGCACCTGCACGCCACCGACACCGACGCCGAGTTGCTGATCGACCTCACCGGCCCCGCCCCGGTCGTGCGGCACGACCACGAGAAGGCCGCGGTGGCGTTGCGCGGCCCGGTCGCCGAGCTGGTGCTGACGGTCTACCGGCGGCGGCCGGTGGACGGCCTGGAGGTGTTCGGCGACGCGGATCTGCTCGCGGAACTCCTTGAGCGCGTACGTTTTTGACCATGGGGAAGCTGACTCACCCGCAACGGCTCGACACGGGCGTCGCGCAGACAGCGCTGCTGGTCTCCGGGCTCGCCGACGCCGATCTGAGCGTGCCGGTGCCCGCGACACCGGACTGGACGCTGAACCAGCTGCTGCGTCACCTCGGCTACGCGCACCGGTGGATCGAACAGCTCGTCCGGGAGCGGATCCCGACCGCGGACCGCTCGCTGAGCAAGGCGCACTCGGTGTCGGAGTACGCCGGCGAGACGGCCGCCCAACTCGGCCCCTGGCTGACCGAGGGCGCGGACCTGCTGGCCGCGGCGATGCGCGAGGTCGCACCGGACGAGCCGATCGCGGTGCTGTTCCCCGACGAGCCGGGACCGCAGTTCTGGGCGCGACGGATGGCGCACGAGACGTGGGTGCACCGCCACGACGTGTTCGAGGCGCTGGGGCTGCCGTTCGACGTCGACCCGATGGTGGCGGCGGACGGGTTGTGGGAGTGGATGAACGTCGGGCTGCGCGTGGTCTTCCTGCGGCGGCCCGAGTTCGCCGAACTGCTCGGCGCCGGCACGCTGGCCTTCGAGGCGACCGACGCCGACGCGAAGTGGCTCGTGGACCTGACCGGGGACAAGCCGGTGGCTCGTGAGGGCGAGGGTTCCGGCGCGGTGACCGTCCGGGGACCGGCCGCGGATCTGGTGCTGACGCTGTACCGGCGCCGGGGACCGGACGGGTTGGACGTGTCCGGCGAGGAGGCCTTGCTGAAGGAGTTCCTCGGTCGGGCGCGGTTTTAGCCGAACGGGCCGGGGGTCTGGGGGCTTGCCCCCAGGGCGGGGGTGGGGGGGGGGGGGCCCCCCCCCCCCCCCCCCCAACCAAAAAAACAGATTAGATTAACAAATATTGTAATAGAAACACA